>JAFEBA010000009.1:10279-55847 GCA_018266105.1 bacterium | reverse complement strand
ATGAGAATCAAACTTCAGGGCACGCGACTCGGTTGGTCCCCAACTCCCGTTCGGACGCTGGAGACTTACGGCTCACAGGTTCGCCTCAAGGTCTCCTGCTTTCCCGAACAGGATGTTTGAGACTGGCGACCAGCCTACCACCTGCAGGAAGGAGACCGGTTTGGATCGGCTGCTGGAAACGCTGCGCAGTCAGGGGCAAATGGACTCGGCCGGTCGTTTCAGCCTGGACGCCGAACGCGGTCTGGCTTTGCTGGCCCGCAGCCATGCCCACGAACCCCACCGGGGCCTGCTCTTCGCCATCAGCAGCGCACTGCTCGGTGGTGCCCAGAGCGTCCAGATCCGCCTGGGGTTGCGGACTCTTACCATCAGTGACGACGGGCCGGGCCTCAGCCGTTTGGAAGCAGAAGGTCTGTTTACTCATCTGGTCTCTCGGCGAGAGCTGCGTCTGCACCATCTGGCCCTGGCTTTGCACACCCTGAGCGGGACGCGTTTCCGCAGCCTGACCTACGATACTCCCCAAAACCACCTGCTCTGGACCGGCAGCGGTTTCTCCGTGCGCCCCCAGACCCGGAAGCGCAAGGGAAACCAGTTGACCGTCAGCGGCTACCTGCCCAGAAATCCCATCCGCGGGGTATTGGAAATTGAATCGATCTTGCGTACCGTGCGAGAGCATGGTCGATTTGTGGCCGACCGCCTGCTTCTCAACCGAGAGAAAGTGAGCCGAGGAATTGTGTTACCCGCGGATACACCGGCGGCCATTGAATTCACTCACGAAGGTGTGCCGATTCGCTTTCGAGACCGACGTCCCAGCAAGCCATCGCCAGCTCCTTTTACGGGTGCCCTGTGGCTGAAGAGCCAGCCTTCTAAGAGTTCTGAATTCATCCTGACAGAAGGCGGACTGGAAGTTCAATGGTTGGGGGGCCCCCTGGGATATCCAGGCTGGGAAGCGGTGGTCGAAGCCCCGTTCCTGGAAAGAGACCTGCAAGGCCATGTGATTATCAACCGCGAGTACCGGGCCTTCCTGCAATTGTTGCAGGCGCAGGCCTTCGAGTTGCTGGAAAAGGTGGACTTCCCCGACCGTTTACGCCCGCCGTTTCTGGCCCAGCTCTATCCTCCTCGAGCCGCTTCTGCTCATTGCTCGGCCCAAGCCACCGGGCCCATCACCTCGCGCGTGCACATTTCCTGGGACGGGCGCTTTGCGGTCATTCCTCAACAAAACTGTTTGAGCGTGGTGGAGGTCTCCACTGGAGCAACCACCCTCAAACTTCCTCCAGTTGCCTATCGCCCGGACCTTCATCGAGATTTTGCCATCTGCCCGGGGACGAGCATCCTCGCCCTGATCGACCAGCAGAATCGGGAATGGGTCGATGCTTATGATTGCCGTAGTGGCGAGCTTCAGGCCAGTTTCCATAGCGAACATCAGCTGAGTGGGCTGACTTTCTCGCCGGATGGAATGACACTTTTTCTGTTTCAGGCGCGGCAGGCTGCGCTGAGTCTGGATACGGCGACCGGGCAGGAAAGGCGCCTCTACGAGCACCCCATCTCTCGCCTTTACGAAACCTGCCAAGGCTTTCCATCTCCGGACGGAGCTCGGCTGGCCTTGCAACTGGCCTCTGACGTCATCCTGATCGACCTGGACACCGGCCGCACTCAAGCAACGATTGCAACTGAATTTTGCGACTGGAGCCCCCAGGGAGATCGTTTTCTGGCCAGGACCGCACTGGGCCACGGTTGGATTGGAACCAGCGGGCAACTGGAGTCTCCAGGCATGAGACCTCCCTTTTTAGGATCGCAGGTTCTAGTTGGCCCCGAAGATCAACTTCTCTGCTTCTTCTCGGGCCTGATGCACGTCTACCAGTGCAGGGCCGACCAGTGGGAGGAAGTAACGCTTCGTGAGGGCCACTTTGCCTGTCATCAGGGAACCCTGGTCCAACTTCTGAACGGCAAACTGATCTTACCCGGCAGGCAGATCGAACTGACGGACCCGGTTCGACGACTGGACTATCATCATTCGCGTTGGATAGTGGCGATCACGCAAGACGAACGTGTGCAACTGGTCGATTTGGAACAGGGTTCGATTCTGCCCATCTGGTCTGAGCCCCAGAGGCCGCTTGACCCTCCCCCATCTCCTCCCGCCCCAGCCTACAGGCTGCAGAACCATAGCGAAGCCGGCCTGGTGGAGGTTTGGGATGCCGCCCAGAAAGATTTACTGGTCAGCTATCAGGTTCAAAGCCACCTTGACCCGCTGCTGGTGGCCCTGGGTTCGCCCCCGATAAGTGGGGGCGCCGATTGGCGGCTCTGCCTGGATCACTCCGGTCGCTGGACTCTTATCCTGCATCGGGGAACCGAAGGCTTTCACGTTCTGGCCGCCTACCCAGGTCGCTGGCGATGGGCCGCTTCAGCCAAGCCAATCACGGGCGCGTGGAGTGAACGCACCCGACTGGCCTTTTCGCATTCAGGGAAAAACCTGGCCGTCCAGATCGGTGATCGGATTTCGCTCTTTGCTTTTCGTGAGGAGGACGGCGAACTCAACTTTTTGCAAGACTTGCTGCTCACCGTGCCCAACTGGTTTTGGAGCGGTGAGGTGCTCTACCCCTATCTTGAAGTCAGCCACAACCTTCCAGAATCCGAGCTCGAGCCAACACCAGACGCTACCGCTAAAACCGCGGAAACCAGGGCCTCCCAGGCGTGTGGGGCCGCCTCGAGCTGGCCCCTTGTAGACTGTCTACCTGGATGCGATCGGAGACTTATCAGCGATTCAGGATTCCTGATCAGCCAGAGCAGCGACCAGCTCATCGTCTGGCAGCTCGACAGTGGAAAACCGCTGTGGGCGGTAGATTGTCCGCGCGACTGGTGCCTGTGTAGCCAACTGGACGCCCTCGCCATCATACCCGAGGACGATCTGCAAACGGTCCTTTTCCTTGGACTCGCAACGGGCTTAAAGCTGAAGGTCCACCAGCATCTGTCCCCACTCCATCGACTCAGATGTCCTCTCGCGTGCCCCTGGCTGATCCTGATCGAATGGTGCTCTGAGATGCCCGTGCTGCTGGACCTGGAAAGCGGTGACACCGCTCCGCTGGCTCCGGAGGAAAACCCCCTTTATGACCGGCCCCTCGAGTGTGAGCTTTCGCCTGACGGCCGCTGGCTGGCGGTAGAGGGCCTACGTTATCTGCATCTCTTCGACTTGGCTGCTCGCAGTCTGGGCCAGACCTTGGAAGGGCGCAAGCTGCAAGGCTGGTCGGGCGATTCCTCCAGACTCCTCAGCCTTCGAGGGAGAGAACTGGAAATGCGGTCGGTGCGCTCGGGCGATCCCATTTTATGCGACCGGCCTTTGCTGCTGACCGACCGCCATCAATTGAATCTGACCGGGGAATGGGTTCTCTATCGCGCCTACGAGCCTAACCTGAACGCCACCATCTGGCAGGGTCGACGAGCTGGAGCGTCCGGGCTGACTCTAACTCTGCATGCCGACCTGGTCGCTCAGGCTGATGGACGAATCGCCTGGACGCGAGCCGAGAAGGTTTTTCTGGCGGACTTTCCCATCTTCCAGGCACGCAGCTGGCGCCTGGAAGAAGCCTCCCGGAGCCTGGAGCTGAGCGGAGAGCACCTCAGCAGCCTGTCCGTCCACGACCGAATTCAATCCTGGCACACCCGACCATCCAAAGAATACCCGGCCCTGGGCCAGCCCCTAACGGCCGGCCGGCGGGCCCAGATTTGCGGCCTGAGAAATGGTCTGCTCATCCGTTCCAGTCGCTCCCTGACCGCCTGGGATTTTTGCACGCAGGCCGAATCGCGCTGCCATCAAGGCTGGGCCCTGGCGACCCTGCAGGAGTGCCAGGGCCGAATCGCCCACCACGCAGGTGGAGAGTCGGGCTGGCAGGTCCTGGACGACCAGGCCCGGCTCCTTTGGACGGCGCCTGAGGTCCATCTGCTGAACGGCGACCTGGCCCTCACCCGCTCCAATGAAGGCCAGAAGCCCTGGGTGGTCAAGGCCAGCAGCGGCCAGCAGCTTTTCCAAATTCAGTCCTGGCCTGACCATCTGCCCCTGAACTGTCTGGCTCCCAGTCCCATCTGGAGACTTCTTGAAGAATCCGACCTGGCACTGCCCGCAGACTGCGAAGCAACTCTGTTGGTTCCGACCCCAAACGGGCTCTTACAGGTTGGCCAGACCGGCGTACTGAGTCCCGATCAGGCGCCACTCCCCCTCACCCGACGCCTGACCTGGGATGCAGCCGGAGAACTCTTCCTGTCCGTTTACCCAGGCACGGAGGGGGGTTGCCGTCTGTGCAGTTATCATCTCGGCCGCGACCATTTCGAGGTTGGGCCCGAGGTGGACTACCTTCCGACGGGCAGCCCGCGCCTGAACCGGTCGGGCAATCACGTGGCTTTGCAGATTCTGAATCGAATCCACCTGGCCGAACTGGACCCGGCCACCGGCCGACTCCTTTCCCTCCCGCTAAAACCGGCCGTTCCTGACGGGTGTGGCTGGGGATGGGTCCAGGATAAGCTGGCCATCTGGCGCGCCAACTGGATTCAGCTCCACAGCAGCTCGGGGCAGCCTCGATTTCGCATCTACCTGAGACTGCACCGACCCCCTCTGGTGGTGACCCCCCATGGACCCAGCGATTCCGAAGCATTGCGGGCCTTTTGGAGGGAGACCGATGTCAGCCTGGCTTAGATTTTACGGCTCTCCAGCCAGCGTTGGATCTCCTGACGCGGGTAGAGCCTCTGTCCAGACCCACGCTCATATCCGTACTTTCCGCGCTCCAGCGCCTTATAGGCCCCACCCGGCGTCATGCCGCTGAGCCGTGCCGCTTCGACGATGGTGTAATAATCCTGAGTCAGCCGCGCTACGGGGGCCTCTGTTTGATAGGGCGTTTTCAGCTCTGGAGCCAGCGGCGGCTGGCTAAAATACTCCTCAGCGCGCCGTAGCAAGCTCTGTCGGTGGACCAGGTAGTTGCGCCCGCGAGCTCGCGACTGGACCTCATCCGAATTGATCCATTTGTGAACCAGATACTTACTCACGCCCGCCTCGCGCGCGGCCGCATCGGTGCGCAGCCATTGCGAATCCCGATCGGCCTGCCAGGAGGGAGGTAACCCCTGCTGCTCCAGCCAGCGGTCCAATGCGAAGCGAGGAATCAGTCCTTTCCAGTTTGGCAGAGTGCCATCCTCCAGACATATTCGAACATCAGAGAGGATCCGATGACTGCAACGGGCGGCCTCGCTCAGATCGGCTACATTACTCAGATGAACAGCTTCCTTTCGATAGGGGATGCGCTGCCGGGCAAACCATTCCATCAACTGGTCGGGGTCGACGATGCGCCGGGGTCCGATGGCTGGATGTCGGTCGAGTCGTGAAGGCAAATCCCCCTCACGTGTGACTCTTACCAGGTAAGGATACTTCAGTCCTAAGAATTCGGCCGCTCGAACTAGCGTCCAGGCCTCATCGCTAGCCCGCAGCTTCAGGTATTCCTCTACATCCTCAGAGCCCACAAGGTAAATGACGGGACCCTTGGTCACCTGCCGGGAAGCCGGAATCATCCCCAGCTTCATACCCTGCCGCAAGACCATAACCGTAACCCCGTAGCGTCGGGCGGCTTCCTCCAGCGTCAACTTCTCGCCCTTCAGGGCTACCTGAGGAAACCTGCGCGAGCGCTCCTTGAGCCATTTTTGCAAATCGGCCTGGGCCACCACGTGAATGGTGTGGGGGTCCCGGCACTGAGTGGCCTTCAAGCGCCCGGCCTGAATCTCGCTGTAAATTGGCAAATGGCTGGCATAGCCGGTTAGCTTCCGTATCTCCTCCACCGTATACCAGCGCAGGCTAGGATCCAGACGCGAACGCGGCGGGGCGATGGTGTGACGCCAGGCTTCAAATTCCTGACGGTCCAGAATGTAGCGACCGGCCGGGTTACGATGTTCGGTAAAGGCTCCGCGTTCGATATAGTCCACCAAATTCGCAGGCCGCATTTCAACCAGCTCAGCCGCCTGATTGACGCTAATCTTGTCCGCATCATCGGTTCCGCCGGCATAGAAAAACCTCCATTCAATCCAAAGGTCAAGGCTCTCGCGCAGCACCAGAGCACGTCCTTGAGCTGTGTAAACTGCTGTCAATCGTCCCTGATTCAAGGCCCTCTGCACCGCGCTTTTGGAGCAACCGGCCAGATGCGCGGCCTGCTCGATGGTCAAATGCAGAGTCGACGGTTGGATCAACACTTTTCCTCCTGGCACAACTGGCGGACCGCAGCCAGGTTGGCGGCTGTAGCCCGCGTCTCAGCACTGCGAGGACCCAGACTTTGCAGACGAATCTGCAACGCTTCGGTCAGCAACTGGTCTGAGCGAGCCAGCTCCCCGTCCAGATAGAAAAGCACCCCCCAATTGTTGAGCAAGGTTGCAATGGCCGGGTGATGACTGCCAAGGTGAGCACGCTGAAGCTCCAACGCCTGCTGGAACAGGACATGAGCCTCCTGGGCGTGCCCCGATTTATGCAAAACCGAACCCATATTCTGCAAAAGAAAGGCTCGATTGGGATCCTCAGCCGGGCTCTGGGCCAGGGCCTGGCGGCAAACCGACAGAGCTCTCTCCAGATCTCCTATCTGAGCATAGGTCTCGGCCAGTTGAAGCAGCACCGGGAGCGACTGACTTCCAGCGATTGAGGAGGCGCGCTGCAAATAGTTCAGGCTGAGCTCAAGCTTCCCCTGACTGCGACAGGCGCCGGCCAGATTGCTTAAAACGTTGACCAGGTATGGGTGCTCCCTCCCCAGTTGCTGCTCGCGAATTCGTAAGGCCTGGAGATAAAGTTCTTCAGCCTGAGCGTGGTGGGCAGCCTGATGGTAAGCCGCCGCCAGATTGTTGTAGGCCGTGGCCGTGTCCGGGTGGTCGGGTCCCAAGCGTGCCTGCAGTATGGCAAGGGCCCGGGCTGACCAATACATGGACTGAGGCCGGTCGGCCTGAGCTTCGCAAAGCCTGGAGAGAGCCACGAAGGGCCAGCCCAAGTCGGCGTCCGGAACTTGTTTCAGAAATCGAGTGGTCAGACATTCCAGGTGAGGAATGTAATCGAACCAGCAAGCGCCCTCGCGTATTCCGGCGGCTGAAGGGATCTGTTGGCAAACTTCCAGCAAATGCTTGATCCATCTCATTTGCAGCAGACGTGCACGGGCCCCCTTGATGGCCTGCGGACCATGCTTGAGGCGCAGGTTCCCCCCTCTGGAGGTTGATTCCAGTTGATCCGAAGCCATCAATTCCAGACAGCCCGACCAGAGCGCCTGCTCATCCAGCAAAGCTTCCAGCAGATGCCAGGCGGCCGCGCCTTGGGCGCAGGAACTGAGCAGAATCAATAGGTCCCGGGCCGAATCAGAGAGCCTTGGCATTCGGATCTCTTTTGGACTCCGATATCATTCAGCCTTCTTTCAGGGCATACTCCTACTCTATCGTGTATGATTCGCGGCAATAATGGCACCCTGACCCATCAGTTCAAAATGAACCCGAAGGGACGGCCGGACACTTCGGACCTTCCCCCTCCCACGACGGTCGAGGAACTGGAAGACCGGCACGAACTACTGGGTCTGGCGCGTCAAACCGAGGCTGTTATTCAACGCGCCGAGGACCTGGCGGCCGCCGCCCGCCGTAACGACAATAAGGACGACGACAACAACCCCAATCCGGGCGTGGTTGTCTTTGCCGGCCTGGCCCGGGACCGCAGCATCAATGGACAGATGCTCCGCATGTCGGCCGAGTTTACTCCAGGCACCGAGGGTCTCCAGGGGTTCAATCGCCTGGACGCGTCTCAGAAGCTGGGCTACTACAATGAAGGTTTCCAGTCCATTCGCTACACAGTCAGCGGCAATGGGGACCAGATCGAATCCGAGAAGCTTTTCTGGGGTGATGCCCGCAACAATACTCGACTGCCCAACAATCAAGACGGATGGCAAATCGACCACATGGTGGTGGAACGGAACCCCGACCAGGGAGTCATCAACGTGACCAGCAATTTTGGATTCAACAGCGACGCAAATAACGCGTGCACTCACCCGCTGGCCACCCTCACCTACCCGTCCGCCAACTACGACAGCAAATCCGATCCCAGCAAGAACGGGAAGCCCTGGTGGGCCACCCCCTGGGCTTGACACCAACCTTTAACAATTCTCGCGCATCCTGACCCCGGGTTTTATCGTTCTCTATCAACAGGCTGTCTCATGCTGAGACGTGGTCATCGCCACCCAGCCTTGCCAACCCAAGAGCCCGCCCGGGCCGCAAGCTCCCAAGAAGGAAGAGTCCTTCTGGAAGGAGTTTGATACGGATGTGCGCGAGTTCTTGCTCCACGCCGACCCTCACAAGCTGAAACAATTTGGGGACCTGGTTAAGAATCTGGGCAGCGGGGCCCGTGGTCTCTGGCAGTTGATCGATCCTCAAAGCGTGGTCCAGAACGACCCCACTTACGCCGACCTCAGCGACAAAATCGGGCTGGGGGCTGGCCTGACGGCCGCCGGCGGCCAGGCCATTCTCGGCTTTACCAAACTGGCGCGGGGCTTCAAAGCCGGCCACACTGGCAAAAAGCTGGACGGACTGGTTGACCTGGGAGCAGCCAGCACCCTGGCTCTAACCAGCCTTGCCCTGGGCACGGCCAGGCTGGTGGCCGCTCCGATCACGGCCACCCTCAACGCCACTCGGGGCGGATTCAATGTGGTGAACGGCTTCAAACAGAACGACGAGCATCGCCAGATCCAGGGGCTGCTCGACATCAGTCGCTCTCTCGGTGGTTTCTCCCGAAGCTTCAAGCACTTCAGCCCGCTCTTTCAGGTCGCTGGCATCGTGCTGGCCCCGGTGGCCGGATTGCTTCAGGGGGGTCGCGGCATTCACGATCTGTCGATCGGAATCAAGAACCAGGACAAAAAACGCATGATCCGTGGTCTGGCCGATATGGCCACAGCCGTGGGCACCACCATGGCCTTCGCCAGCGGCGTGGCCGTCATTCCTGGCGTGGTGCTGGCGGTGGCGGCCAATGTACTCAAAGGCGCTTACCAGGTTTCTCCCAAGTTCCGAGGCTTTGTGGATACAAAACTGGACAGACACCAACGCGGACTGCAGAAACTGGTGCACACAGCCGACCGACTGAGCAAACCCCTGGTTCGAACCTGGCACAAGCTATTGGACAAGATTCTTCCTGGAGACGATTCATGGCAGACGCCGTCTCACTACAGCCAGGCCCAAATTTCCGAGATGCTGGCCCTGCTTCAAGTGGACCGGGAATACACCGAGGAAGAACGAGAGCTCTTTAAACAGGCTCTGGAGGAAACCGGCCAGGCCGCCCAGACCCCGCCGCTCAATTCGGCGCCGGCCCCTGCCCAACGAAAAGAGTTGCTGCTGGAGTTGGACAGCCCGAAGAAGCGCCGAGACTTTTTGCACCTGATGGTCAGCGTGGCCGACTATGACACCCACACCACCGATGAGGAACGAAACTACCTGACTGTACTGAGCGGCGACCTGGGCATCAGTCCGGAGGAACTCAACACAATGTTGGAGCAAGACCACCCCAGGCTTTAGAAAATCTTCAGAAAAATCCGGAAATGCCTTCAGCCAGCTGGCCTATTCTGAGGTCGAAGAGATGGAGGAAAAACAAATGAAGAAGTTCTTGATCGCCGGTTTCATCGCCGCGGCCAGCCTGGCCGCCTCGGCCGCTCCCATCAATGGGGGCCTGGTGACCGGCACCACACCCACCGGTATCTACCTGAGCAACCAGAATGGGACCCAGTATATTCCCTATAATCAGGCCTCTTTCACCCTGAATGGACAGCCGATCGAGGCTCGCTATGTGATCGACGGAATGAATGTGGAAGTCTACCCGCTGGGCTACGGCAACCAGTATTACAACAATTACAACAATGGCTCTTACAACAGTGGCTACTACAACAACGGCTACAATTACCAGAACAACAATGGCAACTGGTATCCTCGGCGCCGACGTTAGAGGGGTGGAGCCAGCCGAGGTCGCGAATTCGCCAGGGTGCGAGTCTTAGGGGTCGATCTCGGTTCCACAACAATTAAGGCCTGTCTCTGGAAGCTGGAGGCAGGCCAAAGCCCCGTCAGCCTGGCCCGGGCCAGCCGCGAAATGCACCTGTTGACACCCCAACCCGGCTGGGCCGTGCAGGACCCTCTGGCCACTTTGCAGGCTGTGCGGGAACTGCTCATCCAGATGCCTGAGTATGAGGCCGTGGGATTTTCCTCTGCCATGCACTCGCTCCTTCCTCTGTGCGAGACCGGACAGCCGCTGGGGATGGCAATTTCTTGGGCAGATCAACGCTCCTGGGCTGAGGCCGAAGAGCTGGCTCACGAGCATCCGGATTGGGCAGAACGTTGTGGAACACCCATTCATCCGATGGCCTGGCCCGCCAAGCTGCTGTGGTGGAGCAAACACCAGACGGCTCCCGCCTATTGGGTGGGCCTGAAGGAGTGGATCGTCGCCCAATTAGCCGGTCTGGATCGGCCCGCCTGGATGGACCGTTCACTGGCCAGCGCCACCGGACTTTACGCGGGCAACGACTGGGATGATACCATCCTGGAACGGCTGGGCGTAAAGCGCTCCCAGCTCCCACTCGTGGTCGAGCCAGACCAGTTGCTGCCCGAATTCAAGGGCCGAACCGTGCTGGGAGCCGGCGACGGCCCGCTCAGCCATCTTGGCACAGGTTCGCTTCAGCCCGATCAGGCCTGTCTCTCCATCGGTACTTCTGGCGCGCTGCGCATGGTGTGCACGGCTGAGGACTCGACCCTGCAGGGGCGCCTGTTTCGCTATTACCTTTCCGGGCAGCGTTGGGTCCGAGGGGGGGCCATTTCGAACGGCAGTCTGGTTCTGGACTGGCTGCGCGGTCTGCAAGGGAACCCGCGCCCCGAAGATCTACTCGGCCAGATCGACAAAATACCGGCCGGCAGCGAAGGTCTGGTTGCGCTCCCCTACTTGATGGGCGAGCGTTCCCCAATTTGGGACGCTCGAGCACGAGGGGCGCTGGTGGGCCTGACCATTCGGCATACTCAAGCACACATCGCTCGGGCCATGCTGGAAGGGGTCATTTTCGCGCTTCGCCAGGTGTCCGAGTCGCTTCAACCAGCTCAAGAAATTCGCGTCACCGGGGGCCTCAGCCGCTCCCCCGTCTGGTTGCAGATGCTGGCCGACGCGCTGAATCGGCCCGTACTGGCCATGTCAGAAGGCGAAGCGGGCGCCCTGGGAGCAGCCCAACTGGCGGCGGGATTCACGGTCAAGCCAGAGGTCATGGCTCGCTATCAACCCACCCAGGCAGGAGCCTATGACCGCGCTTACTCGGTCTATCGCGAGCTCTATCCCAGTCTCCGGGAGAGCATGCACAAACTTTCGTGACCCCAGTCCCACTTCAGGCCAGGACGCTCGGACCTCGCGGGAGTCATTTCAGACAGTTAGTCTTGAACTAGAAATTGGTCTCCCCAGAGACCGGTGAATGGAAGGTTACAACGCATGCACAACATCTTGAAACCCTTACTGCTGACTTCGCTGATGATGCTGCCCTGTGTGGGGGCGGCCAGCGCCTCTCCAATCTGGGCTTCTCACGAAGACCCGGCCGTGTTGCGCGAACAACTGCGCAACCACCAGATGAGTTACGAGACTGCCATGAGCAATCGTAATTTCGACCGGGCCCGTTATGAGAGCGATCAAATGGACATCACACAGTCCAAGATCGCCGAAGCCGAGTTCGCTCAACGGTGGGACGTTGAGAATTCTGAAGACTATCACCTGATGATGGATCCAAACTCTTACTACTCCCGACGCACGGTCATCACCACCACTCCAGGAATCAATCGGGTCTACGATCCGATCACCGAAACCTATCACTACATTCGAATCAATCCTTAACTTCAGCCCTGGCACAACCTGTTGAAGGCAGGCAAAGAGAAGGTCACCGGACTCCCGGTGGCCTTCTTTTCTGTGAGGGTAGGAATTGAATACCACTCATTCCTGTGCAAAGTCACTAACCGCGCCATTTCTCGAGCCTCTAAGCTAGAGAAGTTATGAAATCCATTTACGTGAAAGCCCTTCGTCAAGGCAGAAGCCTTGAAATCAGCCTCATTGGGGAACTGGACCAGCGCGTGGCGCGCCGTCTGCTCTGCCGGTTGGAACGCTACATCGAGCAGGGGGTTCGCGTCATTCGCATCGACCTGCGCGGCGTGAGCTTTCTCGACAGCGCTGGAGTCAAGGCGCTGCTTTGCTGCATGAGATGCTTGCGGACCCTGGGAGGACGTCTGCTTCTAACCCGTCCATCGCTGGCCGTGCGCAAAATCTTTAGCGCTTTGGGCCTGGAAAGCTTCCTGGTTTCGACGGCAGCCTGACTCTGCTTCAGGCCGCCAGTCGGGCCAGAAAGCTGGCAACGGAGCGCCGCTGCTCCGCAGCTCTGAGGTCGAATTCAACCCCGACCACAGCATAGCCTGAGAGCTGGTGGCTCCAGACCGTTCTGGCCAGGACCTGGGTGTTTTCATCTAGTTGAAGCGTAAACTCGCCTCGACAAGGACGCTTCAATACCAGGCGGGCTCCAGTGGAACTGACGTTGAGAGCTGACCCACGTTCGATACTCTCGTGATCGTCCATACATTGAACGGCGAAATGGCGATTGATGCGTGGCGCCCGGCGCCGATTATCCGTATCCAGTTCGTAGTGTTCAGTCCAATCCGTCGTCACGATTCGCCCTCCCGAGTGAGCCTGCTGTTTCTGTCTCTATCTAAGCAAGTTCTGCCCACGAGAAGGCAACCGCGGACGGGCGATTATTAACCAGAAGCAAACTTTACGTTAAAAGTTTGTGATCGGAGCCGGCTCAGTAAAGGTCGTCTGCAGCCGCAAAATCAATCAAAGTCTCGGCCACCTTAGGATTCCAATCCAACGAAACGTGTCCGCCCGTATTGAAGACCCGAGTGACCTCGAGCGGTCCGGGCTGATTCTCCAGCTTTCGCAGGCGATCCACGTCCCCCGCGTTGAGAATGTAGTCATCAGCCGCGGCCACGGTCAGCACCGGGGTTTTATGAATGGCCTCCAGGGCATGACTGAAGCTATAGGTCGAGGCCATCTGTTCAGGAGTGAGATGATTGGCTTGCAGCCAGTCGTCCTGGCTCAACCATTCATCCGAGAACTGGCGATAGGTGATGTTCTCAACAATGCGCTTATGCTCTTGACGCATCTTGTACTTCTGAATCAGGTTGGCATCCTTGTATTCCTGAGTATTCATGGGCAATTGATTATGGCCGAACTGAGTGTCCACAATCTCGACCAGCTCCTTGAGGGAGTCGCGGCTGCCATACTTATCCGCAATCTCAATCTCGTCCACGTTGCTACCGGGACCATGCTGGTAAAGGTCACTCTGATAGAACCCGTCGTAGCCGAACTTCTTGACGTCGTGCTTGTATTTCAGACCGGTGTCGGAAGTGGTAGCGGTGCCGTCCTTGTACAACTCACGCAGCCCATCCAGTTGCAACATCGAATGTTCGAGGTTGTCGGGAGGCGAGATGGCGACCAGGTTGCCGTTGATCAGTCGCCGTGGCTGTTCCTCGTCGTAGCGAATCAGATTCGCCCCGTGCAGGCCTCCATAGGAGTAACCCGCCACCGAAATACTGCGGAAATACTCGGGATGCTGGTCGCGAAGATTGGAGATGATCTTGTGGGTGGCCATGGCGTCCACGCGCGGATTGCCCGGGTGGTAAATTGGCATGTCTTCAAGCATGTCTTTGCTCATGGAGTTGGGCAGGCAAACGTAATTCATGCCCCGCTCGAGAGCCAGCTTCTTGAGCAAGTTGGAGTGGGAACTAGTTCCGCTACTGTGAATTCCAGGCAAAACCACCAGCATAGGGGCATCTGGCCCGTTCTGCAGGCCCATCAAAACTTCCACGTCTTCTTTGTAGAACTCCGGGCATTTAACCGCGACGATCTCTTCGCCCTTCGGTAGTTCGACCTGACTGGCGGCGATACTGCCCGCGACACTGGCCACATAAGGGTCAAGCTGTTGGTAGTCCAGGGAGGCCACCTGACGACGCACATCAGCCATTGAGCGGGGCAACGGCTCGTCTTCACGTGCGCCGATCTCGACAGCCTCACCCTGTCCGGGCTCGGGCTTGATCATGGCCTCCCACTCAGGAAGGCTGGGTGCTTTGACCCGGATTGGGGCTGGAGAAGAGCTTATAACCACGTGCCTATGGTGCCATGCAGAAGGAGCCAAATTGGAAACAGGTCGTTAACTTGGCGACGCCCTGAAATAGAACGGCAACAATTTCCACGACCGGTAGCAATTTGGTAGAAACATGCGGACTAGATTGGGACATCACGACCGTCAGGAGATACTCATGGATCCGATTTCTTCCACCGACCCGATCTGGTATTTCAGCCCTCCCCCACCCAAACCGAACGCGCCAGAACCAGGCCCGCTACCCGACCGGGTGCAGCTTGAGTCACTCGAGCCTGAGATGCGGGCCGTCCAAACTCTGCGCAAGTTGGCTTTGGATCAGGGGAAGGCGCCGCTACCCGGCAAGCTCGACCTGCATTCGGTCTTAGCCGGGCAGAAGGTAGCCTCCGCGGCTCGAAGCTATGAGCGCAGTCCCATTCGCGAACTCACCGGCAAATTACCCGGTTTTCAAGATACCACCGCCTGGCCCGAAACCAGCTACGGCAACAATAACCAGTGCGCGAACTTCGTATCGAGCTTTGCCCAACGCCTTGGGCTGAAAGGACACTACAACCTGGTTCCAGATCTGGAAGCGGCTCTCAAAAAGCAAGGCTGGAAAAGAGTTTCCCCGACTGAGGCGGGACCCGGCGACGTATGGGTCTCAGATACCCATACCGAACTGGTGACCGGCCGAAGGGGCCACCTGCCTCTGGTCACGGGCTCCAACAACGGTGGCCGGGCCTACCAGACCGTGAGTTCGCACCTTCAACAAAGTGGCCGTTTTTATACGCGCCCCTTGTGGCGACAACTGGTCTGAAGGCCTAGCCCTCGGCCTGACTGGCCTTGACCAGTCTGAGCCGGGGACCCACGCCCTCTGGCTCGGAGTGCCGAGCCGCCAGGGCCTCAACCGCCTCCAGCTCGTCTAAAAACAGCTCCAGGTCTAACGCTCTGAAGTCGCAATCGTCACAAACAAAGGCTTTGCGTCGTGTTGGTGTATTCCAAATCAATCCTTGTGGGCTCTTCATGACGACCTCCAGACACAACACTGCCATATGTTCACCTACTCTTGTCAACCCCCTGGTTCGCTTCCGACCCCAGGTAGGTCTCAGGAAAGATGGACCTGGCTTCGCGCAAATGCTCATCCGCCAGCCCCTGGGTGCGGCGACTGAGATGAAACAAATACAGTCGCTCACAACCCAACTCCAGCGCCAGACTGGCCGCCTCCAGTGCGGTCGAGTGCAGCTTGGATTCCGCCAGCTCACGCTGAGACTCCAAGAACGCAGCTTCGCACCAAAGTATGCGGGTAGGCCCGAAGGCCTGCACAATTTGCTGGCGGGTAGCCGGGTCCAAACGCGTATCCGTGATGTAGGCCAGTTGATGACTGGGCAGAGGGCGAAGCCATTGCGACAACTCGGAAACCTCTCGCAACTGGCCCTCAACCTCCAATTGACCTTCCGCGCCCCTCGCCACTCGATCCTTCAGCTGAGAAATCCACGGTCCAGGGGTAAGTGGGCATTCCTCGCGGAAGCGATAGCTGACAGCAGATTCCAGGCGAAAGCCCAGACAGGGCACCCCGTGCCGCAACTCGACCCAACCGAGCCCCCAGCCATCCAATTCCGGCAGCCCGGAAACGGCCGGCTGTCCCACAAAGCGATGGCGGCAAGGAAAGTGGCGGGAGCGCCATTCTTCTCCAGTCCACTCATAGCCCTCAACCACGAACTGCGAACGAGACACCAGATTCCAGGCGTAGCCCGCCAGCCGTCCGGCCAGCATGTCTAAAATGCCCTGGGGGCCCAGGATGCGCAGAGGTCGTTCCCCAAAGAGCTGGGCGCGCATCAAAGCATCCAATCCGATCCAGTGGTCTATATGCGCGTGGCTGACAAAAACGGTGTCAATTTGCAACAACTCATGCAAGGAAAGTGGATGCAGGTCCCCGCAATCCAGAAGCCAGCGCTGAGCCGATTGTGGCGGTGACAGCAGCAAGGCCGGGTCGTGGTGCGCGGCATTGACCAGGCGGCAATGAAACATAGGCCAGGGTTTGGCGGCAGAGGCCGCTGCCCTGCCGGAGGGGAATCTGTTTTGAGTTGGGTGGATAGTCTTACCAGCGCCCAGGCGGCCTTGGGGGCATACGATCTGGACCTTTGCCACCAATGGCTCAAACACGCTATGCCCGAGAGCCAGGACGACCCGGTCAAGCGTTGCGTGATGCTGAATAACCTTGGCCTCTATCGACGCCGCAAAAATGATCCGGAAAAGGCCGCCCGTTTTTTCCAGCAGGCGCTACAAGACTGCCCATCTCCCTGGCTACGCGGGAGAATCTTCGCAAACTGGGGCGTACTGGAACACCGCCGCGGCAATCTGGTAGCTGCCCGCCGCCTCTATCAAGACGCGCTGAACTGTTGCTCAGAACCCGTGGAAGACGAAAAGGCCCTGGCCCGCATCTGCATCAACTTCGCCTGGCTGCATGTTCAGCAAGATCGTGGGGTCCAGGCCGACACTTTGCTGCGGCGCGCGCGTAGCCTGGTGGCCAATTATCCCGAAGACGCCTTGCTGGAATGTCGTTATCATCTGGCCATGGGCCGGGCGGCCATGGCCGGAAAACGGCTGAGCAAGGCTGAAACCGATTTTCTCCAGGCCCTGCGGGTGGTTCAGAAGCTCGACCACTTCGATGGCGTGCTGCTGTCCCAGTGCCGGGCTGCACTGGCCAACTGTTACTCCTTACAAGCATTCGGTCAGCTGGATCTGTCCGAAACCAAGAAAGATGGGCTGCAACGGGGAGATCAGGCGGAGAACCTTTTCGTTGAATCACTTGAGCTACTCGAGGACGCCAATCAATCCGAAAGCCTCGAATACATCGAAGCCCTGTCCATGGCGGTCGACCATTCCATCCGCACCACCAGGTGGGAGCAGGCCGAGGAACGTGTGCAAAGGCTCCTGGAGCTGATCGTCTCCACCGAGCACCTGGAAATGGGCTTGAAAATTCGAGCCTGGGAACGGGCCACTCAAATTCTGCGTCAGGTCGGCAAGCCCCAGCTGGCGGAGCGAGCTCAACGCAGGGCAGCTGCCCTGCACCGCGAGCAACGGAGCCCGCTTCGAGAGAAAGCCGCTCCTGAACCGAAGGAAACACCGGCCACCCAGCCCCAGGTCCTGCCTGATCCCAAGCCGGCGCCCCAGATCCTGGCTGAAGTGACGGGGCAGCCCGTGAAAGAGCCGGAAACCACCAGGCCACGTCCGGTACTGCGCAAACCAGCGCTCGCGCCCCAGTCCGAAGCGGTCCAAGAAAAGCCCGCCAAAGCCCGGCTCCCGCGTCGGCCCAGTTAGGGAAAAGCTCACGGAATTCCAGCCAGACTGCTTTTAAAGTTAGGGCATGAGCGATTGGATTTCCACCTACGACCCCCATACCCTGGTCACGCAAAAGCCCTGGCTGGTCCTGTGCTGGGGAGCTCCGGCCGCGGGCAAAAGCACGGTGGCTCGACTGTTTTGCGCCCGCCACGAGCTCCCCCGCCTCTCCTCGGACGCCGTCAATCACGCCCTGATCGGAGACCGCTTCATGGCCGAACTCCGACCGGCCATCTACCAGGGACTTCTGGCTATGTCTGAAGCCATTCTCGAGAAGGGGGGACGGCTGGTTCTGGATGGCACCTTCCTGAACCCGGACTCGCGCGCCCAGGTCCAGCAACTCTGTCAGCGCCACGGGGCCGTCTGCGTCTCAATGCAAGTGCAGTGTTCACTCAGCGAACGCCTGCGTCGCAATGCGCTGCGAGCGGAATCCGAGCGAGTCCCTCAGGACTGGCTGATGAATGCTCACTGTCGGGCCGCGCTGAGCTCCCAGGGTGAGCTGTCAGTGGACACCCAGCGCCTGCAACCGCATCAGTGCCTGCAGGTGTTGGAATCAGCCCTGGAGTGTAAACTGAAGCGAGCCCATGGCTTGCAGCGAAGGCGCCCGGCTGTGTTATGGTAGGCGGATGCAAATCCGCTACCACACTTTCGACTCCAAGCGCTCCCCAGGGCACTGGCTGCACGTCAGCGAGGTCGGCCATCGAAACGCCGAAACGGTGCTCATGGTGCACGGAGCGGCAGGAAATCAGAGCAACTTCAGCCCGCAGATGAAGGCCCTGGCCGACCAGTTCCGAGTGGTCGCGGTCGATTTGCGCGGCCACGGCCGCTCGCCCTGGCCCGTCCCCAAGCCCAGCATTCACGACTTCTACCAGGACCTGGAAGAGTTTTTGGACTGGATGCCCGAGCGATTCTCCCTGGTGGCCCATTCCTTTGGAGGCTATCTGAGCACCCGGCTGGCCGCCACCCACCCGCAGCGGGTGCGTCATCTGGCCCTCCTCAATACAGCCCAATCCATTCCGCGCGGCTTTTCTTACAAAATCCTGGAGCTGATGACCCCTGGGGCGGACTTTGTGAAGCGGCCCGAAGCCTTCATCGCTGCGAATACCGAGGTTTGCAAACATCTGCTTGGGGAGGTGCTGCAAAACTGGGACTGTACGCCTTACTATCAGCACCTGGATATGCCGCGCATGACCGTGTTGGGGGCCCTTGATCCGCTGATTCCGCTGGTTCTTGGCCAGGAGAGCGCCAAAGCCCTGGGCGGCCCGGTTTATGTGCTGCCTCTGGGCCACCATGTGTGCATGCACGAAGCCCCCAGCCAGGTCAATGGCTGGCTGCTTGATCTCCTCAAACAATGAGCCAGCTCGATTTCGGATTTGAAGCAGCCGAGACGGTTGAATCGTCCCAACGTCGAGCCTATGTGCCTTTGCCGGAGCGGGGCGAAGATGGATTGAGGCGCTACTACGCCGACCTGCACGTGCACATCGGACGCAATGGTCGCGGTCAACCCGTCAAAATCACCGCCAGCCCGGACCTGGTGCTGCACAAGGTGGTGGAGTACGCCTGGCAGCGCAAAGGCCTGGATCTGGTCGGAGTGATCGACTGCGCCTGCACCGGGGTTCTGCAGGACCTCAGAGCCCTGATCGACCGCGGTCACCTGCTCGAGCTGCCCGAAGGGGGCCTGCGCCATCGCGACCAGATCACCCTGATTCCCGGAGCTGAGGTGGAGGCAGTCGAAAGCCACGGGGGCGTCTCCCATCACCTCTGCTACTTTCCCTATCTGCGAAACTTGAGCGAGTTTTCCACCTTGATGCGACGCTACATTACCAACATGGAGCTGTCCTCGCAGCGCTGTGGTCTGCCAGCCCGAGAACTGATGGCGGTCGTCCAGGCCTGCGGTGGCGTTCTGGTTCCAGCCCATGCCTTCACCCCCCACAAGAGCGTCTACGGAAACGCCACGGATCGGCTGAGCGATCTGTTCGGCGACCTCTTTGGAGACATTCCTGCCCTGGAATTGGGGCTATCAGCCACGGCCGAACTGGCCGACCGCCTGCCGGAACTGGCCGAGCTGACTTTCTTGACCAACTCTGACGCTCACAGCCTGGAGCGGATGGCCAGGGAATACACCGTGATGCGGATGGCTGCCCCAAACTTTAAGGAGCTTCTGCTGGCCTGGCGTCGCCAGCAGGGTCGCCGAGTTGAAGCCAACTACGGGGTCGATCCCTCACTGGGACGTTATCATCGCAGCTATTGCCTGGTGTGCCAGGCCGCTCGGATTGGCCCGCAGGCGGTCTTGCGCTGCGACCAGTGCGGGGCCTTTCAGCGCAAAGACTTTGTGCGCGGAGTATTCGACCGAATCTTGGAACTCTCCGACCACCCCTCTCATCCACCTGAGCATCGCCCCCCCTATATTCTTCAGGTCCCTCTCAATCAACAAACCGGCCTCGGCGCCAGCCGGCTCAATCAACTGGTGGCGGCATTTGGAAATGAGATGAACGTGATCCATCAGGCCAGCCTGGCTCAACTGGTGCCGCTGGTGGGCTACCAACTGGCGGAGCAGATCGTGGCCGCGCGCAGCGGACAGGTGAAGATGCAGGCCAGTGCCGGGGGTCGTTACGGCAAACTGGTGGGGGTGGCGGCGAATTCGGATCAACTCAGCCTGTTCTGAAGGAAGTTGAAATTCATTCAAGAATTTTGGGGGCAGACTCGATCTGGAGGATCCCATGCCGCGCACTCTACTCCTCGCCCTGTTGCTCACTGGAGTGAGCCTGGCCCAGCCGCTGACCCCCGAGGACTTCGTCAAACTCAACTCCATTTCTGAGGGCACGGTCAGCCCGGACGGCAAGACCCTGATCTACACCGTGAGCTCAGAGACGCCCAGTGAGCCTCACTTCGACCGCGCCGGGAACGGCAGCCAGAACAAGATTTGCCTGTATGAACCGGGCACGGACCGGGTGCTTCTGGAAAACGCAATGCAGCCGAGCTGGTCTCCCGACGGCAAGGCCGTGGCCCTTTTGGACACCGATATCAGCGAAGCTCGCCTGAAAGTTTGGTGGAAAGAGAACGACCACTGGTCGGTGCTTCGGCACGCCGCTATCGGCTATGGAGGGGGTCAGGGCTACTGCTGGCTCAACAACCAGCGGATCCTGGTCGCCACCGCTACGCCCGGGAAAGAAAAGAGCGACGTGAGCGTACTGGATAGTCAGACCATCAAGCCGCAACCACGTCAGGTGTTGGTGGAGTGGAATCCCGACACGGGCACCACTCGCGAGTGGGCTCAGGGCGTCTTCACTTCTTTTCAGCCGAACCCGCAAGGTTTACGCGTCGCCGCTCTGCGGTGGGCTGAAGTGAGTTTCCCGTCCAGTGTGCGCTCCGCACCTCCGGCTCAACTGGTCCTGCTGGATGGCGGAGACAAGGTGGTTACGGTGGACGCGGTTTCAAATCCAAAACCCGAATCACTGCGCTGGTCGGCGGACGGCAGTCAACTTGTGGCCCGCGACGAGTTTGGCCATTGGTGGCAGATCCGCGCCGAAAGTGGAGCCGCCGAAGCGCTTCCCAACGAAGTCATGGACTGCTGTTGGGTGGGCAATCAGCTGGCTCAGCGCAGTGATGTCTGGCGCCTGGATGGCAAAAGCCTGATGCCGGGTAGCGCTCGCTTCTTCGGCGGCGGCAATCAGGTTGTGGCTCTAAGCCAGGGCCACGCTTATCGAGTGGAAAGCGGTAAAGAACCGGTTGCCACCGCCGACCTGCCGTCGGGTGACGGCTACCTGGTTGAACGCAGTAGTTTTCCGGTGGTCATCCGCCAGGGGCAACAGCGCACAATCGTGTTCGCCGGCGGCAATGTGCGCAGCCTGCCCGTCTCGGCCGGCTCCTACTTCGCCGGCAGCGGCGAGTCGGTCTGGCTCACCAATCCAGAGCACACTCGAATCACGGGAACCGATGGCCAGTCCGGCCCGGGAGTGTTGATGCCCAACTCGGCGGACAGGCTGGTTTCGCTGGCCGGGGACAACGGTCAGGTCGACTGGCTGCTCCTACCCTCGGCCGATCGACCCGGCCCCTACCCCACCGTGGTCTGGCTGGAACCGGGCCGAGTTTACAGCAGTGAATCCGAGCCCAAGGAAGCGCTGCTGACCAATCAAACCGGGGGCCTGAACGCCCGCCTGCTGAGCAGCCAGGGGTATGCCGTCTACTTTCCCAGTCTGGCCAGCGGTAAGGGCGAACCGGCCAGTCATCTGGACAAGACTCTGCAAGCCGGACTGCGGCGCCTGGCCGCTCAAGGACAGGTGGATATGCAACGCCTGGCCGTGATGGGCCAGGGCTACGGTGGCTACGCCACGCTGATGGCGGCAACCCAGTCGCACCCCTTCAAAGCGGCTGTGGCCTGCTCAGCGGTGGGAGATCTCAGTAGTGATTACGCCCGGCTCTCCCCGGCCACTCGCCTGGGAGCGGCCCAGGACGCCCTGCCTTTCGTGCATCGCCAAAGTCACGATTATGAGAAAGGTCAACTGGGAATGGGTCAGCCCCCCTGGCAAGATCCGCAGCTTTACGTGCGCAACAGTCCCTATTATCAGGCAGGGCGGGTACAGACTCCGGTTCTATTGATCACTGGAAGTCAGGATGGTCACCTGGCCCAGTCCGAGCAGTTCTTTACGGCTCTCTATCGGCAGGGCAAGCCAGCCCGCCTGGTACGCTACCAGAACGAAGACGCCCGCATCGACCGGGCCGACCATGTTGTGGACGAGTGGCGCCAGATTCTGGGGTGGCTGGAACGCTACATCGGCGAGCAGGTCACCTCAAGCCGCTAAGTGCGGGGCCCGGGCGGCAATCTCTTGCAAGACCGCATTCAGCTCTTCGAGCTGAATCGGCTTGGAGAGAAAGCCGTCCATGCCCGTTCTCAGGCATTCCTGGCGTTCTTCGTCACGCGCATGGGCGGTCAGGGCGTAGATGGGTATTTTGTGACCCTGAGCCCGTAGTTCCAAGGTGGCCTCCAGACCGGTCATCACGGGCATGGAAACGTCCATCAAAATAATGTCGAAAGCCTGGCGGGCGAAAGTCTCCAACGCTTCCCGGCCGTTCACGGCCACCACCACATCGTGTCCCTGTTTTTCCAGAACCTTGACCGCCACTCGCTGGTTGACGGGATTGTCCTCGGCCAACAGAATCCGCAACGAGGCAATACCCGGCGTAAGCGCGCCGATCTTCGAGCGCTGCACGGGCCGTTCGCCCACCAGGCTGTCATAAAGCTCGCGTCGTCGAACAGGGGTGGTCAGGACCGCCTGGCAGGCCAGCGCGGCCGGGTTTGAACGGCGCCCCGAAGGACACATGGCAACCTTTCGGGGCCGTCGGTCGCCCAGTTGTTCCCAAACCGGATTGAGGTCGAGGCTGGTATCAAGCAAGAGTAAATCCTGGTCCAGAAACTCGAGTGCGGGCGGGACTTCAGAAAAGGCCTGCACAGTCACTCCCCAGGACTGCAAATAAGCTTCCAGACTGGCTCGGCGGCGGTCGTTGGCCTCGATCACCAGGCAGCGCTGACCGCTCAGTCCGGCCGGTGGGGCTTCCTGCACCGAGTTGACACTGGCTTCGATCGAGAAGAAAAAGCGGCTCCCTCGGCCAGGCTGGCTTTCGGCCCCGATCGACCCGCCCATCAAGCGCGAAAGATGCTGACAGATGCTGAGGCCAAGCCCGGTTCCGCCGTGCTGACGGTAGGTGGTGGCATTCTCCTGAGTAAAAGGCTCGAAGATCATAGCCAGATACTCTGGTCCGATGCCGATTCCAGAATCCTGGACTGAAAACTCAAGTTCACAGCGGTCACCCTGACGGCGAAGCTGGCGCACCTCCACGCTGACTTCTCCGGCAGGAGTGAACTTGACGGCGTTGCCCACCAGGTTGGTCAGAATCTGGCGGAGTCGGCTGGCATCAGCCAGTAAACCATCAGGCACTGCGGGATCGATCCAGGAGCTCAAAACCAGCGACTTCTGTTGGGCGGCGACGGCCAGGCAGCGCAAACAATCCTCCACGCTATCGCGCAAGGAGAATTCGTGGGGGGCCAACTGCAGCTTGCCGGCCTCGATCTTGGACAGATCCAAAATGTCGTTGATCAGCTGCAGCAGGTGAACGGCCGCTCCGTAGGAGGTCTCAAGATAGTCACGCTGCTCGTCGTTGAGAGGGGTGTCCAACGCCAGTTGGGTCATCCCTAAGATGGCGTTCATGGGGGTGCGGATTTCGTGGCTCATATTGGCCAGGAACAAACTCTTGGCTTTGCAGGCGGACTCCGCCTGTTCGCGAGCGTTGCGCATCTCAAAGTAGGTGCTCAGGTACTGGTCGATCAAATCGCAAGCCGACTCTCGCATCGAGTGGGAGAGGTGAGCCTCGGGGACAGACACAGGGACAGCGATCTCGAGTTTCTTTTGCGGCCTTCTGGCCAGGACATACCCCAACCAGCACCACAATGGTGTGAGGCAACCCAGCAGCATCAACAAATCTTTCACCCCTGACATGTCGGCTGCCAACCCACGACACTTAAGCCGGAGAAAGTGGCTGGACAGGAATACCGCCGAGATTGCGTTAAACAGTGTTGGTGCGGCTGTTGTTCATGGTCTTGCTGTTAATCGGTTCCTATTGGGGCTACTCGATCGATCTGGAATGCCAGCTGCAGCACTGCATGGCCGAGCATGTCCAGGACGCGACCGGTTGTTCAGCACCGACGAAGACGGTGGACCCCCCGCTGGTGGTCAGTTGCCCCGAGCACATGCCGCTCTGCCTGACGGCGCCGATCCAGATTGTGACGCCGCAACCCGTCTTACGCCACCAATCCCTCTGGCCCCCCGAACCGGATTTCGTTCGAGCCATCGGTCCCCCCCGCGCCCCTCCCGAGATGGCCTGAAACCGCCATTTCTATTTTGTGAGGACTACAATGAGACATTTGCTGCTCATGGTGCCGCTTTTGTTGGCAGGCTGCCGGTCGGGTGAAAGTCCCCCCGTGACGCCAACCCCGACCGCTCAAGTTGAGGAGCACCACGATCACCCCGAAGGCCTGGTCGAACTGACGGGCCTGCAGGTGAAATCGTCCAGACTCAAGGTGGAAACCGTAGGGCTGCGCAGCTTCAGCGGTGACTTCCAGGCCAGCGGGACGTTAACATACGACAAAGACCTGCAGGTGCGCGTCACTTCCCCGCTGCCGGGCAAAGCGGTGGAACTACGATCCCATCTGGGGGACGTGGTGTCCCGAGGGCAGGTGCTGGCCATCATCGACTGCCCCGAACTGGTCAAATACAAAGCAGACTATCACGAGGCCGAGACCGACTTTCGCCTGGCCCAACAAAGCCTGCAACGACGACGCCAGTTGTCCCGTTTCGGCGACGTGACCCGGGGCCCGCTCGATGAAGCCCGCAAAGAAGCTGCCACCACCGCCGCCCAGGTACGGGTGGCCGACGTCACTTGCGAAGTAGCCCGCAAGACAGTGGAGCGAACCAAAGACCTTCTTGTCAACGGCATCGCTTCTCAAGCGCAACTGGAGCAGGCCGAAGCCGACTATGAACAAGCCCGCGCCAAACACCATCTAGCTCTTACCGAAGCCAGGCTGGCCCGGGACCATTTAGCCCGCGAGGAACAGGTGGGGCGCCTGGGACTGCTGGCCAACAAAGAAATCCAGGAAGCCGAAGCCAACCTGGAACGGGCTCAGGAGCGGGCAAAGCACCTGCGTGAAGGCCTGGAGGCCTTGCAGGCCGACCCCGAGGGGCACGGCTCGCTCACCCAAATTCGTGCTCCGATCTCGGGAACGGTGACCAGTCGCCCGATATCTCTCGGAGAATCGGTTACCCCGGACGAAGAACTCTTCACGCTGGTTAATGCTGAACGCTTGTGGTTGTGGGTGAATGTACTGGAAAGCGAACTCTCTAAACTGCGTGCGGGCCAGCACGTGGAAGTCTCGGTCACCGCCTTCCCAGGCGAAACCTTCCCTGGCACCATCGGATATATCGCGCCAGAACTGGACGAAAAGACCCGCGCTGCCCGCGCTCAAGTGCTTATCCGCAATCAGGATCTGCGATTAAAGCCGGCCATGGTGGCTCAGGTCCGGGTGGTCACAAGTTCGGCCCGCAGCATGGTGATTCCGGAAGCGGCTCTGCAAAAAGTGCAGGAACTGGATGTGGTCTACGTCGTCAAAAAGTCGGACGAGCAGGACTGGGAATTCGAGCGCCGTCCCGTCGTCGTTTCCGGTAGGTCGGCCGGCTGGGTGCAAATCAGCAGTGGACTCAAGCTGGGTGAACGCATCGCCAGCGATGGCTCCGGGCTTCTCAAGGGGGAAGACCTCAAAGGTTCTCTCGAGGAAGGTGGACATCACCATTGATCGAGCGCGTCATTCGCTGGTCGATCGCTCACCGGGCACTGGTGCTGTGCCTGTGCGCCATCGTGGCCGCGCTAGGAATTCGGGCTCTCTACCTGCTGCCCATTGATGCCGTACCGGATGTTACGAATCGACAGGTGCAGATCAATTTGAAAGCCTCCGGTCTGGGTCCCGAGGAAATGGAACGAAGGGTGACGTTCCCGGTTGAGCTTGCCCTGGGTGGTCTGCCGCGCCTGCAAGAAGTTCGCTCCATCTCTCAATTTGGACTCTCACAGGTGACGGTGGTCTTCGAAGAGGACGTGGACATCTATGCGGCGCGCCAGTGGGTCAACGAACGCATTCAGGAAGCACGGGATTCTCTACCGCCGGGCGTCACCCCGGAGCTCTCTCCGATCAGCACGGGCCTTGGCGAGATCTATTATCTACGCATCGATAATCCCCGTCTGGATTTGATGGAAAAGCGCACCTTGCTGGACTGGACCGTTCGCCCCTTATTGAGGGGTGTCAAGGGTCTGGCAGAGGTCAACACCTGGGGAGGCACTGTGCGCCAGTACCAGGTTCGAGTCGACCCCAATCGCTTGCAAGCCTTTGGTCTGACCTTCAGGGACATTGTGGAGGCCGTCTCTCAGAGCAATGCCAACGCAGGCGGTGGCACCATCACCCGCGGTGGCGAACAACGCAACGTGCGAACCGTCGGCACTCTCACCAGCTTGAGTGACATTGCTGATACAGTGGTGAAAGCCCAGAACGGTGTGGGCGTCACGGTCGGCCAGCTGGCCCAGGTGGTGGAAGGGCCCATGCAGCGCCAGGGGGCCATTACCCGTGACGGAGTGGGCGAAGACGCAGTGGCCATCACCATGCTCTTGATGGGTGAAAACGGTCGCCTGGTGGTGCAGCGAGTAAAGGATCGGGTCGCTCAGATCGAATCGGCCCTGCCGGCCGGAAGCCGCCTGGTGGGATTTCTGGACCGTAGCGACCTGATTCATCGCACACTGACCACGGCTCTGCAGAACCTGAGCGAGGGCGGCCTGCTGGTTGTGCTTTTGCTCTTCCTCTTTCTCGGTCAGATGCGGGCGGGACTGATCGTCAGCTCGGCCATCCCCCTCTCGATGCTCATTTGCGTGATCGGGATGTATCGCTACAAGGTTTCCGCAAATCTGATGAGCCTGGGTGCTTTGGACTTCGGACTGATCGTGGACGGCTCGGTTATCATCGTGGAAAATTGCGTGCGCCGCCTGGCCGGACGCACTCACCTGACTGAAGAGGAGCGCCTGGAAATGATCGCCCAGGCCACCATTGAGGTTCGCAGCGCCACTCAATTTGGTGAAATGATCATCATCGCCAGCTATCTGCCGATCCTTAGTTTGCAGGGGCTGGAGGGCAAAATGTTCCGGCCCATGGGCTTCACGGTGGTGCTGGCCCTGCTAGGAGCCATGCTGCTCTCCTTTACCGTCACCCCGGCCCTGTGCGCCTTTTTTTTGAAACCCGCCCTTGAATCCAAGGAGAGCCTGCTGACTCGCCTCAAGGACATCTATGGCGATCTGCTGAGCTGGTGCTTCGGGCAGTGGAAGTTCGTGTTCCTGAGCTCGATCTGCCTGATGCTGCTCGTTCCGCTGGGGCTGGCGCGCCTGGGGGGCGAATTTATCCCCGAACTGGATGAAGGTGCCATTGCGGTGCAGGCGGTTTACCTGCCGGGGACCAGCTTGGAGTCGGTGGTCGAGCGCTCCATCGCGATGGAAAAGGTTCTGCGCAGTCAATTCGGGGACGAAGTAGAATCCACCATGAGCCGCATCGGCCGTCCCGAAATTGCGACCGACCCCATGCAGGTCTTTCAGGTGGACCTCCTGATTTCTCTGAAACCCATTTCACAGTGGAAGAAGGCCCGCACCCGAAGCCAGCTGGTGGTGGAGTTGGACAAGGAGCTTTCCAAGGCTCCTGGAGTCAGCCTCAGCTTCTCTCAGCCCATCAAGATGCGTATGATGGAGCTGATCGAAGGGGTGGGCATCCGTTCAGATCTTGGCGTCAAGCTCTTTGGGGAAGACCGCGAAATTTTGGAAAGCAAGGCCCAGCAGGCGGCGCAGATCATACGGAGTGTCCGCGGTGCCGCGGACGTTTCCGTGGAGACCACCACGGGTCTGCCCCAACTGGACCTGGAAATCGACCGCGTCAAAGCCGCCCAACTGGGCGTGCGGGTGGATGAGATCAACCAGATTGTTGAGGCCGCCCTGGGTGGCAAGACCGTCACCGAGGTCAACGACGGCAGCAAGCGGATCAGCGTGGCCGTGATGTTGCCTCCGGATATTCGTAGCGATCCCTCTCGTTTTGCAGCCTTGCAGGTGCCCACTCAGCAGGGCCTGCTGGTGCCACTTTCAGCCGTCTGTCGCATGAAAGAAGTGCTGGGCCCGGCCCAGATTTCGCGTGAGGGCGGTCTGCGCAGAGTGGTCATTCAGGCCAATGTTCGTGACCGCGACCTGGCCAGTTTCGTAGACGAAGTGCGAGGACGTCTGGAAAAGGGCCTGCAATTGGCCCCCGGTTACTACCTGCAATACGGCGGAACCTACGAGAAGATGCAGTCAGGCAGGGCCCGCCTGGCACTGATTGTGCCCGTCACTTGTGGCCTCATCCTGAGCCTGCTCTTTGTCTCCTTCGGCAGTGTTAGCGATGCCGCCCTGGTGTTTCTGAGCGTGCCCCTGGCCGCTTGCGGGGGCGTACTGGCGCTCTGGCTGCGCGGGATGACCTTATCCATCTCAGCCTGCATTGGCTTTATCGCCCTGGGGGGAGTGGCTGTTCTCAATGGCGTGGTGCTTTTACACTTCATTCGCGACCTGCACGCACGCGGTCAAGAACCCCGTAAAGCTGCTCTCCGCGGCTCGCGCGAAAGGCTGCGCCCGGTGCTCATGACAGCGGCGGTGGCAGGCTTCGGCTTCCTGCCCATGGCCCTTTCTTCCGGCGCTGGAGCCGAAGTGCAAAAGCCTCTGGCCACAGTCGTCATCGGAGGTCTGGTTTCATCCACCACACTCACCCTGCTGGTCTTACCCACCCTGTGGCTAAAATTCCGCCGCAAGCCACGCAAAAGCGCGCCGCGGCCACCTGCCTGGGAGGAAGAAGAACCTTAAATCGCCGGCTCACAACCGTGAGCGGCGTCCACGATGAAGCGAGTGAGTCGGTCGCTCTGCCCGCTCTCGTAGACACCGGCCCAACGCTGTCTTTCCAAATACAACAGGGTGGAACCGGCGCATTGATCGCACTGGTAAACGGGACCGGCCGGGCGAAATCCGGCCAGCCTGAAGTCCTCCAGCTTGCATTGATGCTCAAACAGGGCTCCGCTGACTTGGAACGACTGGGTCATACTCTGTGTATCCTTTCTATGGGTGAATGGGATTCAACTGATAGATGTCTTCGGCCACGCGTAAAAACTGATCCACCACGTCAGGGTCAAATTGGCTTCCGCGCCCTTTTTCAATCTCAGCCAGGGCTTCAGAATAGGTCCAGGCGCGCTTATAGGGGCGGTCCGAGGTCAGAGCATCAAACACATCGACCACCGAGAGGATGCGCGCGCAGAGAGGAATCTGCAGACCCTCGAGCCCTTCAAGATAGCCCTTGCCGTCCCAACGTTCGTGGTGGTAGCGAGCGATTTGCTCGGCCATACTCAGGATAGGGCAGTCGCTGCCGGCCAGAATATCGGCCCCAAAGGCCACGTGCTGACGCATGCTGGCCATTTCCTGATCATCTAAGCGGCCTGGCTTGAGCAGGATGCTGTCGGGAATCGCCAGTTTGCCTAGATCATGGAGTTGAGCCGCATGGCCGATGGCGCTGACAAACTCCTCGCTCTGCCCCAGGCGTTGGGCCAACACGGAGGCGGCCCGGCTGACGCGCACGATGTGAGTGCCGGTCTGATCGTCGCGGTATTCGGCCGCCTGACCCAGACGCCGCACCGTTTCAAGCTGGTTCAGTTGCAACTGCCGGGTTCGCTCCGTGACCAGTCGCTCAAGTTCGCTGTTCTGATCAAGCAAGCGCTTCTGCAGAGACCTCGCCTCCAGGAGATTCTGGATGCGACAAAGGACTTCTGGGGGGTCGAAGGGCTTGTTGACAAAGTCTTTGGCTCCCAGATTGAGTGCGGCCCGGCGCGTGTCGGTGCGCGTGTCACCGGTCAAAACCAGCACAGGCAGCGGCGGGGTACCATGCACCAAGGGTTGCAGGTGTTCCAGCAACTCCAGTCCACAGAGCTTGGGCATGGTCATGTCCAGCAACAAGAGATCGCACTCCGCTTTTGGGATTGCGAGTAAAGCATCTTCAGGATCGCTATTGACCGTAACCTGAGTAAATCCGTGACGGGTTAGCAATTTGCTGAGAAGAGTGAGATTGTGAGGCTCGTCATCCACGATGTAGATGCGGCACTGTAGGCGTTCCACGGGAAGCCTCCTTCCTCACAGACATTGTCGGCGGATAGTGCCCGCAGTTAATAGGTGAGAACCCTCCAACTTGAGCAGCCTTCAATCAAGCAGCCGAGCGGCAGCGCTCCGCGCTCAAATTACGCAGAGCTCGGATCAGAGCGGTGGCCTCGTCCTGCAGGGAAACCCAAAGCGAGTGCAGGTGGTCACGGGCGGCGCTCACCGCCTCCTTCTCGATGGTTTCGGCCATTCGCGAAAGGCGAATCGCGCCGGCGTAGTGAGCCGAAGATTTGAGGTGGTGAGCCAGCCGCTGCAGGCGCGGTCCCTCAAGAGTCAACTCCTGAAGGCACTCCTCCAGCTCGCCGCAGAACGTTTCGCAAATCTCCCGGAGAAACTCCGGATCACCGCCAGTCACCTGTTCCAAACGAGAAATCAGCAGCCGCTCGGCGCTCACAACTCCCCGGGGCCAGAGAGACAGCTCCGCCCCCAGTAACCGCTCTTGCAGCAAATCCAGCAACTGCTCAGCCTGAATTGGTTTGGCCACGAAGCCGTCCATGCCGCACTCTTCGCAACGCCTCCGCTCTTCCACGGTCACCCCGGCGGTGGCCGCGAAAATGGGCAGTGTACAGCCCATCTCGCGGAGCGCGCGGGTGGCCTGATAGCCATCCATCTCGGGCATTTGACAATCCATCAAGACGGCATCGTAAGGAATCTGACGAATGGCCTCAACGGCTTCAAGCCCATTGCTCACCACGTCGCAATTGTAGCCGGCCTTTTCAAGCAAGCGTACGGCCACTTTCTGGTTGACCACATTGTCTTCGGCCACCAGGATACGTTGCCGAGCCCGCACCCGCTGTTCGGTGAGCGAATGCACATCCACCAGCACCGACGCAGCCGGATCCTGACGGAGACCCGCCACGGCCGCCAGAGCTCCCAGCAGAGAAGATTGCCGCACCGGCTTGGTCAGATAACCGGAAAAAGGGGAACTACGCAGCTCCTGCAGGTCGCCGCGATTGGGCATGGAGGTAACCAACAAAAGCGAAATCGGCGACAGATCCTCGGCGGCTTTGATCTCGGCCGCCAGTTGCCCTCCGTCCATTCCGGGCATCTGAAAATCCAGCAAGGCGACTTCGATGGGGCGGCCGGCGGCCTGCTGCTGACGCAGCAACGGCAAAGCCCGACAGGGGTCATCCAGAGTCTGAACCTCGCAATTCCAGGCCCGCAATTGTTCGTAAAAGACTTTGCGATTGGTGGCATTGTCGTCCACCACCAGCACTCTCAGTCCGGCCACCTCACTGCTGGGCAACGGGACTGCATCACCGGTGGTGGGCATTGAGGCCGTGAAGGCGAAGGTCGACCCCAGACCGGGCTGCGAGACCACGGCAATCTCGCCACCCATCGCCCGTACCAGGCGCCGACAGATAGCCAGACCCAGCCCTGTCCCACCAAAACGACGGGTCGTCGAGGAGTCGGCCTGGGAAAAGGGCTCAAACAGGCCATCCAGCGCTGCAGGTGCGATGCCCTCGCCGGTGTCGCTGACCTCGCACAGGACCTGGCCGCTCTGTTCCCCGGCCCGGATTCTGACCGTCACTTCACCTTTGGCGGTGAACTTGACCGCGTTGCTGACCAGATTCAACAGCACCTGGCGGAAGCGACAAGGGTCTCCGATCACCCGGTTGGGCAGATCGGGACTCATTAAGAGAGCCACCTCCAGTCCCTTTTCTTGAGCTTTGAACGCCAGCAAATCGAGCACGTCTTCCACGGCGGCTCGGAGATCGAAGGGAATTTCCTCGAGTTGGACTTTGTCAGCTTCCAGTTTCGAAAAGTCCAGGATATCGTTGAGCAGATAGAGCAAAGCTTCGCCGGAGTTTCGGATGGTCTGTGCGTAATCAGCCTGCTCCTCGGTCAGCGCTGTATCCAGCAGCAGGCCGGTCATCCCGATCACGCCGTTCATGGGCGTGCGGATCTCGTGACTCATGGTCGCCAAAAAAGCGCTCTTGGCCTGATTGGCAGCTTCGGCCGCGTAAGCGGCCTGCACAGCTTCCAACAGCCACTCAGACTGTTTCTGACTTTGGCGTGAGAGATAGATCAGATAGATCAAGAGCACGGCCGCCACCCCTGGCCAGACAAGCCAGGCCGCGGCCAGACCGGGTGGAATGATCAAAAGACAAAGAAAAATTCGGGCCAGGACCGGGTCAGGAGCCAGTGAGACGCTGCCGCCGGAGGCGATGCCGGCGGTCATGAGCAACATAAACATGGGCTCCCAGTCCTGACCGTAGAGCACCAACAGATAAGCCGAAAGCGTCCCCCAGAGAGCGGCACAGCCGCTCACGCCGGCGCGAAAGAAACGCCTCCAGCGCAGACGGCCCTTCTCGCTGTACGTTCGAACCTGCCAGAACCGCATCCCCGAGAGCAGCACCAGCAGGAAAAAAATCCCGGCCGTGCCCGGCTTACTTAAAATATCTGTGGTGGAAGCCAGCACACCCGCCAGCAGCACGTAAGCAATCGTGCCTGGAGGAGCTCGGCGGCACAATTCGCGCTCGATCTCCAGCTCTATCTGTTGCATAGCATCCTTCTCGGCAGCAGGGCCAAAAACTTAATGAGCCGAACATCTGACGGTGTCCGAACGTGTACTCATCGTAGATGACAGTAAAGCCAACCGTTTGATGCTTTCTCAGTTGGTGAAAGCACGCGGTTGCGTAGTTGTAGAAGCCGACAGTGGCCAGCAGGCCATTGATACCGTCACCTGTCAGTCCATCGACCTGATTTTGCTGGATATCCGCATGCCGGGAATGGATGGTTTCGAAGTATTGGAGTTCTTGAAGCTCCGGGAAGAACTCAGACATATCCCGGTGATCGTGGTCACGGCCCTGGACGATCTGAACGCGGCCGTGCGCTGTATCAGTATGGGCGCCGAAGACTATCTGATGAAGCCTTACGAACCGACCTTGCTGGGGGCTCGCCTGCGGGCCTGTCTGGAAAAGAAGCAAGTTCTGCAGGAACTGATTGAGCTCAAACAAGACTTGCAGCGCCGCAATGAAGAACTGGAAGGTCTCAATCGCCGCCTGGAAACGATGGCTTTCAGCGATACCCTGACGGGTTTGCCCAACCGCCGCTTTGCAGTTCAAGAACTGGGTGCGCATTGGGCCAGTTCACAACGACAGGATCGGCCCTTGAGTGCGATCATGGTCGATCTGGACTATTTCAAAAAGTATAACGACAACTTCGGGCATGATACAGGCGACGAAATTATACGATATGCGGCAGATGTTTTGCGCAAAACCGCGCGTGTTTCCGACTATGCCTGCCGTTTTGGAGGCGAAGAATTCCTGGTCATCTGCCCCGACACTGACGCCAAGGGTGGTGGAGAATTCGCGGAGCGGATCGTGGCCGCAATCTCGGCCGGCCAGGTGGTCTATGGTGAGCAGACCCATAAAGTGACAGCCAGTTTGGGGCTGGCTCAGCGCGAACCCTGGATGCAAAGCTGGAATGACCTGATTCTGGCGGCCGACCAGGCCCTCTACGAGGCCAAGCGCTCGGGGCGCAACTGCCATCGCACCTTTGACCCCAGCATGGCTCACCATGACGAAGTCACTCTGGCCAAAATTTCGGCTTCCCTGGGATAGGCTTCCCCCGGCCAAGCCCGAAGCCACCTGAGTGGGGGCATTAGCAAAGCGCGGGGGCGTGAAGGTCGAGAATTCTAGAGGTTTCACCATCCTGGAGACGGTCCTGGCGCTGGGCTTGATCACCCTCATCCTGGTCTTCTTGGGAGTGCTCTTCATCCGCCTGATCGGCACTTCAGATAAGTCCGGAGACACCTCGGCCGGACTCAACCTGGCCGACAGCTTGCTCCAGGAATGCGTGCAAAAGAAGATTTTTGACCATCCTGGTATGGACCGCAGTGTGCGACTCTACACCCATGATGCCTCGGCGGCCACCGAGTTTGTCTATCGCATCAGCTCCCAACCGACCGTGATGACGGCGGGACAAAAGCCAATCTACTACATGGACGTGCACGTCTGGTGGAATGTCCCGGCCGGGAGCACACGTCATGGCCAGGGCCGTCTTGAAACCCATCTGTCCAGGCTGGTCACTCCTTGAACAGGCGGGCCTTTACGCTGGTTGAAGTCTCGGTCTCAGCTCTGGTCCTCAGCCTGGCCCTGCTGGTCTGCTTCCAGCTATTCCAGTGGGGAGCCCGGGTCTCCATGCAGGGGCAGCTTCGAGCGGGGATTGAAGGCGAAGGGCGACGGATCCTACTGGCCATCCGTAACGACCTGATGCGTTCGGATTACACCAGCCTGGAGACGCTCAGTCGCAACGCGACCAATGCAGAGGGAGTGAGCGTAGCACGCCACGCCCTCTGCTGCTTCAGCCTGCAAAACTGGTCGGCTGCCAGCTCGTTTGCGCCGGACTCGGCCGTCCCCCTCTGGGACCGCTACCTGGTGATCTATGCCACCCGATCCAACCCGGGTTTGCTGGTCAAGCAGCTCTACGCTCCGGCCGGTGCCCCCTATGTGAACCCGTTTGGCCAGTTGTCCAGCCTGGTGAACGACGACCCGAGCAGCAACCCGGGCTCCATTCAACATCTGATATTGGGCCAGAGCATCGAAAGCTTTGAGATTCATTGTGACGAAGACAGCAAATCAGTGAACTTCGACATCCTGCTGGGCGCCCGGGGAGCTCGCAAAGGAGAGGGAAGCAAAGTGAATGAGCGCCACCAGCTCAGGTTTTCCGTTCGTCTGGAGAACAGTGGACCTTGAGGGAGCTGGATCAACTTCTGGAAGCACAGTTAGATGGCTGCTTCAGCCATTCCCACGGTGGATTTACCCTCTCGCTGCGAGACGCCCTGGGCAAGCTGGCCAGGCACGCCAGCTATCACCCGGACCACTGGGCGCTGTCCCTGGTTCAAGCCTTTGTCGCCCTTGAAGCCCGGGCCATCTACCTCATTCACAAAGGGAGCGACTTCTGGTTCGTGGCTCAACAATGCAAACCGACCGACTTGCTTGAGCGAAACGCCCAGGAAGTTCTCGGCCAGGACGGCCAGGGTCTGCTAGCTCGCTCGCTGGCGGCCCTCATGGAGAAGCAACCCGTTCAGCTGCTGTTGTGCGAATGGGACTCGCCAGAAAAGCGGCCCCAGGTGTCATTGCTGGCCGGGGAGCAAAAGACCCCCAGATTGAAACCGATGCTTCCGCCCCAGGGAGGCAGCCTCGGAATCTTTCTTCAGCTTCGTTCCAACCCACCCGATCTGGCTCAACTCTTAAGCTATCCTCTGCAATACTGCCCTGTTCCGGTGCACCTTTTGGAACACGGCTGGATCCTCAATTCTGACCAAGATCTGCGTGGAAAGCACTGGATCGATGAGACGCCCTCCACCCCTCTCTATCCAGCCGACTTGCAGACCAGCGTGTCCAAGCCTCTGCTGATGGACCGTTACGAACAGGGGGAGAGCTCATCAATCCTGCTCAAACCTCCTGGAGGGGGCGATATCGCTTATTTTTCCGACTGGATTGAGCAACCCGAGCAACTAGAATGGCAAAGCCCCCCGGGGCTCTTTGACGGAACGGTCTCGCAAGGGCGCTACATGAGACTGGGACAGGGACCGCTGCAGAATTTGAACTATCAAGCTGGAAAGACGATTGGAAACACCTTCATGGGCGAACGGGGCACGCGGCCGGTCTGCCTGCCACTGCACACCGGAGAACTGATTGTGATGGTGGAAGAGCAGCTCCGGCCGGACCGGATCCTGCCCGTGAAGCACGGTGCCGTACTGGCCAGCATCAATGAACAACTTCGCATTCCGGGAGCGGTGGTGGTGGCTGACGCCTCCCACCTGGTCGCTGACATCAGCGGCTTGAGCCTGGTGCGTGACCAGGCCTTTCGAGAATGGTTGCAGCAGCTGAGAGTTCGGGTGGAAAGAGCTCTACAAGAAGCCGTCAGCAATCCCCCTCAGGCACACGGGCGCCTGTCGCTGTTCAGCACCATGCTGGGCACTGGAGTGGCGACCCTGGGCCTGGCCTGCCTGGACGGGGTGCAGGGCACCGATCTGCTGGCTTTAACCCACGGTGGGGTTTTCGGAGGAACTCTGGTCTACGGGTTGGCCGGCGCTTTTCGGCATTACGCCCCGGACAGCTGGTTTGCAAGCCACAATGCCAGGCTTCTGGACCAGCTCAAAGCCAGGCACGAGGCCGCAATCGTGGCCCGCTCGCAAGGATAGGCCGAATAGCTGGACCAAAGCGGTACAAATGAACCGGGGGTAGTCCCTATATTTCCTGATCGGTCCAGGTCTTTAAGCTTTGTTAACGAATTGCTTTCAGCATGGAGTCCTTGCCGAAGGAAGTTCGCTGGGAGCTATTGGAGGCAAACTATCAGACCTTGCCCCCGGTCATTCTTTCCTTCCCCCTGATCGGTTGGCTCGTCACTGAAGTTCTGGGCAACTCCGGGCTGATCTGGCTGGCTCCTTGGAGGCTCGGTCTGATCACGGCCACCCTGACCAGTCTGGGATTGTGCTGGGGCTTCCGCCGAGCGGGCCGTCGTCACTACAAGCTCTGGGCCACTCTGCGCGCGCTGAGCGCTACCCTGAACGGGATCACCTTCGGGTTGGCCGGTTTGTGGCTGATGGTTCCCGAGCAACCGAGCCTTCAACTGTATCTATTCGTTCTCATCCTTGGCGGAGCCGCTTCTTCCGTCACCAGCTCTTCCAGCCACCTGCCTTCCCTGATGCTCTACCTGACCTGCTCGCTCGTGCCCATGTGCCTGCACGCGTTTACCTCGATCGAACCGGGATTAGTTGGAATTGCCAGGCTGGTGCCGATCTGCTGGGCGGTCATGCTGGGAGTCGGGCTGCGCAGTCACCGACTGCAGCGACGGAGCGCTCTGCTGGCCTACCAAAACCGTGAATTGGTGGGCCAATTGCGAGAGGCCCAGGCAGGCCTGGAAGAGGCCAATCAGAGTCTGAATACCAAGGTGGCTCAGCGAACCCGTGAGCTTTCGCGCTTCAAAGTTCTGCTCGACGCCAGCAGCGAGGGGATTCTGGTGGCTTCCGCCCAGAACCTGAAGATTCTGGACTGGAATCAGGCGGCCGTGCGTTTGCTGGCCCTGGATGTAGCCTCCCTTCCCCGCCTTTCCGAAGTTCGGCCGCTGACCGGCATTCGCTGGCCCGAACCAATGGAGGAAGGCAGCGCCTTTGAACTCAAGGCCAGCACCGACCAACCCATCGAAGCCAGCGGGATCTGTCAGTCTTTTGACGGCGAACGCTATCTCGTGCTGGTGGTCCGCGATGCCACCGAAAGGCTCAAACTGGAAAATCAGCTTCTCAGCGCCCAAAAAATTGAGGTGGTCGGCCAGCTGGCTGGCGGAATCGCGCATGACTTCAATAACATGCTCACGGTGGTCATGGGCATCAGCGAATGCCTGCGGGATAGCTTCCCGAAAGAAGACTCGCGCTGGCAGGACGCCAACGACATTCTGGATGCCGGGGAACGGGCCAAGGAGCTGACCGGAAAGCTCTTAAGACTCAGTCGCTCCAAACTGGACTCACCCCAATTGACGGATCTGAGCGAACGCATTCGAGGCCTGACTTCCATGCTTCGGCGCAGTCTGGCGGGTGGCATCGAACTTGTAGTACTGCTTCATGATTCACCAGCCATGGTTCGGGTCGTTCCCGGAGACCTTGATCAGATCTTGCTGAATTTGGCGGTCAACGCCTCGGATGCGATGCCCAGCGGTGGCACATTTACGATTGAGCTCACCGACGAGTTGCCGCCGCCCGCCAGTCTGCCACCGGCTTCCTATGTCTGCATCGAAGTCCGCGACACGGGAACGGGGATGAGCCCGGAAGTCCTGGCCCGCGCCTTTGATCCATTCTTCTCAACCAAGGGAACCAAAGGGCACGGTCTGGGTTTGGCGGTGAGCGAAAGCATCGCCCGTCGAGCCGGAGGCCTGATGATGGCCGAAAGCAAGCCAGGCCAGGGAACGCGCTTTCGAATCTGGCTCCCTCTCGACCCTGAGGCCGTGGCGCCCCGTATGGACAGCTCCGGAGCGATCAAGCTGCCCGTCAGGGGAGCTAAAATTTTGCTGGTGGAAGACCAGGACGCCTTGCGCAGCTTGCTGGAGAGGCAGCTGACTCTGCAAGGCTACCAGGTGACGGCCGCGCGCAGCTGCGAAGAAGCTCTGACCATGATTCGACCGGGAGCTTTCGACCTTTTGCTCAGCGACATCGTCCTTCCGGGCATGAATGGAGTCGAACTGGCTCGCCGACTGGCCTCCTCGGTGCCGCATATCCTGCTGATGTCGGGTTTTGCCGATCAAGCCCCGGTCCTGGACGGCAAGCCACTTCCGCTCCTGAACAAGCCATTCACCACTCGCCAACTGTCCAAGCGTCTGGTTCAGGTGTTGGGCGGCTCGAAGTCCAATCAGTTGGTGAACTAGCCGCGCACTGGCAGGGGCTATTCAGCCATCGGGCTCTTCAAATCTGTAACAGCTCTAGTGGCAGAGCGGTCCGGCTCCAGGGCCGGCTTCGGGCCAGAGAGCCATCATCAGCATCCAGCCCGAGGCCAGATAAAGGGCGACCGGAGCGATGGCACCGCCCAACCGGCCCAGCCAGCGGGGCAACATCAGCCCAGGGGTGCTGCCCAGTGCAAACCACACCATCGAGATTGCGGCTCGAGACGGGGTTCCCTGATTCATCGCCATCAGCCAGGCTGCCGATAGCAGGCCGCAGGGAAACACGGCCGTGACCAGGCCCAATAAGAATCGAGCGCGAGGCCCGGGAGCGCGCAGCCAGGGGCCCAGCTCCTTCAGCACAAACCCCAGCAGGGTGGCTTTGTTCTGGGCTTGAACGGGCCCGCGGGCACGGGCCATAAAGAGCAACATCAGTCCAGATAGGCCCAACAGCAATCGGCTACCCAGGTAGCCCAGCAGCCAATGACCCCCCCAGCCCAGAGCCGCTCCCACGCAGGCATAGCCGAGCAATCGACCCACCAGGTAGGGCCAGGGTCGGGCGCCCCAGAGAAAGCCACCGCACATCAAAGCGCAGTGCCAGCTGCCCAGAAACCCCAGCAAGAAGGCTTCAAACATCTAAAAAGATCTTCCAGGCGGGGCTTTCCAGGTCGTCAAACTGGCCGTGGCGCACTGCCCAGATGAAGAGACTGAGCCCGCACGCCGACAGCACCAGGGCGGCCGGGATGAGAAAATAAAGCGCGTCCATGCTTCTCCTTATAGTTGAGGATCAAAAGTGAATTGGCGACCACCACCAGCGAAGACAGCGGCATAGCCACTGCCGCCACCAACGGAGTGATCAACCCGAGAGCAGCTGAGGGAATTGCCACCGCGTTGTAGACCAAGGCCAGACCCAAATTGACGGTCAGATGAGTCCAGGCCCGCCTGGCCAACTGAAGGGCCAGCACAGCTGGAGCCAGCCCGGGACGCAAAAGAACGATATCGGCAACCTCCCAGCTCAGTTCACTGCCGTTGGCCACGCAGATGCCGAGGTTGGCTTTGCGCAGGGCGGGCGCGTCGTTGATGCCGTCGCCCAGGAAGGCAACCACTCCACCTGTGGACTGGAGTTGCTCCAAGAGTTCAACCTTGTCCAGAGGTAAGCACTGGCTGCGCACATGACGGATGCCCAGCTCCCGAGCCACACTTTCAGCCACCGCCGCCCGGTCTCCGCTGGCCAGCCAGACCTGCAGACCCTGAGACTGCAGGTAACCCACAAAATCGGCGGCCTCCGGCCGCAGTTGGTCTTGAAATCCAAACTGGGCGGAGATCTGACCGTCCACTTCTAACCACACGCTGGTGGTGTCGCCGGCCAGTTCAGGCCGCCCCAGAAACTCGGCCCTGCCCAGCCGCATGAAACGGTCGCCGATTCGCCCCTGCACACCCTGACCGGCTGTCAGTTGCCAGTCCTCCACCTGGAGTAAAGGCTCCGGGCAGGCCCGTCGCAGAGCTGCGGCCAGAGGATGCTGGCAAGGAGCCTCCAGGCTGGCGGCCCAGAGCAAACGCTGGTCCTGAGGGCCGTCTACCAACTGCAGGCGGCCCTCAGTCAAAGTCCCGGTCTTGTCCAGCACAACATGAGTGACCTGGCGGGCCGTCTCGATGGTCAATCCGTCTCGGAAGAGAACGCCGTGACGGGCGGCAACACCGGCGGCCAGGCTCACCACCAGAGGGGTGGCAATGCCCAAGGCACAGGGGCAGGTGATGATCAAGACCGCCAGCGAGCGGTCCAGGTCGTGAGTAAGAACCAAGGTCAGCGCCGAGAGCAAAAGAATGAGCGGCAAAAGCACTCCCGCCAATCGGTCGGCGGCGCGCTGGATCGGAGCCGGGGTGCACTGGGCGCTTTCCACCATCCGGGCCACCTGCGCCAGCAGACTGGTACCGCCCAACTGGGTGAGCTCAACCTCCAGCACCCCGTCCAGACAGAGACTGCCGCCGTAGACGGAATCTCCGGGCTGCAGCCAGCGCGGCTGGGACTCCCCGGTTAGGTGAGACTCGTCGGCCGAGCAGCGCCCGCTGAGCACCCGCCCATCGGCTGGAACTCGGGCTCCGGCCCGAACCTGGACCCGATCACCTAGCTTGAGTCGGTCCGCCGGAATTTCCTCGTAGGTATCACCGTTCCAACACCAGGCGCTGTGGTCTTGCAGAGAAAGCAAGCGCTCGACCGCCAGTCCCGCCTTGGAGCGGGCAGCTCCCTCTAACAGGCGCCCCAAAAGCAGCACGAAAACAAACATGGCGACGGTATCAAAGTAGACGTGCTGGCGGCCCAGCCAGGTCGCCACCAGGCTATAAAGGAAGGTCACTCCCAGGCCCAGCGAGATGGAAACGTCCGTGGTTAGCCGGCGCTGGCGCAGCGCATTGCGGGCACCTGTCCAAAAGGGCACGGCCGAGAAGAAGACAACCGGCAGGCAAAGCACAAAACTCAGTTTTTGAAAGAGTGGGCGGTAGGCCTGATCAAGGTCGGCCCCAGAATAGAGAGCCAGAGCCGCCAACATGACATTGCCGGCGGCCGAGGCGGCCACCCCAAAGCGCATCAACAGCATTCGGTCTGCCCGAGCCCGGGGCCGCTCGTTCTTATTGGGATCGTAGGGGATGGCCCGGTAACCTAGCTGCTGAACCCGCTCCAGGGCCGGCAATAACTGCTCATAAGATTCGGGCTGAAAACGCAAGCGCTGAGTGCTGTAGTTGACCTGCACGGACTGCAAACCCGGCATCTGACCCAGGGCTCGCTCCACCAGCCAGGCGCAGGCAGCGCAGTGGAGACCATCCAGCAAGCAGTGATACTCACCCTCGAAAAGCAGTCCCTGTGCAACCTCCGGATCGCGGTAGAGGGCCAAACTGGCCGCCTCCTCCACCGGAGCCGAGGCGTCCCGATACTGATAATAAATATCCAGACCTAAGGAATGAACCAGCGAATAGGCGGCCTGGCAGCCCCGGCAGCAGAACTCCGCGCCCTGGCTATCCTGGCCGCAATGCTTGCAGCTCACAGCATGCTCCAGCGCTGCCGGCTACGAAATTCCTGGCCGCGGCAAAGAAAGTGAAAATCGACCAGCCAGGGTCCCGGGGCCGGCTTCCATTGAGCCTGGAAAGCCCCGTTCTGCCAGGTTGCCTGCTGAGCCTGATCTTGAATGCGAGTAGCGGGACGCTTAAAGGTCACATCCAGTTTGCCATCCTCCAGGGGACGCCCGTCTCGGTCCAGGATGCGGCACTCCAGCGGATTGTGGCGCAAAACCTCAAGATGCCACCCATTGCGGCGCTGGACCTTTTGTCGCTCCAGTTCCTTACTATATTCGAGGCCCATTTTATAATAGTTGACGTCATCCGGGCCCTCAAAGCCTTTGGCCGCCAGACGAACCAGGGAGAGCTGGACGGTGATGAAAATGGTCAGGCTGACCACAATGGCGGTTGGCCAGGGTTTAGGGTACGACAAAGGTTGCCTCCTTGCGGGTGTTGCCCACCCGGAAACTAAAGGGACGGATTCCGTGATGCTGGCCGGGCGGCAACAGCATCATCACTTGAGCTTCCATCACCTGACCGGGCTCCAGCTGAATTGGATTGGTGACTCCCAGCAGGTCCGCGCCCGGGAGACCCTCAGCTTGCAGATTCACGGTCTGAGGGGAAGCCAGACGGTTGATAAGATGAACTTTGAAGACGTTGCTGATGTGGCCATCCGGGGTGGTGACGGCCAGTTGACCACCCGGGGACACCACTCGGACTGCATCCAGGGCCAATGGCGAGCGGTTCACCAGCAGGTAGACGAGCAGCGAACCCAGCACTGTGATCAAGCCCAAGTAAATGGCCACCCGTGGCCTGAAAGGGTTGGGATCCTGACCGGTGTAGGTGGTATATCGGATCAAACCGCGCTCTTGTCCGACTCGGTCCATGACCTCGTCGCAGGCGTCCACGCAGGCGGCACAGGCGATACATTCGAGTTGAAGTCCGGTGCGAATATCAATTCCCATAGGACATGCCTGCACGCAAGCGGTGCAATCGATGCAGGAGCCGCGGCCGCTGCTTTTGAGCTTGCCCCGAGGCTCGCCTCGACTTTGATCATAGGCCACCACCAGGCTCTCGTCGTCCAGCATGGCCCCCTGAAAACGTGCATAGGGACACACGTAGGAGCAGAACTGCTCGCGGAAGTAGCCGAACTCGAAAAGGCTCCAGACGGCGAAAAAGATCACCGTCAGGACGATGCTGGGGGTGACGGTTAGCTGGCGGATTGGGAAGAAATAGCCAGCCGCCGTCACCCCCAGATAGCCCCCCATTGCTGACCAGCAAACCCACTTGCCAAGCTTGCGAGTGAGTTTGGCGATGGTCCAACCCGCCTTGTCCAGACGGATGCGGGCGGCGCGATCGCCCTCCCACCATCGCTCGACCATGATAAAGGCCTGGCTCAGAATCGTTTGGGGACAGGCATAGCCGCACCACATCCGTCCAGCCAGGGCACTCACGCAGAAGAGCGTAACCGCCGCCAGAATCAACAACAGGTGTAAGAAATAGGTGTCCTGCGGGTGCAGCACCAACCCGAAAAGGTAGAGCTTGCGTCCCGGTAAGTCGGCCAGAATGGCCTGACGTCCCCCCCACTGCAGCCACGGCACTCCGAACAAGATTGCCTGGAGAGCCAGGCTGATCCCGTTGCGCAGATTCCGATAGCGACCGTGCACTGCGCGCGGATAAATCTTCCTCCGAGCTGCAGTGAAGGAGCTGCCAGGGAGATTCATTTGCTCTCCTCGATCGGAGTGGCCGTGGTTGCGGCCGGAGTGGCCGTGGGCGTAGCCGCTGCAGCCGGTGTGGCAGCAGCGGGAGTGGTAGCATTGGCCGGTGTCGCCGTGGTGTTACCAATACTATGAATGTAGGCGGCAACTGAGGTAATCTGGTCGGGCTTCAGGAAGGTTCCCCAGGCGGGCATACCGCCGGGACGACCTTTGCTAATGGTTTCCAGAATGACCTTATCCTCGTTCCCGTACTTCCAGGTGCTATCCGTCAGACAGGGACCGATTTTCCCTTCAGCATTGTTGCCGTGGCAGGACGCGCAGGTGCTCATAAAGACCTTCTTGCCGGCATCCAGCACCTCAGGCTTGGCGGCCAGGGCGCTCAGACTCACTTCCACAGCGGCCGAGGCGGTCTTGACGATCTTCGTGTCCGACCACTGCTTCTCTTGGCTCCAACCGCTCGTGCCGGGCCAGAACCAGAAGCTGGGGTAGTAAACCACGTAACCAGCCGAGAAGATGATGGTGAGATAGAAGAGGTAGAGCCACCAGCGCGGCAGCGGGTTATCCAGTTCTTCAATACCATCAACCGAATGGTCTAAAATAGGTGCGCTCATCGGGCGACCTCCTCGTCGCAAAAGGGTAGACTGGCCAGTTCATCGAGATCTCGCACGCGCCAGGCGTAGACGATGATCCCGCTGAAGACTAGAAAGAACAACAGCAGAACCGCTTCCTTAAGCGGAGCAATCCAGGAGAAGTCGTTCATTGCTGCTGAGCCTCCCGCCAGTGAATGTCACCCCCCAGGCGCTGCAAGTAGGCGATCAGGGCCACGATTTCGCGGTCCGCCTGCACGTTTTCGACCTTTTGCTCGGTCAAACGCCCGGCGATCTCCCCGGCCTGCTTGTCGATGGCTGCCTTGGCGCCGTCGATTTCTTCCTGGGTGTAAGGCACACCCAGTTTGCGCAAAACTTCCATCTTGCGCTTGGTCAACGAAGTATCCAGAGCATTCTCGTGCAGCCAGGTGTACTTCGGCATCACCGAGCCGGGAACGATCTCGCGAGGATTTCGCATATGATAGTAGTGCCAGGAATCGGGATATTTGCCACCGACCCGATGAAGATCCGGTCCAGTTCGCTTGGATCCGAACTGAAAAGGATGGTCATAAACAAACTCGCCCGCCTTGGAATAGGGTCCGTAGCGCTCGGTCTCGTCGCGGAAGGGACGCACCATCTGACTGTGACAGTTGTAGCAACCCTCGCGCACATAAATGTCGCGACCTTCCAACTCCAGAGGCGTGTAAGGCTTGACTCCTTCGATAGGCGGCACGGAACTACGAACGTAGTAGAGAGGGACGATTTCCACGATTCCTCCCACCAGCACCAGCACAGTGACAAGAACCGACATCAAAACTCCCTGGCTTTCAAGCCAGCGATGATCCTTCTTCATACTTGCTCCGAGAGACGGCTCGGCCGCACCGATTCGGTGGGGACCGGCGGATTCACGGCGCGACCGGAAGCAGCCGTGCGCACCAGGTTGTAGGCCATCAATAGCAGGCCCGACAGGTAGAGTGCACCGCCCAGGGCGCGCACCATGTAGTAAGGAAAGAGAATCTTGGTGGTTTCCACGAAGCTGTAGGTCAGACTGCCGTCGGGACTGAAGGCGCGCCACATCAGGCCCTGGGTTACGCCGGTGATCCACATCGAGACCATATAGAGCACGATGCCGATGGTGGCGATCCAGAAGTGAATGGTGGCCAACTTGGTGGACCAGAGCTTGGTATTGTACAGCCGCGGGACCATGTAGTAGAGGGTTGCGAAGACGGAGAAACCGACCCAGCCGAGGGCGCCGCCGTGCACGTGACCGACAATCCAGTCGGTGTAGTGACCGAGGGCGGAGACGGAGCGAATCGAGAGCATCGGGCCTTCAAAAGTAGACATACCGTAGAAGGTGATGGCCACCACGAAGAACTTCAGGATGGGGTCGACGCGGACCTTATCGTAAGCCCCCTTTAAAGTCAGCAAACCATTGAGCATACCGCCCCAGGACGGAGCGATCAGCATCAGCGAAAAGCACATGCCAAGGGTCTGAGCCCAGTCTGGCAGGGCGGTGTAGAGCAGATGGTGAGGACCGGCCCAG
>JAFEBA010000009.1:0-10199 GCA_018266105.1 bacterium | reverse complement strand
CGCGTTGTGGCCGTACCACCACTGAATCAGAGCATCCTGGACGCCCGACCAGACGATGTAAGACTTGAGCGGGGTCACCGGGATGGCCAGATTATTGACCAGGTGCAGCACCGCGATGGTAATAATAGTGGCGATATAGAACCATATGGCCACGTAAAGATGCTTTTCACGGCGGCGCGCCAGAGTCCAAAAGAAGTTGACCGCGAAGATGACCCAACACGCGGTAATCATCAGGTCGACAGCAAAGACCGGTTCGGCATACTCTTTGCCGTCCGTGTATCCGTTAACCAGACAGAGGGCGTCGCAGACGATCACCAACTGCCAACCCCACAAGTGAATTTTAGAAAGCAAATTGGAAGCCGTGCGCGTGCGGCAAAGCCTCTGCACACTGTAGTAAACCGCTGCAAAGATCGCGTTTCCGCCAAATGCAAAGATCACGGCGTTGGTATGTAGCGGTCGCAAACGTCCGAAGGTCAGGTAGGGGCTCTCGAGATTGCACTGCCAGAAAGCCAGTTCCAGCGCGGCCCACAACCCGGCCAGCATTCCCACCGCCCCCCAAAACACGGTAAAGAATACGAAACCACGGACGGTATCGTCATCGTAGGTCTCGGAGCCTTCGCGCTCCAGGTCGGTATAGTTCATGAATTTCCTCCTCGATTGCACCCCAGACTACGGCAACTCGGCCTTCATCAGTATGATCCATGTCATAATCGGGCGGTCGGGATCGAGGGAACGCAACCTTTTAACATTCTCGTGGAACCCTCGATTTCTATCGAACGGAACTTGGGAGTGAAAGCCGAGAACGGGCCATATAGACCAGGCCGAATAGCTCAAATCACCTACTCTCCCTGGGGCTTCGGTCACCCCGCAAGCGGCGACCCGAAACCAGGAGCCTTGAAGGGCCTCCAAGCAGGGCGGAGGGAGGACCGGGCCTGGATTCGTGCAAACCTTCCTCCAAGCAAGCTTCGAGACTGGGAGGAGGTTTTATGGCCGACACGCCCGTTCAATCAGCGGTTACGACCCTGCAGATACGCCATATCGACTCGCTTTCCAAGTGGGCCGGCGCGGCTCTGTCGCCTTACCTGAACGTGATCCGACAGGCCGATCGAGAAAGCCCTTGCATCGAAATGACCCTACGGCTTTGAGACGATGCCTGTGCCCAAGCGAGCCTGGCCTCCACATTGGGGAGTCACTCATCAGTCGGAGGCCAAGCCTGACCGCCAAGCAGGTGATTGATCTGATGCCCGCCTCGGGACCGAGCCCCAGCCAAGCCCTCCGCTGGCTCAAGCCCGAACTGGATAGACGGAAGTAATGCAGCCTTCCCGCTGGCTCCTTCCGCTCACCTGGGCCTGTGCTCTGCTTCTCAGCAGACCGGTCCCGGCCAGGCCACCCACCCTGATATTGCTTGGCGATCTCCAGATTCACAGCCGTCGCGCCGATCCTCGAACCGCTCTGGCCGGCCTGAGTAAAGAGCTTTCCAAGGCAGACCTGGTCTACGCCAACCTGGAAGGAATGCTGGTCGACTCGCAAGGACCCCAGGGCGACATTCCGGACAAGGTCGGTTGGACTCATCCCGGCCCGGGTGCGCTGGTGGCGCTGCGCGCGTCCGGAATCGCGGTGGTGGGGCTGGCCAACAATGTGGCTTACGGTCACGCCAACATCGAACAAACCCTGGACCTACTGCAGAAGGCCGGGATCGCGCATGTTGGGGCCGGACACAGTCTCGAGGAAGCTCACCGCCCTGCCATCCTGAAGCGAGCCGGAATTCGTTTTGGATTCCTCCAGTACACCGCGCGCTGGTATCGCGCCGACCAGCAGCTGGCTGGACCTCAGAGAACGGGAGTGGCCGCCTTGCATTCTCAGGACGGAGTCGGGATCGATTCCGAGGACCTGCGCAGACTGCAGAAAGATGTGACGGAACTGCGCAAGCGGGTGGACGTGGTCATCGTAAGCCAGCACAACCGAGACGGCGCTACAGCCGTGCAATATGGTCCCCGCAGAAGGCGAAAGAACCTGCGAATTCCCGAAGCCTATCAACGCAAATTCGCCCATCTAGCGCTGGATGCTGGAGCGGATCTGGTCTACGGGCACGGCACGCATTGTCTGCAAGGTCTTGAAATCTATCGGGGACGAGCCATCCTCTACTCGGTGGGTCAATCCGCTTTTGATCAGCCGGGCCACGAAGACGACCGCGAGGGGCTATTGGTCAAGGTCAGCGTCAGCCGCCGCGGAGTCTCGGACGTGCGGCTGCTGCCCCTAAGTCGCGACTCCCAGAACAATGTCTACATTCTAGATCCGGCGCGGGGACCGGGCAAGCAGACGCTGGAGCTACTGAGGAACCTCTCACCCACAGTGAAACTAAGCTGCCAGGGCCACGAAATCAAACTGGTCTGCCCAGCGGCCGATCTCAGTCCCGCGAGCGAACCTGCTGGAGCAAGTTCTGGTAGCCGGCCAGGCCGTCCACAAACTGGTCGATCGTCGCCTCAGAAAAATGAGAGCGTCGATGCCATTCGACCATGGCGACGATGCGAGCTTTGGGATAAAGGCTTCGCAACTGCGTCACCCATTCCACGCTGGTCGGTGCAACCAGCAAGATATCCGGTGACTGAGCGGCCTCCTCGGCCAATTCCAGGCCAGGTTCTCTGCTCAACAGAGAACGCAGCGCGCTTTGCAGCGCGGGTTCGAAGCCCAAAATGGCAACGCTCTGATTCATGCAAACAAGAGTAGCAAAGCCACGCTTGGAGCCGCGCCCCCCGGCGGTCGGATTAAGGGTCCGACTTTAGTCGGACCCCCCGGCACAGCCCTGTATGATCCAGGTCATAATTTGAGTCTCACCCGTCCCCTACTATGAATGCAAGGAGGACCTATCGATGTTTTTCAAGATTTTAGTTCCACTCGACGGCTCGCGCCATTCAGAAGCCGCTCTGCAGTCGGCCAGCTTCATGGCTCGCGCCTTCAATGCCGAGCTCAAGCTGGTGACGGTCGAAGAAATCGCCACGCCGATTTATCCCGGCGAAGTCGACCCCGAAATGCTGGTGGACTTGAGACGAGACGCTCAGGCCTACCTCGATAGTCGGGCTCACCAGCTTCGCCAGGAAGGCTGCTGCGTGACCACCCAGGTCCTGACTGCCGGCCCCCCGGCCGACCGAATCCTGGAAGAAGTGCAGCATGAAAAGACCGATTTGATCGTTGTTGGCTCCCATGGCCGCACAGGACTTCCCCGTCTGCTTCTGGGCAGCGTTTCCGAAAAATTGGCCAGACACTCGCCCTGCCCGGTCATGATCACCCGGTTGCAAGAGGTGGCGGCGGAGGTTTAGCGAGGCGCGCGCTGCCAGACGTGCACGGCCAGCTGGGTACGACTACGTACATTGAGCTTTTGCAGCAACCGACTGACGTGAGTTTTGACGGTTTTCTCGCCGATGCACAGGTTCTCACCGATCTGGGCGTTGGAAAGGCCCTTGGAGACCAGTTCTAACACCTCCTGTTCACGATCGGTTAGCGCGGGGGCCTCTTCCTGAAATCGAAGCTCGCGCATGAGACGAGAAGCCGCCTCAGGAGCGAGCTGCACCTGGCCAGCGGCTGCCGCTTTGATGCAGCGTAACAGCTCGGTGGCCTGCATGTCCTTTAAGAGATACCCAATGGCTCCGTTGCGCACGGCCGAAATGACCGAGGCGTCCTCCAGGACACTGGTCAGGGCAATCACTTCGGTGTCGGGAAAATCTCTTCTCAGCTGAGCAATGGCCGTGACACCGTCCATCTCGGGCATCATCAAATCCATTAACACCACCTGAGGCTGCAGCTGAGCCACTTGCTCGAGCGCCTGCAAACCATTGGCAGCCTCGCCCACAATGGAAATTTCCGGGTCCTGAGACAACAACAAACGCAGGCCCTGGCGGACCAGCGTATGATCGTCAACAAGCAGGAGCGTAATAGGCATCGCCCGCCATTTCGTAGCCGTCTCAAACCACCCTGCTACCTGAGCTAAATCATAGTAGCCCATTTCGGCCTCGATTAGGCTCTAAATATATCAAATGGACCTCAGGGAGAGAAAAGATGAAAACCGCTAAAGACATTATGACCCGGGAAGTCTATGCTGTCACCGAGACCACCACTGTGGAAACCCTGAGCAAACTTCTCCGAGACCACGCGATCTCGGGAGTGCCAGTGCTGGACCGGCACGGGTTTCCGGTGGGGGTCGTTTCTATTTATGACCTGGTTTACCAAGGAGGGCTGGAGAGTGATCCGGACCTGGAAGCCTCTCAGTATTGGAATTCTGGTAGCCACCTGCCTCGTGGTTTCCACGAACTGGCAGGCAACCGTACACATCTTACCGTGCGCGATATCATGACTCCGGCCGTCTATGCAGTGGAAGAGGACACGCCGCTCTCCGTGGTCTGTGAGTATTTCCTGCAGGGTCAAATCCACCGCGTACTGGTCACTCGAGACCGTGAACTCACGGGAATCATCACTTCCACCGACCTCATCACGGAACTCAGCGAACTGCTTTCTCCCAAAACCAAGGTCAGTGTGCGTCTGTTGAGCTTGTAGGCTTTTCGCTGGAAGCCGCCAGCCACACCAGCACCCGCGTTCCTTGGCCGGGTGCTGTCTCGATCTTCAGGCGACCGCCGAGTTGAGCCACTCGTTCGCGCATCGAGGAGAGGCCCACGCGATGGGGAGAGACAGCGCTGAGGTCAAACCCTTTGCCTTCATCGCTAATCACGACCAGATACTCTCCGGGCTCGCGGGTCACTTCGACCGTACAGCGCCGGGCCTGGGCGTGCTTCACCACATTGTGCAAGGATTCCATGACAACACGGTAGACTTCGTGCTTGACGGGCAGATCAAGTGCCGGTTCCTCGTCGCACCGCTCCATTACGACTTCGATATTGTAGCGTTTAGCCAGAGCCTCGGTCTGACGGCGCAAACAGGCCAACAGCCCTTCCGACTCCAAGGACTCCGGGCGCAACTCGAAAATCAGCGTGCGCATCTCGGCCAGACCCGATTCGGCCAGATGCAGAACGTAGTCGACTGCCTCTTTAGCCGGGTCCGCGCTACCCAACGCGTTCTTGATGGCCAGTGTGCCCAGCACGATTCCGAACAAAGCCTGAGATACCGAATCGTGCAACTCACGGGAGAGATGTTTGCGCTCCTCCACCACGGCTCGACTGCGCGCCTCGACGAAATCCGACAGATCACGCAGGGTGCCGATAAAGAACCGCTCACTGCCACGCTGATATTCGGTGACGGCCAGGTGGGCGGGAAAAATGCTGCCGTCCTTGCGTCGGGCCGGCACGCGCCGACCGATGCCGATAATCTTCTTCTCGCCCGTGGAACGATAATGCTGAAGATAGGAGTCGTGCTCCACTGAATAGGGCGGAGCCATAAGCAGACTGACGTTCTGCCCAATCACCTCCTCCGGAGCGTAACCAAACATCCTGGTCGCGCCCGGATTGAACAGATGAATGATACCCTTGAAGTCAATCTTGATAATGGCGTCAACGGCCGCTTCGACAAAAGCCTGATAGGATTGATGGCGTTCCTGATAGCAGGCTCGATTGACCAGCTGTTGGGCGACCCGACCCCAAAGCGGAAACTTGAGAGCCAGCTCTGAATCAGCCTCGCTGCCATAGACGCAAAGCCAGCCCACGCCTCCCTTGTTGGGATAGCTAAGCTGTTGACGCATCAATTCGCGACTGTGGGGTGGCTGGCCAAAATCCGCTTTGGGCTGGGCGGGGCCGCGATACACCAGGCCGGTCGAGGTGATCGCCAGCCAACTTTCCACCAGAGGAACCACAGCTACAACCTGATGAGGCCGAAGACTGGCCACGCAGGCCTCGAGCAAAGCTCGCAAAGCGTCTTGCAGTGGGAGGCTCTCATCCTGGGCCAGGTAATATCTTAACAGCTCATCACGAAGATGGTCCGGCAAGTGTTCTAACACAAGCCGAACCTTCTCGGCCAATTCCCGAGCAGCCTGCTCGGAGTTCAGTTGGTCGCAACCAGTTGAGGGAGCGAATCCAGGTCAAACAGACTATCCTCCACCTCGGGCGGGGGAACGGTCCGTGCCAGCCGGGCAGCCAGAATCTGACCCAGACGGCGGGCGTCCGAGCGAATGCCTCGTAAGAACCGACTGCGGTAGGTGCGCTGCTGATCCAGGCCCAGGAAGTACAGGCCAGGCACGGCCAGAGCCTCCATCTCAGATAGCTGCACCGCCCCATCGGGCAGCAACTCACGCAGATGATCCAGGGTGTAGCGATAGCCGGTGGCCCAAACCACGGCATCAAAGCGCGCATCCTGGCCGTTCACGAAGCGAATGCTGTTGCCGCAAAACTGGTCGATGGCCGGGAAAGTGGGCACCTGACCGGAATCGATCAGGCGGCGGGTCTCTCCGCCCGCCATTGGGGGATTGGAGTTGAGACGCAAACCCATCTTCAAGGCAGCCCGCTCGGCCAGCCAGGAGAAGGGCGAAAGCAGGGCCTCCATCATCGGCGAAGGACCAAAGGTCAACTGACCGCGATGACTCAGAGCCACCTGATAGCCATTCTTATGGAGGTCCATAATCATCTCGCCCGCGCTCAAACCAGCCCCCACCACCAGCACGCGTCCTGACTTCAGATTGGTCATGCGTCGAAGGTCATCGATAGTCTGATACTGGCAGGTGTGGATTGTGCGCACAGGCGAGTCATCCTGACCCGGATAATTAGGCACATTTGGCGTACTGAAGTAACCGGTGCAGTTGACCACCAGGACGGAACGATATTGACCCTGGGAGGTGGTCACCAGAAAACCCTCGGCATCCCTCTCCACCTTTTCCACCCGCACCCGGTAATGAATCGGCAGAGCCTGTCGACGCGCATATTCCTGGAGATACCAGGTGTAAGCCGGTTGGGTGGAGCGCCGCAATAGCCAGTTCCAGGCCACGCGCGAGCCGTCCAGGGTGTTATTGACCCAAGGTCCAAAAAAGATGTTGTTGGGGTAGTGCGAGAAGGACTCGCCGGCTACCTTACCGCGTTCAAGAATCATAAAGTCGATATTGCGGCGAGCCAACTGGTAGCCGATTGACAGGCCGGCCGGTCCGGCCCCCAGAATGATAACGGTCGTCCTTTTCATGTCCCTAGTAAATCCCTCATTCGCCCAATAAACTATGACGCAGATCAGTTCGTGCGGGTCCGCCAGATACGACCCCAAAGCAACACCGATGGGGAGACCAGGGTCAGAGCCGCGAGGTGCTCTGGAGCCAGCGGCACCACCCCAAACAGGGTCTGCAAGGGCCCCCAGTAGAGGACAGCCAGAGTGGCCAGCCAGGAAACGGCGATGGCGGATCCGATGGCCCGGGTGAAGCGACTGAAGTTAAAGGCGTTACAGAGTCGAGCGCAGACGACATAGTAAAAACCGGCGCTCCGAGCATACTCGACGGTCCCGGCCGGGCCGGTCAAGATGCCTCCCGGGTAGAACCAGTCCAGAACCAGCAAGAGGCCCAACGCCACCCAGGCTCCACAGATCATCAGGTAAGTCCAGTGTTGCCGACTTAAAATGGGAGCATCGGGGCGACGGGGGGGTTGATTCATAACCTCCGGCTGATCCTCGCCCAAAGAGAAGGCCACCGCCGGGGCTCCGTCCACGGCCAAATTCATCCACAGAATCTGACCGGCCGTGAGCGGCAACAGCAATCCCTCACCTGAGCTGAGGTGAAAGAGGCGGGCCAGCAGCGAGCCCATAAACATGGCCAACACCACTCCGAAGTTTCCCGAGAAGAGAAAGGCCACAAACTGCTGCAGACTCAGGTAGACCTCACGGCCTCCTCGGACCGCGCGCACCAAAGTGGCGAAGTTATCATCCAGCAGCACAACCTGACTGGCCTCCAAAGCCACGGAAGAGCCTGAGCCCATGGCCACGCCGACGTGGACTTTCTTGAGAGCAGGTGCGTCATTCACTCCATCCCCGGTCATAGCCACCACCTCGCCGCGCCGCAGCAACCCCTCCACCAGGGCCAGCTTGTTAGCGGGTGAAACACGGGCAAACACGTTGCAGTCAGCCAGTCGTTCGGACAACTGAGGATCGGAACCAAGAGTGACCTGGCCATCAGCCGGGCAAAGCCCGACCTGTTTGGCCACCGCCAGAGCCGTGGTGGGATGGTCCCCCGTCAGCATGACCACGCGGATACCGGCAGCGTGGCAGCGCTGAATGGCCTCCCGGGCCTCGGGCCGGGGAGGGTCACCAAAGGCCAGCAGACCCAGCAATTTTAACTTCTCTCCAACCGGGGCCTCGCCCAGGGCCAGAACTCGCAGCCCCCTGGAAGCAAACTCCAACTCGGCCTGGCGAACTTCGGCCTCGACCTGGCCACCTGACACCGCCTCCAGGCTGCCCTTCACAAACCAGCGTCCGTTGCGGCAGCTGTCCATGCGAGCCCGCTCACTGCTAAAAGGGATTCGCTCGCTCTCGGTCCACTCTTGCTGCAAAGCCTGCGGACTCAGTCCATGCTCGGCGGCGCCACGCATAATCGCCACGTCCACCGGATCACCCTGAGGCTCGCCCTCCACCCAGCGAGCCCCATTGGCCAGCACGCCGGCCCGCAGTAGCTCCGACAAGGGGCCAAAGTGCTCTTGCAAACTTAAGCGATTCTGCGTAATCGTGCCCGTTTTATCGGTTGCGATGACGGTAACCGAACCCAAAGTTTCGACTGCCGCCATTTTGCGCACCACAGCCTGATGGCGGGCCAGCCGGCGGGTGCCCACCGCCAACGAAATGGTCATGACGGCCGGCAGACCCTCAGGGACTGCAGCCACAGCCAGGGCAACCGCGAACATCAGGACCCGAGTGATGGAGGGGAGGTCGGTCTTTCCCTCCAGAGCCAGCACCGTCAAGGTAATCAGGCAGCTGAGAACCAGGACCCCCTTCCCTATCTGACCTCCCAAAACAGCCAGACGCTCTTGGAGCGGAGTGGGCTCGGGCTTGGTATGCTGCAGCGTCTGGGCCAACTGGCCTAACTCGGTGGAATTTCCGGTGGCGGTCACCAGCATGGTGGCCTGACCACCCAGGACCGATGTGCCCGAATGCAGGCTACCGTGGCGCTGGTCCACCGGTGCATCCTCAGGGCAGGCGCCGGCAGCCTTCTCGACGGGTAAGGACTCGCCCGTGAGCATGCTTTGATCCACGCTGATGCCGTGGCTGCGCAGCAATTGACCATCAGCAGGAACCCGGTCGCCCTCCTGGAGCTTGACCACATCCCCCGGCACCAACTCGACCGCTTTGACGCTTGAGAGTTTGCCCTGGCGCAAGACCTGATAATCCGAGGGCGTGGCCAGCTCTTGCAAACTTTGCATGGTCTGCTCGGCCCGATACTCTTGCACAAAGCCAAGCAAGGCATTGAGAACCAGGATGGCCCCGATGACGATGGCGTCAGCCGGCAGACCGTGGGCACCCGCGGCCGCCCAGGCCAGCAAAGCTACCAGGCTGGCCAGCAGCAAAATCAGCACCATCAAGTCTTGAAATTGTCCCAGCAGAATCTTCCAGGCCGAGATGGGCGGCCCCAACTGCAAACTGTTGGGCCCAAACCGCTGCAAACGCTGGTGCACTTCCGAAGAACTCAACCCCTGCTGGAGGTCGCTTTGCAGAGAATGAAGGCATTCTTCAGGGGTTAATTGATGGTAGTTCATTGTAACGCGTGCTTTCGGTAAAAGTAATTTTTAACCCACTGAACCAGAATAAGATAGAACAAACTGGCCAGCGCCACATAGGCGTAAAAGGCGAGCGGCAAAGCTTGAAATTCCAAAATTCCGCAGGCCGGGATGGCGGCGCCGACCAATACCACCCCCAGAGCCCCCCAAAGCAGAGCGGGATGAGGCGGTTGGCTCCAGGCTGAACCGCTTGTACGGATGACAAAGACAACCAGCACCTGGGTCACCAACGATTCGACGAACCAACCGCTGTGAAATAGCTCCGGGTCGGCCTGAAACACCTTGAGCAAAATCGCGAAGGTCAGAAAATCAAAGAGGGATGAGATTGGACCCAGAGTCAGCATGAACTCTCGAATCAAGGCCGTATTCCAGCGTTGAGGGCGGGAAAGAAAGCGAGGATCGACATAGTCCTTAGGAATTGCAAGTTGAGACAAATCATATAGCAAGGTATTGAGCAGTAACTGAGCCGGTAGCAGGGGTAGGAAGGGAAGAAAGAGGGCCGCCCCAGCCATGCTGAACATATTG
>JAFEBA010000099.1 GCA_018266105.1 bacterium | reverse complement strand
CGCTGAAGCACGTAAGAGGCGCGCTCCCGAACTCCGGTTTCCGGCCCACTGTAGGCCACCAGATCCATTCCCAATGCATTGCGATAGTAGTAGGCGGCCTGTTTGGCATTGCCGACCCACAATTCAAGATGGTGGATGCGCTTGAGGGGGAGACTGTCCACCTCGGTCGACTGGGCCTGAGTGATGGTTTCCACGCGAACTCCTAGAAAATTGATCTCCAGGTTCGAGATACCGCATGGTTGACCCGTTCAAACTCCGCACGTTAGAACCGCCACAAACGCGGGTATGGCAGGACTGAACAGGGCCTTCAGCAAAAGCCGAGGCCCGAACCTGAAAGGAGCAGACGTGGAACGCCTGCGCAAAACCCACGAAGTTAAAGTCGGCGATATCGCTATGGGCGGTGCCAACCCTGTGCGNNNNGTCCATGACCAACACGGACACCGCTGACGTCGAAAGCACAGTCCAACAGATTATCGACCTGGCCGAGGCCGGCTCGGAGCTGGTGCGTTTTACCGTCAAAGACGACGAGAACGCCGAGGCCGTTCCCGAGATCGCTCGCCTGCTGGAACGGCGAGGCTGGGGGCACGTCCCGCTGATCGGTGATTTCCACTACAACGGCCACAAACTGCTCAAGAAGCACCCGGCCATGGCTCGTGCCCTCAACAAATACCGAATCAACCCGGGTAATGTGGGCGTCGGCGAGCAGCACGACAATAACTTTCGCACCATGATCGAGGCGGCCGTGGAATTCGGCAAGCCGGTACGCATTGGCGTCAACGGAGGCTCGCTCGATCAGGCGCTGCTCAAAGAGTTGATCGATGAAGACCTGGCCAAGGGCAGTCCGCGCGGCGCCCAGATGGTCTTTCTGGACACCATGGTGGAAAGCGCCGTGCGTTCGGCCAAAATGGCTGAAGAGTATGGCCAGCCCGCCAACAAGATCATTCTTTCCACCAAGATCAGCGAAGTGAATGAGGTGGTCCACGTCTACCGTGAGCTGTCCAAACGTTGCCGCTACGCCCTGCACGTGGGCCTGACCGAGGCCGGCATGGCCCTCAAGGGCACCGTCTCCAGCTCACTGGCTTTAGGCATCTTGCTCAGTGAAGGGATCGGTGACACCATTCGCGTTTCCCTGACCCCCGCTCCCGGTGCGCCGCGCACCCAGGAAGTGGAGATTTGCCGGGAAATCTTGCAAAATCTGGGGCTGCGCAGCTTTACCCCGCGCGTCACCGCCTGTCCCGGCTGCGGCCGAACCACTTCCACCTTGTTCCAGGAACTGGCCATCCAGGTGGAGACCCGCCTCAAAGAACGCATGAACTTCTGGAAAGAAAACGGCTTCGAAGGTGTGGAGACCATGAAGGTGGCCGTGATGGGCTGCGTGGTTAATGGTCCAGGCGAAGCCAAGGGTGCCAACATCGGTTTGTCCCTGCCGGGCACGGGCGAGAATCCGTCCGCGCCCGTCTATGCCGACGGCAACAAGGTGGCCACCCTCAAGGGCGATGCCGAAAGCATCTCCACCCGCTTTCTGGAGATGGTGGAAGAATATGTGCAATCCCACTACGCACCGAAGGCTGCCGTTTAGCCAATGTCCAAGAAAGTGGGGTTCATCCTGAACAAAGCTCCGCTGGAATCTCCCGGAGCACGCACTCTCTATCATCTGGCGGTGGGTTCTCTGGGTCGAGGCCACGAAGTTTGGGCATACTGCCATCAAGAGGGTGTCTATCAATTGCTGCGCAACCAGCATCTGCCCGACTGCGAAGAAGGGTCGCCCTCCAGCTGGTGGCAGGCTCTGCTGGCCCGCGGTGTGCGAGTGGTTTGCAACGAACTCTGCGCACGCAGTCGGGGCGTGGACGGCAAAGAATCGATGCTCGAGGGGGTTACGATGGGCAATCCGGCCGATTTGGCGCAACTCTTGGAACACACCGACCAGGTGCTCTGTCTCTGATGAGCCGTCCGGTGGTGGTGACTCTATCCAGCTTCAGCCCCAGCACTCCCAGCCTGGTGGCTCCCCTGCGCGTGGCCATCGGTCTGGCCAGCGCCTATCGGCGCCAGACGGTCACAGTCATGCTCTGCGATGAGGGCGTTTTGCACGCCTTGAAAGAGCGCAATCCTGGCTGGGTTGACCGCTACCTGACATCCGCCCGCGCTCACAAAGTGGAGTTATGGGCAGACCAACCCAGCATTGACGCGCTGGGTCTGCAGCCAGACCAGCTGCACGCCTCGGTGCAGGTCAAAGAAGGCGATGAGTTTTGGGATGTGCGCAGCGGCTCTTCGCTGAACCTGAGCTTCTAATCATGTCTACTACCTTCTACATACTGACCCGCCGCTTGCGTCCGCAGGATATAGCCTGGCTCTCGCGCAGCGAAGAACCCAACCTGGTCGTCTTTGGACAGGGGCTGCTCTCGGATTTCAGTCCCATCAAAGAGAAAACCACCGTCTTTGCGCTCCAGGAAGAAGTCAAGGAAACCGGTCTGGTGCCCCAGTATGAGGGCAAGCTGGAGCTGAAGAACGGCGGCGATCTGGTGGAACTGCTGCTCGACGCGCAACTGGTCCACTTGTAAAGCTTGAACCAGCTGCTTCTCACCAGACTGGTCATTGTGTTGGGAGTGAGCTGGTGCCTTTCCAGGGTGCGCCGGGCATGGCGCGGCCCACGCAGTTGCCCCACTGTGCCCGTGCTGGCCAACCTGCCGGCTCCGGGTCTGGATCGCCACCTCTACCCCCTTCTTTTCGTGCTGCTGACGGTCATTGGCGTCACTCCCCAACCAGTCTGGCCCATTCTGGCCTGGATCGGACTGGTGGTGCTGTCCTGCCTCTATGATTACACCCGGTTGCTGCCCTGGTTTTACCAGTACTCCTTTATGCTGGGAGCCATGGCCCTGTACCACGCAGGTCTTCAGTCGGACAGCGAGACCCTGCACATCTGCCGACTGATCAACGTTTCCATCTACTTCTGGTCAGGAGTATTGAAGGCCAATCGCTACTTCTTCCAGACCGGCTTTTTGGCCCTGATGGGCCCGCTGCTCAAAAGCATCGGCCAGGGCTGGAAACCGCTCTTTCGCTGGCTTGGCTACCTGGCGCCTCTTGGCGAAGCGGGTCTGGCCATCGGATTGCTCTTTCCAGAAACGCGCTGGCCCTCCATCCTGGCCGCGGTTCTGATGCACGCCTTTATTTTACTCGGGTTCTCCAGTTTAGGCCGCAGCACCCATCGCACCATCTGGCCCTGGAACATCACCATGGGCACCACCACGGTGATCCTCTTCGCCGCCAATGCGGGCGGACCGGGGGATATTCTCTGGGGGAAAGGAGAGCCGCTGCATCTGCTGGTGTTCGCCCTCTTCTTCTGTCTGCCCGTGCTCGGTCTATTCAATAAGCTCGAGAACATCCTGTCGCACGGCTACATGACCGGCCGCCACACGTTGGGCTACCTCAAGCTCACGCGCGCCTTCTACCAGAAGTTGCCTGCCGAAATTCAAGGCTACTGCCAGGATCTGGGGCTGCCCTATGGGCAAACCATGTTGCTTGATCTGGGCCAATGGTATGTTTCCCAACTGGCCATGAACCCGCCTCAAAACGAGCGCGGACTGCTTTCAATTGCCCGCGACTTTCGCAAATATGGGGCACTCTACGACGATTTCTCGCTGACCATCACCGGCATGCCCGGGCTTTTCTCAGCCCATCTCCCCCACAAGGACTACAGTTGGAGACAGCTTTTCAACGAAAAACGGGCGGAACAAGCCGGCCGTCGCCGCCTGGGCGGGCTGAAGGCCAGTCAGCTGAAGAAACCTCAATCGTCGGGCAACTGATCGAGCGCCTGGTCGAGTTCCGCAAAGCGCCCTTGCGGCAACTCCAGAGCACTGCGAACGACCTGAAAAAAACGCCGGTCGTGCACGATCTGCTCCAGACTCTTGCCGCTCTGCAAATGCTTTCGCAGCGAGCTCAGGGCCGAGCGAGCCTGACGATAGCGAGTATCCGCTCCGGCCGGCTCGGGACCCAACGACGCTTCCAGTTGTTGCGCCAGTTGAGCTGCCCTTTGCACAGCCAGGTTGGGCACAGCCTGGGTCTGGCCCGGGCTATAGGCCAAACCCACGATCCCGATCGAGCGGCCTTGCTGGCGAGCAATGTCGCTCACCAGGCTCTGGATTTGGGTCCAGTTGGATGCCAATGTTCCTGGCAGGGCACCCGAGCGTGAAATCACGATCTGGGTCTCCTGGTAAAACCGGAAGAAGACATTCCAGTCTCCTCCCCCCTTGCTCAGTTGATCCGCCTGCACCGTCAAAAGCTCCAGACGAGCGATGACGGGCTGGCGCTCCTGGTCCAGAGGCGGCGCCTGAGCGATGGTGTTGTGGATCAAGTCGCGCAACTGGCCCATCTGCGGGTTGCCTTGGGGCTGAGCCCACAGCGGTCCGGTCAGGGCAAGCAGCAGCAGAAACCTCAGGACCAACTGATGCCCTTTTCAGCCAAAGCCTGACGCTGCAGCTCAAACAGCGGCTCCAGACCCAGCCATCCCAAATCCAGCATGGCGTCGAGTTCCTTGCGATCAAAGGTGGCTTCCTCACCGGTCCCCTGCACTTCGATCAGACGACCGGTGTGAGTCATCACAAGGTTCAGATCCACGCTGGCCGAGGCATCTTCGATATAGTCCATGTCCAGCAGCACCTGCTGGTCGAGTAACCCCAGAGAAACAGCGGCCACCTGCTCACGCAGGGGCCAGCGCTGGATCTTGCCTGCTCGCAAGAGCTTGTCGCAAGCGAAAGCCAGAGCCACCCAGGCTCCTGTTACGGAGGCGGTGCGTGTGCCCGCGTCCGCCTGAATCACGTCGCAGTCGATGATGATTTTACGCGGCCCCAGCGCACTCAAGTCGGCCACGGCCCTCAAAGCCCGGCCAATCAGACGCTGAATCTCGTGGGTGCGTCCCGAAGTTCGCTGATAGTCTCGCTTGCTGCGGACGGTGGTGGAGCGAGGCAACATGCCGTATTCTGCCGTAATCCAGCCCTTATTCTGGTCTTGCATCCAACTGGGGGCTTTCTCTTCAACGGTGGCGGTGCACAGCACCCGCGTATTTCCTGTTTCAATCAGCACCGAGCCTTCCGCGGCCGGAGCAAAGTCAGGAGTCAGTTTGTGTGGACGTAGTTCTTCGGCCGCCCGGCCGGTTCTGGTATAGGACATGGGTCGGTAGGTTAGCAGCATGCCTGTGAAATCCCCCTTTCGGGCGCCCTGGAATTTTTTTTTGATTTTTTGTGTACTATCGGGAACTTTCTTGGGGCGATTTGATTAGGCACTCATAGGTCCAATAACGTCCGCGCACCAGGAGGTCAGTATGTCGAAAGTCCGCACCGATTCGCTCAGCATCCCATCCAGTCTTCGCGTCTATCCCACCACCAGCTGGTTCCCCGGAGACGTCAGCATTCCGGGCGAATCGGACCACCTGCGTACCAAAGGGAAGGTCTGCCCCACCTGCAACGGTTGGCAGTCTTCGGAGGACGTTGTGGTTTGGAAAAAAGGCGTGGGCACGGTAAAACGTACCGTTGTTCGCTGCCACGGCCCCAGAGATCGATCGGTTCCCCGCTGCGGCCCGCAGATCGTCTCAGAAGTTCCGATTGAGGACTACCAGCCCAAGGTCTGAGGCCCTCAGGTCGCTCCAAAAAGGCCCCCCGATGGGGGCCTTTTTTATTTCTCCGCTTCACCGTTTAGTAGATCCCTACCGGGTGGGAGACGGGAGCTTGGGGTCGATCCTGAGGAGGCTTATTCTACATGTCCGCTGATGCTCACCCGGCTGAACCGAGGCCGGTCCGGCGCGGTGCGCGTATCGGCTGCGCGATCCTGGCGTTGCTTTTCCTTGTGGGTGGAGTGGTGGGAGCTCAACGTCTGGCGGGGAACCGCAAAAAGCGCGAGCCCAAACCAAGCCGGCCGGTGCCGGTCACGGTGACCTCTGTAGAAAAACGCGAAGTGCCGGTGGAAGTCCATGTTGTGGGCAGCGTGGCGCCGTTTTCGACGGTCCCCATCACGGCCCAGATCGGCGGCCAGCTGAAACGAGTATTTTTCCGCCAGGGCGATTTTGTGCGCCAGGGCCAGCCTCTCTTCGCCATCGACGCCCGGCCTCAGCAGGCGGCCCTGGCTCAAGGCCAGGCGGCGGTTGAACGCGATCAGGCGGCCGTGGCCCAAAGCCAGGCCAACTTGCTGCGCGACCAAAACTTGGTGGAGCAGGCCCGAGGCGCACTGGCTCGGGACCGGGCGGCTGTGGACCAGGCCCGAGCCAATCTCAGGCGCGACCAGACCAATCAGCACTTTGCCCAGGATGAAGCTCTGCGCTATCGCAATCTGGTGCGACAGGGCTACGTTACAGTCGAGCAGGCTCAGCAGTATGCCACCAATGCCACCGCCTTTGAGTCCACCATTCAGGCCGACCTGAGCGCCCTGCGCAGCGCCGAGGCGACCTACCAGGCCAGCCTGGCCACCGTGAAGAGCCAGCAGTCCACCTTACTGGCCGACCAGGCGGCGGTGCGCAGCGCCCAGGCCACCGTACGATCCTCCCAGGCCAGTCTGGAATCGGTGGGAGTTCAACTGGATTATGCCACCATCAACTCCCCCATCACCGGTCGCACCGGTAGCCTGAATTTTCACGAAGGCTCGATCATCCGGCCCAACGATACCACTCCACTGATCACCGTGGATCAGATTCAACCCATCTATGTCTCCTTTTCCGTGCCGGAAAAGTATCTGCCGGAGATCCAGCAGCGCCAGCAATCCGGCCATTTGACGGTGACCGCCCGCCTGGCCGAAGTGGAAGGGCCGCCCGAGGTGGGCAAGGTCAGTTTCATTGAGAACGCGGTGGACAATACCACCGGCACCATCTTGCTGCGGGCCAGTTTTCCCAATCCTTTGCGTCGGCTCTGGCCGGGCCAATTCGTCAACGTCACCCTGCTTTTGCGCAAACAGAAAAACTGCCTGGTGCTGCCTTCCCAGGCCATTCAGCCAGGTCAGACCGGCGACCTGATCTTCGTGGTCAAGCCGGACAACACGGTGGAGTCGCGCCAGGTGAAGGTCGACTTTACCTACCAGGATCTGTCGGTGCTTGGCCAGGGAGTCAAGGAAGGCGAAGTCGTGGTCACCGACGGGCAATTGCTACTGACCCCGGGAGCCAACGTGACTGTGGTCAAGCCCGGTAGCCATCAGAAACCGGCCAGCGGTCCGGATAAGGGCAGCTCCCGTTGAATCTTTCCGAGCCCTTCATCCGGCGTCCGGTCATGACCACCCTGGTCATGATTGCCATCCTTTTGGCCGGACTGGTGGGCTTTCGGCTCCTGCCCATCGACAATCTGCCGCGGGTGGACTTTCCCACCCTGAGCGTGCAGGCCCAGTTGCCAGGCGCCAGCCCGGAGACCATGGCCACCACCGTGGCCACCGTGCTCGAGCGCCAGTTTGCCACCGTCAGCGGAGTGGACTCGATGAACTCCACCAGTTCCACCGGAATGAGCACCATTACCCTGCAATTCAATCTAAGCCGGGACATCGATTCGGCCGCCCAGGACGTGCAAACGGCCATTTCTTCGGCCATTCCCTTACTGCCGCCCATGCCCACCCGACCTTACTACAAGAAGGTCAACCCGGCCGACATGCCTATTCTTTATTTGCAGATATTCTCGGACACGCTGCCCATTCGCCAGGTGGACGAATATGCCGAAAACCTGATTGCTCAGAGCATTTCCATGGTGGAAGGCGTGGCTCAGGTCAACGTCTTCGGCTCTCAAAAGTACGCCGTGCGGGTGCGGATGGATCCGCGCAAATTGGCCGCCACCGGCACCAGTATCGACCAGGTCTCCAATGCCATCGCCAACGGTACGGTGAAACTCCCAACCGGAGCCCTCCAGGGTCAGCACGGCTTCTCCAACATTCAGGCCAACGACCAGCTGCTCAACGCTAAGGAGCTGGGGCCGCTCATCGTCACCGTCAGAAACGGCGTTCCGGTGAGGCTCAATCAACTGGGCCAGGTGGAAGATAGCGTGGAGAATACGCTGGTCACCAACTTCACCAAACACGGTCGGGCCATCGTGCTGGCCGTGCAGCGCCAGCCCGGCACCAACGTGGTGCAGATCATCGACGACGTCTTCGCCAAACTGCCCAAGCTCAAAGAGCAACTGCCGGCCTCGGTCAATATGGACGTGCTCTTCGACCGCTCGGTCAACATCCGCGAGTCGGTGCGGGACGTGGAATTTACCCTGGCCGTGACCATCATTCTGGTGGTGCTGGTGATCGCCGTGTTCTTGCGCAACTGGCGCGCCACCGTGATCTCCAGCCTGTCCCTGCCGACCTCCCTGCTGGGCACCTGCGCGGCCATGGCGCTGCTGCAATACAGCCTGGATGATATGTCCTTGATGGCCTTGACCCTGTGCGTGGGCTTTGTGGTGGACGACGCCATCGTGGTCTTAGAAAGCATCGTGCGTCATCTGGAAATGGGCAGCAAGCCCCTCAAGGCAGCCTTCGAGGGCACCCGCGAAGTGAGCTTCACCATCCTTTCAATGACCTTATCGCTGGTCGCGGTGTTTATTCCACTGCTCTTCCTGCCGGGCCTGATCGGGCGACTCTTCCGCGAATTTGCCATGACCATGACGGCCAGCATCCTCATCAGCGGCTTTGTCTC
>JAFEBA010000098.1 GCA_018266105.1 bacterium | reverse complement strand
GGCGTTGATCGCCGGGAATGGAGCGCGCCACGAACATCACGATGCGCTCCGGACTTTAGAGGTGGCTTTGCGAGCGGTTCTCGAAGACCACCCGCTAGCCCTTCGCAATCGACGCCTGAGGAGTGCATTGATCGCGAGTTTTTGGGCTTGGGCTCTGGATTTCGAGCGGGGCCTGGGGCCAGAGACAGGACCTCGGCGCTCGATTGAGAGTTCTTCAGTTTCCAAGGACTAGAATACACGACTTCCGCTGGGGTTGGCCTGGTAGGCGCGGCCGATGGGTCGGACGCGTGGCTTCCTTTCGGGGTGCGGCCCCAGATGAAAGATGAGTATCTGATCCACATGGTGGTGGATCAGGCGGCTGAGCTTCGCCATCATCTCGGTCATTTCCGTCTTGGTGAGGGCGCAGCGAAAGACCGAGTATTGGACGTGGTCACCATAGCCGCGCATGGTCTTGAATACGGCCCTGAGTCTTTTGTCGTCGCAAATGTCGTAGGTGACCAGGTAGTCGCGCCTGTTCATCGGGTGAGGAAGGGCGGGAACTCCGGTATCTCTCCGCATAAGTGGCGGGCCAGAAGGCGGGTTTGGACATAGATGATGCGTCGATAGCTAAGGCGATAATCGAACCACGGATGGCGAGCCTGTTCTTGCATCCGCCGTTCGAAGGCTTCGGTGACGCGACGTCGCGCGGCGGTTGTGAGGGTCACGCCGTCGCCGACTCGTTGAAAATCGCGAATGTCCACCACCTGGTTGTTGACCATGGTAAGCACGCTGGAGTCTGCGATGAGGACTCGGAAGTCTTCCATGAGATCGAGCGCGAGGGCCGGCTTTCCGTAGCGCGGCTGATGATAGAACCCCTGGTAGGGATCCAGTCCGATGGACCAGCAAATGACCGTCATTTCTTTCACCAGCAGAGAGTAGACGAAAGAGAAGAGGGCGTTCAGTGGGTCTTTGGGTGGGCGCCGGTTGCGGGTGGAGCTGTCAAAGCCGCCCTGGTCGAGAAACTCCTGATTCTTGAGCATTTGGGGGAAAGACTGAAAATAAATTCTGCCAGCCATTCCTTCCAAGCCGAGAAGAGTAGGCAAGCTTTCTGCCCGCTCAGCCGAGGAGATCAGGCGCTTGAGTTCAGCCAGAACGGCCGGGTCGAGATGGCGAGCGTTCCGGCGCAAAAAGGTGCGACTGTTCTGGATTTTAGAGCTGACCAGGCGAGAAGCAAGGCGCAGACAGGCAGTCGAGTCAAAAGCGCAACGATACTGTGCCTGGCGGAGCTCTACGTTGCGGTGAGCCATCCCGGTGGTCATAGCACTGAACCACCCCCCATAGCTGAAATAGCAGATGGGGATGTCCCTTTGAGCCATTTCGCGTACGGCCTGAGTAGAAACCTGGATATTGCCAAAGAGGCAAAGCTGGCTGGTATCAATGAACCTGGCGTTGGCGACGGTGTGGCCCTTCTCGCGAATCTCCAGCACTTCGCCGCTGATGCCCACCGACAGGCCCTGAGTCTGCAAATAGAGAGGAAGAGCGTGATCGCTGGGAGCCAACAGCTGACGAACCTCGTCAGGTGCTCGCTGGCTTTGAAGTAACAGGGTTTCATCGGGCAGGCAAACAGGAGCCAAAGAGCATCCGCTGCATTTGGGACTGGCCTGGAGCGGAGGTGGAGGCAGCGAGCGCGCAACCATCTCGCGCAGGCCACTGGCGGCAGCTCGGGTGCGCTGAATAAGCTCGTGGTCAAACAAGACTTCGACCCTTTCGCGTGTTTCAGCGTAGTAAAAGAATCCCCGCTCAACCTTCCAGCCGTTTTCCCGCAACACCATGGCCTGAGCTGTCAGCTGGACCAGGTCAGAGGGCTGGGGCGGAGGGCTGCCGCGCTTGTATTCCACGGGCATTGCTTCGGCGGCGCTGGCATCAATGAGATCGAGCTTGGCCACCAGCCCTTCGACCGGGGCAGAGAGCGTGACGGAGCGGGCCTGACGACGAAAATCCGATTCTTGATCGGGGTCGGGCAGCCAACCTTCACGACCGTCAACGCGACGGTGCACCCAGGTGCCCTCCGCGGTAAATTCATTCTCAGCCCACTCCGACTGCACCCACTGGAGGTAGGCGAGGCGAGGGCAATAGACAAATTGATTTAGTTTCCGCACCGGAATCAGATCGCTATCCATGCCCCCAGCATAGAGACGCGATGCGACAGAATCTGTCGGTCCGCGACAGATTCTTAGAGGTGAACTTGGGCGACTCGACTGGCCTTCTCTTGAATGAGGTGGCGAAGCTGAGGAGGGTCAAGGGCCTCCAGTCCACGCAGGCTGAGCAGCCAGTGAGCCAGGGCATCCAGGTCACGCACACGCAGATGTAGCATCTGGTTCTCCAGGCGCTGGCTGGGATGGACGGGATTTTCCCGCAACCACTGGGCCAGGGAGGCATCCACTTTACACTTCACGGGGATGGGTGGAGAATTGGCGATATCCCATTTGTGAAAGAGCGCCGACTTCGAATCGTAGGCGTCGGGCATGGTGAAATGCTGATTGAGAACTTCGAGCTGATCGATGCGGGCCAACCGGAAACTACGCAGGGCCTTGCGCAAATCGTCCATTCCCTGAAAATACCAGCGTTCATTCTGATAAAAAAGAGTATAGGGGTCGACCGTACGCAAAGGCTCTTCGCCCTTGTTGTAGTGAAACCTAACTCGCCGACGCTGGCTGACCGCCATCATGAGGGACGGAATCCAGGCGTGCTCCTCCCCTTCGGGAGTTTCCAGATATCCAGGTAATTCGCGGGCTTTCTCGCGCTTCTCGCCTTTGACGAAATTAAAGAGCTTGCGCATAGCCTCACGACCAATTCCGCCCAATTGCTTTTGAAAGACACAACTGGAAAGGGCCAGGCAGAGAACCTCTTCCAGCGTTAGAGTCTGGGCCAATTCGGTATAGTCCCGGCTGAGCCGGTAGGGCCCACGGGGGCGAAGCTGGACGATGTCAAAACAGGCATCCCGAAGTTCGTTGAGATCTCGATAAATGGTGCGGGCATCCACGCCGGTTTCTTTGGTCAATCTTTTAGTGGTGACCCCACCGGGATTGGAAAGCAGATGCAGGATACGCAAAAGGCGTCGGAATTTGCCAAGGTCCTCTTCCATAGGGGGCGTTTCTGTCATTCCTCCTCCAATTCCCCCGGGGGCGTCAGGTCAACTGACAATTTCAATTCACGTAGAGAAAAAAGTCCGGTGTAATGTGGGCACCGACCGCATAGCTGAGCCCAGCATTGTGCGTAACGGGCCATTTGCCGGGAGTAGTGAGTCGCCATTGTGGAAACGGGCTGACGATCCGTTTTGTAATCAAACAATCCCCAGCCGTCCAATCTAAGTAGAGCCAGGTCAAGTGTTCCAAAACGTAAGCGCCGGCCCGATCTCACCCCAAAGGGAACCTCAACCAACAACTGTTGGGCCTGACCCATCCACTCACCCAGCACGGAGCGGCGAACCTCGTGCAGGAGGCCCAAAGCGCGCGGCAAGGACTTCAGGAGACGAGGCTGATGGCGACAATACCAGCGGCCCCAATTAACCAGCTCGAGGTCAGAGAGAAAGGCCGCTCGCTCCAGCAAAGAGTGGAGCAAGTGTCCCCAATCTCGGGCGTCCAGGTCCGGGACTTCGGCACTAAGGGCAGGCTTCAGAAGGTTGCGCCCGGAGGAGACGGTTAACTTGCGCCAGCTGGGCTCAAGCGAGCGCAGACGAGGCTCGGAGCTCACGGTCCGGGACGTAGGTACGGGCTCAAGCCTGGCTTGGGGTAGCAAGGGGGCATCGACCAGAAAGGGCTCAAGGTCGCGCCAGGGGGAAGAGGCGCCGGCCAGGCTGACCACCAAAGTTTCCTGAGCTCTGGTAGCCGCGACATAGAGCAGCCGGGTATGCTCGGCTGAGGCTCTCTGCTTCTCCTCCGTCTCCATCTGGGCCCAATCGGGCGGCTCGGCCACATTTTCAAGGCGCAAGTAACCACGTCGTTGATCGTCCACCAGGGAGTCCACACGCTTGCTTAAGCCGGCCTGGGGAGCGGCGAGAATCACCACGCGGGCCTCCAGACCTTTGGCTTTGTGAACGGTAAGCAAGCGAACCACGTCGTGACGAGCGAATCCGCAGGGAGGCAGATTGACGACTCCCTGAGCCATCAGCTCGTGAACGGCTTGAGACAGGGTCAGACCTCGTTCACCGCTGCGACGCATGCTGTCCAGCAAGCCTTGGAGTTCGGCCTGGCTATCTTCCTCGATGGCCAGCTGAGCCAGGCCACTTTCCCTCAGCAAGTAGGCCAGGGCTGCCCCCGGGGGCAGCCAGCGCACGGCCAGTCGCCAGTTGTCCAACTTCTGCAAGCTGGCGGCCACCTCAGGCAGACCGCCCCCGGGGGGATAGGGTCGCAAGGTTCCGGCCTGTTGGACGTGCTGGTAGAGCTCTCGGTCACTATGGCCGAATAGCGGTCCGCGCAGAACCCCGACCAGGACGGGCTTGTCCTGAGGATCGATGAGATGGCGTAGGAGCGGGAGGAGACTGGAGGCGCGTGCCCCTAAGGGACCCCGCCGGGGCGGGCTTTGAATGGGAATGCCCTGCTCTTGAAAGACGGTCTGGTAAAGTCGGAGCGGGTGGTTGCGAACCGTTAGCACCAGGAAATCCCCGAAGGCGTGGGTTCCGCTACGGACCCGATCGAGAATAAAGGCCGCCACCTGCTCGGCCTCCTGGCGCGCCCGAGCGCAAGGAAGTCGGTAGACCGGGACTGCATCAGTATGAGGGCGGAGCGAGGTCATCGGTCTGTAGTGAGCCTGGAGCAGGCCGGGCTGCTCTGGAAAGAGACTGCGAAAACTGCGGTTGAGCCAGGCGCAAAGCGCGGGACTGCTTCGTCGGGTCAGGTTGAGTTCATGAAGCTTTCCTCCCCTATCCGTCCAAGACTGTCGGAGAAGCTGATAGGAGCGGATGTCGGCGCGCCGGAAGCGATAGATCGACTGTTTGGGGTCGCCCACCAGAAAGAGGCTACCCGCACGACCCTGGCTGAGGCTTTGGAGCAACTTGGTTTGGAGGGGGTCGGTGTCCTGGAACTCATCCACCAGCAGCAATTGGAACTCTTGCTGCACCTGAGGCAAACAGGCCAGCTCCAGCGCCTTCTGGAGCAAATCCTGAAAGCTGAGCAGCCCCTGACGCAACCTTTGCTGGCGATACTTAGAACGAACCTCCTTTAAGAAGTCCACGATTCGGCCGTAGCGGTGGTCTCCACCCGGAAAATCCAGGTCTCCGTTCTGTTGAAGAATTTGCAAAGCGGGCCAGAGCGAAGCCGGCTCGAGCTCGGGTTCTTGGAGCTGAGGCCAGCACTCCAGCAGGGTATGGCTCAGGCCTTCCAGCTCCTGGGCTTCCTCTAACTCTCGGAAGTTAGGGGACAGCCCGGCTTCTAAGGGAAAATCCCGCAGGATGCGGGCACAAAGGGCATGAATGGTGCCAACGAAGAGACAGGGAAGCGATCCCAGACGTTGGCGGAGGCGACTTCTGAGTTCTCCAGCGGCCTGACGGGTGAAGGTAATGGCGGCGATGCCCTCGGGTAGGTAGAGACCGCTATCCAGAGCCTGAGCAATGCGTTCGACCAAGCAGGCCGTTTTGCCCGTGCCGGCACCGGCTTCGACCAGATAATTGGCGTTCAGGTCGAGCACGATTACGGAGCCTCAAGCAGTTGGCGACGGCTTTCAAGCAAAGGTGAGGCCAACTTCTTCTTGAGATCCCGGGCTTGGCGCCCCACGCAAGCCGCCTGAAAATCACAATAGAGACAGTCCTCCTGACTGCGGTGACTCTGAACGAAAGCCCCATTTTGCAGGGGTTGGAGAACGAGTCTGAGCAGCCGCGAGAGTTCTTCCGGATCGGGGGAAGGAAAGGCCCGCCAGATCTGGCTGACAAGTGGATGGGTGGGCAGATAGCCGCTCTGGCAAACAGGCTGCTGGAACAAGGCCTGAGCAGCCAATGCATAGAGGGCGTGTTGCAGGTGTCTGCCTCCGAGGTAGCACGCGCTCTCCGGCAAATGGAAGGTCCGACCGGTCTTGTAGTCCACCACTCTAAGGCCCTGGTCCGTATGGTCAACGCGGTCAATGCAGCCCCGCAAGTGCAGCTGCAGCCCATCGGGCAGCTCAAGCATCAGATCGAAAGGAACCTCGCACCGCGTCTGGTCTTCGGGCCCCGGCTCCAAGCGGGTAAAATGTTCAAAGTGCGCCAGCAGTTGGGCCCGCTCACGCTCCTCCAACCAGGCTGCGGGCGCTGGAGGTTGAGGAAAGAGGGCTTGCTCGAGAAGCTCTAAAGGTGTGCACTGATGATCCACCCAGCCGGCAAACATCTGGTGCAGCACGTGACCCTGCTCCATAGGACTGAGCCAGCTTTGGCGCGAGGGTTCGGGCAGAGGCTGAGGGTAGATTTTAAGGCCACGCGAGAGAAAGAATCGAAACGGGCAGGCAGCCAGGGACTGCAAGCCACTGGCCGAGGTGGGCGGACTCAAAATGGCCTCGGGGACGTAGCCGTCATACTCAGTCAGTTCGTCCTTTTGGCGATGAAGCTGAGCCTGCATTCCACGGGCAAGGTCGGGAAACTGGGCGCGGGGGAGATCCCAGGGGCGGGGCTCCAATGGCCGCGGCTCCCAGCCGGGACCGTGAAAGTCAAGGAAGCGAGGATGAGGAAACTGCTCTCGCTCTCCTTCTCGACAGCGCAGGGCGTAGGATAGCGTCAGGTGACCTCGGAGCTGGGGCAGCGCGTCCGATTCATCCGACTCTTCCTCCTGACCGGTGAGAAAAACGAAGGGCCGACCGGAAAGTCCAATCCCCTGCCATCGAGTGACGTGCAGATGGCCGGGTCGAGGTCGACTGGTCCGCCAGACTCGGGACTCCAGCCGCACCATCAGATGCTGACGAAACTGAGCCAACTCCCAGTTTTGTTTGGAAACCTGGCGGAAATCCTCGAGCACGTCCAATACTACGTCCGTAGCCTCCGGATCGTGAGCGTCCAGGTATTCGCGCACAACAAAAATCAGGCCGTCCACCCAAACCGGAAAAGGAATGGTCCCGTCAGGTCGGACCGGGAAGCGCTCAAACAACCGCTCGAACCATTGGCGCAACTGTCGAGCCTGGCCGGCCTGCAGCTCCTGCCAGGTGGAGTGCTCAGCGCCCAGGCAACGGGACTCAAGAGCTTCAAGTCGGTCGGTATAGTCCTGACGGCCCCAGCGAATTCCGGCCGCAGCCAAAAGCCTGGCGGCCACCCAGCTACTCGGGGGCGCCACGGCCAGATTGGACATTAGCAGCTCGCGAAACTGATAGCCCGAAACTCCCTGGCTGAGCCAGACCAGAAAGTCCCGCAGTGCCTGCGCGGGACGCGACAGCATGAGGGGCAATCCGAATGCGAAGGTGGCCGGGATCTGATGCTGGCACAGCAGGTCGTGGAGCAAGGGGATATCTTCAGGCCTGGCCACGACCTCGAATTGATCGACCGGGCCTTCGAGACGAGCCAGGACTTCCTCAAACTCGAAGTCACGGCGGGCGGCGCAGAAGAAGCTGGTGCTCGGTTGGGCGGGAATGGGCTCGGCCGGGCAGACCTGCTTGCCGGGGAGGCGTCTGACAAAGCTCTGAACCAGAGCCGGCCAGGGGTGGTCGGGATAGAGGACGACTAGATCTTGGGATGAGACCCTGGTCGGGGCAGGGCAGTTATAAACCTGGGCTTCGTCGGCCCAGGAGCGCTTACGCAGTAGTTGCTCGAAGAGGCGGTCGAAGGGGTCCCAGACTTCGCCCTGGAGGCGATAGCGGCGCAACCGATCCCATAGATCCAGGTCCATACCGGGCTGGCTCATCATCCTGGTGTAGGGGTGTTCAGGTAAGCTGTGCAGGCAACCGGGCCCGAGCTGCCGAGGGCAGGCTTCGATACCCTGAGCCCAGAGGTACGGTCCGGCCGAGTCGAGAGCCAACTGGAGCGGGGTTTGAAAGCGCAGGTTGAGCCAATTGTGGCCTTCCAGCAGCAACCGCTCGGCCAGCGTCCAGCCGACCTCGTGGGAGGGCACAAGGACCCATTTATTGTGATAGGGGTAAGTGCGGGTGAGCTCCGCCAGTTGCTGCACGAAGGAGTGACTCATGCACCCAGTCTGGATCGAGCAAGCGACGGGGGATGTCGCGATGGGAAATTTACTTTGGACAAGCTTTGGACATGGCCAGTTTATCACTCGGACTGTAGGCGGGCTTATGGTCGGGCTGCAGGAGGATTGAAAGATGAGTTTTGATATCAGGGACCTGATTCAGGTCAGGCAGATGTCGCTGTATTTCCAGCACTATCGTGAACTGCCTGGCGTCAAGCGAGAAAGAGCAGAGCTGGGTGAGGCTCCCTATGTTGCAGAAAATTGGGAGAGTTTTCTGCGGCAATACCAGGAGTTGGACGATTCCCCCGCGGACTACGACCCGCGTCCAGGCCATCTATTGTTACCGAAGGACCCGACCAACGGAATGAAGGTTCAAGTTCACTACCAGGGGGATGTCAATAATGGCCGGATCAGCCGGCTTCTTCTGGACTGCTACGGTGACGGATTCAACGAAGAGCAATTCATTGTCGAGGGTCAGAAGTTTCATATGCTATCAATCGATCCCCACGAGGACGAGCGTTTTGACCTGGAGGCAATTCACTGGGATCGTCGTTACCTATTAGCCGGGGAAGCCCAGAGACTCGTGATAGGCCCAAAGCCTCGAGCTGAGTGACCCCTACTGCCGAGACCCGCTGGCCAGAACCAATTCGACCAGGTCATCTGCGGAAGGGCTACCTGCGGATCATTTCCGCCCGGACTTCTTGGCCGTGCTGGTCGGCCCGGCGGCCAAGAACTATGCCGGACTGTTGGAGAAAGTCGAGCAGATGCGCCGCGAGCTGCGAAATGCGGCCTCCAGCTGGCTGGATTTTTCTGGGCTCCCGCCTTTGGGGGGAGCATTCCCTGACTCAGCTGCGGGAGCGCTTTGAACAATGCTCACAAACCCACACGTTGTTGAGTGATTATTGCCAGCTGACCGAGAGTCTGGACCTGCTGGGCCGGGCGGGCTTCGCCAAACTGGTTAGCCAGTGCCTTGAAGACGAACAATGGCTGCCTCGCCTACCCGACCTGATCATCGCCCACAACCTGGCCGACGCGGTCCATCAATTGGATGACAACCTCTTGAGCCGCCATCGAGGTTAGCTGCACGAGCAGTTACAGCAGCGGTTTCGCCGGCTGGATAAGGAAATTCTGCAGGTCAACTGCCAACTTCTGCAGGGCCGAGTGGTGCCGGAGGGAATTGGGCGTGGCAAAGCGGGCGGCTACTTTGTGGACCTGGGGGTCAGTCATCCCGCCTATGCCCACGGCTTCCTGGCGGGCATTGAGTGCGACGGGGCCAGCTACCAACTCACGCTGGAGCGGACTAAGCCGGCAGTTGAATGAGGCCATGTCGGGACCAGACTTCTGCGAGATAATTCCAGAACTTTCGGCTTCTGCCTAGGCGACGCTGCAGTCGCGGCCAGAGCGAGAGAATCTGCTCCAGCGTTAGCAATTGCCAGACTTCGTTAACCCGACATTCTCGCATAATGCGGGCGGTATAGGTTATCTGCAGCTCTTCACCCCAAGTCCCTTCCAGGATTTGCCGAAGCTCAGCCAGCGTCATGTTCTCTGACCAGAGAAAGTAGGGCCGGCCGTCAGGGTCACTGAAGTCAATGCTCATCTCCAGCTGGTTCCACCCGTAGGCTGGAACTCCCTCGACTCGAGGGTGTGTCCCCGTGTCAGGGGTCAAGCAGCTCGGCGCCGGGATACACTTCGCGAAAGATGCTATCCCCCCAGCGCCAGCGACGTAGGGCCAGTTCAGCTTGCTCGTCGGAATACTCCGGATGGCGGAGGCGAATTCCGGCCAGGGCGAGCTCGCGACTTTGCTCGCTCAACTGAAGTGCGTTCAGCAGACGTTGTTCTGGTGTCAGAGAGCGCAAGGCTTGGACCCATACCTGGTAGGTTGTCTCGTCCGTGTCGCCGGGCCGGAAGTCCATCACGGCACCTTCGGGACGAGAGCCATGACGACATTCTTCTGCAGCATCGGTTCACTTCGCGTGGAGCAAGGCCTTTGTGCGCCAACCAATAATTCTGGGTGTTCAGCAGCGGCCACCTGGTCTTGAGAGCGGTCTGCCCTTCGCATCAAAACAATCGGTGGCGGTGCCAGGCATCCGAGCGATCAGATTGGTGCAAACCTCGGGATAATCTTTAAAGACCGTGAGCCAACAAGAGAAGAATCCAATTCCGACAGCCGCATCGAGCAGCAAGCTCAAGTATTCTGGACGCGCACCTGGAGGAATCTTCTCGTAGCCTGATTTTGACCTTAACGCCGTTGCGAAAGCCTGCTCACGGTCCATCCAGCGCTTATCTCCTCTTCTCGGCTTCCTTTTCGGAGAGGCGCCGTGCTTTTGAAGACCGACCAGATCCAGCAAGTTCTGAGCCTGAGCTTTAAGGGCGGAGGACAAAGACTTGGCCGGCTCCACAAACCCGCCCTCTTTGTAAAGTATTGCCAAAAAGGTGTTGTCGCGGTCGGGCCAGAGCCAGTCGTGCACATTGGTAGCCTTCTTGCCCTTCACGCTGTTGCAATTGGCGCAACCGAGAAGGAAATTTTCCCAAGTGGTCTCCGAATCAGGGTCCAGCTTCTTCGGGCTGATGTGTTCCACGGCCAGGGAAACGCTCAGGCGCCTTTCGCAGTAACTGCAGTAGTCTCCGAGGCGGCTCTTTAAATCGTCACCCGCATCCTGATATCGGCTATAGACTCGTGGCGCGTCTCCACGGCAAACAGGCCGCATCTATTCGCCCTCTGCCTCCGCCACCATGGCCTGCATCTTCAGGAGAGCCTCGAGACCTGGTTGATTGGTAAACCCGATACTGGCCTCCCGAAATTCACGCTCCGCCTTGCGCAACTGCGAGTTCGCCACGCCATTTTTTTGGGCCAGTAGCGCAAAATACTTCTCGGTTGCTTGTTCCAGTCGACGGGAGCGCATACTCTGTTGGGGCGACTCAACGCCCTGAACCACTTCGGCGATATCCTCCAGGCTGGTCAAATCAGAAGGCACCGCAATCTCCCTGGCCCCCATTCGCAGGAGCTTCCCTCGACCTAAGCTCTGGATGATGAACGGCGAGTGGGTTGTAGCCACGAATTGGATCAACGGAAAAGTTCGGGTGAGGTCTTCAATCACCCGGCGCTGCCAAAGCGGATGAAGATGGACGTCCAATTCATCGATCAGAACAACTCCTGGAGTGCGTCGGAGAACATAGGGAAGCTCCGGATCCGTGTTCTCAGCTCTCAGATTGGAAAGCTCTTCCTCCGTGAGCAGCGAATTGTTTTGGGTCACAGCCTTAATGGCCAGGTCCGAGACCATCGCCAGCATCATCCTTTGGCCCGCACTTAAGTTGCCCATAGGCTGAGTCTCACCAGCAATTGACAAAACGATTTCTTGTCGATCGGCGTCGAACCAGGCGCGCTCGGCTCCCGGAACGCAGCGGACCAGGGCCTGCTGGACCACCTCATACCCTCGGCGATATTGGCCCCGCCGGGTCAGGGCGGCCATCGCTTCTCGCCGGAACCAATCGGTCAATTGAGCGAAATGCACCCGCTCACTGAAGCAGTCATAAAATGCAGACCAGCGGCGGGCTGCTTCCAAGTTTGCTTTGGTCCCCGGCCTCTCGTTGGAAGGAAGCCAGGCTCGGCCGGCGCCATAGTAGCCGAGAACAGGAAAGATCACCCGCTGCTGCCGATCCAGCTCGTAGCATTTAGTGATCCAACCGACCGTGTCATTGGCTTCCTGGTTGCTGGTTTTGTCGCTGTGCTCGCCTATCTTGCGGGTCCAGGTTTTCTTGAGTCCGAGAACCTCCCCCTCAGCTTCGACCCGCACGGGGCGACAAGGGTAGAACTGCAAACGATCCCCATCATCCTTTGCCTCAAGCCGAATCTCGTGCTTATAAATGTTGCGCCGGCTGACATTCAGTTCAGGGTCGGGTGGCTTCACCAGGAAGACGCCCAGCGCAACGGTCAGAGCTTCAAGAACGCTGGTCTTCCCCGCGCCATTCTCACCGACCAGAAGGTTGAACTGGGGGTCGAGTTCCAGTTCTAGTTCAGCGAACTGCTTGAAATTTTGAATCCGAAGTCGGTCGATCCGCACCTATCACCTCAGGTCTGGAAATACGTCATCAGCGCAGGGTAGTCCCGCTGACCAAGAGGATTCAACAGCGCGGGATTTTCCCTAAGGCGTAGAGGCGCCTTCAGTCACTTCAAAATGCCTCGGATCAAACTCGTGGAGAGTGAGGATTCGTTTACGAACCGCGACTTCGTGCTTGACCAGCAGCTCTAGCAGCTTGGGGCCGTCGATGAGGCTGATGGGAGCAGCTCCCGGATAGAGGGCTGCAGCTGCGCATTCTTTACTGAAGGTGCCTAAGGAAATGATGGTGCCACGGATCGCCTGGTGGTAATGGAGAGCGAAGCTGGTCCAGCACGGGTCGCCAAACGCTGCCCTGGTGGCGCTTGACCTGCACCACCTCGCGAACGCTGGTGATGCCGAACTGGGCGGTGGCCAGAACGTCCACGCCCTTGTCACCAGAGACCTTGGTCACGGTCACGTCTTCATAGCCCATGGCTTCCAAGAGTTCGCGGACCAGATGTTCGAACCGATAGGGGTCTATCGAGCCGAGGTGTTGTCGTAACAACTCCAGTTGGGCTTCGTTGTAGGCGCGCACGGCTTGAACCAGCTCCGTTCCGGGCACTTTCGAATCCGGTAGCTCGGACAGCCAGCTCAATCCCTCGGCGGTAATCGAGTAGGAATTGCCGCGGCGAACAATCAGGCCACGATCGCATAGATTGACCAACCTGCGACGGAGGGCGTCTTTTACCGTGGCCACACTGGCCAAACGGGAATGCTCTTCCAGGTAGCGCGTCCATTCGGGCAAGAGATCAGCGCGCTGGGCTGAGGATGCGAGCGAAGTCATCTTGAGTAACTCGAGCAATCCCTCGAGGTCGTCCAATTCCTTGAGCGTCTGCGAGTCTCCATCCAGGAAGAGGCGGCCCTTGCTGCTAATTCGCAGCTTCCCGTCGGATTGGGACTCCCAAAGCAGGTGCCCGGTGCAAAGCATGTAGGCCCCGTAAACGTGTCTGGGATTCGATTTGCCTTTCGAGCGGTTCCAAATTTTCTCCGCGACCTGACGGGTGATACCGCTAAGCCGTTCAGGTATCCAGACCTCAGGATCCGTCCAGTCCACCGGATTCTGTGGAGTCCCGGCCAGCATGCGAATGGCCTGGAACAAGCCATAGACCTCAGATTTGGAGAAGCCTTCCCCGCTCAGCAACACGGCCTCCACGTCCGCGTAGGTAGGGAAAATCGGAGTTCTGACTTTATGAGTGCGCTCGCTCAAACCGGTTGGAACTGTCCCAATCCAAAGTGAGCTGCGTAGCCAAGCACCATGGGTCCGCCCACAGGCTCTGAGAACGTCAGCCGCAAGTTATGCACCCCGTAAGCCGGCCGCGGACGATCACCCCGGCGGGTTTTGAACTCGCCCAGACTGGTCCCGTGTAATTCGCGCGGCTGAATGATAACGTCCTCTAATAACTGGGCAGGCCCCCCGTGATTGCTGAGTTCCCTGCGAATCTGGTCGAGCAAAGTTTCCTTTCCAGGTTTTAAGTGCCGGGTCTGAACGTACGGCGTGAGCGATTGCCAGACCTTGGAAGAACGGAAGTTAGGTAACCGATTGATCTGGTCGCGTTCAATAAACTCCACAAACTGTAATTTAAAGGCTCGGTCTTGCTGCTGATGCATTAAGCCAATGCCTGCGGCCAGGGTCTCTAATGTCTCGGCCGGAAAGCACCGCTCCCGGGTCGAGGGGCCAAGCAGAACCAACAGTTCCCCAAGCAAATGATGGCTGTCGGCGGAGGGCTGAGGCAGAATATATGGATGGATATGACCCCTCGCGTAGGGGCTGCTTTCGTCGCCCTTGCCGCCCAACTGGAGAAAAACGCTCTCACCAACTTGCTTTTTTGCCAGTCTCAAAAAGTCGGTTCGCCAGCTTTCGGCCGCAAAGAGAGCATTGGCCAGCCTGGGCCGGACGGGACGAAGGTAGCTGTAGCGAACGGCAACCGGCCGGATGTGCCTTGGAGACGAGCAACGATTCACCTGAAAGCAATTTAACTTGCGATGATAAGTCAGCCAGCTCGACCCGGGTGGAGCGCTCCACCCTTGCTTCTGCAACTGCCCCGTCTGAACCACCAGCTTTTCCCAGTCGAGGTCGGGGCCCGCGCCCAGAATGCGCACTGGCTCGGTATCTGCTTCGCTGGCCCCGATGGCGCAATTAGTTGGTAGGGTGGAGGCCTCCGCCTGAGCCGTAAGCTCTGCCCAACTCTCGGCCCGACCCAAATAGCTTACCCCTTGAAGCAAGAGCTGGAGCAATGCGAATTCCCTTGCATCCAGTTCCAGACCAGGCCAGCGAAACACAATCAAGTCGTGCACGCCGGTTCCGGTGCGCACAAAGCCGTCAAACAGTAGCTGCTTGTCCCCTGGCGAAGACTGCGGGAAGTATTGACGAGTGTGGCCAGCGCTCGCTTCTGGCAGATGAAACTCGGGAGGGTCAGTTAACTTTTTGACCAGAGATTCCACCGAGGCCAGATCGAAAGCGTTTGGAGTGCGATAGTAGCTGGCGGCCAGAGCCCGGAGCAGTCGCCAGGGAGATGGGGGCCACTCCGGTTCTCCTTCGCGGGGGTTGCGGTCCCAAGGCGTGGCGTGGTAGCGCCCCGCCAGAAGCCGAACGGATATTTCCAGCATGGTGCCTAAACCTTGGTGATGGAGGGGTCGGCAAAATGGGAACGGCAAGCCGCGACCGCCTTCTGCAACTCGCCAGAGAGCTCGTCCAGGCCAGGCAGTTCCCAGCCCGCCGGCCTGCGTGCGACGACCTTCTCCGGTTCCACAACCTCAAGATCACAGGCCGTTCTCAAGCGCAAGCCTGAGGCCAGCACGGCCCTGATTTTGTAGAGAGCCAGGACGACGAGAAAACGATTGGCTTCTTCCGGCAGCCCGTAGCTGCGAAGCAGATAGAGATCCAGATTGAAGAATGCGGTGATTTTGGCGGCAGCGTACTCGGTGCGCGAAAAGGGAATATGTCCTGTTCCCTTATCGGCTTCTCCTTTGGCGCTGATGCGGTCCAGCTTTACTCCTCCGCTGGCCACCAGAGTTGCTTCGCTGGCCTCAATAAAGCTGGAGAGCAGCCGGGGTAATCGCAGGCGTCCATCCTCCAACTGTGACAAGAAAACGCCGTGCAGAATGGAGTTGGGGTCAATCCTAAGAAGCTCCTTTGAGAAGGCCACCAGATTGACCGGACTGGTTCGGCTGTATTGAATCTTGTCGCCTACCGCCTTGCGCAGCGAATCCGGAAAGTATCCAGAATTCAGGCGATGGGATTCCTCAATGGAGGAGGTCTCGTGACCCTGGGCATTGGCCACAATATAGGGAATGCCCTGTGCCGGCTCGATCAGCGAACGATTGGCCGAATCCCAAATGGTGTTCTCCAGGCGGTTGGCCATGGACTGGGCCGATTCGACCAGAACGGATTCATTATGGTCTCCGGGAACGCGGTAACTGGCTGCGCCTAAATCCGGGAAACCCGTGGGCTGAAAGCGCGTGCCCTGCACCGGCTGAAGCGGAACATCTAACAGCAATCGAGATTCTTTTTGTAACCAGGAAAGATCAATGGACATTGGAGTTCTCCTCTTTCTTCAACTTGGGGAATAAAGTCTTGCCCAGCTCTGCAAAAAAGGGCCAGCTAATGGGAAACGCCAGGGAAGCGGCCAGTCTTGGGGGGTCTAGACAACCCAGACCGGCTCGCTGCTTGGGTGGTCGACCTTTGGCGATGAGGAACCGATCGCACTCATTCAGGCCGTCCAGTTGGCCCGCATTCAGGCGCTCGATCACCGTCCGCGGGCAGAGCCAATCGCTTTCTTCGGTCGCAACATCCTCTCGCGGGTCGAACGCCCCGTGGGCAACTTTGAGCTTGCCGTAATCGACGGGCAGCAACCTGGCTTCTTTCATGTTGCAGGAGGCCTGACGCTCAGCCGGCAACTCCACCAGTAGCAGTGCCAGGAAGTATTCTTCGATCAGGCCATCATCCAGTTTCTCGTAGAGAAACTGGATGATGTCCTCCGGCAGCACCGCCCAATCGGTCCAGCTCCTGAAACGCCATCGTTGCAGGGCCAAACCGGTGAGGTTCGCCCCGTTTTCCTGAGGTTGGAAGAGAAATCTTCGCTTGAGCAGGCGGCTCAAGTTCAGGCTGAGGCGCCCCTTTGTCCACACGGCGTCGCGGGCTTCGTCCTTCCATTCGTTCCGTGCGATGGGCCACACAAACTGCCGTATCTGCTTGAGCCCGCGCAGGCCCATTGACAGCCGCAGCTCGGCCGTATCCGCCTGCTCGGGCCACCAGTCGGCGCTCAATTGCGGGATGGGTCGCACATAGCTTTCCGGAGAACTCCTCTGATGAAGCTTCGGCATCTGCGCCAGTTGACGCTGAATTCCACCCAGAACCCGCAGAATCTTAAGCAATCCAGATGGCTCGGACTTCCGGCAAAGCTCTAGAATAGCGTCATCAAACTGGCGAAACAGAGAGCGAATGTTTGCCCCCCCGTGGCTTTCGGCCTTACGCCGCGAATTGCGCAGCCAGGGATCCAGCTCGGTTAACAGATCGACCGCGCGCCGGTCGCCTCCCGGTCGGATGCGGTAACGGCCGGCCGGAGAAGCGAAGTAGCTTTTGCCGTTGCGGACCAGGAACGTATAGCGCTCGAAGCCATCGAAGCCGCGCTCCACCCCCAGGCTGGCCACGGCCCTGGCGAAGTCTACGCCACTGGCCGCCTGGCGGCCACCGACCTGGGCGCGGCCCTCAGCAAAGACCGCCCGGAGTTCCACCAGAGTGATGGGCGCGCCCCAGGTGGGGAGCCACATCTCGCAGCGCGCCTTATCCGCCTCATCACTTGCGATGGCCGAGTGTCCGCCCATCGAGGGGTCAACCGTGAAGGGCAAGCTGAAGCCCTGGCTATCATCGCCTAGCCTGCGTGTAGCCGCCGCCGAAAAGGCTAGTGAGCCCTCCAGGGCGAGCACAAAATCCCACGGGTTGACATTGGGACTGCCATCAAAACCGGAGGTCGTGTTTGGGCCACCGACCGAACCCGGCGCATATTGGCCGATCGCGGTGTTCTCCAGCCCGGCACAAGGCTCGTCAAACAGGGCTTGGCGCAAGAGAGCTTTCACGGCAGCTCTCCTTTTCGGCGAGCAAAGAAGTAAGTTGACCAGATTTTGGGCGTAGTTACTGGAAAAGTCCAGGCGACCGTCATTTCCTCCGGTTCCTAGGAGAGGAACCATCTCTATGCGGTCCTCTTCGCGCATGACACAGGCGGCGTCAAGCCATTCCAAGGCTTCTGGCACCGTGAGGGTCCCTCTGAGCACGCGCATCAACCTGGGCTTGGCGACCTTAGGCTCTGGCTTGTCGGTCAGCCCCAGCTTCGATAGAGCGGACCGGCACTCGGCTAAGGTTTTGCGATAAGGGTCAAAGCGTGGACCGGGATTGCTATCGATCTGCTCCAATGCCTTCTTCGCAGATTTGTCGTTGGGGAAATAGCCACTGCCACCATTCCAAGGAGAGGTAATCGGGGTCGGCTGGTATTCTTCTAAAAACCAATCGATCAGCTGATCGCGATTGAGGGTGGTCGACAAAACAGCCACTTCGTCGCGCCAACAGAGGGTGGCGGCCCGGTCTCTCTGGCGGGCCAGGGTACGAAAAATCCCAAGAGCTTTCAGGTAGGCGGCCAGCGGCTTCACTCGGCAGCCGTCGAGAAGAATCTCATTCATACGCGGGCTACCTCCAGAGATTCCCCTTCTTTTTTGCTGGCCACCACGTCAGCACAACGCATCAACGACTCCAAAAAGCCCAGGCGAAAGACTCCGTATTCCTCAACCAGGCTCCACAGCGTGCGCACCCAGCCGCGAGGATGGCCGAGGCTCAGAACGTCCAGATTGAGGATGGTCTCTTCGACCTCGAAATCACCGAACTTGACGGCGGGCAAGCGGTCCCCGCTTTTGATCCCGCGAATCGTCAGGCCTCCTTCTGCCTTCTGTTGCTCCTGGGGCAGAGGCCGTACGGAGAATCGGACCTTTCCGTGGTGGACCGCGGCAAGAAAAACAATCAGCGGGTCGGCCTCACGCTGGAGGGCCGCCAACGCACTGGCAAATTCGTGCCGGAAGCCCTTCCGGTAATGGTGACTCCCTTTCTGGCCGCTCTTACCTAAGAGTGGCAGAGGCTTGGGGGCATCTGGGCTGGGCAGCCCATACATGGTGCCTTGAAAAACATCGTGGGCCTTGCCGTAGTCGTGCCATAAGCAAGCTTGTAGCAGCAGTTCGTGAGGTAGCTCGCCGAGTTGAATATTCTGAAGTAGGGTCCGCATTTCGGAGTAAACATCCAAAGTGTGCTGTTCCAGGGTCAACTCTTTGGCTCCAAGCCGGTCGTCATCATACTTCTTGGCCTTCTCAGATTCACCGATAGGCAATACAGCGGACTTGTGCTCTCGGCCAAAGCCCAGGTCGGAATCGTAGCCGCCGCTGGACGATCTCAAAAGGTAGACCTGCCCGGGACGAATCCTCTGTCGATCGGCAACCTCCCAAATTTCTTCGCCGTAGTTCCAGCGAAAGGCAAGCCGATCTGCTCCAATGAAAGCTTTGAGCTCCGACAACGAAACGCTACATAGCTCTTCTCGACGAGGAAGACCCTCTTCGGTCCGCCAGTTTTCTGAGGCGCAGTCTCTCCAGAACACTTGAGCATCGTGCAAGCTCGGCTCGCGAATGTAGCGACTGACATCCACATCTTCCCCCGCCAGGTCGCTTGTGGTTTCGAAGAGTTCGACCAGGTCTTTGTGACGCAGGACGATATCCGACTCGGATTCGTCATCGAATCCACCGACTTCGCGAAGAGCGGCGGGGCAGACGTCCGTGAGCTGAGCTAACATTTGCCTGGAGCGATCGAGTTTCTCAACATCGTAAGGAAGAGCCGACTCCCTGAGATCGATCCATTCGGCTTGGCCGCCCTGCGCTTCATTCCCGTCGCGATTGCAACGACCGAGCCTTTGTACAAAAGAAGAGTAAGGGCACAGTTCGGTCAGCAAATAGCGGGCTGACAGGTCCACCCCGGCCTCGACCACCTGGGTCGAAACCAGTATGACTCCATCCGCCGGCACATTCTTTTGAACGGCTTCTAAACGAAGCTCTTTTCTGGCCCGATCTTCCGGACGAAATCGGGAATGGAGTAAAATCAACTCCGGAAAGCCTGATTTTCCTTTGAATTGTTTTTGCAAGGCTCGATACACTTCGATAGCCCGATCGACCTGGTTCACGATAACCAGGCTGATGGAACTTGCAGAATGCTTTTGGAAGACCAGCTCCGCAAGCTGGCGGGCGTAGTCTTTTTTTGTCTCCTTGGACAACTCCAAGGTAGACTTGCACAAGACTTTACGGGCGCGCATGCGCTTGTCTAGAGCCGGATAGGAAAGATCCGCGGCGGAGAGATCGTGCAAAAGGTCAGGAGCAGGACGGTCGACGGTGGCAAGCCAATCCTGCTGCAGAGTCGCGCTCATCCACAAAGAGCGACTCTGACCATAGACTGATTCCTTTTCTCGGAAAGCCTGTAACTGAACAGAGGTGGCACGCGCAACTCCCATAATTTGCACCTCATCAAAGACCCACTGAGCGTCGTTATGCAGCAAACCAAAGGGAACCGACCAGCGGTAACGGCTCATCGCATACCCGCGATTGAGGGCCCGAGAAAGCAGCATGTCCTGGGTGCCGACCAAGATACACGGGTCATAGGGTTGAAGCTCCCAGCCTTCTTCCAATTGACCGCCCATCATTTCATAAACGCAATAGCGCTGGCTGAGTCCTAGATTTTCAAACCATTTGCGCGCATTCTCAACCGTTTGTCTCACCAAAACCCGCATAGGTAGGCAAAAAATCAGCCGAGTAGCGCCATCCTTCAATACCTCACGCCGGTAAAGCCAGGAAAGAATAATGGCAGCCGTCTTACCAGCGCCGGTAGGAACCCGTAAAACCTCAGGCCAGCCCTCCTCAGCCAGTCTCTCCTGATAGGGATACGGCGGATATCCGGTCGCCTTCTGAAAGAACTGAGAATAGCTCAAATACGCCTCCGCACCCAATGTTTTCGGCCGCTTCGTAAATGCAGCGAGCCCATCCTTTAGCCACTTGGCTAATGCAAAAACTCTAACCTGTCAATGCGACAGCAATTGTCGCATTGACAGGCGAGTCAAAAAAAAAGACTGAGTCGGGAAATATGCGGCTCTCACCACAAACGACATACCAGACATATCTTCAACTGAGCCCGACCCAGCCAACCCTCATGCTCCGATCGACAGCGAACAGGGCGACAAGAAGTCCTTCGCCCTGAGCCAATCATTGATAGCGAACTCAGTAGTATTTGTAACTTTCCCCGAACTATCAACAAAGCTCATAACCGCGGTTTGCTGAGTCAGCCAAAGCCTCAACTTAACGTACCTGCCCCCACGAGATCGCCTACCGACAATCTCTGAGAAGCCCCCCAAACGAGTTGCACTGTGGGTCGCCCACAGCCCAAATGCGCCAGGAGGGAAATAGGCAACGACAGTCGCGATCCCACTTTGATGCTCCGCACGGACCCAGATACAATTTTGTCCCTGAGCAAAGAATATAGTGAAGGGCCGACGAGACATGACTCCCTCGCCCCTCAGTGCGACCTTTTTAGGCATAAACACTCCTTGAAAGGAAATTGCTCTCAAGGTGGAACTGAACGGGTAGCGCGGTTCAAGCAACACCTTGAACCCAGGCGACTGCTCTACCAAAGCAGTCGCCCTTTTGCTTTAAGCAGCATAATTCATGTCAACCTGAAGATCAAGTTTTATGTATGGGAAGTCGTGCAGCTAGACGGGCCATTGTATGCACAACCTCACATCTGGATCCTGAATCTCACCTGGCACTGCAGTTGCCCAGTGAAAGGAGACGGCAGTCGGCGGGCAAAAGCAAGCCTGTGCCACCCCGTTTCTGTCCCCCCATCAGCAATTTCCCCATCGAGGTTCGCTCGGAGGCAATCGTGGCCCGCGCTTTGGGCGAGCAGCTTGGCTCGGATTGGACGGTATTTCATAGCTACCCCTGGCTGTCCAATCGTTCCGGGCGAATGCAGCAGGGCGAATCCGACTTCATTCTCCTCCATCCTCGGGGCTTGCTGTTATTGGAAGTCAAGGGTGGGCGGATTGCTTACGACTGCGATACCCGGGAATGGGCCCAGAATCATCACGCGATGAAGGACCCGTTTGATCAGGCTCGGCGGGGGCTGCATTTTCTCTGGGATCTGGTGGGCGAGAGCGATTTTGTGCGCGGCTACGCGGTGGCTTTTCCCGAATGCCGCTTCCTGGGCGCCCTGCCTCCAGGAGTGTTGCGTAGCATTTTGGTCGACAGCGATGATCTGAATCATTTGGAAAGTCGGCTGCTGCCCATGCTGACGGATTGGGGCCAGGGCCGGCCTGCTCCCAGCAAACTGGAAGCAGAGCGGATTCGCAAGATTTTGCTGCCTCGCTGCCAGTTTATTCCCGATTTGCGCCATACCCTGGCCGAGGAAGAGCGGGCTCTTCACCAGCTCACCCAAACCCAATTGGAGACCCTGACCGGGCTTTTCTCGATGGGTCGTCTGTTGGTGGAGGGAGTGGCCGGTTCCGGTAAGACGCTGCTGGCTTTGCAGCGGGCCCTGGACCTGGCGCAGCAGGGTCAGAAGACCCTTTTCCTTTGCTACAATCGCAATCTGGCTTTGGATTTGCGCGCCGCCCACCAGCGGGAAAATCTGGAGTTTATGACCTTTCACGAGGCCTGTCACCAACTTTGCCAGCGGGCCGGGGTGGCGTTTCAGATCGGGTCCAACCAGGACTGGTGGGAGACGGCCCCGGCGGAATTGCTGCTGGAGGCTCTGGACGCTCGTCCAGAGCTCCGTTATGACGCACTGCTGGTCGACGAGGGTCAGGACTTTCGTTCCACCTGGTGGGTTGCGGCTCTCTCGCTGCTGAAACACGATGGCTGTCCTTGCTACATTTTCTATGACCCCGAGCAGAATATCTACAAAACGGAGCTGGACCTTCCCCAATTTGCCGGCCGTTTTCGTCTGCGTCAGAATTGCCGCAACACCCGTCGCATTGCGCGTAGCTGCCAGAAGCTGCAGTCAGGCTCGGCGGTTTGGCAGATGCACGGGCCCGAGGGCCGCCCCCCACAGATCGAACTGGCTGCAAACCCGCAGCTGGCCTTGCAGGCGGTTCAGCGCCAGCTGCGAGAGCTACAGGGCAATCTGCGCGCCGAGGCGGTGGCCGTGCTTTCTCCCTATTCGCAAAGCAAGTCGGTGTGCGCCCAGGTTGGCAATTTGACCACCGACCTGGCCAGCTGGCGCCGGGGGGAGGCTCCGCTCTTTTCCACCATTCGCAGCTTCAAGGGGCTGGAAGCGACCGCCATTCTGCTGGTGGACGTTCCTGAATTCGATGAGAAAGCGGCCACCCGAACCGATGTCTATGTGGCTCTGACCCGAGCCAGGAGCGAGCTGCGCATCATTACCAGCAACGCGGCCTTGGCCGATTTACTGGGGGTTTAGAGGGGTTGAAGGCGCTTATGCTGGGCAAGGTGAATCGCCGGGCATGACAAGCTCGGACATTTCTCCCTACCATCGCACCGGCCTGGCCGAGCTTTCGCCGCTGGCCTCGGCCGAGGTCTTGAATAGCTATCTTCCAGGTGAAGTGCTCTATTCTGGTCAGGGGCCGGCCTGGCAGAATTTACTGGTCGAGATCCACGCTCAATCCGACCGAGAAGAACCTCTTTTCATGCCCGCCGTTCCGGAGCCTCAGATTGTCTGGAATTTGCTCGGGAACCTGACTCTCGAGGAACGCGAAATTGGAGGTCCCTGGCTCCGCTCCGAAGTCAAGGCCGGCGATATGTTTCTCACGGCCTCTCGGACGCCCTACGAGGTTCGCTGGAAAGCCGAAGGGTCTGACCAGGCCATCGTCATGGCTGTCTATGTTGGACTTCCCCTGTTAGCCGATAGCGCGAAAGAACTTTGGGGGCAGCAGGCCGAGATCCCGGCTCTGCGCGAGTTTTCGGCTCAGCGGGACGAAGTTCTCTCGGCTTTACTGGGTTTACTTCGTCAGGAACTCATGAATCAAAAGAAGGCCAGCGTCTCTCTCGTTCAGGGGGTCGCCCGGGCGCTGGCGGTACATCTGCTCAGAGCTTACGGCGAAATCGACCAGCCTCGCAATCAGCGCATTCAAAGCCTGAACGCCTTCCAACTGGCCCGCATCGACCAATACCTGAAGGATCGACTGGACAAGAACCTGCACGTGGAGGACCTGGCCAAGGAAATTGGGCTGAGCCAGTTTCACTTCTCTCGACTGTTCAAGAATGCGACAGGCCTCACTCCTTTCCGCCACCTCACCCGACTCCGGATGGAAAAAGCCCGTCGTCTCCTGCGAAACAACGAGCAAAGCATCCTGGAAATCGGGTTGGAGGTCGGCTACCAGAGCGCCAGTCACTTCGCCGAAGTATTCCGTAGGGAAACGGGCGTCACCCCCTCGGATTATCGCGACAGACATTAGCTCCCGAGGCCCTGGAATCACTCGCTCAAACTCAGCAGACCCTCGTCCAGACGAACTCCTTGAATCGAGACCTGGGACAGAAGCAGCTCCAGCGCTCCCAAGTCGGAAGCGGTCAGGTTCAGGTCCACAGCGGCCAGGTTTTCTTCTAGAAATTCAAGCTTGTCCATGCCTGGAATCGGCACGATAAAGGGTTTCTGGGCCAGCAGCCAGGCCAGCGCGATCTGCGCTGGCGTAGCCCCGCGGGCGCTGGCGATCTGGCGAATTCCATCCACCAGAGCCATGTTGGCCTGCATTGCTTCCTGTTTGAAGCGGGGAAAGCCGCTGCGCAGGTCAGAGCTAGCAAACTTTGTGTCAGCCTTGATTTTGCCGGTCAAGAACCCGGTTCCCAGAGGTGCCCAGGGAACGAAGCCGATGCCCAGCTCCTCGCACACAGGCAAGACTTCGTTTTCTGGCTCACGCGTCCAGAGCGAATATTGGTTCTGAACGGCGGCGACCGGATGAACGGCATTGGCTCTGCGGATCGTGCCAGCACCGGCCTCGGACAGTCCAAAATGTCTCACTTTACCCTGCTCCACCAGCTCTTTGACGGCCCCAGCCACATCCTCGATGGGCACGCTTGGATCGACGCGGTGCTGGTAAAACAGGTCAATGGCTTCGACTCGGAGGCGACGAAGCGAGGCCTCAGCCACCTGCCGGATGTGCTCCGGTCGACTGTCCACTCCCAGAGTGGCACGGGTTTCAGGGTCGAACTTGAAACCAAACTTGGTGGCGATCACCACCTGTTCTCGAACCGGGGCCAGCGCTTCACCGGCTAATTCCTCATTGATAAAGGGGCCGTAGGCTTCAGCTGTATCAAAGAAGGTGACTCCCCGCTCGACAGCAGCGCGCATAAGCGCGATGGCCTCTTGTCGATCGGCCGCCGGACCCAGATTGGCGCTCAAACCCATCACTCCAAAACCCAAAGCGGATACTTCAAGTCCCGCGTTGCCTAACTTACGTTTTTGCATCTGTCCTCCGACTAATAACGGTTTCCGATCACCGTGATCTGGGTCAGGGCCTGACGGATGTTGCTCAGGTCCTGAGCGCTGAGGGCTAAAGAAGCCGCTCCCAGATTTTCCTCAAGACGCTCCACTTTACGACTGCCCGGAATGGGCACAATCCAGGGCTTTTGCGCCAGCAGCCAGGCCAGGGCAACCTGGGCCGGAGTGGCGTTCCTCTCGCCTCCGATGCGCTCCAACAGGTCGATGACCACCCGATTGGCGCGAATCGCTTCGGGTGTGAAGCGCGGGTTGTTCTTGCGAATATCGGAACGATCGAAAGTGGCTTTTTCGTCGATCTTTCCGGTCAAATAGCCTCGGCCCAAGGGACTGTAGGGCACAAACCCAATTCCGAGCTCCTGGCAGGTCGGAAGAACGTCATCTTCAACGTTCCTCCACCAAAGCGAATACTCACTCTGTACGGCGGCCACCGGCTGCACCGAGTGGGCGCGACGGATCTGCTCCGCACTGGATTCCGAGAGCCCAAAACAACGAACCTTTCCGGCTTGAATCAACTCCTTGACGGCGCCCGCCACCTCCTCGACGGGCACGACGGGGTCGGGGCGGTGCTGATAAAACAGGTCCAGCGCATCCACGCGCAGGCGCCTGAGAGATTCCTCGGCCACCTGACGTATCCGCTCCGGGCGAGAATCCATTTGACCAGGAGTCGGTCCTTCGGGACCATTGTGAAAACCAAATTTGGTGGCGATGACGACCTGGCCTTTAAAGGGCTCCAGAGCCTCGCCGACCAGAGTCTCGTTGGTAAAGGGACCATAAACCTCAGCGGTATCAAAGAAGGTGACACCGAGCTCCACTGCTTTGCGCAGAAACTTCACCATATCCTGATGGTCGCCAATCGGCTTGTCCCCGAAGGTCATTCGCATACAGCCCAGGCCGAGAGCGGAGACCTCTAAGTCGCTTTTTCCAAGTTTTCGTTTTTCCATGACTTCATTCCTCATTCTCTTAAACTGAAGTGACTGGCTAAAGAGTCTCCATATCGATGACGAAACGGAAACGTACGTCACTGGCCACAACTCTCTCCCAGGCCCGATTAATTTCTTGAACGTTGATTAACTCGATCTCCGCTGCGCCCCCGTGTTCAGCACAGAAATCGAGCATTTCCCGAGTCTCCTTGATGCCCCCGATGCCCGAGCCGGCCATTGAGCGGCGTCCAAGCAACATCGGGAAAACGTTGACCTGTACGGGGCCGGCGGGAGCCCCGAGATTGACCAGGGTGCCATCCACTTTGAGCAACGAAACGTAGGGGGTCAAGTCCAGTGCAGAGCTGACGGTGTTCAGGATGAGATCGAAGTGGCTGGACAGCTTCTCAAACGTGGTCGGGTCGCTGGTCGCATAATAATGATGGGCTCCCAGGCGCAAGCCGTCTGCTTGTTTGCTCAAGGATTGCGACAGCACCGAGACCTCGGCCCCCATGGCCCGGGCCAACTGAACTCCCACGTGGCCGAGGCCTCCCAGTCCGACCACAGCAACCTTCTTGCCCGGAGCAGCCTGCCAGTGGCGCAGCGGCGAGTATTTCGAGAGCCTCCACCGGACTCTCGGCGGCCTGGACTCCTCGTGCTTTGGTCTTCATCATCACAATTGTCCTTTCTAAGGTAAAATCAGCTCTGGTCAGACTCTGGTTGCTCAAGCAACACGATCTGAAGCGAAGCCCCCTGTGCAATGGGTGTAACCGTCGAGTCCACAATCGATTTTGGATAATGACGGTATTTGGAGCGGAATGCCTCGTCCACCGAGTCCCGAAATCGCTCATCGGGCTCGAGCCAGCCAACCCTGGCCCGAATTCTGCCGGCCGAGATTTCTCCATAAGTGTGGCCCAGAGCTCTCTGAAACCACTTGCTTTTGCGCCCGTAGACCGAGCGTACGAACAGCTGATTTTCCACCGAAACCATCCAAATGGTCACGGTCTTGCCGGCAATCATCAGTTTCAGCTCGTCTGTTTCATTCAATACGATGAGCTGCTCCTGAGTCCATGGAAGATTCTTCGTATCCATCGAGTCTGTCCTAACCTGGTGTTCCCACCATCCTAAGGATGCCAGGTCCAGGTGTCTCGTCAGATCTTGCTTGCACTATCGGGATCTTGCTAACTATTCAAAGCCAAGGCGCCCGAACGAATGAGCTGACACTGAGAGGTGGGTGACGGAGCGCCCGAATTGAGCCCGGTTGGAGCGTGCGATATGAGCCACCCGGAAGGCCTGCCGACACGCTCGTTCAGAAGAGCTTTAAGGTCTTCAGGGCCTGGTGGAATCCGGAGGCCAGACGGACCTGGCCGGTTGGCCGAGAAAGCTGCCACCAGGACTGGCCCAGGGCGAGTGACCAGGTGTCCGAGGGGTGACCCGTGCGGGTCAGTAACAACTCCAGCGTTCGCTGGCGGCCAGCCAGGTTTGCAGAGGGCGAAGGACCTCGAACTCGCTGAGGGCGCAGTGCCTGTCGTGGCCAGAATTTGCGAGCGGACTGTTACAAATGTGGGATCCTCCGGACCGTCCAGCCGCAGGCAAGTCCCTGACCAGGAGGCAAGACCGGTTGCGCTCGAGAAGCACGATGCGTGAGCGAGGAACTGCAACGGTATCTGGAGCAACAACAGGCAGAGGGGCGCTTCTTCGAGTCCTCCCAGTTCTCGTTGGATTCGCTGCGTGCCCGAACCAAGCTGGCCCGCTTTCAGCTGCCCCTGCCCGGGCTCTGGCTGGTCAAGCTGGTGCAAGCAGCCGTCGTTTTGAAAGCTGACCAAGTTCAAGTTCGCTTCGGGAACCGCAGGCTGGAAGTTCACTTTTCACCCGAGGAAACGCTCGAAGCCGACCAGATCTTGCACGAGGTTCTAAGCGGCGCCCTTCCGGCCAGCAAGGGTCTCTTGCACTTGGTCACGGGTCTGCGATCGAGTGGCGCGGAGCTGACCGAAACGGTCAGCTGGAGCAGCGGCAGTAGCTCCGTGACGCTGCGTAGCGATGGATCGGAGATCAGGGCCTGGGAAGGTCAGGGCATCACCATTCAGGCCACCAGGCCTGTTCGCAGCCGCTCGCTGGGCTCGATGTTGGCCAGTCCTGTTTCTCACCTGGCGCGGCAGACGCTGGAAGATCACGACTGTTTAACCGAGCGCTGCTGGACCTGCCCAATTCCCGTTTATGTGGATGGAAGGCTGCTGAACAACGGTTACTACAGTCCCCATTCCCGCGGACGCCCCAAGAGTGTCTGGAATGTGCTTAGAGGGCATCTCCGCAAGCGCAATGGGCTCGATAATCTTCAGGCCTGTCTGGCGGTTCGCCATCTGGAAGATATTCCTGGCAGGCCTGGCCTCCCAGTATTGTCCGCGCCGGCTGAGAAACCTCAAGTTCAGACGACTGTCTATTCCAATCAAGTGTTTCTCACGACCCCCTTTGCTTTAACCAAGGCGGCCGGAGTCATCACGGTCGAGTTCCACCGTGAGGCCAGATCTGAAATGAACTTTGTTTGGGATGGAGCGGTCGTCTCGACCACGTGCCTCGACCTGGCCCCCCCGGCGCAAAGTTTCTTGGGAATAAGACTACCTCAGCTTCAATATCTGGCAATCCGTTGTATTGTGGGGGTTCGACGCTCCGAGCTCGACCTCAGTCAATTTCAACTGATCAATCAAGAGGCGCTGGCTGAAGAACTGATCGGGCACATCAAGCCGGACATCCAGGAACTGCTCAAAGACCTGCTCCGGTTACTTGGGCATTTCCACTATTCCAGCCTGAGCCCGCTGACACAGGACCTGGCAAGTAAAGCGTTGCTCAGCGGGCCGGCGGTCGGAGCCGTCTTGCTCACCGCCGGGGCCGGGACCGAGGCCCTTCCCTTTTTTTTCTTTCCAGGGCTCATCGCTGCTGCTCAGGCGGCCAATGAACTCGCGCTCAGGCAAACGATCAAGATGTTCATCCAGCGTATGCTCCGGCGCATGGACCAACCTGTTTGACGTCAGGCAGGCGACGCGGAGAGGGTCTGGAGGCCTGGGCCAGGGTGCATTCAGGTTTCTGGAGCCGGTGACCAGGCCAGCGCAGATGGAGCACACATCAGGGTGCGGAGAGTGCCGGTTCTTTTTGAGCGACCTCAGAAGAGGGCAGAGAAACTGGATGCTGCTGGATGCGAGCGTAGCGATGCAGCAAGAGTGGGTGAGTTAGCATGAGCTCCTTTTCTGCCGCCGAGGGGGCGGAACTGCGGTACAACTGCTCAGCTTCCTGATCAAGCACCCTACGATTGACCTTAGAATAGAGCTGTGGCCCTACCAGCAAAAGACAGAGTGCGTCTCGGGCTGCTTGAGAATCCTGATTGAGAGCATGACTGACGGAGTCGCAGGAAAGCTCGTCCAGGCGACCGAGGGTGCGATGAATACCGCGAAGCATAGCGCGAATGGTATTGGTGTGTCCCAGAGCATGATGGGCCAGTTCGTGTCCAATGATGAAGTCCAGAACCTTATCGTTGCCAGTGGCCAACGCTCCAAAGACAATATCGTCGAAAAGAATGACGTAGCGCTTGGACCAGTTCTTCAAGGCCAACGCGTTCTGCTGATTATGCTCCAGAATGTAGACTTCAGGACATCGCGACAGCCCAAGCTGCTGGGACTGACGCTGGACGGAACGATAAATTTCCGGAAACTGCTGCTCGTGCACACGCAGTCCACTACCCCGCAGGTAGGTCTCGAAATGGCGATTGCGCCAGACGGCGAGAGCCCAAACGATGATTGGAAAGAGCAGAGCGAAACCCAAAGTGAACAGCACCATGGGGCCAAAGGTCAGCACCACGACCAGCCAGGCCAGACCGAGATGAAGACCGGTATAGCGGGCGACATAGCGCGAGGCATAGACTCGTTGATTCATGAGTGGGAGTATACAGCATCGAGCCGGAGATCCGGATTACAATGATTGGTTTGCTTTTATACATTGCCCATCATTCACTCACAAGCAGGCCGTCCAGGGCTTGAAGACAACTATACTCTAATCGACTGAGCCCGCTCCGGGTCCTCAGCGGCCGCTGAATGTCTTGAGGCAAGGGCCCGAATAGAGCTAGGCCGAAATCGATGAGCACGATCTGTTGCTCTCACTGGCGCGGCGGACCGCCTCGAGCCGAAGAGAATGCACTCTGCAATCGCAGATGTTCCACCTGGGCTCTCAGCTTCTGCTGATTCTGGTTCCGAATGGGCTGCCAGAAGTCCAGTTCGCGATCTGCGAACGCGAGGCGCAGGAAGATTCGTCCCGCTTCCTCCCAGCTGCGGACCTCGACCAGATCGCCCAGCGACCAGCTGGCGACCGTGCGTCCCTGGCGGCCGAGCAGAACCTTTCGGCTTTCCTCCTGGAAACAGAGCTCCTCCTCAGCCGTTCCGACCAAAGGAATGAAGAGATTTTCCCCGCGCTGAACCGCCCCTATGAAGTTTGCTCGTCGCTCCTCTCGCCGCCGCTTCTTCACCGCGTGGGTCTGGTTTGGGGCAGGTTCATCCGCTGACAATAGCTCCGAGGCCTTTGGGTAGAGGGGGCTGGAAGGGTCCATTTCTCGTTGCGCGTGGTGAAGCAGGTGCAGATACTCAAATCGTCCCGAGCGGGTGGCATTGGCCTTGATCACCCCCGCCACCCAGGCCTCTCTAAGCAGATTGACCAGAGCGCGAAACTCCTCGTTTTCCACCACATAGGTTTGGGAGGCGTCGAGTAACAGAGGGCCTACCGCTACCAGCGCGGACATGCCATGGCAGCCGGGCAAACTGTAGTCTCGGGGGACCTCGACATCCGCGACCAGCAGGCGGAACTTACCGTCCTGTTGGTTGGGCAGCAGATCGAAGAGCAGAGAAAGTTCGAGAGGGCAATCGGGCATTTCCAACGGGATGGCCGGCTGCCAATTGGCCAGCCGTAAGGATTTGGGTAGCCCGTGGTCGAGGCGGAATTGATTCTGTCGGCAGCGATTGCGGGCCAGTTGCCGTCCGTTATAGGTGGTCGCGATATCGGACCAGCCCAGCCCGCTCAAGAGAATCTGATCTTCAGGCAACTGCGGGCTCAGGTAGCGCTGCACGACTTGCATTCCAAAGGGCCGCTTCAAGCGAACGCAGTTCGTCAATGGGCCTGGCCTGGCCGCTACCGGCTGGGGATCCGGGCGCCCCGGGTCATAGCGAAAGGCCACATCCTGGCTGTGAATCTCAGCCCAAGCATAGCCCTGTCCCCAGCAACCGTGAATGCCCAGAGCCAACTGCTGAAGTTTGCGCGCACACCACGAGCTGTCGTCCACGTAGAGGCTGGAAATAAGAAAGCGCAGCTGCGATGAACTCAGGGCGGGCCCATCAAACGACATGACCGTGTCGTCGGAATCGACGTAAAAGTCCACCTGAGTGGCTTCTCCTAGAACTGCACCTCGATAGAGGCAGCGCAGGTATTGTCCAGCGTCGGCAAAACGCAGTCCCCGCGCCTTGTCCCAGGCCTTTCTGGAGTCCAGGGTGAAGTGGCCAGCCGAATCGAGCAAGCCTTCACTGGTCAATTGTTGCAGCAGGCCGCCCAGGTCGTCGCGTGAAGTCATAGTAGCCAGCGTTTCGCTTCTAAGCAGCCATCCCCTCGGGTTCATCCCCATCAAATCGGGCGCTGGTTGTGTCTCTATTGAATCCAAACATCCGATTGAATCCTGTTGCCTCGGGCTCGAGGCTCACCCCCTGCTCCTGGGCGGCGAGGACGGCAAAGGGAGCCCCCGAAATCTTGGATCACAACTCTGCCTGTGACTGGAACCGGCGGGTTGCTCTGAGAGACGCCGCCGCTCTGGTTCCGCTGTCCCGCCTGCAAAACCACCGCAACCTACCTTGGACCAATGAGAACATAGCGGCCAGTTTCAGGAATAGTCGCCGATCAACGCTGCCCGTTGTAGTGGAAAGATGGGATCAAAAGGTTGAGACATCGGCAAGGCGCTTTTTGACAGAGTTATGAGTGTCTCTCGTTTCTATTTCTATTCTTGAGAGGGTCCAGGGGAATCGGCCGAATCTGTGAAAAATAGGTCTGGTGAATCCCCAAATCATTCAAGCCATCCAGCGAGGCCTGGAGCAAGATGTGGTTGCGCTGTTGAAAGAACAGCCTCAACTGCTGATGGAGCGCGACCGCTTTGGGCAAACGTTATTGCACTTGGCGGTCGATCAGCCCGGCCTGGTTCGACTGCTGCTCGAGAACGGCGCCTCGGTCCAGGCCGCTGACAAGGAAGGTCAGACACCTCTGCACCAGGCCAAAAACCTTGAGTCCGTTAAGATCTTACTGAGCCATGGCGCCCCCCTGGATGCGACCAATGCTCTGGGCGCCACGCCGTTGCATCGGGCTGTGCGCCGCGGCCCTGAAGTCTTGCGCCTGCTGCTCGAAGCCGGGGCCGACCCCCGGGCCCGTTCCAAGGGGGGGGCAACGCCACTGCACTGGGCCGCCCAGGGCGGCTACCCCGACGCGCTGGCTCCACTCCTTCAGGCAGGGGCTGACCTGGAGGCCACCGACGATCTGGGCCATACTCCCCTGCAAACTGCCGTCCACAGCATGGTGGGAGAATTACTCCGTTTGGGAGCAGTGCCTGAATCCGGTTCTCGCTCCCCCACCCCACAGCCCGCCCCCCACGAGCCCGCCCAATCCCCGAAGGCCCTGCGGCTGGGATTTGTTCACAGCCTGCGAGGCAAGCCGGAGGTTCACATTCTGGAAAGTCCACCGGGACGAACTTTGAGCTGCTTGCTCCAGGAGCTGAACTATCCGGCCAGTCAGGTGGAGGTGCGCGAGTATGCTGCGACGTTCTCGTTGTTCGGGTCCAAACGTCGCTTCGGTATCGAGGAGAAAGCCGAGGAGGTGGTTCAAATTCTCAACCCCATCTGGTGTCGGACCTCGCTGCAGAAATACGACGATTGCATCGTCCTTGGGCGCTACTTCGTTTTTGTACGACCCGGCCGGGTCGAGGCCGAGCTACTCCAAACCCTGGGCGTCAAGCCAGGCGACATCATTCCCCGCTTCGGCATGGCCGAGGCGGGCTTTGGGCGTCTCGACCAGCACCTCGACCCCTGCGCACGCAAATCGGACTTCTGGCAGCCCCATGTGAATATTTCCCCCCTTAAGGAAGTCTTCGGCACCCATGAGCCGATCCACGTAATGGCACTTTGTCGGCCTGGCGGGAAAAAGCTGCCCGCTCGGGCCGAGATCAGTTTGCGGGACGGTGGCGACTACAGTTTGTCCGGAACCTCCCGAAAACACTGGACTCAAGAAGGGCTGCTGCTCCAGCGCTGGCCCCCCAAAGTGCGCCAGGTATGTCCCCGAGAACCCGTAAAATCGGGCTCGGAAAAGGGGGACTACCAGGCGACGATTGAGTGGGGGGGACAGGAGGCGCGTTGGGTCTTCCAAATTGGTTCCTTCCAAACTCCCAAAGCCAGAGCCGAATGGCTGGGAGAGCCCGAGTTCGATAACGGCAATTGGTCGGCTCGCATCCGCCTGCGCGCGGCTGACGGCACCGTCCTTCCTCCGGGGGTGGCGGTCAAGGTCAGCCTCAACATTCACAGCGTCCAGGTGGTGACATACCTGGATGGGTTGATCAAACTCGTGAATCTGCCGGACCAGCCCAACTTTCCTTTTCTCAGACTCAATTGGAGCCCACGGGAAGATTGGTCGCCGGACTGGGACTCAAGAACCTGGGACGACTGGCAGCGGATGGGCATGAACGAAACCGCCATCTTGCCGCTTCCCCGGCGCGACCTTGTGCAACAGGGACCGGTGCTGGTCTCCCCTCAAAAATTTCCTGGCTCTCAAAGCGTCTCGGGATTGGAAGTTGCTCTGGCTGGCCACCAATCCGGCCCTCTGCACCTGGTGGCGGCAGTTTCTGAACATTTGGAATTGCGCGCAACTCGGGCGATCCAGCAGGCGGCCGTGACCGTGCTTGACGCTCAGGGCACCTGTCCCACCACCTGGCTGGGACCGATGGACTCGGGGGAGTCCCGCAAACTCGATTTAAGCCAGACACACGGATGCAAACTCATGATTTGCCTTGGCGTGTTCTACGACGAACAGGTCCACGAGGAGTTCTTCCCCGTGTTTCGCCCCCCCACCCTGGAGCTCAGTTACGAAGGGCCCTTCCGCTTCAACGCCGGTCAGCAAGCTCAAGCCAGTTTTAAGCTGGTGGCAACCCAGGGCATGCCCGATCGGGTTCTGATTTTGGTGCAAGATGCTCGCCTGAGTTGCCCTTTCGAGCACGACTTTAAGGCCCGCGAGTGGACGGACCTGGATTTGCTCTTCCAGGAAATTCGGGGCCAGCAACCCCCGCTGTTTTCTGAGGCCTGGCTGGACGCAACGCTCCAGCTCAAAAAGAAGCGCGGGGCAAACTTGCCGCCAGAGAGCGGTCCACCCATGCCGGCGCGTCCATACCCCAGATTTCTCACCGGCCCTTTAGGCACCGACCCGGACCGGCGCTGGGTACAATGGATCCCTTACAAAACTATCTCAGAGGATTTTCAGCCTCAACCGGGTCTGGCCAGTCTGGTCAAAGTGAGCCGCGCACGGGCCGAGTTTTGCTGGGCCGCCGCAACGGAGCCCTCTCCCACGGCGATTCGCGCCTTCGCGCTGGACCGACGTGGCGCGCTGATTTCCGCTCAGGCACGCGTCACGGTCGAGTGACAGGTTAGAGCGCCAGCCCCACTTGCGGGGAGCTTCTGGCCGAGTTGGTTGGAGTCTGAGAACTGACCCGTGCGGGCCGCTGGAGTCGAACCCACCACCAAATACGCAATAACGCATTCGTCAAGCAGGATGACGAAGGCGGATACCGCAGACCTGATGGACCATCATGACCTATCGTCACTGCGACATTCTAAATCAACTTGACCAGAGCGCGGAGCAATTTCGTTTCCCCGGGTTCAACAATGTGAATTATCACCTGGGAACAGCCCGGCTTAACGGCTTTCGCAACTCACATCAGTGGGCAATTTTGATCGAGGAAATTTGTTGGTGGCCCGCCTCCGGCGGGATTGTGCAGAATCTGAGCGCTTTTGGAAATGGCCTCAGAGCAAAGGAGCTTGCTTTTCCTGGCCAGTCAGCCTGGCAGCCAGGGATGATCTATTGGCCCCACTCGTCCATAAAATGCAGCTTCGATGACTCTGGGGAGCTCAGCTATCGCAATTTGCAAATCCGCGGCCAGAGTCTGGACTTAGACCCCGGGGAGGTGACGGAGCAGCCGGAAGTGCCAGAGAGAGGTTTCGCCATCATGGTCCATCTTATTGAATCCTTTCGAGAGAAACTATTGTGCACAGCGGAGGAGCTGCGCCTGGTGGTGCCGAGGGAGCTTGATCTGCTGGTCCAACTGGATCAATGGCTCCATCCAGATGTCTACCTCGGAGAATTGCCCAGCCAAAACGAAAGTTTTCGTAACCTGGCGGAGGTTTTGGCAAGCGGGGATGTGTCCTGCTATCGGCCGTCGACTCGGCCGAACGTCGACTGGCGCCTGTGGGCCGAACGTCCATGAAGATTTACTGGCTTCAGTCAGCGCTATTTACCGGCTCTGGAGCGGATGGCCGCAGAGCCAGGAGTGTCAGATCATCGAAGGGCTCAGCCTGGCCCACAAAGTCATCCAAAGCCTTCTGGCATCGCTGAACAACGGACTCCGGGGCGGTCTGGCCGGACTGACTCAGACACTGGAGCAAACGTTCGAGCCCAAACTGCTCCAGGCTGGCATCCGAGGCTTCCGCCACCCCGTCCGAAGCCAGCAGCAGGGTCTGCCCCGCCTGCAGCTGGAGCCGATAGAGCGGGTAGACCACCTGAGGGAAAATCCCCAGGGCGGGGCCGCCGGGATAGTCCAGGAGCCGAGGCGATCGGGTCGGGTCAAGCAAGACAGGGCCTTCTTCCCCACCGCTGCTGTAGAGAACCTCGCCGGTGGCGCAATCGAGCAGTCCGCAGGCCAGGCAAACGAACATACTGGCCGGGTTATCTTCATACAAAGCCGCATTCAGGTTGCACAACAAGTGAGCCGGATCGGAGGCCGCCGGCGCCAACCAGCGCAACAAAGTGAAGACCCTCATCATAAAAAGCGCGGCCGTGACGCCCTTGCCAGAGACGTCACCCAGAGCAAAGAGTAAGCGACCTTCGCCAAGATCGACGTAGTCATAGAAATCACCTCCAATCACGCGGGCCGGGCGCAGGAGTGCGAAAAGCTCCCCCTGATGGGTTCCAGGAATCCGCCAATGGGATTGAGGCAACATGGAGAGCTGCAGGTGTTGGGCCAGGCGCAAATCGCTCTCAAAGAGCTGCCGGGCCAGCAGGGCCTGAGCAAGCTCCTGAGAGCGCTCCAGCACTTCCTGTTCAAGCTGATCCCGCTGACGCTTCAGAGCCAGGTGATTGCGCACTCTGGCCTTCACCAGGGCGGGCTGAAAGGGCCGTGTGATGTAGTCCACCGCGCCCAAAGACAAGCCCAAAGCTTCGTCCCCCGTTTCGTGGAGAGCCGAGACGAAGATCACCGGAACCTCGGAGCAGCCGGGAATTTGATGCAGGGCCTGGCAAACCTGAAAGCCGTCCATCTCGGGCATCATCACATCCAGCAACACCAGGTCTGGAGGGTTCTGGGCCGCCAGCTGCAAGGCACGTTGGCCACTGGTGGCCACCGTAATCTGGTAATCGTTCTCTAAGGTTGTACTGAGTAAGAGCACATTCTCCGGAAGGTCGTCCACCACCAGCACAAGGGGCCGGGCCCGTTTAGTCAGCATCAGCGAAACAAGCGGATAGTTCCGCGAACTGGTCAGCCACCACCAGAAACGTGTCGGTCAGTAGAGGGTCAAAGTGACTACCCCGGCCCTCTCGGATGATCCGAACCGCTTCACTATGAAGCATGGCCTCCTTATAGACCCGCTTACTGGTCAGAGCATCATAGACATCCGCCACCGCCATCAGGCGTCCGGAGAGAGGAATGTCTTCACCGCTGAGGCCCTGAGGATAACCGCTACCGTTCCATTTCTCGTGATGAGTCCAGGCGATTTCCTGAGCCAGGGTGAGAAATTCCGAGGGGCGCTGCAGGCGCTCCTGAGCGGCTTTCAAGGTATCCCTGCCCAAAACGGTATGAGTCTTCATAATTTCAAATTCGGCCTCGGTCAGACGCGCGGGTTTGAGCAAAATACTATCCGGAATGCCCACCTTGCCGATGTCGTGAAGTGGGGCGGTCTTAAACAGAAGCTCAATAAAATCGGGTGTCACCACGTCCTGACGAAGACTCAATTCTCTCAGCTTATCGGCCAGAAGCCGGACAAAGTGCTGGGTGCGGCGGATATGATTGCCCGTCTCGTTGTCGCGCGTTTCAGCCAGAGAGCACAGGGCGATGAGAGCCGCCTCCTGGAAGTCGTGGAGCTGAGCGGTGCGTTCCAGAACCTCGCGGGTTCGTTCCTGAACAATCGATTCCAGAAGGTGGTTCTGATCCTGCAGGTGTTGCAGTGCCTCAACCAGAGTCAGATGGGTTCGAACTCTGGCTTTCAGCACCGCTGGGGCAATGGGCTTCGTGATATAGTCCACGGCGCCCATCTGGAATCCCAGGACTTCGTCCTGCTGGTCGGCGCTACTGGTCAGAAAAATGACGGGAATATGGCGGGTAGTAGGATCGGACTTGAGCCTTTCGCAGACCTGGTATCCCGACAATTCGGGCATTAAAATGTCCAGCAAAATCAGATCTGGTTGAGGTCGGGCCAGCGCCAATTCCAGGGCTCGGGCACCGCTTCTGGCAACCTTGACCTGATAGTCAGCCGACAGAATGGCGCTGATGGTGCTGATGACCTCGGGTAAGTCATCCACGACCAGCACAGTCGGACGAGCGCGGCTCACGCGGGGCCGCCCATGGCAGAACAACTTGACTTCAAAGCGGAGTGGGCATCCTCGACAAGCTCCAGAGCAGCCAGATAGTCAAAGCTTGCGACGGCTGCGCACAGGCTCGGAAAAGCAGAGCCAAAACAGGGCTGCAGAGTAGGCCCATGGTCATCCAGGTAATGTTGGGCCTCGTAGCTTCCCGACGTCAGCAGTTGGCGGAATTCCTCCAAGGCTTGAATCAGGTCTTCAACCTTAGCCCCAGGACCAGCGACCGGAATGAGAGCCACGGGCCTGGCGGGGAGCCAGTTCTTCAGCCGGGCATGGAGCCTGAGCATCTCTTCCAACAATCCGGCCATTGGCTCCTGGGCCTCCCGCACATCCCGCACACCCGAGCGCAGAATCTGCTCAAATCCGGCCGCGTGTCGCTGGAGGTCCTCGGCCCCCATCGTGCCGCAGAGACCTTTCAGCGTGTGAACCAGGCGGAGCGAGGTGGCGCCATCCCCGGCCTGCATCGCCTGAGGCAACTTACTGGCGGTTTCCACCATTGTGTCGACAAATCTCCTGAGCAGTTTCAAATAAAGGGCCCGATCGTTCTGAACGTATTTTAACCCGAGCTCGACTTTCAGGCCCGGGATGTCTTCCGGCAAAGGGACTTCCAGTGCCTGGGCCGAGTCCGACGGACTGGGGACCTCAGGTCTCTTCAGTCCGTCTTCAGCGGGCTTTAGCCAGAGCAGCAACTTTGACCGGAGCTGGGCCGGGTCAACCGGTTTGCCGATATGGTCATTCATGCCTGCTTCCAGGCAGAGTTGGATGTCTGCCTGCATGGCGTTGGCCGTCATTGCAAGCACGGGTAGGTCCTGCAGTCCGGGCAGCTTACGAATCTCTCTTGCCGCCCTCAGGCCATCCATCACGGGCATTTGCAGATCCATCAAAACCAATTCGTACGCCTGAGACCGGACCCTGTCCAGTGCCTGCAGCCCATCCTCGGCCAGGTCCACCTGCAAACCGTAGCTCTGCAGCAGCTCCGTGGCGACCTCACGATTCATGGCGTTGTCCTCCACCAGTAAGACGCGACGGCCGCCCAGGCTAAGCTGGCCCGGGGCGGGACGAGAGGCCTCGACGGCCCCAGCCGCCGTTCCAACCTGGGAACCCAGGCCCAGGCGCACTTGCAGCCAGAAAGTGGATCCCTGACCGAGAAGACTCTCGACTCCCACCTGTCCCCCCATGAGCGAAGCCAGGTTTTTGCAAATCGACAGGCCCAATCCAGAACCGCCAAATCGTCTGGTAATCGAGCTGTCGCCCTGGTGAAAGGTCTGAAAGAGTCCCTGACACTGTTCGACCGTCAGTCCTGGGCCCGTGTCTCGAACCTGAAAGAGCAGCTCAACCTGGTGCTCGCTCCTATCCAGCAGGCGCAGGGTCAGGGTGACCTGGCCTCGCTCCGTAAACTTGACTGCGTTTGAACCGTAGTTGAGCAAAATCTGTTCAAGTCGCACCGGGTCGCCCAGCAGCCGACCTGGAACCTCTGGGTCCAGGTCCAACAAAATTTGCAGGCCCTTGTCCAGGGCTTTGGGCTTGAGCAAGCCCAGCACGTTAGCGAAAACACTGACCACTTCGAACTCAACCGACTCCAGGGTCAGCTTTCCGGCCTCGACTTTAGAAATGTCCAGAATGTCATTGATGACCGAGAGCAGGTGCTGACTGGCCACCTGCATTTTCTGTAAATAGCCCAGCTGGCGAGGGGTCACCTCGGTCTGTAAAAGTAAATGGGTCAAACCCGTGAGTGCATTCAGCGGGGTTCGAATCTCGTGGCTCATATTGGCAAGAAACTCTGATTTCATTCGAGTGGCGGACTCGGCCAATTCTCGAGCGGCCTGTTGGGCCTGGGCGGAAGCTCGCTGTTCTGTAATGTCCTCCACCACAGCCACCAGGGTGTCACTGGCTTCCAGTTGATTGACGGCCAGGCGCACCCAGATCAAGCTGCCATTCTTTTGCAGCACTTGTTGCTCTTCCCGATGCCCGGCGCCCGCTCTTAGAGACTGCAGCAAGCGACGGCGAAACTGCAAAAAATGCAATCGATCGGGAAAGATCTGACCCGCATCAAGCCCTGCCAGTTCCCCTTGAGAATAGCCTAGAATGTCCTCCGCCCGGAAATTACAGCGTTCAACCCTGCCCCTTCGAACCATGGCCAATCCGAGATAGGCGGATTCGAAAATCGCTCTGAGCTTCAGTTCACTCTGGCCAATTTTGTCCATCGCCTGGGTCAGGGCCTCGGTGCGCTCCTCCACCAACTCTTGAAGGCGGTCGCGATAGCCGAGCAACTCGGACTCCGCTTTGCGGCGCGAGGTAATATCACGCACCAGGGTCAGCACACGATCTTCGGAAATATTGGAAATCCGAGCTTCGTAATAGCGCATCACCCCATCGATCAGGAGACTATAATTGATCTCCTGAAGTTGAGCGCTATCGACCGAACGCTGAAAGGCGTCCAGCATCTGAGAGGCCAGCGGATCTGGGAACACTTCGTCCACTCGATGCCCCAGGAACTTCTCAGGTGGAAGCAGGAATAACCTGGGCTCGGGAGCGTGGGCGAAAAGAAACTCGCCCGTGCGTCGATTCTCAAAAACCAGGTCTGGTATCCCACCGATGAGAGCCCGGTTCCGTGCCTCACTGGCCAACAGGGCCTGGCGGTCGTCCAACCGGTCCAGGGCCAGCTCGAGGTTGTTGACCACCGTCTGCAGCAAAGCCAGCACATCCTCATCGAAAAAATCGGCCTCCAGGTGATAGACAGAGAGAAGGCTGAAAACTTGACCTTTTCGGAAAAGCGGGAAACAGGCCGAAGAATTCCAGCCAAATTCTTGGGCGGCGGGATGCCAGACCCGAGTGGCCGAGTTCTGACGAAAATCGTTGATGACAACAGCTCTACCCTCGCGCCAGGCGCAACCGCAAGGTCCCTGCCCTTCGGGACGGTCAGTGCGAATTGAAATCTGTGCCTGCTGCAAATATTCCGGGTGAATTCCAAACTGAAAGCGTGGAGTCAAGGCGCCACTGTCGGGATTGAGTTGGGCCACCCAGGCCATGGCCATCAATCCACTCTCCACCGGAATGCGACAGACCAGTTCCAAAAGTTGATCTTCCGAATCGGACTGAAGCATGCTCCGATTGATACGGCCCAAATCGGCGTAGACGCGGCGGATGAGTTGGTAGCGTTGGCGCGCTCTTTGGCGCTCGCTGACGTCCAGCGCCAGGCCTTGCCACAACAGCGCCTGATCTTCGAGCTGGCTTACGCGGGAGTGAAACTCCAGCCAGACTCGTCCAGAAGGCCGGCCGGTGGACTCAAAAGGAATCGTCCGCGTGGTCACTGCATCGCGACCAGCACTGAATTCTGGCAACTCAAATGGGTCGTTCCGGAAACCTGCCGGAACCTGATTGAATAAACAATCGGCCGACTCGAGAACTTGCTCCGGAGAGAGGCCGTTGGTCCGCTGCACGCCGGCCGAGACGTAGAGAAAACGGCCCTGCCCTGATCGTTCTCGGCGGTAGGTGAAAACAAAGCCACCCGGCAGGCCGCCTTGCACGCCCGCCAACTGAGTGAAAACCTGGGCAGCCTGGCTGCTTGCCAGATCTGACTGACTGGAAGAGACCAGGTTATCGGAAATATCTTTCAATCCGCGCCCCCTCGGGACCAAGCCCAGGGGGAGTTCGGGATTTGCGGTCAGGAACCCTATGGGTTTGAAGCTGAAGATTTACCGATGACACGCTTTAAGAAACGGACT
>JAFEBA010000097.1 GCA_018266105.1 bacterium | reverse complement strand
CTGAGGTCGTGGCCGAGGAAGAAGACGAAGACGACGAGGAAGAGGACGACGAGCCCGTCGCCAATTCCCCCCCCAGAGTCGAAGAAGACACCGCCGAAGCGGCCTGAACGAGAAAAGCGTCGTCCGCCACCGGTGCGCGACAGGACGCCACCGGTGGCGACCAAAGTGAGGGGGAATGAGCGGTTTCACTCAACTCCCCCGAGCATGCTGGTGGCTGGCCGGTTCGACTCTGGTCAATCGGATGGGCGCTATGGTTTTCCCGTTTCTCGTGCTCTACTTCCACAAAGGATTGGGCCTGAATCTGGAAGCTGCCTCATCGGTAGCCGCCTGTTGGGGACTGGGGAGTTTCTTGGCCGGCCCGTTAGGCGGTTGGGCCTCGGATCGAATCGACCCCGTTCGCCTGCTGGCGCTATCGATGCTGGCGGCCGGCTCACTCATGGTGAGCTTTCCGTTCATTCGCGGCTTGCCCTGGCTGGTGCTTTGCACCGTTACACTGGCCCTATTCGCTGACCTGGGGCGGCCCAGCACTCTCACCGCGCTGGCCCGCCTCGGGGGCAGCGAGCACGGACGCAATGCCTTTGCTCTCAATTATATGGCCATCAACCTCGGAATGAGCATCGGCCCGACCCTGGGCGGCTATCTGGCCGAAGTCGACTATCGATACCTGTTCTGGGTGGATGGAGGAAGCAGCCTGGCAGCAGCCAGCTTGTTGCTGGCGTCAGGTACAACCTGTCCGGCCGTCGAGAAGACACGACAGGGACCGGTGGACTGGAACATAGGCCCGGCTGCTTTTCGCCTGTACTTTTGGCTGTGTCTGTTTTTCTGGTCCTTCATGACCTTTTTCGCGGCCGGCCCGGTCTACGCCGTCAAGTGGCTGCATTTAAGCGAGCACGATGTCGGCTACATCTGGCTGTTCAATACGATTTTCATTGTACTGACCAATTTGTGGGTCAATCGCATCACGGCCGGAATCGCGCTACCGCGACTGCTCGCTTTTGGATGTGCCTGCCAGGCGGCCAGTTACCTCACGCTCTGGTTGCTTCCCGGACTGAAGAGCCTGATTGTCGCCACCCTCTGGCTGACCATCGGGGAAATGCTGATGTTTTCCAACGCTAACGCCTACGTGGCGCAGGTCGTGCCCCCAGAGAAAATGGGCAGAGCCATGGGCGTCAATGCCATTTGCGTCAGTCTGGCCCTGATCAGCTCGGCACCGACCATGGGTTATTTCTTCGAGCATCACAGCCCTGACAGGCTCTGGGCGGTGGTCGGTTGCGCCGCGGCCCTGGCCAGCCTCGGCATGGCTGGCCTCCCAGGACAAGTGAAGCCGCTGGAGGAAACCGAGACATAGCCAATCAGGGCATGCGATCGGCGACTCGCTGGAGGTATTCAAGTGGTTCAAACAATGGTGCGCAACGAAACCATCAGGCTCACACCCAGCCTTGATTCCATTCTGGACTTCTGGCTAAAGCAGGCAGAAGATCCTGGTCCGCTAGGGGCCATGGCCCGCCTGCTGACACCCCAGATCAAGGCTCATCCTGAGCTGCGTGGTCGACTGGATCGTCAAGCTGTGGAAGCCAATCGAGAACTGGTGGATGCCTTGATCTCCTGTGTGTTACCCACCGGTCTGCAGCGCTTCTCATTCGCCGCTCTGGCCACACCTTCGAGCTTTGAAATCCACTGGGCCACTCCGCGTTTCCGCCGCGAACTGCTGGACCACCAGGGCAACTTTCGAGGTCAGCCTTTTCTCCAGGGAATGACCTGGGATTACCTGCGCGAGCTTTTCCGCTATCTGTCGGTTGCCCGCCAGCATTACGGGCGCCACTTTCCCTTCGAGAAATCAGTGATTATCGAATTGCCTGCTGAAAACGGGCTCATCCGCTATTACCAGTTACGCGCGCATTTCGATCATTTCGAACTTCGGGCACCCAAGAAACTGCCCAAGATCTCGGAAGCCGCCTGGGAGAATCTGGCCACCGATCTGGATGACCTTGAGCTCTGGCGCAAAACGCTGCCCCTGGACGAATTCGAAATGTACGGCCTGATCATCTACGAGGCCACGGACATTACCGAAGAGACCACTCTTTCGGCCATCAAACAGGAACTCGTGGCCAAAGAGCCTCTGCGAGATCGACAGCGCTTCGGCCGAATTCAGGCGCATTTTCGCATGCTGCTTGGAGTGGACGACCTGGGGTTGACCGTGCTCGGTTCCCGCGATGGCCTGCTGCTCGAACTCAGTCCCTGCGAGGAGTCCAGCCGCGACTGGCAGTTTGTGGACCTGGCCGCCATCAACAAGAAGCTCAGCCTGGAATGTCAGTCCATGCTTCGGGACGGCCGCCCGATCGTGATCGAGGATCTGGGCAAAGCCGACCTGTGTTCGGAAATGATGCGCGACGCGGCCGGGAAAGGCTCGCGCAGTCTGCTGATGATGCCGCTCTTCTTCGAAGGAGAGAAGGTAGGGGTGTTCGCCTTAACTTCAGCCGTAGCCCACGCCTTTAACAATCTTACCCCTTTCCGCCTGCAGGAAGTCACGCCCCTGCTGGCCCTGGCCGTGCGCCGCACGTGGGATACCTTCCAGGTTCGGGTCGAAAGTGTGATTCGCGAACGCTTTACCGCGCTGCATCCGGCCGTGGAATGGAAATTTCGCCAGCAGGCTTTGGAGGTGGTGCGAGCCGACCACGACCTGGATGTGCTGGGACAGGACATTCTCTTTCAAAATGTCTATCCACTCTTTGGCGTATCCGACGTGCGCAATTCCACCGTGATTCGTAACGAGACCATTCAGCAGGACTTCAGCCTCCAGCTTCGCCTGGCCTCAGAGGTGCTGGAGAGCGCCTATGCGGAGCGACGACTCACCTATCTCAGCAGCCGACGTTACCGGCTGAAACAGTGGCTTACTCATCTGGAACACGGGCTGGACTCGGGTGATGAACCCCGCATTATCGAATTTCTCAAAGGGGAGATCGAACCGCTCTTCGATACGCTGGCCAAGTTTTCCGAGAATGTGGCCCGATCGGTTCAAGCCTATCGAGACGCCCTCGACCCCCGCCTGGGATTGGTCTATAAGCAGCGCAAACTCTACGAAAACAGCATGACCTTGCTGCGCGAACGAACGGTAGAAATTCTGAGCCGCAAGCAGATTGAAGCTCAGGCCGTCTTTCCTCATTATTTCGAGCTACACAAGAGTGACGGAATCGACCATATGCTCTACGTGGGTCCGGCCATCCACCCGCAGGGCGAATTCGACCCGATGTATCTACGCAACCTGCGCCTCTGGCAACTAGAGACGATGGTGGAAATCGCCCGCGAGAGTCGGCGGCTAACGGGCGAAATGGAGCGAGTTCTGGAGGCGGCCCATCTGCTGCTGGTGCAGGACAATCCACTCTCCATTCGCTTTTCCCACGATGAAAAGCAATTTAACGTGGACGGCGCCTACAACGCTCGCTACGAAATTATCAAAAAGCGAATCGATAAGGCCGAGGTCCGCGACACGGGTGAACGGCTGACCCAACCGGGCAAAGTCGCCATCGTCTACTCTCACCCCCGCGAAGCAGCCGAGTATCGCGACTACATTGACTACCTCCAGTCCCTGGACCAGATTCAGGGAGAGGTGGAAGAACTGGAGATTGCGCCCTTGCAGGGTGTGGTGGGCCTGCGCGCCCTGCGCATCACGGCTAACCTGTGAGGGTATAGTCGATGGATTGACCCGAGCTCAATCCCAACTGCTCGGCTGCATTGCCGCCGTTGACGGCAATTTCCAGGTAGCCATCTGAATTCCACAGACAAAGTAATTGACCCTCAGCCACCTGGGAATAGGTCAGATGAAATGGAATCGTTTGGTGGCCCAGGCGAAGCTGGTTCAGCCCACCCTGCCAGCGCTCCCGGTGGACGCCCAGCTGAACATTTCCGAAGCGATCGACGCAGAGGACGCGGTGCTGGAGATCGTCGAGATCCAACTGCACAAGCGGCTCGGCCAGTGCCGGTCCGACCTCCTGGGGATGAAGACCGGCCGCCAACTTGGCCGCCACGGGCGCAAACAAGTCCCGCCCATGGAAGGTCGTGCTGGGCTGATCGGGAGTTTGCAGCCCGGGCTGAATCACATAGACGTTGTGCACACTGTCGTGACGCAGAGCCAGACTGAAGAGCCCGTTGTTGGGCCCCACGTAAGTGGCCTTCTGGCCGACGATCACTACCGGCTCTCGCTGACTCCCCACGCCTGGATCGACGACGGCCAGGTGCACCGTTCCGACCGGAAAGTGGGGAACGGCTCGCTCCAATTGGATGGCCCCCAGCCAGATGTTCTGAGGGGGAATCAGGTGAGTCAGGTCCACGACCCGACAGTCCGGGCAGTGACGGAAAATGACACCCTTCATGACCCCGGCATAGGGGTCTTGAAGTCCGAAATCACTCAGCAGGGTGACAATCTTGGTCATCGGGCAGCCTCCACGGCCTCCGCCCTTCTGGATTGTGCTTGAAGAACCTTCAAAAGCTGTTGGCCGGATCCCAGCTCAAGCCCAACTGCGAGGGAGGGGCCATATATCCCAGCAAAGCCGAGGCGGCTACCACCACAGGGCTGGCCAGATAACCCTCTCCGCCCACTCCCATACGGTTCTGCCAGTTGCGATTGAAGGTCGTGATGGCGCGCTGGCCGGCAGCCAATGAATCCGGCCCCTGTCCAAAGCACGGACCACACCAGGAATCGCGGATTTGAGCCCCGGCCTGACGCAAGACCTCCGCGATCGACTGGTTCTGCAGCCGCGGGTCGGGATGCTCGATGCGTTGCTTGACGCTTCCGCTGCCCGGAAAGATCACCAGGTCCACGCCTTTAGCCACTTTAGAACCCGCTGCTTTGAGAACCAAAGCGGCCTGAAGCAGGTCCTCATAGCTTCCGTTGGTGCATGAGCCGATATAGGCCTTGTCGAAAGTTAGCTTCTCAGCTGCCACTTCCTCGGCATCAAAGGCGTTGCCCGGACTGAAGGGCTTGGCGATCAACGGCCGGATCTCGTCCAGGCTCAGTTCCTCGTCGATCTCATAGTGGGCCTGGATTCCGGGACTGAGCTTGGGATAGGGCATCGAGAATCCACGCTGCTCGAACCACGCGCTGGTGATGTCATCTTGAGCGAAAATGCCGTTCTGGGCCTCCGCTTCCGCCATCATGTTGGCGATGGTATTGCGGAAGGTCATCGGCAGCTGGCCGTTGAGATCCACAAATTCCACGCTCATCCCGCGCGCCTGCTCCTTGCCCCAACGACGCAGCAGGGCCAGTACGATGTCTTTGCCCGAAGCCCAGGGCTGAAGTTTTCCAGCCAGACGGACCCTGCGCTGCTTGGCCAGGGTCAAATAAATCCAGCCGGTGGACCAACCAAAACCCAGCGTAGTGCTTCCCACTCCGATTCCAACCGCACCGTAAGCTCCATAAGCTCGGCTATGCGAGTCGGCACCCGGGTAAAAACCACCGGGTCGGATCAATCCCTGCTCGGGAAAGTAGAAGTGAAAAATGCCGTCGCCCGGGTCAGCAAAGTAGGGCTTGGGCATGGCGTATTTCGCGGCAAACTGCTGCGAGATTTTGGTTTGCAGCTCATCCGCGCGCCTGCCCGTGAACACGAAATGGTCGCTGGCGATGGCCGCCTGGCGTGGATAAATGGTGTCGCCACCCGTGATCTGGAGAAAAGTGTAGATCGAGAAAGGTGCGGTTCCATCTGAAGCAGGAAACAGGTCGCCATACAGGGCCAGGGTCTCGCCCGGTCGGACCACGGCCTTGGGATCAACCCGATGGGCGTAAAGAATCTGCTCTGTAGTAGTCAGTTTGGCCGCCACCTCGGGTTCCGGCCAGTTTAGTTGAGGGGGGCGAGCCACGCTTTCCGAAAAAATGCGCCGACCGATCTCGAAGATCCCGCCGCTGCGACGGATTTCATCCTCCTGAGGAGTCAGCGCGATCGGTTCATAAGTTTTACCCTGGGTTCGATTGGTCAGCTGACGGGTGCCGGTGTGAAACTCAAACTCGTCGCCATCCTGAGCCTCACGCACGGCCTCCGGAGCCTGCACCACATTCAGGCCTAAGTTCAGAGCATTGCGCCGAAAGATGTCCCCCATATTCTCGGCGCACACCACCACCATCTCCAGCCCCACCTCCTCAGCGATAGCCTTCAGGCCGGCCGGGCTCATCTCTCTTGAGCTTCCGATAGCAAAGCGATCGTTGGCGATCAGGAAGGTCTGGCCGGAATGAACTCGCTTGCGGAAGTCGGGCATCAAATGGCGGAAGGCCCCTTCCTTCCACTTCTGGTCCAGGGTCTCCAGGCTCTCGGAGACGCAATCTTCGGAAGGGGTGATCTGATCGGTATCCACAGCCGAAAGCTTCTGACCGGGCTGACGCGGGTCCCAAAAGATCAGAGCCTGGCCGCGCACCAGGTGGGCGGGGGCCTCGGTCGAGTGGTCGGCTTTGGAGGGCAGCTGCTGGGGGTCAACTCCCGGTAGAGGCCGGGCAGGGGCAAGAAAAACTTCGGAATGGCTCATAACGGTCGGCTTCGCAGCCCCAGCGGCCAACCCCTGGCATGAAAAAGGCCCCTCAGAGAGAGGCCTTTTTCATGCCATGGGGAGCTGACGCTCAGGTTCAGCCGATGGGCGAGAACACGTCCACTTCCGACTGCTGGTCCATGCCCACCTGGTAATCCCAGGTGCGCGACTGTCCGTTGTCCCAGTTCACCGTCACGCGCACGGGAGTGCCGGCCGGAACGTCCGGACGGGTCACCGTGACCTGACTCTGATTCTGAGTGTTGAAGACATGCTGATCGACACCCTCATAGCCCTGGGTGAGCACATCCGAAACGTTGGCATAATCGCCCCGCTGTGGATCCCAGTAACGGTGGGCGGTGATCTGGAAGGCCGTGCCGGCTGCGGGAGGCCGAGGATTGGGATTGAGGGCACCCTGGTTGGCCGCGATTCGCAGCAACTCCAGATTGAAGTCATTGCCCGTGATCTGGCCAGCCTGCCGTTGAGCGACCAACCGATCCAGCTCGGGAACCTGCCCGTTACTGTTGGGGAAACCGGCGAAAGGAGGTAAGCTGACCGTCGTCAGCGGAGGCAAGGTCGGCATCTGCACAGGTGGAATGACGGGTTGAGGGGGCTTTTGGAAGCCGCCCGGCACCTGTATGGTTCCGCTCGAGGTGAAGCTGCTGGGAGCATTCGTGCCCTGCTCCTTGCTACCGAAGAGCTGGTTATCGGTCGGCAAGTGTTGCAACAGAGCACCAATGCGGCCGTAGTTGTCGGGGTGATCCTGACGCAACATCTGAGATACCTGGGCCATGTCGAGCACGTCCTTGGTGACTCCGCCATCGTAAGTACGGAAGAAGCGACCCGTATCCACGTTGTAGCGAAGACTGGTGTCCTGCTGCATCACGTCATAGAGACCAATCCTCTCGTAGTGGTTAGCATCGTTGTTCTGGTTGGGAGCGGGATTGGTGGCAGTGTAAGAGGCGATCTTGGCCGGGTCACCCACCAGTCGGGAGCCCAAGACTGCTGCAGGACCGGCCACATCCGACTGGATCACCGGAACGGCCGGATACTCCACTCGGGCGGGGCGGGTGAAACTGGTGCTCGGCCCGGCTGACTGCATGCCCGCCTGCACCTTTTCGACCTCCGTCAAAGGTTTCGTCGGCGGAGTGACGACCGCAGGCGGAGTTTGGGTGGGTGGAGTGGTCACCGGGGGCTGCTGCTGATAGGGCGGCCGTGGGGGATAAACGGGCGGAGGGCACGGAGCCGGATGGGGCGGTCCTCCATACCCGTAGGGGGTCTGGTTCTGCAACACCGGGGCCGCGTAGCTCGGCATCGCGCTTCCGTAGAAGACGGGCGTCTGCGCCTGGGGATAACCCCAACCCAGGCTGTAGCCACCATACTGGGCGGCTGACCCATAGCTGTAGCTGGCCGGCAAACTCTGATAGGCGCCCATGTAGTTGGTATAGCTGGGCATGTTCGTCGAAGCCGGCAAACTGTAGGTGATGTCTGAACCGAAGTTCACCTGGGTGCTGGAGCTGGCGCTGAACGAAGCCTGGTAGGTGCTTTGAATCGAGGCGCTGGTCGCATTGAGTTGCGCCAGAGCCTGCTGGGCGTAGTTCTGAAACGCAGCCGTCTGCTCTGGCGTCGGATTACCATAGGGGTTGGCCGCGGTGGGTTGGGCCCCATAGGTGGCCGGGGCGTAAGCGGGAGCTTGCATTCCGGTGGTGGCGCTATACTGACCGCTGATGGAAGCCCCGGTCGCATTGAACTGAGCCAGCGCCTGCTGGGCATAGTTGTTGAACGCCGCGGTTGCCTGGGGAGTGGGGTTGCCGTACTGGTCATAGTTGCTGGCGGGAGTGAAGGCGGGAGCCTGCGCACCGGTGGTCGCGCTATATTGGCCGCTAATGGAGGCGCCGGTGGCATTGAACTGGGCCACCGCCTGCTGGGCGTAGCTGTTGAAGGCGGCCGTCTGCTCCGGCGTGGGCGGCGTGCCGTAAGTGTAAGTGCCCGGAGTGGTCGGCTGCGGAGCCTGGGGGTAGCTGGGCGGGGTGTAGTTATAGGTCGGCTGAGCAGGAGGCGCGGGCGGGGTGTAAGTGATGGGCGGCGGGTTGTACTGGGTGGGAGGAATATAAGTCTGAACCGGGGTGTAATTCGGAACCGGAACGTAGTTGGTCTGATTGATGGCGCCCATGGCCTGGTAGGCGTTTGAGAAGATGGGCTGACTACCATAGCTAGGGGGGCAATAGGCAGGTGAGGCACTGTAAGGAAAGGCCCCGCTGCCTGCGCCATAGGCTCCCGCCGAGCCGTACCCTACGGCGCCATAGGCGCCGGCCGACCCGAACTGGACATTGGTGTAGCCATAACCCTGTCCATAAAACGGGGCCACGGCCAGGGGAGGTTCGACGCCGCCAGTGGCCCATTGATGCCAGGCACGGAAATCCGAGGCGCCGGTGTGCAAACTGGGGTTGTCACCGTAAGGGTTGGGGTTGTAAAAATACCCATTGCTGGTGGCGCCCGAGCCGGTATAGCTTCCAAAGTTCGTATTGAAGCTACCGAAATTGATATTCGTCGAGTTGAGGTCCGGGATGCTGGTGGAGCTGCCCAGGAAAGACTGGGTGGACAGTTGCGAGGCAAAGGTACTCAGCAGGCCAAAGCCCAGCAGCGGAAGTGACCCACCGTCAAATCCCCCGCCCATACCGCCTAGTGACGGTAAGCCTGCTAATGCACTGATCATGGTTCAACCTCCGATACTGATTCCAGTGTATATCTTCTAGTTAGTATAGGTTTCGTGCAGTCTTTTGTTGTTACAGAAATGTTTCCTGGGTTTCCGTATTGTAAAACCTTAACCGCCTGGAGGTTCGGCCCCCCGTATTTGAGCCTAAAACCAGAGCGTACCTCCCGTACCCAAGTTGCTAGATTTTCTGAAAAATGCCGGACAGGAATTTCCTGGGAAGCGAAGAACGGGTGCCGGCTTTGCCACGGGCGTGGCTGCAGAGAGACAGATATAATAGGAGAATGCGATGAATACATCACGTCGGCTCGTGGCGAGCGCGTTGACTTTTGGCCTCGGCCTCACTTTCTGGGGCTGTAGTACTGACACCATCACCGATCAGCCGGTCCCAAGCTCCGTCCCGGTTTTTGTCAATACCGGTGGCACCGTAAGCCCCCTCTTCAACCCGGTCGGTGGTGACCCGTCCCAGATTCCCCTGCCCAACGATTTGCTGCGCGATACCGGCGCCACCAACGCGGCCAACAAAGGTCTGGTCAATCAGTTCCCCAACGTGGCCCCGTTTAACGCCGAGCCGTTCACTTCACTGGCGACCATGCGTGGCTTCTCCACCTCCGGCAACATTTTGATTCCGTTTGACGGCCAGATCGAACCGGCCTCGGTCAGCAGCAACACCGTTCTGCTGGTCGAAGGTCCCTCTTCCACCGCCTCGGATGCCGACACCGGTGCCGGAACCAACGCCACCATTGCCTGCAATCTTTCCGTTATCAACGGTCAAGGCACCGGCAGCACGGGCAACTCCACCATCGTGATGCAGCCCGTCCTGCCCCTCAAGCCGCTGACCAACTACTATGTTGTCGTGACCAATGGGGTTGTGTCCAACGGCGAGCACATCGTCTCGGGCAACATTACCCAGGTCACCAAACAGACCCAGCCGCTCATCTCGCCGGCCGGAAATAACATCTTCCCGGTTCCGGACGCCTCGGCCTCGGCTCTCGAGCCCCTGCGTGTCTTCTATCAAAACTTGTGGGCGCGCGCCGAAGCCATCACCGGGCAGCCCCGTAGCGCCATTCCATTCGTCTTCCGATTTGGAACCCAGCCACTGTTCGCCACCCTGCGCACCATCAGGGGCGTGGTGGCAGCCCAGCCTGCTCGCCCCATTGCCAACAAGCAGATCCTGGCCACCAACGCCGCCCAAGTTGACCTGGCTTTCCAGGCCAAAGGCCTGGGTGCCGTGCCCCATAACAACATCGGTTTCCTCGGTAATTGCACCATCCAGGTAGACAATTACATCGGAACTGCAACGCTGCCAGTCCCGGCAGCCGGCTTGCCCGCCGGTGCTCCAATCGGCAACTTTACCGGTAGCGGCCTGCCCGGGGATCCCGCACTGACCGTGGTCAATCAGAAAAACAAATCGGTCTGGGTCATGGCTCCCGGTTCACTGGGAACCAACACTGCCCGTCCCGTGGTGATTTTCCAGCACGGGATTACGCGCTCGCGCGACGACGTTTTCGCCATTGCCAACTCCCTCTGCGGCGCTGGTTATGTGGTCGTGGCCACCGACCTGGTGGTTCACGGCGAGGACACCCCCACCACGGTGCCCGCCACCACCAGCGGGCAGCTCTTTATCAATCTGCCCTTCCTGCGGAACTCCCGCGACAACATCAGACAGTCCGCTGTCAACCTGTTCTATCTGACCAAGGTCATCAAGGACGGTGGTTTTGACTTCGACGCCAACCCTGGCTCCGACTTCGCCACCAGCAACCCGGCCTACGTCGGCCAGTCGCTGGGCAGCATTGTCGGAACCGTCTTCACCTCGACCGAATGGAACAGCCGCCTGGCGGTTCTGAACGTGGCGGGTGGACGCATCACCAGCCTGCTGCTCAACTCCGTGCAGATCAGCCCCCAGATCATCGCAGGTCTGGCCGGAAATGGCGTGGTTCGGGGAAGCTCGACCTTTACCCAGTTCTTCCTGATCGCCCAGACCGTGGTCGACGACGCCGATCCCTTCAACTACGCGGCCCCGGCTCTGACCGGTGCGCTGAAGCAACCTGCCGACGGCAGTGCCGCCTCGCAGGTGCTCCAGCAGGAAGTGATCAACGACCAGGTGGTGCCGAACGTGGCCTCCCGCGACCTGGCCCGGGCTTTTGCTCAGGTTCCGCTCTTCAAGCACGTTCAGCGGACCAACCCCGCTGGTGTGGTCCAGGATATCGGCATCGCCCAGGCTCCCACCACCGACAACGCCGCCACAGCCTACGCCGGCTCCGGCTTCTTCCAATACCCGACGGGCAGCCACGGCTTCTTGCTGGACCCCAACCAGGGCAACACCAGCGCTGGCCAGCTGCAGACGGCAACCTACATTGGATCGATCTTGTTGCTGGGCACTCCCCGCATCATCGACCCCTTCATTGCCTTCCCGCGCGTGCAGATCGATTATCTGTTCGACCAGGTCTTCGGACCTTTCCAGCCCTAGTCTCGAACCCAATCCATCCGAGCTGTGGGTTGATTTTCTCCGACCCGCAGCAAGGATGATGGACGCAAAAAAGGGAGCCCGGGTTCCGGGCTCCCTTTTTTGCTGACCTGGGTCTTTTCTATTTGGGTCCAGGCTGTTCTTGAGGCTCAATTTCCCGAAGTTCTCGCTTGAGGTGGTCCAGTCGGTCCCGCTCCTCTGGGGTGAGCGGGTCCTCCGGGGTCCAGAAACCCTCGGCCAGGTTCTCGGAGAATTCGTGCTCAAATTTCTTGAACTGATCAAAAGCAGACATTGTTTCGCACCTCCTGAGTCAATTCTGGCACCGCTTGCCTGACCGTCCCAGCAATCTGGATCCGCCTGGACCCGGGACGAGCGTACCTGGAACCACCAGCATCGGCCACAGCGTTGCACTGGAAGATACCACCACAGCGAAAGAAGGTGACCCGTGAAGTTTTACGTCTACCTACTGGCAGCCGCCCTGCTTGGATGCAGTCAGTCCCCCCCCCACGCGGCCAGCCAGACCCCGACCGCCAGCGCCACTCCAGCCCCCGGGGGAGAACGCGGCGGGCGCTACCGCAAGATGATGGAGGAAATCGACAGCGACCACGACGGCAAGCTCTCGGACGCAGAGAAGAAGGCTGGGTTCGACAAAATGCTTGAAAAGAGCGAGCGCTTCCGCGAACGAATCGACACCGATGGTGATGGTAAGATCTCAGACCAAGAGCACAAGGTGGGTCTGGAGAACTTTATGAAACGACGCCGCCGCCACCACCGGCCGGACCAGGAGACGGAGCCTGCATCGCCTGCACCATCTGACTCAGAAACTCCTGAGTAGTTGAGGCCGCCCGTTGGGCACCCGCCTCATCGATTGCTCGCAGCAGAGCGCTACCCACGATGACTCCCGCCCCTTGAGCCGCCACCCGGGCGGCCTGGGCGGGCGTAGAGATGCCAAAACCGACCATAACCGGCAGACTGGCACGCTCACGCGAGCGCTGGATCTGCTCAACCAGGTCGAGCGGAAGGTCCTGACGGGCCCCGGTCACTCCCCGCAGGGACACCAGATACAAAAAGCCACGACTGCGCCGGGCAATCTGAGCCACGCGCTCGTCCGGGGTGGTGGGAGCCACCAGATAAATCAAGTCCAGGCCGGAGGCAACCGCGGCCTTCTCCATCGGCTCGCCCTCCTCCAGGGTCAGGTCCGGAACGATCAATCCACGACACCCGGCCGCCGCCAATTCCGCGCAGGCTCGTTCCAACCCAAGCGAATAAAGCGGATTGCAGTAGGTCATGGCAACAGCCGGAAGGCCACTCTTCTCAACCGCCAGGGCCGTCAATTCCAGGGCGACGCGCCAGTTAACACCGGCTTCCAGAGCGGCGCTGGAGGTCTTTTGAATCACCGGACCGTCGGCCACCGGGTCGCTAAAGGGAATCCCCACCTCGAAGGCCGGGCAGCCAGCCCTGGCGGCCGCGGCCACGCTATCTACAAATGCCTGTGGATTCGGCCAGCCAGCCGTAAAGTAGGGAAGCAGACAGGGCGTCGTCAATCGCATCAAGCCAATCCTCGCAATCTGAGCACTTCCTGCACGTCCTTATCTCCCCGGCCCGAAAGGCAGAGCACCCAGGGTCCATCCTGCTTATGCTTAGGGCCTTCCCGAGCATACCAGGCCAGGGCGTGGCTGCTTTCCAGAGCGGGCACAATTCCCTCGCATCGGCACAGCAACTCAAAAGCATCCAGGGCCTCTTCGTCCGAGACCGAGTGATATTCCACCCGACCTGAGGTGGCCCAGGAGCTATGCTCGGGACCCACTCCAGGGTAGTCCAGTCCGGCCGAGATCGAGTGGGTGTCGCTAACCTGTCCAAAGTCATCCTGCAGCAGGTAGGTGAGAGAACCATGCAGCACTCCCGGTTTGCCGCGGCCTAAAGACGCGCAATGCTGACCGGTAGCAAAACCGTGGCCCCCGGCCTCCACTCCCACCAGCTTGACCTCGGGGTGAGGAACGAAGCGGGCAAAGGCGCCGGCGGCATTGGAACCACCTCCCACGCAGGCGATCACGCGGCGTGGCCATAACTGCTCGGCGATCTCGTGCCCGATCACGGACTGAAAGTCGCGCACCATCCAGGGGTAGGGATGCGGACCGACCACCGAACCCAAAATATAGTGGGCTTCATCCACCTGACCTACCCAGGCTCGCAGGGCTTCGTTGGTGGCATCTTTGAGGGTGCGAGAGCCGGACTCAACCGGTACGACCTCGGCCCCCAACAAGCGCATGCGGCTGACGTTGAGGGCCTGCCGGCGCACATCTTCGGCCCCCATATAAACCCTGCACTTCATGTCCAGCAGAGCACACACGGTGGCTGTGGCCACCCCATGCTGACCGGCTCCGGTCTCAGCCAGGATGGTGGTTTTGCCCAATCGCCGTGCCAGCAAAGCCTGGCCGAGGCAGTTATTGATCTTGTGACTGCCGGTATGATTCAGGTCTTCGCGCTTCAGCCAGAGTTCGGGTCCGTCCACCTTTTGCTGCAGACGTTGGGCGCGGTAGAGGGGGGTGGGTCGGCCGGAATAGGAACTCATCAAAGCCGCCAGCTCTTGCCAGAAGCTGGCGTCATCCCGCAGTTTGGCGTAGGCTTCAGCCAGTTCTTGCAGGGCCTGCACCAGCGTCTCGGGCACGAATCGACCCCCGAAGTCGCCGAAACGACCACGAACATCAGGTTCTTGAAGCGGGGCGGGCCCCGCGGGAACTTGGCTTAACACGTTCGTCTCCTCAATTCCAGCGACGGAAGCTGGTAAAAAATTGCTGGGCCGCTTCACCGTCCACTCCGCTGGCCGTCAGCCAGAGCAGTTGATCGGGCTTAAGCCAGATGAGGCGGTGATGGACAGGACCCCCCTGAGCGTCTCGCAAGCTGAACTGTTGCATGGCCAGGCCTTCGACTGTATAGCTCCGCTGTCCCACGATCTGGCCCTGCTGAGCGATTTCCGCCTGCAGGGCCTGGAGTTGCTCGCTATGCGAACCCGTTCGCTGCACCTGACGAGCTCGATACACGGCCGGGCCGGATTGGGCACTCAGATCCTCGGGCGGACCGCTGGCGGCAGCCGGGAAAACCAGACTCCAGTTGGATTCCGAAGGGTTGACCAACTGCCCGTGAAAACGGGCCGGGACCTCGAGTCCAGCCAGAAACTCAGCGGCCGGTGTAGGCTGGGACGAGAAGGGGACGATCGCCAGAAAGAGATGACGCCCGTCCTCGAGCCTCAGCGCCCGAGCTTCCACCCCCCCGGACTTGAGCGAGCAGCCGGGCCGGCCGTGCAAGCTCTGAAGCGTCAATTCCACCGGTTTGCCCTCGGACAAAAAGCCGACCACCTTGCCGGCGCTTTTTTGCCAGCCCGCCTCATCTTCGGCGGGCTGCCAGCCACCATCCTCAATCACCAGAAAGAGGCAACGCCGGAACTGGTCAAAGTAGGACCAGTTGCGCGACTTGCCTTTCACCCGCAGCTCGGGCTCTCCAGGCAGGCCAGCAGACCACTCGCCGCGGCGGGCCACCAGTTGAACATTGAGCTTGAAGACTGGCTCGTCCTGGGCCCAGACCAGCCCGAAGCAAAAAAGCCAGAAGATCAAGGTTCTCACTCTGGCCGATTGGCCCGCCGTCGGGGGATGTCCTTCAAAAAAAAAATGACCTCCCCGAGAGGGGAAGCCACAGACGTTTTGTGTTACTGGAGAGCAGTTAGGACACGGACTACAGTGGGCGATTCAGGTGAACCGCCCGGGGTTTCGCTGAAGTCATCTTACGTCGGGGAAGAGCCTGAGCCCAGCTCCAAATACACCTGAAAAAATGAACTTTGTAAAAACTTCGCGCAGGCTCGTTGCAAATCCGTTAACATGAGGACGGGTTGATTAAGAATGGATTAACGACCCGAGCTTTGGGCCAGGTCCAAGACCACCGACTCCAGACCCTCCACCACCCGGGCCAGGCGACCGTAATCCAGCTGGTCCGGCAGGTCAGTGGGCCGGTGGTAATGGGGATACCGCATGGGCGCAGTATCCGTGACCATGACGGCGGGCACCCCAATTCCCCAGAAAGACCAGTGATCTGACCAGCCCACCCCTTCCAGGTCACCCGGCAAGGCCGCCCCCTGACTCGGAAAGGACTGATGCCGTCGAAAAGAGCCGACGCACTTTTGCACCAGCGGCCCGGACTTCAAGTCTCCCACGAAAACGATGTAGTTGCCCGTATCAGGATAGCTCAGGCCCAGCGGCGGCGGAAACTTCTGCGACCCGGGGGCATCGCTGTAATACCCCATCGTCTCCAGGCTCAACATTGCCGTCATGCGGTCTCCCCGCTTCTGGGCCATGCGCGCATACTGCAGCGAACCCATGCTGGAGTGCCAAAAGTGCGGCGGCTCCTCATTGCAAAAGGCAACCAGTCGGATGCCGCGGGCGGGCTTCTTAGGAACGGTCTTGAGAAATCGGGCCAGCGCTAAAAGTGAAGCCACCCCGCTGCCGTTGTCGTTGGCGGCCGGGCAGCCCTCAGCGCTGTCGTAGTGAGCACCTACCACCACCCACTCCGAGCTCTGGCCGGGCAGCTCGCACTCCAGGTTCGTAAAAGTCTTGCCGCCGGCCTGAAAACGGTGAGACCTGACCACATAGCCGGCCTCAATCAACTGCAGCCGGATCCATTCCCTGGTTTCCTCCAGCCTGGCATAGGCGCGAACGGAGTTGCGCTCACCGATTTTTACAGCCAGGTGGGTAACGTCAGAGCGCAAACGCACGGCCAGCTGACGCTGATGCGGGCTGGCCTTGGGGAGAGGTCCGGAATAGCTCCGACCGGGCATATCCTGACTCAGAAGCGGGGGCTGGGCCCAGACCCAAGAGCCGAGCAAAGACCAGAGAATCCATCGACGCATCAAACTCCTTTCGCAGGGGGAGCTGCGACGTCCTAGAACGAGAACCCCATGTTAATCGTGGTCATGAAAGACAAAGCCTCAGTCAAGCAGATCGGCGGCGTCTTAAGAGAAATCGAGTCGCGCGGTCTCACCCCATTCTTGTCGAGGGGTAAAGACATTACCCAGGTCGGCTGTATGGTCAAGGGAGACTCCTCGCAGATCGAGGAATCTCTTCTGGGACTCGACGGAGTTGAGAAAACCTTCGCTTCCAGCCGTCCATTCAGACTGGCCTCTCGCGAGTTTCATCCTGAAAACTCAGTCGTGCACGTCAGCGGCGTGCCGGTGGGTGGTGAGCGCCTGGTGGTCATGGCCGGGCCCTGCGCCGTGGAGGGTCACGAGCAACTGCAGACGGTGGGCAAGCTGCTGACCGAACTGGGCGTGCCCATGATCCGTGGAGGCGCCTTTAAGCCCCGTTCCTCACCCTACAGCTTCCAGGGCTTAGGAGAACAGGGCCTGGAACTACTGCACGAGGTGCGCAATCGCACCGGCCTCAAGGTCGTGACCGAGTGCCTTAAACCATCTGACGTCGAACTGGTGGGTAGATATGCCGACCTGATTCAGGTCGGAGCCCGCAACATGCAGAATTTCGCACTGCTTCAGGAATTGGGACGCTGCCGCGTGCCGGTGCTGCTGAAGCGCGGCATGATGAACAGCTTGGAAGAATTCCTGATGTCGGCGGAGTACATCCTGGCGAACGGCAACCAGCAGGTGATCATGTGCGAGCGCGGGATCCGCACCTTCGAGACCATGACGCGAAACACACTGGATATCAGCGCCGTGCCCGTGCTACGACGTCTGACCCATCTGCCCATTATCATCGACCCCTCCCACGCCGCGGGCGACCGCGAACTGGTGCCGGCGCTGTCACTGGCGGCCATCGCCGCCGGCGCGGACGGGTTGATTATCGAAATCCATCCCGACCCCGATAAGGCCTGGTCGGATGGTCCACAGTGCTTGAATTTCCCGGGCTTCCGTTCGTTGATGGCGCAGATGAAAGCGGTGGCCCAGGCGGTGGGGCGCAGCTTGTAAAATGGATAGCGACAGCTATTTCCACGGCTACTCGCCTCTCACCATACGCTGGGCGCTGGACGCCCACGCCGGCCTCAAAGGCATCTGGGCCTTTATGGCTGGCTCACCCTTCACCTATCCCGAAAAATGGGAGCCCTACCGGGCGGTGCTCAATACCTCCGGCAATTTCTCCATGGGAATTAGCACTTCATTGGGTCGCACCGGCGCCAGCCGCGTGCTGCACGCTTTCTTTGGAGAAAGCGAGCAAGACAGTGCGGTGACAGTGGGAGACGAGCAACCTTGGGAGCTGGGCAGTCACCCGCCTGGCTGCGGTACGGCCTGGAAGCCGGCTCTGCTTTCGATGTGGGCCGGATGTCCCTGGCCCGGGCAAGAAGCCGGTGAAGCCTGGCCAGAGCCACCCGGACAGTGGGCGATCTGGGGCGACCCGGGGCTTTCGGGTCTGCCTCGTCCGCAACCTCGCAGTACCGACCCCATGGAGCGCGTGGTTCCCCCGCCGCTGGCAATGCCTGTGGAAGAAAGCGGAATTCTTGGTTGGGCAGCCCCGCTGGGTGTGCCCAGCGCCAGTCTGCCCAAGAGGTTGAGCTGATGCAGGCCCAAGCCAGTTTGAAACAGGCCAGGGAGTGGCTGAGCCAGGGGATGTTCGCGGAAGCCTGGGAAATGCTGCTCAGCCTGCGGCGCGAATTTGAGGCCAACCCGCCTGATAAACCCCTGCTTCTGGACATGTGGCGGGGTCTCCTGACCCTGGCTCAAGCGCGTAGCGACGCCCGCATGGTCCAGGAAATCGTCCCCAAGATGCTGCAGGCCGGACGCGAGCAGTTCGAGTTCGATTCCTCCCAGATGGGCGCGTTGTTGCACCACGCCGGTCAGGCCCTGGCCGCAATCGGCGCCGGCTCAGATGCCGAGACCTTTTTTATGCAGGCCTATCGGCGCCTGCCGGACGAGAAGAAACCCCGTCATGATTATGGTTTGCAGCTGGCCTACTTCTACGCCAGCTACGGTCACCTGGACCAGGCCCTGCGTTGGGCCAAAGAGGCGGCCGGAAAATCCAGCAGCCCCGAGGAGTTGATGCTGGCTCACCGAGCCATCTGCTGCTTTTATGATGCCCAGGGTAAATCGCTGGAGGCGGCCGGATTGCGCCAGCAGGGCCAGGCTTCGATTCCAGACCAAAATCCCGGTTGGATTCTGATCGATCAGGCTCGCAGTCAGCGCCGTCTGGGGCTGGCCAGTCGGGCCGACGCGCTCTACCGGGAAGGCCTGGCGCATTTGCCAGACGGCGATAAAGCTCGCATCTACCGCGAGATCGCCCTGAACCTGTTGAGCCGACGTGACCTGGCCGGGGCCGAAGCCGCATTGGTCGAGGGCGCCCAGTGGGTCAATCCGGTCAGCTTTGAAGCTCAACTGCTGCGGGCCGAACAGGCCCGCCTCTGGCAGTTTCAGGGACGCTTTGCTGAAACGGAGACAGTGGTTCAAGAAATCTTGGCGCTCTGGTGCGAGCGCTTTTCACCTCACCATCCCGTTTGTTTGCGTCTGCGCGAGGTACTGGTCGAAATTTCCATCCTGAGACGAGATTGGATGCAGGGCATCGGGCGCGCCGAGGAGCTGCTCCGGATCAGCGCGGGGGCCTATGGAAGCGAGCATCCCTGCGTAGCCCGAGCGCTTTACTGGATGGGCCAGGTATGGCTTTACGAGGGCGCACGTGAGCAAGCCAAGCAAGCCTTCGTTCAGGCTCAGATGATTTGGGATGAATGGGGCGACTTCTCTGAGGTGGAACGGGCGCTCATCCACTTTGGGCTGGGCCTGATCTTCGCCGACGAGCTGGAGTTCTATAAAGCCGAAGATGAAATGAAAAAAGCTTGTGACCTGATCGAGCAACGCGGCCTGGGTAACCAGGCTCTGGTGCTAGGCCACCTGCTGAGCGCGCGCGGCGATATCTGCCGAGTCACCGGACGCGACCGCCAGGCGCAGGAATGTGGCCAACGCTCTCAAGAACTCCTACGTCCGAAGAAATGAGGGAACTCTCCGGCGTTGCCGCCGGTAGAACCCATGGATTAAGATGAACAAGATGGCGCCAAGACTTCTGCATACAGCCTTCGCGGCCAGCTGGGCCTCCCCACTGCCGCTTCCCTCCTGGCTGACGTCCAAGACCCAGCGCAACAGCAAGGTGCGACTGCAGGGACAGGTGGACGCCATTTATCTTGAGCACCATCGACTGGTAGTGCAGGCCAATCAGGAAGACCTGATCTGGGTGTTCTATGACAACGACACCCGCTTTGTGGATGTGCTGCCGGATGGGCTGAAGCCCGGCCAGAAGGTGCAGGTCGACGGCGTTCTGGCCGATGATCGGCTGCAAGCCACTCAGGTCAAATTACTCGGTCAAATTCTTTAGAGCGTCCGCCCGAACCGCACCGGTCGACCCATCAATGGAGCGAATATCACCTTGACTGAGGTCGATAATGGGGGCAAATGCCTGGGCATGGAACACCTCGCAGAAACTCCGGGCCGTATCCGCCGCGTTGCTCCGTGGCTGACCCTCAAAGCGCCCGGCTGAAGTGCCGTCCGGGCTCACCAGCTGCCCCTGTAGTTGCCGATCGTCACCCTGAAGCTTGAGCACAAAACCACTGGAACTCTGCTGACATCGAGGCGAGGCATACAACCAGTTGCGGGCCAGATTGGCCGAGCGGCCACCGTCGGTTTCGATGCTGATGGGTAAAGCCACCTGACAGGCACGCAACTGGCTGGGATCACTATCCATCAGCGCTTGCAGCAACTTCAGGGCCTCCGAACTCTTGCCTTGCTGAGTCAGCACCCGCACCAGCACGGCTTTACAGCGGTTGCGCAACTTGACCTCGGCGGCCGGCAAAATCGTGATGGCCTGCTCCAGCGTTCTCTGAGCGTCGGACACCCGCCAGTCGTAGTAGTAGGCTTCACCCAAAATCGCTGTCAAATAGGGCTTGCGGGCCTCCATCTCGGGTTTATCAACCTTTAGACTGCGCTCCACCGCCGCGATCACGGCTCCAGCCCCAAAACAGCTCCAGGCCGCCGTGCTGACACTCGGCTCGTCCAACGCCCTGGCCCCGTAAGGCTGAATAAAACCGTCAATCCCGGTATTTGAGGCGACCAGATTGGCCGCACGCTCGCGCTCTCTGCGCAACTGGCGCTCCATCGAGACCAGCTTGAGCAATAAGCGGGGCGTTTCGCCCCAACTGGCGTAGCTCAGTTTCTCTCGAGTGCGCTGAATGTTGCGCTGCAAGGCCAGCGAGTAAAGATAGACCAGGCGCGCCTCCACCAGTGAGGGAGCGGTGGAGATGCTGGAATTGCGGTCCTGTCGTCGGATCAATCGCTCGATGATCTCCAGCGCCTTTTCGTCGTAGCCCATCTGCAGCAGCACCGACCCGGCGTGACCGTAACATTCGGCCCACTTGTTTTGAGAAACTTGAGCGGAGCCCGAAATTCGCCAGGCCTGCATCTGCTTCAGGGCGGCCAGAGCCTCCGGCATGCGCGACTCGGCGGCGTAGAGTTCAGCCAGAAATCCCCACGGGTCGCTGTAGGTCATGGGGTTGAAGTTCTCGGTGGCCTTGAGCAGCAATCGTTCGGCTTCATCCAGCCTCAACAGATCACGCGCGGCCTCGCCCGCGTTGCAGTAGAACACGGGCTCGGATCCGCCACCCGTCTCCTCCACCACTTTCATAAAGTATTCATAGCTCTTCTGCATGTTGTCGGCTTCAAACTCGATGTTGCCCAGCGTATTGAGGGCGTGCTCGCGGTAAGCAGAAAGCTCCGGGTCGTCCAAGGTTTTAAGCATGAGCTGGCGAGACTCCTCAAATCGACCCAACTTGAGCAGTGGCCAACCCTTGAGAGTGGTCTGCTTCTGGGCCGGATAGAGACGGTCGGCCTCATCATAGAGAGCCAGAGCCTCCTGGTATCGCTCCAGTTGCTGTGCGGCTTCGGCCAGTTCACGCAGCACCACCCCATAAAGCACTCCAGAGGCGCTTTTCTCGGGGTGTTCCGGATAAGCTTTCTCGATGCCCTGGCGAGCCCGAGAGTAGCAGTAGTACGCCCGCGGAATGCTTCCCTCTCCGTAATGGTAGATGGCGCCCAGCAAATACAGGGCCGCGTAATTGTCCGGCTCCTTCTTGAGCAGGTTCTCGGTCAGCTGGCGAGCCTGAGCGAACTTCTGCTGCCCAAAAGCCCGCTCAGCTTCCTGGTACTCGGCCGCCTGCTCAGGCGGCTCGGCCCAAAGCAGCGGCGAGAGCGCCAGCAGCAGTGCGCACAGGCGCTTTTTCATGGCTTTAAAGTGGTGCGCGACAACTTGTCCAAGACCGGAGCCATCGCTTCTTTTAGAATCTGAGCGGCTTCCCCGCTGCCCGGGGCCAGAGCCATCCGATGACAGAAGACATAAGGAGCCAACCACTGCACGTCATCATCGGTGACATAGTCGCGACCGCGCAGCAGGGCGGCCGCCTGCAAAGCGGGAGCCATAAGAACCAGACTCCGAGTCGACATGCCCTGAAGGACCTGGGGATGGGAGCGCACGGCCCGGGCGATGTCCACCAGACAGGCATTAATATTGGGATGCAGATAGACCTGTTCCTGAATCAACTTGCGCGCCTCCACCACCTCTCCTCGATTCACGGCCGGCAGGCCTTCCATCGAAGATCGCGCGGCCCGCTCCATGCGAGTATTGAGAACCGCGATTTCGGCGTCGCGCTCAATAAAATCCATGCGGATTTTGAAGAGAAACCGGTCCAGCTGGGCCACAGGCAAGGGATAAGTACCGCTCAGATCGAGTGGATTTTGCGTGGCGATCACGAAAAACAGCTCGTCCAGCGGATAGCTGACGTTATCCACCGTCACTTGCTTTTCGGCCATGGCCTCGAGCATGGCCGACTGAACCTTGGGCGAGGTGCGGTTGATTTCGTCGCCCAGCACAATATAAGCGAAGACCGGTCCGCGACGGAACTCAAAGGTCGAGGAGTTGGTGTCGAAAACCGAAACTCCAGTGATGTCGCTAGGGAGCAAGTCGGGAGTGAACTGAATACGGCGAAAGCTGGGGATGTCATCATCCAGCAGGTCATCGATGATCGAATCGCCCAGAGCTTTGGCCAGGGTGGTCTTACCCGAGCCCGGATAGTCCTCCAGCAGCACATGCCCGTCGGCCAGCAGGGCCACCAACACCAAATCGATGATGCTGGCCCGGCCTTTGACAGCATGCTTCAGCCGGTCTTCCAGGCGTTTCATCACCTCGCGAGGTTTTTCCAAGTGGGTCAACGGATCGTCCTCTTTCCTAGCCTATCGAACTCTCAAGGGACTGGTGGGATCCAGCCAGCCCAAGTAGCCTCTCCAGCCCGCCACCTTACGACGGCGCAACTGGCTCAAACACTCTTTCAATAGAGGCATCACTTCCCGCTCAAGCTGAGCCTGAGGCGGACCCAGCCGAGCTCGCAGATGCACTCGCACCAAGGCCAGCAGGCCCGGCATCTCTTCGCTCATACGCCGGGCGAATTCCTCACAAGACTCGTCCGGCCGGCGCCGCACGCCTTGCTCGGATAGAATGTCGAGCACGCAAAGGTAGGCCAGTCGGGCCTGCTCGCGACCGGTGCTCCAGAACGGCGCCCGCCGCCGCCATAATTTCCACAACAGCATGGCCAGCCAGCCCAGCAGCAGGGCGCTCAGCAACCCGGTCAGCAGCGTGCGCAAAAACCACAGCGTCAACTGGTGAAGGTCAATCGTGGGGCGATTTTCCTCGGGGCGACGGTCTTTCTTGTCCTTGCGCGCCATATCCCCCATCATCTGCTGCAGGTTATTATCCACCTGCTCCTTCTCGGGCTCCAGGTTTTTCTTGGGGGAGATGTCCAGATCCATCCAGCCTACGTCCTGCAGGTAGATCTCGGGCCAGCTATGTGCATCGCTACTTCGAATCAAAAGACTGCTTCCGCCACCCCGCTGCTTGGCATCCACCATATAACCATCGGAAATGCGGGCCGGAATACCGGCCGCCCGGAACAGATAACAGGCCGAATGACTTGTGAAAACGCAATACCCGATGCGCTGCCCAAAAAGAAAATCACTGACGGGATCGGCCGCATTGGCGGAGGGCGATTTCAACGAGTAGGTGCAGTTGTCGTCCAACCACTGCTTGATGTAGACAGCCCGAATCAGGGCCGAATCACGCCCCGCCTCGGGAACCTTGGCCAAAATCGAATCGGCCAGCTCTTTATAGCGAGGGTCCGCAGGTCCGGCCAGATAGTGACTCCACTCGTCGGCCGCCCAGTCCTGATCGCCCGCCTTGTTCGGGATCAGAGCGCGATAGTCTCCGCCCAGGACCATGCTCTCCACCTCGTAGGCCTTCTGAAAACGATCCGGGTCGGGGTTGGAGACGGCCCAGTAGTGCAAAGGGTTGACCAGGCCAAAGGGTCGCGGATGTTGGTCGAGCAGGGCCACTCGTGTTTTGAGGGGCTGAAAAAGAAACTTCGAAAGGGACGGAACCCGCATCCCCAGCTCTTCAGGCTGAGCATCCTGGTCGTGAAAGCGCGTGGGAAAGCCCAGAGCGTTATCCCGATCAAAACGATCATCGTTGCTGTGTACCAGCTTAATGCCATTGAACTGACTTTCGCTCGTCTGGCGAAAGTAATAGGCTCCCGAAAGCGGTTCGTAGTCGTCTTGAAAGACCACCACCGCAACCGGCACCGGCTTGGGCTTGCTGGTATCAGCAAAGGAGGGTTCGTCCGGATTGGGCTTCTTGTTAGGATCGGGCGTGCCGCCTGAATTGGGCGAAGCCGGCCCGGGAGTTTTCAGCCCTCCCTCGGGTGTCAGTCGGTTCTCCTCCCCACCCGGCTTGCCCATGCCAAATTTTTCGAAAAGCTGCTTGACCTGATTGGCTGGCACCGCCAGATAGAGCACCATTAAGAGCAATAACAGCAAGGGCAGGTCCCACCAGGGTCGCCGGTTGCCGGGGCGGTTGCTGGCCAGAACGCAGACCGCCACCAAAGCCAGCGAACCCACCGCGATAAAAAGCGCGGAGGGGTCCAGGCCTCGCAGCCAGAGGGGGTCTACCATTTGGAAAGGCCGATTGATATAGCCGTCGCGATGGGCTTCCAAAGCAATCACAAAGACGCCTCCGGCCGCTGCCAGCTCCAGGGCCGCACCGGCCGGGAAGCGCCAGCTCAGGGCTCGCAGCCAGCCCACCATACAGAAGGCCCAGAGCCAGGCGCCCAGGGACTGACGCACCAGCACCCAACGGTCACTGCCCAGAGCCAGCGAGAGGCTGCTGGCTCCGTCCAGCATGGCCACCACACCGTTGCCCAGCAGCCAGACCAGCAACAAAGCTCCCAGCACGGCCCGACAGCGAAAGTTCTGACCGGTGCTGTAGTGCCAGACCAGCACCGCCATGGCCGCCCCCACTCCGGCCCACCAGGGAATGCCACCCAGGGGCGTGATCAAGGACTGATTCCAGTAGGCAAGAGCCGGCCACAAAATCAGCAACGTCCACCAGAAGAATCGCGGTCTTGATTTCACGCGGTTCGCCTCGCGAACACTTGCAGGTCGCCCAACAGCGCGCCGTTGCGTCGGTCAATCAGGGTCACCTGACCGGGAAAGTTCCGCCACAGTTGAGCGGCCCGGCGCAAGTCTTCACTCAATTTTTGTTCGGCCTGAGGCCGCACCAGCCACTTCTTCCAACCGGCTTGAGGCTGAGCGGCTGGCTGTCCATCGATGGCGATACACAACTGCAAAGGCACGCGGCTGGCCATCAAGGCATCCCGCACGGCCACCTCGCGGCCGGCCAGGTCCAGAGGCAGCACCACGATCCCTTGAGAGTAGCCGTCCTGTTCAGCCTGTCGCAGGTAAGCCGAGACCTGGGAGGGCTGGGGCTCACGGCTGGCGGCCGAACGGCACAGGCGTTCCATAGCGGGCTGTTTCTGGTGGTCCTGGCCCCCGGTTCCGTCGCAACCAAAGCGCCAATCGGGCCCGAGCATGTCGCCCTCAATCAGAACTCGGCAGACAGCAGCGGCCGCTTCATCCCGGGGGCCGGTGACCAGATAAGCGCAAACCTTGGGCCTGGGAGCCAGCGCGCGCTCGGGCACGCGTACCATCAGCCGCCGGGTGCGCGCAAAGACTTTCCAGAGAATGGTGCGTGGAGAGTCCCCTCGCGAGTACTGACGCAAATCGACCCGGTCGCCGTCGGGATTCCCGCGCGGGTCGGAAATGTCCTCACCGCTAGACCAGCGCAACAGCAAAGGCTGCTGATTGAGATGGCCGACGCCTGGGATGACCTGGAAGTCCCCTTTCTGGGTGCGACTGAAGCGAACGCGAGAGAGACCCAGCAGATCGGTGACCAAGTACTGGCGGACAATATTGCGGTAAAATCCACGGCGGGCCAGGACCACTTCCTCCTGGTCGGCACCCTCCCGGCGCACCAGTTGGACCTCGGCCCCTGGTTCAAGCCAGTGCCAGCTCACCTGGACAAAAGGGAACCAGCTCCATAAAGGCACCGGGCAAGGAAGCCAGTAAGGTCTTTCTGCCTCGGCCCCGTGCGGCAAACCACCTCGTTCAAGGCGCAGCTGCCACAGTAACGTCAGGGTGCGCAGGCAGACCAGAACCACCACCAGGGCCAGCACGATCAAGAATCCAGAACACAAAGCTTGCAGCACCATATCCTGGCTACCCAAAGCCAGGTAGCGCATCACCGGAATGGCTGTGGCCAAACAGATGAAGCCCAACGGGCTGAGAGGGATCCAGCCGAGCATTGTCCAGGTCCATGCCTTCAGGCGTTTGAGCACGGCTGATGCGTTCGCCCCTGGTCATGGGAAATACTTCCAGTCATGTGATTGACGCTGTTCGGTCAAGTTGCTATACTTTCGGTCGCATAACAGGTCAAAGCAGAAGGATTATCTTCTCACCCTGCAGCGTTCCTTGTGAATACTAGCTAGCAGTGGTTACCGCGAAAGCGCACGAGGTCCACCTTGTCCGCAGTATCTGCCCCTCCGTGGGTGGGTCGCAGTAGTTAGAGCCGATAGGCTCTTTCTGTCTTTGTCCGGGAACAAGGAGTTGACTTATTTCCAAGGATCTACGCGTTAACCAACAGATTCGAGCCCGAGAAATCCGTGTAATCGACGACCGGGGGGAACAGCTCGGTATCATGGATCCGCGAGACGCATTACGTCTCGCACAGGAGCGAGATCTCGACCTGGTTGAGGTATCGCCTCAAACCAAGCCTCCCGTCTGCCGTCTTATGGACTACGGGAAGTGGAAGTACGAGGCGGCCAAAAAGAATCGCGAAGCGGCGAAAGCCAGCGTTCAGCGCAAGAAAGTCCAGGAAATTCGAGAGGTCAAGCTGCGCCCAAAAATCGACGAGCACGACTATCAAGTCAAAAGCAAGATGGTCCAACGCTTGTTGGCCGAGGGCGACAAGGTCAAGGTAACGATGATGTTTCGCGGCCGAGAGGTCGTGCACGCAAATATCGCGCTGAAGCTGCTTGAGCGAGTGTTCAATGACTCGCTTGAACTGGCCATCATCGAGAACCGTCCCCGACTGGAAGGGCGCAACATGATTATGGTGCTTGCTCCCAAAGCCGGGGGTGCCACCGGTGGTGGCGCCGGTTCTACCTTTGCGGCCCCCTCCTCCGCGCCTGCTCAGCAGCCGGCCGCGGCTCAGGGAAATGCCTCAACTCCCGCCAAACCGGACGCCGGTTAAATCATACGCCCAATAACGAAAGGAGCGCCCGATGCCCAAGATTCGCACCAAGAAGGCGGTCGCCAAACGCCTGCGAGTAACCGGCAGTGGCCAAATCAAGAGGATGCGCCAGTTTTCTGGCTGTCATCACATCCGCGAAAAGAAGTCTCCCAAGCGCACCCGCAAATTCCGCAAGGTCGTTCTGGTTCATGCTTCGGACGTCAAACGGCTGAAACTGCTGTGTCCCTACGTGTTCTAGGGACCATTGTAAGGAAAGGAATTAAGTTATGCCCAGGGTAAAACGCGCTAATATTGCGATCAAAAAACGTCGCAAATTGATGAAAGCCGTCAAAGGCTTTCGGGGAGCTCGTAGTCGTCGCGTTAACTGCGCGACCGAGGCGCTCAATCACTCAATGGCTTACGCCACACGCGACCGTCGCGCCAAACGTCGTGACCTTCGTCAGTTGTGGATCGCCCGTATCAACGCTGGTGCCCGCGAGAATGGCCTGTCCTACAGCCGCCTGATCGCTGGTTTGAAGGCTTCCGGCATCGAAGTCAACCGTAAGATCCTCTCGGATCTGGCGGCCTCTGATGCAGCAACCTTCACCCAGTTCGCTGAAGCCGCCAAGAAGGGGCTTGCCAAAGCTTGAGCTCTGGTGACTCCGAGGGGCAGAAAGACCGCCTAGAAGGGCGGTTTTTCTTTTCCCAGCCCCATCAGCAGGTGCGCATTGGTCTTGATCCGCGCTTGCCCGACCTGGTGTTGCCTTCCATCTTGGAAGTTCCATTCGCCAGGTTGGCCGAGCGCGGCATCGTGAACTACATTTTTGATGTAGACAATACTCTGCTGCCTCAATTTTCCCAAAAGGTCGAAGAGAAAGTCGTGCGTCATCTGCAAAAGGCGCAGCGCGAAGGCTGGATCCAGAGCGCCTGTCTGCTCTCCAACGCCATGTTCGGAAGCGAACGCCAGCTGCGCATGGAACGCATCGGCAAACAGTTGGGCATCCCCGACCTGTTTGCGGCTGACTTTTGGTCGCGAAAACCCCACCCGGTCGGGTTCTTTTGGGCCCTGGAACGAATGCAGTGCACTGCCGCTTCCACCGCCATCGTGGGCGACCAGATCTATTCAGACATTGTGGGTGGAAATCGAATGGGCCTGTATACCATTCTGGTCAGCCCACCTGGGCCCGACCATTGGAGCACCGGTCTGGTCATGCGCAGGTTGCGCGAGTGGCTCTTGCTCCGACATTACGGAATCTCTCGCCCGCTCTGGCGAGAGGCGCCCGAGGAAGAATAGCCGAAGGACCTGAAATGACTGAAAGAATCATTCACTGCATTAAGTTGAAAAAAGATTTGCCTGGCCTGGAGGCACCGCCCATCCCGGGGCCGGTCGGCAAAAAAGTCTTCGAACAGGTCTCAGCTGAAGCCTGGAAGATGTTCGAAGAACACTTCATCATGGTCACCAACGAAAATCGCCTGGACCTGATGGATGACAGCACCAATCAGATCTTCTTCGACCAGATCGAGCAGTTCTTGTTCCAGGATACTGCCAAACCGCCCTCAGGCTACGTTCCCGTCCAGGAGAAATAAGCGGAGATTGCCACGCCGACTCGCACCTGAGCTGGCTTGCCTGCTCCTGGCCGGCGCCCTCAGTCTCCTGGTTGCCTGCATTTACTTTCGGTGTTTTTCACCAGGCGTCCTCGAGCAGCCCTGGTACGCCTTCAACGACGTCCCACTCATGCAAACCTGGTGCAAGGTGGCCGCCGAGGGCGAAGCCCTGCCCTGGCAGCCTCGCATGGTCAGTCGCCTGAATGCACCCTTCAGCGCAAACTGGGCCGATTTCCCCACCCCCGAAGAACTCCTGTGGGATGGCTGTGCGCTGCTATTTCTTTGGCTCGGGGTGGTTCCCGGCTACAACCTGGCCTTGCTGCTGGCGCACGGATTGGCGGGCTGTAGCTTCTACCTGGCCGCGCGAGTGCTGGGTTCAGCTCGGGCTCCGGCCATCTTCGGCGCTGTGGCTTTCGCCTCGGCCCGCTACCTGTTCGTGCGAGACGCGGTCCACATCAACCTCAGCTATTGCTGGCACGTGCCCTGGCTGTGGGTGACAACCAACTGGTTCTGGCAGCGACGGTCCCTGAGCAAAAAAGCCTGGTTGGGGCTAGTCGGACTGTGCGCGGTAACCGCCTGGCAGAATCCCTACTACTGGTTTTTCTGGCTGGTGATGCTGGTGCCGTGCTGGCTGGTGCCGCTGATCCAGAAGCAATGGCGCCCGACCCTGGCGCCCCTGGCCGTCACTTTGCTCAGCGCATTTTTCGTGTTTCTCGGCCAGATCGATAGCCTGTTGGGCTGGATCCGCTTCGGCAAGGGACACCCCTACGTTCGCTCTCTCAACGAACTGATGGTTTATGGTCTTCGACTTCCCGAGTTTTTCTTGCCCGAGGGTCACCACTGGGTGGCTTTTGATGAGTGGTCCCATCTGAACTATTACATGCCCATGACGCCCGGTCACGCGGAGATGGACAGTTCCTATCTGGGGTTTATCGGAATGGCCGTCCTGGTCTATTTGACCGTTCTAGGCCTGGGGCGTGTTCTGCGCCGCCAACCCGTGCCTTTCGCATTCGGTATGAGCTGCTGGCTGCTCATCACCATGCTGCCGGGAGGGCTGACCATGCTGGCCGGATCGGTGGGATTTTTGCTGTTTCGCTGCACCAATCGCTGTTCAATCGTCCTCCAGGTCGGACTGCTTCTTTTCCTGGCGTTGCGCCTCACTCGTTGGCGGACTTTCGCAGGACCTCGAGCCTGGCTGATCTTGCCTTTGCTGGCCTTCAATGCCTGGGACTGTATGCCGCCCTACATCGAGGACCGCGACACGGTGGCCGCCTATCTGGCCAACCAGCGGGCCACGGTTGCTTATCTGGAAGGCGCTTTGCCATCCAAGGCCATGGTTTTCCAATGGCCTCAGATCGACTATCCGGAGTATCACCGCGTTCGGGACCTTTGGCCCTACGAGCAACTGATCGGCTATCTGCTCTCCAAAGATCTGCGCTTCTCACACGGCAATTGCGCCAATCGGCCCGAAGCCACCTGGCAGACTGAACTGGTGGGCAAAGATCCCCAATCCATCTGTAGCGAACTGGAAAGCTACGGCTTCTCGGCGCTCTGGCTGTATACCAATGGACAGGATGACCAGGAACGCGAGCGCTGGCGACACTGGCAGAAACAACCCGATTTTCGCAGCCCTCTGGGAGACCTGTGGGTCTACAGGCTCAAGCCCTCGGCTCGGCCGCAACTGCCCAGGATGAAGCCGTGCAGAACGCTCTCTCCAGCCTTTCTCGGGCCGGAGAAGGATGAGCGGCTGGGGATGAATTGGCGCTGGGTTTGGGGCCCCGCCCGGATCGACCTGCTGCTCCCCTCGCCCTGCCCCTACCGCCTGCGCTTTGGTCTGTCGGCCGCCGGCAGTCCGCGCAACATCCAGCTCCGTCTGGATGGCAAACCCTATGGACAGGTTCAGGCGCCGGCCCGTTGGGGTGTCTATCGAGAGGTGGACATTGACCTCTCCCGGCTCAAGTCGGGTGATCACCGCCTGGAGCTGATTCCCAGCGGCTCGGCGCTACCCCCGCTGCTGAAGGACAATCGGCGCCTGACCTTTCAGTACATCAACGAAAGATTTGACTCGCTTTGAACCGCGGCAAAGACTTGGCCTGCCTGGTGCTCACGGGTTGCCTGGCTTTGCTGGCCGCCTGCATCTACTTTCAATGTTACTCTTTGACGATCCTCAAGCAACCCTGGTTCGCCTTTGATGACATTCCTCTGGTTCAGGCCTACGCGCGAGTGGCTGCCGAGGGAGAAGCGCTGCCCTGGAAGCCACGCCTGGTGAGTCGTCTGAACGCACCCTTCGTGGCCAACTGGTGCGATTTCCCCACTCCAGACGAACTCATTTGGGACGGTTGCGGAATCCTGATCGGATGGCTCGGGGTTAACGCTGGATATAACACTGCTCTGCTGCTCATCCACGTCCTGACGGCTTGCAGCTTCTTTGTGGCCTGCCGAACTCTGGGGGCGGGCAGGTCAGCCTCTCTGTTTTGCGCGGTCAGCTTCTCGGCCGCTCGTTTCATTTTTATCCGTGACAGTGTGCATATCAATTTGAGCTGCTGCTGGCATCTGCCCTGGCTCTGGGTCGCCTCCAACTGGTTCTGGCACCAGCGCCGGCTGAGTCGTGGGGGTTGGCTGGGATTGTTCACTCTGTGCGCGCTCACGGCCTGGCAGAACCCCTATTACTGGTTCTTTTGGCAGCTCATGTTGCTGCCGTGCTGGCTGATTCCCCTGTTGCGAAAACAGTTCAAAGCAGTGCTGGCGCCGCTGGCGGCCAGCCTGTTGAGCGCCATCTGCCTCTTTTTAGGTCAACTCGACAGTCTGCTAGGATGGTGGGCTTTCGGCAAAAGCCATCCCTATCAGCGCTCCATTCAAGAGCTCATCATCTACGGACTGCGCCTGCCCGATCTCGTTTTCCCTGAAGGTCACCATTGGGCGGCTTTCGACCAGTGGTCCCACACCAGTTACCATCTTCAGGCCTATCCGCTGGCAGGTGAGAAAGACAGCGCTTATCTTGGCCTGCTGGCGGTGGGAGTGATGTTCTACGTGGCGGCATTGGGGGTGACACGGCTCTTGCGCCAACAGTCGCCACCCTTCGTGTTTGGGATGAGCCTGTGGCTGGCTGCCGTGCTCTCCACCGGAGGTCTGTCCATGCTGGCCGGCTCCTTTGGGCTCTTGCTCTTCCGCTGCACCAACCGGGCTTCCATTCTTTTCCTGGCGGGCTTCTTGCTCTTTCTCGCTCTACGTCTGACCCGCTGGAGGGTCTTCCAGGGCCGGCGCCTGGTCCTGTTGCCCGCACTGCTGGCCCTGAATGTGTGGGACTGCATGCCACCACTCAATCAGGACCGCGAGGCGCTGGCGCGCTACATCGACAATCAGAAAGCCACGGTCAGCTATCTGGAGGGAAGCCTACCCGCCCGCTCCATGGTCTTCCAGTGGCCCCTGGTGGAATACCCGGAGTCCCAGAAAATTGAAAAATTGTGGGGCTACGAGCAATTGCTGGGCTACATTTACAGCCAGAATCTTCGCTTTTCATACGGGAATTGCCGAAATCGTCCCGAGTCCAGCTGGCAGCTCCACCTGCAGGGCCAAAAACCTGACCAAATCAGGCACGAACTGGAGGACTTTGGCTTCGCGGCTCTATGGCTATACAGCCACGGGCTGAAAGAACAGGAACGGAAGCAATGGCTGGATTGGCGCCAACCTGACTTTCGCAGCCCCCAGGGCGATCTTTGGATCTACCGGCTCAAACCCGCCACCCATCCCACCTTACCGGAGCTTGAACCTTGTTTTTCCTACTCCAAGGGGTTTTACGGAGTCGAGAAAGACGCGTCCCGCAATCTAACCTGGCGCTGGGTCTGGGGTAACGCAAGCATCAATTTACTGCTGCCGGCCAACTGTCGAACTCGCTGGCGCTTTGGCTTGTCGGCCCTGGGGCGCCCTCGTAGCATCCAGCTGCTTCTGGATGGGAAACCCTACGCCCGCGTGTTGGCGCCGGCTGAATATGCAGTTTACCGGCAAGTGGAGGTTGATCTCACCAAGCTGTCCCCCGGCAGCCATCGTCTGGACTTCATCCCGGACGGCCCGGCCCTGGCTCCCCTTGAGGAGGGACGGCGGCTTACTTTTCAGTACATCAACGAGAGCCTGGAGCCTTCGGCAGGACCTTGATGCAGCTCCGCGCAGGAGATCAATAAGGACAGGAGGTCGCTATGCTGAAACTTTACACCGCCCAGGTCTGCCCCTTTGCCCATCGCTGCCGTTTGGCCCTGGCCCTGGGTCATCTCGAACACGAGCGTGTGGAAATCGACCTGGCCGAGATGCCGGACTGGTATCGGCATATCTCGCCCAACCAGAAAGTTCCCCTGTTGGAACACAATGGCCACCGCATCTGGGAGTCAGCCATCATTAATGAATACCTGGCTGACGTGTTTTCCGACCGAGGACTTCTACCCCAGGACGCGCTGCTGCGCGCCAAATTCCGCCTGGCGGTCGACTGGGCCGGTCAGTACATCATTCCAACCTTCTACCAGATTCTGCGCAACGAGCAAGCGGATGCGCCCGAAAAAATGCACAAAGCCATCTCCGAGATGCCCCAGTGGATGTCCCTGGAGGGCCCCTACTGGTTAGGAGAGGAGCCCTCGCTGGCGGATGCCGCCATCTACCCCTGGTTTGAGCGCTGGGTCGTGCTGGAACACTACCGAGAATTCAAAGCCGACTGGCCGGCCCGCGTTCAGTCATGGTTGGATTCGATGCGAGGCAACCCGGCGGTCCAGGCGGAAGCGAGTGATCCGCAAAAATACATCGCCCCTTACGCGCGCTACGCCAAAACCTGACGATGGGCCAGCCAGGCTCGTAGCAACAGACAGCGCAGGTGTCCATTCTGCACGCTCTCCCAGCGCTGCATGAGCTGCTCCAAAGGGAAGAAGTGGAGACTGGTTTGCTGACCGGGTCGAACTCGTGCAGCCAACGGATAGACCAGCTCCGGGGTCAGGCCGGGAGTGGGAAAGTAAGGCCCGCCCAGCGGCGCCCAGTCTTCCACTTCCAGGCCATACTCGAAAGACATGGATTGTCCCACCCAGTCTCGAGCCTCCGCCTGGCCGCCCACTCCTTTGGGCAAACGCCAGGCCGGGGCAATCCACTGACGACTGTTGCCCGAAAACGCTTGAGCGGCCGGTAAATCCTCCAGATCCAGGGCGACCCACCAGCCTTGGGCTGTGGGCACCATGGGCAGCACGGCCAGGGTCAGGCTGCTCAGCTGGCGAGGAATCACCGCCTCCAAGTATGTCCGACCCCCTTCCCGAACCTGAGCGTCCAGCTCCACAAAGTGCCTGGCCAGAATGTCCAGGAAACCGGCCGACTCCTGACCGGGCAGAAACATACGCTGAGAATCAAATTCCCAGACCGACTCCTTGGGCGGAAGTCGCTGAGGTTGACTCTTTAATTGGTCTCCCAGCCAGGGCCCGGGGTCGATCTTCAGATGACGCATCAGTTCAAAGATCAGCATCTCCAGTCGGTGGTCAGCCAGGCCGTGAACTTGAGCGCTCCGCAAGAGCTGGTGTGCGTCCAAAGCACGCAACGAACCGTCCACTTCGAAGTCCTGATCCAGTTCAGCAAAGCAGCTCAGAACTTCCTCACGAATCCCCCCGGGGGAAGGATAGTGGCCACCGGCCCACCACAGACTGCGGATCTTTTCGGGGTGAACACCAGCCCGGCGCACCAGCAGAGACTCGACTGTCTCGGCCACGGGATCCTGGCCCTGCACGGCCGTCAACGGCTCCACCACATACGGACAGGGGCGGAAGCCGTCCAGAGAGTCTTGCAGCAGTGTCAGAATCGGACGGGGGTAGCTGTGGCGCACCAGCACGCTGAGATTGCCCGCTTCGGTCACCAGATAAGGAAGCACGTCCACGGTCGGATTGGGGCGACACACCAGGTCATAGGTTTTCTGGGTGACCCGGTGACGATAACTGGAAAGGCTCAAAAAACCAGAGCGCCCGGGCGCATGCGTGGCTCGAAAGCCAACTCCCTGACCCTTGGCGACCTTCTCGCCAACGATCAGGTAGTTGGTCGGCGGAAAATCCAGGCGAGTGCCGGCCTCCGAATAGAACTCAAACTGGCCCTCAAAGCGATTCTCCACAATCCAGGGATTGTGGAGGGGAGTGGAGACCAATACGCGCAGCCCGAGCCGAGCAAAATGGGCTTCGAACTGCTCCTGAGTAAAGTAGGTATACTCCTCCTGAATCTCTTGAGCCCAGTCCTGAGTATAGTCCTTGCGTAGCACGAACTCCACCGCCAGGCGCTGCTCAACCCCCAGGCGCCACCAGCCTCTTGGATCCAACCCCAGGTCCTCGAAGGAAAATCCACGCTCGTCCTCTGGTCGTAAGGCTCGGAACTGAGAGCTAAACTGATTCCACAGCTCTTTCAGCCCTTGGGGAATACGCAACTCCACCCGACCCGGAGGGGGTGCCAGAAAGTCGCGCACAATCAGGCATCCACCCGGTGCCAGTTGCTCTACCTGGGCCTCGAGTGCCTCAGCGGCCTTATCATAGAGATAGCCATTGTAGCTGGTTACATGATGAAGGACCGAGCTGTTGACGATACCGTCCAGGCTATTGGGCTCAAAACAGATCCTGGCGATATCGCCCACGCGAAAGCTCAGATTCGGAAGTTGGTACTGACCTCTGGCGACCTCTACCATGGTGGGATTGACGTCCACCCCGATCACTTCCAGGCGGGGATAGAGAGCGGCCAGGGCGTGGCTACCGGAGCCCGAGCCCATGCCCATGTCGGCAACCCGACCCTGACAGGGAAGATGGGCGGCGGTCATGGCCACCTTTTGCCGCATGGCCGCGTCCATGTTGGCCAGATAGCGAGTATAAGCGTCCAGGTCGCCGCGATCTTGCCGTTCGTAACTCATGACCGCCCAGCTTTGCGATCGGCCTGACAAAAACTTGCCGAACGAAGGTGGACCCGGGAGATCGCTCTCCCACTAGAACCCGGCGCGCAGTTGCCACTACCCGAAACGTTTCCGGTCAGAGCCCGATAACCCAGGGCTACGTTGCTCGTCCCACCGATGTTGTCTCTCATGGCGAGAGTACCTGCGGCGGTGTTCGCGTCGGCCGTGTTACTGTAAAGAGCTTCGCGACCGACCGCAATGTTGGAGTTGCCGCTAGCGTTGCTAGAGAGAGCAAAGCTCCCAACTGCGATGTTATCGGACCCGTTAACATTACTTAAGGCCGCCTGAAGGCCAATACCGATGTTATCTCGGCCTGAACAAGAAGACACCATTCAGCTGTTCAGCATCTCATCCGCTCACTCTCCAGAGAGTCACCTTGCTCATTTTGCCTGGGAAAACCAGCCCTGAGCGAGAATGGGCCGCCTATGCGTTGGCTTCTATGGCTCTTGCTTTTGCTTATGCCGGTTTGGGTGCAGGCTCAACCCCCCACGGCCACTCCTGTCAATATCACAGAAACCGCCTCGCCCGTGCCCGCGACCAACGACGGGCCGATGTCCAGCCCCAAGCGCACTCTGGAAACTTTTCTAGCCGTGATGGCTCAAGCCAACCCGCTGCGTCCGGATCTGGAGGCCCAGGCCCGGGAATGCATGGACCTGTCCCGACTCAATCCCCTGACGCGCACAGACAAAGGCAGTCTGCTTGCCTACAAACTCAACTCCGTGCTGCAGACCATGAAGTCGCTCCCCCCTCTGAACGGTCCCTCGCCCGTCACCTTGCTTTCCCATCCTGAAGGCACCCTCCAGTTGGCCCTGGACCCCGACGGGAACTGGAGATTCACACCGGATTCTGTGGATGCGATCGACAATCTCTTTGAAGCCCTGCACAAGACGCCCGAAGTCGTCTCCTCGCCCTGGCAGAACGTGGTGCTGGGGGCCCCGGCCTGGAAATGGACTTCGCTGGGGCTCTGGTTCTTTCTAGGTGTGATCTTCGAACGCATCGTCAGCCACCTGGTGGGTAAATTTGTGACACGCAGTCAGCAGCGGTTGGGTGGCGCAGTCAACCCGGGCCAGGCGGGGCGAGCGCACACCGCCACCGGACGTCTGACCGCCGTCATCTGGTGGACCCTGGGTTTGACCTTGCTGCAGCCACCCATGGAATTTCAGCTGGTGGCCTTGTTGCTGCTCCGGCTTATGGCGTTCTACTTCTGCCTGGTGGCTTCGTTCCGCTGGCTGGACCTGGCCTCAGCCTACTTTATCGCTCAGCAGACGCCCAACGCGTCCGGCACCGACCGGGAGATGTTCGTGCCTCTGCTCAGGCGGACTTGTAAGACGTTCGTGGCTTTGCTGCTGCTGAGCATGCTGGGCCGGAGTCTCAACCTGGACATCACCGGACTGCTGGCTGGTTTCTCCATCCTGGGCGCCATGGTGGCTCTGGCCGGCCAGGATACCGTCAAAAATATCTTCGGCTCACTGACCGTGCTGGTCGATCGATCCTTTCAGGTTGGGGATCGAATCAGCGTTCAGGGAGTGGACGGGGTGGTTGAGGACCTCGGCTTTCGCAGCACACGGATCCGCACCGCCGAAGATACCCTGGTCACACTGCCGAATTCTCTACTGCTGACGTGCTCTGTGGATAACTGGGGGCGCCGCACCGGCCGTCGCTTCGCCACCGGAGTCACCGTAGACTATGGCTCTACCCCCGAGAACATCGAGAAATTTTGTCAGATGGTGAGTGAAAGCCTGGCTCATCAAGCCGCTCCCACCCGCGCCGTCAGCGTCACGGCCAGTGCTCTGAACGACTTTGGCATCCGGCTGACCGTCTCGTTGATGATCGAAACTTACGATTCAACTCTAGAAGCACAGGTGCGACACGCCGCTATTATGGAGATCTTACGGAGTGCCCGGGAGTGCGATCTACAACTGGTCTATCCCAGCCATCGTGTGGTCATGCAAAAGATAGAAGACGACGATGCTGTAACCAGCGGTTGAGGCGGCGTCGATCGGCCTGACAGCCGTCTTGAAAGCGCACCCCCACTTCGGTGCCCTGTTCGGTCGAGCGGGTCCAGACCACCGTGGCCAGAAAGCTCAGAGCGCGTTGGGCTTCCAGCTTTAGATGTAAAACCAGATCGTGGCCCGGTTTCACCTTCTCCTGAACCAACAGACGAGCGCCACTCTCATTGACATCGCGGGTCTGGCCCCGTCCGAAAGTGGAGGATAGACCTTTAACCAACACTTCACCCTGATGATGAATGCGGCCACAGCCACGACGATCCAGACCGATATTGGGGGCTTGTAAGGCCATGCTGACGCTCCTCTCCAGGAGGGAACGTAACCCAATTGGCCTTAAAGATTCATGATTGCTCTTCTTCTTCGGCCGGAGGGGTCTGCTGAGCCACCTGATGCAGCAATTTCTGCATGTGCATGGCATGATCGAGGGTATCGTCGTAGAGAAACTGGATGCTGGGGACGCGTTTGAGGCTGACCTGACGCGTAATCTCGCGACGAAAAAACCCGGACGCGCGGTTCAGGCCCTCCACCACTTCGGCCACCGGCTTGCCCATCACAGTCACGTAAAAACGTGCCGAACTGAGATCGGGCGAGACGTTGACCGAAGTAATGGTGATTAAGGCACCTTCCACGGCCGGGTCCTTGACCTGGCGCATCACCTCGTTGGCGACCTCTTGAAGCAGGTCGTTGACGCGATGAATTCGGCGGCTTCCCGCCATTTATAGCTCTTCCCGGGCGGTGACTTCCTTTCGGAAAGCCTCCAGGACGTCGCCTTCCTGAATGTCCGGGTAGTTGAGGACGGTCAGGCCGCATTCGAAGCCTTCGGTCACTTCGCGCACGTCGTCTTTGAAGCGCTTCAGAGACTCCAGGCGACCTTCGTGAATCACCACGCCGTCGCGCACCAGACGCACCTCGCTGTCGCGGGTGATCTTACCTTCGGTTACCATACAACCAGCGATCTTGCCGACCCGAGTCACCTTGATGACCTGGCGGATCTCCACCCGACCCAACTGAACTTCGCTGACGTCGGGAGTGAGCAGGCCGGCCATGGCCTTGCGGATTTCTTCCAGCATGTGGTAGATCACGCGATAGAGGCGAATCTCAACTCCATCCTGCTCGGCCAGACGCTTGACGGAAGCATCCGGGCGCACATTGAAGCCGATAATCATGGCCTGAGAAGCATTGGCCAGCATGACGTCGGACTCGCGGATGGCGCCCACAGCACTGTGAGTCACCACCAGCTTGACTTCGTCGGTGGACTGCTTGTCCAGACTGGCCAGCAAGGCTTCCAAAGAACCCTGGCCGTCGGCCTTGACGATCACGCGCAGTTCCTTCTGAGCGTTATCGCCGGACTGAGAGAGGAAGTCCTCCAGGCTGGTCTTGCCGCCCACGGCACGAATGCGACTGGCGCGGGATTTGTCGGAGCGAGCTTCGGCCACCTGCTTGGCGACCTTCTCGTCCTCCACCACCTGCATGTGGTCACCGGCATCAGGAATTTCGTTGAGTCCGATGATCTCAGCCGGGTAACTGGGTCCGGCGGACTTGACGTTCTTTCCGTCGGGTCCACGCAGACCGCGAACACGACCCCAGGTGCGGCCGACCACAACCGTGTCACCGACCTTCAGGGTTCCGTTCTGAACCAGCACGGTGGCCACGGGGCCCACCCCTTTGTCCAGCCCGGCCTCGATGATGCTGCCCAGTGCGGTGCGATCGGGGTTGGCCTTCAGGTTTTGCATCTCCGAAACCAGCGAGATCATCTCCAGCAGTTCCGTGATGCCTTCCTTTTTCAAGGCCGAGACGCCGACCGTGATGGTGTCGCCACCCCAGGATTCAGGCACCAGGTTGTATTCGGTCAACTGCTGGAGCACCTTATCCGGATTGGCGTTGGGCTTGTCGATCTTGTTGACGGCCACAATGATGGGCACTTTGGCCGCCTTGGCATGGTTGATGGCTTCCACCGTCTGGGGCATCACGCCATCGTCGGCAGCCACCACCAGAATGGCGACGTCGGTCACCTGAGCGCCACGAGCGCGCATCTGAGTGAAGGCTTCGTGACCAGGGGTGTCGATGAAGGTGATGACATCGTCGCCGTGCTTCACTGTGTAAGCACCGATGCGCTGGGTAATGCCACCGGCCTCGGAGGCGGTGACGTTGGCGCTGCGGATGGCGTCCAGCAGACTGGTTTTGCCATGGTCTACGTGACCAAGCACGGTCACCACCGGCGGACGAGAAGACAATTCACTGGAATCCTCGCCTTCCAGCAAGTCCAGGTCAGGCAGCTCATCCTGGGATTCCTGAACGATGAAGCCATACTGCTCGGCCAGGCGGGAAGCCGTGGCGTAATCCAGAGCCTGGTTAATCGAGACCATCTGGCCTTCCTTAATCAGGGCCTTGATGACCTCGCCGGGTGAAATACTCAGTCGGCCGGCCAGATCGGCAACCGAAATCAATTCGGGCAGGTCCAGCGCCTTCACGGTTTCGACCCGCGGTGCGTTGCGAGGGTCGGGGCGACGTGGGCCGCCGCGGCCACCACCCGGGCGGTTGCCGAAGCGTCCCGGTGGCTTCTGCTGATGGGTCAGACCGGGTGCAACCTGCACACCGGGTTTCTGCGGCCCACCTTTTTTCGGACCCCGAGAGGGGCTGATTTCGCGAGTCTTCGGTCCGCCCGGTTGGGGCGGCTTGAAGCCTCCTCCAGTGGCCGGGGCCGGACCACGGTTGTCAAAGCGAGTCTCAGGACGATTCTCGCTGGCGGCCGGAGCCGCCGGCGGCGGATTGTTCGGCCGATCACGATACTCCGCGGCGATCTGTTGATCTACCGGACGAGGACGCCCATCACCTGGACGACCAGCCTCGGGGGCAGGGCTGGGAGCGGGACTCGGCTCCGCCGGACGCGAGGCTTCGGCCACCACGGGGGTGGGCTGGGCCGGCGCCGGCGAGGCCTCTTCTACAATCGGCTCGGGAGCGGGCGGCGGAGGAGCGGGAGCTTCTTCCACAACCGGAGCGGGCGGCGGGGCCACCGGCTCTTGGATCGATTGTTTGGCTTCCAGAGCCGTTTCCATCGGGCTTTCGCCCTGAAGCTTACGCCGATGACGATCCAGGATCGCTTCCTTTTCGGCGGATGTTGCGCGGTTGGCGATGCGCACCACTCGATTGGGGGTCGCGGGGGTGACCACCCGGGCGGCCGGAGCGGCGGCCGGTTTTTTGGGTTCTTCCACTTTGGGCACGGGGGCAGGGGTCTCCTTACGGGCTTGATCCATATGCGGGGCTACAACCTCGCGGATCTTCTTGACTGCTTCATCAGACAGAGTGTTCGAGGCGGTCTTCACATCGTACCCCATGTCCCGAAGTATTTTCATCAGCGGCTTGCTGTCATCCATTCCTAGCTCTCGGGCTAGCTCATATACTCTCACTTTAGTCAAATTTGTCACCGCTCAATCTCCCTGGACGCCTGCATCCAATGCAATGCGCTATCGGTCAATTTGTCCAATAGCTGCCGGCGTAGGCGTCTTTCCTTTTGCAATCGCTGCAAACAGTCTCCGGTTCGGCAAAAGTATATCCCCTTACCGGGTAAGCTTCCGTCCCCGTTGGGAAGGAAACGTCCGTCCTCCTTCGATTTCACCAAACGGTAGAGCTGATCCCGGGTTTTTAAGCACCGACAGACCAGGCACATCCGTTCAGGGATTTTCTTAATCATCGCCCCTTCCGCGACCGCGCTTCTTGGAACCGCGTCCGCCGTCCTCATGCTCATCCACCGCGCCTTTACCCAGCACGTTGGCGACTGAGAACGCCTCCTTGGGGTCGACTCCTACAGGAGTCGTTTCGTAGCCTTCCTCGTCCACTTCCTGAAGGTCGTCGATTTCGAAGTAATCGGGGTTGACCGTGGTCATATCGATTTCTTCTTCTTCTTCCACAACCGCAGGAGCCACCGGAGCGGCCGGCTTGGCTACGGCTTCGACCTTAGGACGGGCGGCTGCTTCCGCAGCCTCCTTAGCGGCCTGGGCGGCGGCTTGAAGAGCACGCTGCTTCTCGCGCGCTTCGCGGATCTTGGCTTCTTGCTCGACGAAATCGCGGGCTTGAGACTCGCTCTTAATGTCGATCTTCCAACCGGTCAGGCGGGCGGCCAGGCGCGCGTTCTGACCTTCCTTACCGATCGCCAGGGAAAGCTGACTGTCGGGAACGACAACCAGGGCCAGGCGCTCTTCTTCGTAGAGAGTCACGCGTAGCACGCGAGCGGGCTGAAGGCTGTTGGCCACCAGCGTGATGGGGTCGTCAGACCAGGGAATCACGTCGATCTTCTCACCGCGCAACTCGTCCACAACCGCCTGCACGCGGCTACCCTTCGGTCCCACGCAGGCACCCACCGGATCCACCGCACTGTCCAGAGACTTGACGGCGATCTTGGAGCGGAAACCGGCTTCACGCACCACCGCTTTGACCTGGATAATGCCGTGACGGATCTCAGGCACTTCCATTTTGAATAGCTCCACCAGAAATCCGGGTTGAGCACGCGAGAGCACCACCTGAGGGCCACGTTGGGAAGTTTTCACCTCCATGACGTATGCGCGCACGCGATCGCCCTGGCGGAACCACTCGTTATGAGCCTGTTCGTTGGGGGGAATGACGCCTTCGGCGCGACCGAGGTCCACCAGCAAGTCACGACGCTCGTAGCGTTGCACGGTTCCGCTGATCAGCTCTCCTTCGCGTTTGATGTACTCGCCATACACGATTTCGCGTTCGGCCTCACGGATGCGCTGCACGATAACCTGTTTGGCGGTCTGGGCAGCAATACGACCGAAGGTATCGTTGGGGACCTCCATATCGATTTCCATACCGATATCGGCCTCTGGGGAAAACTCCAGGGCTTCCTCCAAAGACATCTCCAGGCCCGGCTCTTCCACCTCGGGTACCACCAGCTTGCGCTGCCAGATGTGCAACTCGCCCGAGGCACGATCGATTTCGATGATCACGTTCTGTTCACCGAAGTTTCGTTTGTAGGCCGCAACCAGTGCATCCTCGATGGCTTTAAGCAACATATCCATAGGAATGTTGCGCTCGCGCTCGATCTGCTTTAGCGCACTCAGAAAATCTGTATTCATCGCCTACAACCTCCGAACACCCGGCTCAAGGGGTGCATTTCTCCCAAAAAGCTTGATGCGAAAGAGTCACCCCTTTCGCATCAGCGCTAGGTCTGGTACCGGGAAAAGCCACCCGGTAAAATGAGCCCGGTAACTATAGCATGACCTTTTTTTCCATGCAACCGGGCGTTTCCTTACACGGCGGCTTCCTCGACAACCTCGCGCAAACGCACGGGCATGACCACGTATTTGTAGTCGGTCTGACCGAAAGGTCGAATCACTCCACTCCGGGTGTCATCCTGCAGGTCAAACTCAACCTCCTCGCAGTCCAGCACACTCAATGCATCCACCACATACTTGCCGTTGAAAGCGATCTTCAGGGGTTCACCTTCGTAGACGACAGCCACTTCTTCCTGAGCCACACCCACGTCAGGGGTGTTGGCCGACAGGGTCATGGAGTCCCCGTCCACGTCCATCACGATCAGGTTGGGCGACTGCTTTTCCTGAGCCACCACCAGCATACGCTGAATCGCGCCGAGCAAACTTTCCCTGCCCACCCGGGCAAAACGTTGGAAGCTCTGAGGTAAGACACGACGATAATCCGGAAAAACGCCTTCCAGCAAGCGCGAATGCATTGCCACGTTGCCAATGCTGCAATAGAACTGACCCTGGGCCAGGCTAAAGTAGACCGGCTCTTCGCTGTCACCCAGCAGGCGAGAGAGTTCTAACATGGCTCGGCCTGGCACAATCGCCTGCACCTGCAGCCCCTCGGGGTTATCGATGGTCAACTCGTGATAGGCCATACGACGGCCGTCGGTTGCAACCAGGGTCAACTGCGAACCGTCGATGTGGGTATATACGCCAGTCATCACAGCTCTCGATTCTTCACTGCTGGCGGTTGCAAAGGTGACTCTGCGGATGGCTCCCTTAAGCAACTTCTGTACGGCACCCACTTGAGGCAACTCGCCCGGCTGTGGGATTCCGGGAAACTCCTCGGCCGGGAGGGTCGAGATCTCAAATTTGGACCGACCGCAGTGAATATGCAGCCGACCATCCTGGTTGGCTTTGAGTTTAACGGGGGCTCCAGGCAGCTTGGCAACGATATCGTTGAGCAGTCGGGCCGGACAGGCAACCGAACCCGGGTCCAGAGCCGAGGCACTCAAGCTGATCACCACGCCAAAATCCAGATCGGTGGCGGTGCAACTAAGCTGGTCATGGTGGCAGTTAAAGAGCACGTGACTCAAAATGGGCAAGGGGCTGCGAGGATTGATTGCTCGACTCACCACTCCCAGGGCCTGGACCAACAGATTTTTTTCACACTCTAACTCCATGAGTACCTCCATGATTTATATATATATACCGTCGTAGTAGTAATAGGGCCTGTTGACAATGTGGACAAGTCCGTCCGAGTCTGAAACTGTCTGCTTCCCCGGGGTGCTGGAGGCTGTGGATGTCCTGTTGGAAACCCGGGGATCATGATCCCCCACCTGTGGAGCATGGGGAAGGTGTGAATAACTTTGAATACTTTTCCCAACAGGACTCGAGTACCTTTCAACATCTTATTCACAGTCTGTCCCGGGTCGGACCCGAGTAAAAGGTGTACAGGGCAAAGCCCGGGGTAAATATTACCCCGGGCCCTAAGGCTACTTCTGGAACCTGGTTTACCTCTGATAGCCGCGCAGTCGAGCCTGGATATTCTCCAGGCTGGTGCGGATGTAGTGGTCCTCAAGGTTGGATTCAACCTTCCTACAGGCGTGAATCACCGTGGTATGGTCTTTCCCGCCGAACTGAGTGCCAATCTCTGGATAAGAGGCTCCAGTGAGCTCTTTGCACAGATACATGGCCACCTGGCGAGGGCGCACGATGCGCTGGTCGCGACGTTGCCCCAACAGGTCCTTGGCGGTCATGCTGAAGTATTCGCAAACAACTTCCTGGATACGTCGGATGTCGATTCCCTGGGTGCTGGCCTCAGGCATGATGCCGGCCAGGGCTTCTTGGGCCAGCTCCATGGTGATGCTCTTCTTTTGCAAGGAGGCATGGGCCAGAACGCGAGTCAAGGCGCCTTCCAACTCACGAATGTTGGAAGAGATCTTCTCTGCAATCATGTTCAGCACAGCGATCGGAACGAAGGCTTTGGACTGCTCAGCCTTCTTCTTGACGATGGCCACGCGGGTCTCGAAGTCCGGTAGCTGCACATCGGCGATCATACCCCACTCAAAGCGTGAGCGAAGCCGATCTTCAAGAGTGGGAATCTGACGGGGAGGCCGGTCGCTGGTCATCACGATTTGCTTGTTGGCACCGTGCAGCTCGTTGAAGGTGTGGAAAAACTCTTCCTGAGTTCGTTCTTTGTTGGCCAGAAACTGGATGTCGTCGATGAGCAAAACGTCTACGTTGCGGTAGGTGCGCCGAAATCGATTCATCTTGGCTTCGCCGATTGAATCGATCAACTCGTTGGTGAAACGCTCCGAGGAGACATAGACAACGCGGGCACGCTTGCGGGTTCGCAACACCTCATGGCCAATGGCCTGCATGAGATGTGTTTTTCCCAGTCCTACGCCTCCGTACAGGAAAAGTGGGTTGTAGGCCTTGGCGGGACTCTCGGCCACGGCCATAGCGGCCGCGGCCGCCAGATTATTCGATCCCCCACGGATAAAGGTGCTGAACGTGTAGCGCGGGTTGAGAGAAGAGTCAGATGGATCCAGGTCGGGTTCGGAAACCGAGACCGAAATCGAGGGCGAGGATCGTTCCAGATCCGACTGTTCGTCTTCGATTTCTTTGAATTCCAGTTGATAGGTCTGTCCGGTGGTGCGTTGCAGAGCCTCGGCCACCTGCTGATGATGTTTCTTGGTCAACACGTCGCGAGACCATTTGCCCACGACGCCAATTGTAACTTTGTTTCCTGTGAGTTGCGTGATTCGCGAGCCTTCTAGCGCTCCGCGGATCGGGGGATCCATAATCTCCGTGAGCGCACGAAGACTACGCTCCCAGACCTCATCGCTGAGTGCCTGGCCAGATGAGTTTTGCATCGAGTCCTTGGTTCCTGATCTTTCGCCTGTTTATCTGTGGTGGCGAACACTTAATCGCCTGTTTTCTGCGATTTGTGGACTCGGCTTCGGATGTTTGGGAAGCGACTCCTACCGAAAACCCACCGAATAGAAATTCACATTGTCCACAACTTTTCCACAGGCGGTAAATAGGGCATCATAGGCGTACCCGAGGGAAAAGTACGTTCTGCCCTTGACAGGTACGGGCCAGGTTTCAAAGGGATCATGACAGCGAACGCGAGTTATCCACAGGTTATCCCCCGGGTGCCAATCAGGTCAAGGTTGTGGATAAGTGGGGGTAGATTTGACCTAGCAGTCCGCGCAAGGCCTTGCCACGATGGCTGATGGCGTGCTTTTCGGCCGAGCTCAGCTCGGCCATGGTCCGGTGACCGTCGACCAGGAAGATGGGGTCATAGCCGAATCCCCCATCTCCGTCAGGATTCCTGGCGATTGAGCCTTCGCAGACGGCTTCCTCGGTCAGGACCTGACCGCTGGCGGGATCGACCAGCGCGCAGCAACAGCGGAAGCGGGCCGTGCGGGGCCGGTCAGGCTGCTGGTCCAGAAGCTCAAGCACCCGCAGAATCTTCTGGGAATGCGGCATATCGTGGCCGCCAAAGCGCGCAGAATAGAGCCCTGGAGCTCCGTCCAGGGCATCCACTTCCAGACCGGAGTCATCCGAAAGAGCAGCCAGCCCTGTGTGTTGGGAGTAGAAGCGCGCTTTCAACAGGGCATTCTCGGCATAGGTGAGGCCCGTCTCATCGGGTGCGTCCACCGCCGGAAAATCACGCAAGTCGCAAAGCTCGACCGGGAAACCCGCCAGGATCTCTCGGATCTCTCCCACCTTGTGGGCATTGGCCGTGGCGATCAGGAGTCTCATCCGTCGGCTTTGGAGAGGTGATTGATTTCCGTCCAACGCTCGTCAATCTGCCATTGCAGGGTCTTGATCTCCTGACAGAAGGCCACCAGTTCGGGGTCGTTCAGTTTGTTCTGAGCATAGAGTTCATAGACGCGATGCGCCAGGTCGCGCATCTTCTGGTCTTTCTGTTCACGCATCTCCTGAACGTCCATCTTCAGACGTGAGACGCGCAGCATCTTCTCAGACCCACGGATGGCCGCGTCGCGGCCCTTTTGCATCGATTTGCCCGCTCCCTTGAGCGAGTCACCTAACATTTCGAAAAAACCCATGGGGCTGATTTCCATCTCTCTCAGGACAACCCTTCGGACACCGCCTGCACAAATCGTTCCAGGTCTTCTCGAGTGTGGACCGTGCTCAAGCCGGCCGCATCCAGGCTGGAGGGCGGAAGATAGAAGCCGGCTTTCAGCAGTCGGTGATAGAACCGACCATAGAAGTCCAGGTCCACCAGCTCCATATGCAGGTGGTTCTCGATTTCATGGGGAGCAAAGTAGAGGCCGAACATTCCGGGGTAGGCCACCACCTGCAGTTGGGGGTGCAGACCCTTCAGGGAGGCGACCAGGAAGTCGGTGGCTTCGGCCAGCCTGGAATAGACCCCGGGTTGGGCCAGCAGGGCTAGATTGGCCGTGCCACAGCGCACCGTTAGCGGATTTCCGCAGAATGTTCCGGCCTGATAGACCTTTCCCAGCGGGGCCACCAGGTCCATGAGCTCGGCTCGACCTCCGTAAGCGCCCACCGGCATTCCGCCCGCCAGGGCTTTTCCCAGACAGGTCAGGTCGGGTTTTACCTGAAACAACTCCTGGGCCCCGCCGCGGGCCACCCGGCAACCACTGAGCACTTCGTCAAAGATCAGCAGCACCCCGAACTCGTCGCAGAGGGAGCGCACACCCTCCAGAAAACCCGGCCGGGGTCGGGTGACTGCCATGCTTCCAGGGATGGGTTCGATGATGACGGCGGCGATTTCTCCACGATGCTGCTCGAGCTTTTGGTTCAGACTGTCCAGGTCGTTGAAGATTGCAAGGACGGTTTCGGCCGCGCTGCCGGGTGAAGCGCCCAGGGCCAGGGGGCCGCCCATCTGCTCCGCTTCCACGCCGACCGAATCCAGACACTCCACGTGCCCGTGATAGCAGCCTTCAAACTTCAGGATGCGAGCTCGACCGGTGGCCCCTCGAGCCACGCGCAGGGCCGAGGCCACTGCCTCGGCGCCCGAGTTGACCAGCCGTAGTTTTTGCATGGAAGGATATGCGGCCGAGATGGCCTCGGCGAATTCGAGTTCCCAGGGGGTGGAGGCCCCGAATACGCTTCCTTCTTCCAAGGCCTGACGACCTGCCTCAATCAAGACGGGGTGAGAATGACCGAGCATCAGTGGACCCCAGGCGCAGCAGAAGTCCACATACTGGTTGCCTTCCACGTCCCAGACGCGGGCACCCTGACCCCTGGCCAGCACCGGCGGCACCCCACCTACCGCCTGGAAAGCCCGGAAGGGACTGTTGACCCCACCCGGGATGCGTTGATTGAGGGCTGCGAACAGGCCGGCGTTACTGATACTCATGATTTCTGCTTTTACAATGCTTGTTGAGGCGCCTCCAAGAGGGGGAAAACGGGCTCGCGAACGGAAGTTTCAAAAGAGTGGGCGGAGCGAGGAGGACACCATACCGAAGTTTCTCTATGAAGCCTTAGATGCGAAAGGTAGGGTGGTCCAAGGGGAGGTCGACGCCCCGAACACCGACACGGTCATTCAGGACCTGCGTCGGGTTCGCTATACCGTCACGCATATTAAGGAAAAGCCTCGCGGAGCCGGTGCCATGCTGGCCGTTTTGGACCGCCTGCAGTCGGTTTCCGTTTACGCTCTGGCCGTCTTTACTCGGCAGCTGGCCACACTTTTGCAATCTGGTGTTCCCTTGACACGTTCCCTGGAAGCCCTGGGGGAACAGGCGGTGGATGCCAAGGTCACCCGAGCCGTCCTGCAGCTCAACAAAGACGTCAAGAACGGCATGCCTTTGTCGCGGGCTATGATGAAGCAGAGCCATGTCTTCAGTCCGGTCTACGTCAGTATGGTGCGAGCCGGAGAGATTTCCGGAGCCATGGATGAGATTCTTGACCGACTGGCCGGTTATCTGGAACGCGAATTTGAGCTTCGCCGCAAGGTCGGCTCGGCCACCACCTATCCAATGCTGGTCTTCATCATCAGCGTGGGCATCACCATGCTCCTGACCAACGTGGTTTTTCCAACTTTCATCGAATTGTTCCGCGGGATCAACATTAACTTACCCTGGAGTACGCGGGCACTGATCACCATCACCCACATCCTGCGCAATCCTTCGGTCATGGTGCCCCTGGTTGTGGGTATCACAGTCCTGGCTTTTGCTTTGCGCAGCTATGTGCGCACGCCCTTGGGTCGCCGCCAGTGGAGCTGGGTCTTGCTGGAGGCGCCTGTCTTTGGCAAGATCTACCATAAAGTGGCTTTGACCCGATTCTGCCGAACTCTATCGACTCTTTTGGATTCGGGCATTCCTCTGCTGCATTCGCTCAAAACGACGGCATACGCCATGGACAATGCGGTGATGGCCGACTTGCTGGAAGACGTCGCCCAGAACTTGAAAACGGGCGTTTCTCTTTCCCTACCCATGGAGGACTACCGTCAGTTTCCTTCTCTGCTGACTCAAATGGTGCGAGTCGGCGAGGAGTCTGGCGAGTTGGCCGGTATGCTGCGCAAAATGGGTGATTTTTATGACATGGATGTGGAAGCCGCACTTCAGGACCTGGTTGCCATTATCGAGCCGGTGATGATCTTTGGAATGGGTCTGGTGGTCGCATTTGTCCTCCTGGCCGTGTTCACGCCGGTCTACAGTTTGGTCCAACAATTTTGAAGGAGGAGCGATGAAAGCAAGTCGTTTGGCCTGGCTGCTGTTCTGCCTGCTCAGTCTGACGCCGGCCTGGGCCGCGGTTGTACCTGATGCCTCGGTGGTGGAGCCGGACAACGGTGCTCCACGGCTGCCCACGGCTGCCGATCCGGATGTTCGACATACACCGGCTGCGGGTGTCGTTCCCACCCACCCTTCGGCCACTCCAGCCGCTACGAGTGTCCCGAGTGGGTCGCCCACCGACCCTGGACAGCCCCAGGTGGCGGTTCCAACCTCGGGTGGAGCTTTTTCGGACCAGAATAACACCGATCCGTCCAGTAGCGGTGAAACCCGTCCCCTGGAGCCCTTGGCGCCGGCACCGGTATCGACCGCCAGCACCACTCCGCTTTGGGCCGCCCTTTTGCTGTTTTTGTTTATGGCCATCGGGGGCTTCTGGCTGGCTCAGCGGCGGGATCAGGACTGAGTTTTGCCTTATTGCCCCTCTTGCGGTGTGCGGGTTGCGCCGGGGGCCAGTCGTTGCCGTCTAGACGGAGCCCTTTTGCGCAAACTGGAGTGCCCCGCCTGTCAGGGCGAGGTATCCCCCGGCGAGCGCTTCTGCGGCCACTGTCGTCAATCGCTGGTGCAGCGGCCGGGCCTCAGCCGACCTCTGGAGCTAAGGCCCGCCCCCTGGGGCCGCCGTCTGGGCGCTCTTCTTTTCGACCTGATTGCCTTTCCATTGCTGGCCTCTTGCTTTTTCAACCAGATCCCGGTGCTCTACTTTCTACCCGGGTTACCGCTTTGGGTCTGCATTTGGGAGGCGGCTGACTCGGCCACCCCCGGCCAGCAGGTCTTTTCCTTGAAGCGCCTGGGCCGGCAAGGGGAAAGCCTGGGGTGGCGCCATGCGGCCGCCTGCCTGGCCGCCTTTTGTTTACCCTGGAGTCGAGGTTCAACCCGGCTTTATTGGGTTCCGTCGTGAGTCTCCTGACTCAAGCACTGGTCTGGAGCTGGATTCCAGGGATTTTCTGGCTCAGTTTTGTCGAGACCCGGTCTCCACAGCCCACCATCTGGCGCCGATTGCTCCTGACCTTTGGGGCGGGAGCCTGCTCCGTCCTGGGCGTGCGTCTTTTTCACCAATATGTGGCGGACCCGACCATGCCGGATCATCCCCTGGGTTCGCTGGCCTATTTCTGTGTGGTGGTGGGAGCCCTGGAAGAGAGCTGCAAAATGCTGGCGGTTCTGCTGGCGGCCTGGCCGCGGCGAGATTTCCGAGAGACCTGGGACGGGCTGAGCTGTGCCAGCGCCGCCGCTCTGGGTTTTGCCACGGCCGAGAATTTCCACTACGTAATGAACTTTGAGGATGCCAGTGTGCTGATCAGCCGCTCGCTTTCCGCGACTTTTGTGCACGTGGCGATGTCCGGTATCTGGGGCTTCGCCCTGGGATTGCGCAAGCAAAAGCAAGCGGGCTGGGGTACGGTGCTGGAGGCTCTGGCCTGGGCCTCGATTTTTCACGGCCTCTATGACTGGTGCCTGACTCAAGGATGGCCGATGGCTGCTCTGCTTGTTTTTGGCGGGCTGGCTTTGATCTTCAGACAGCGCCTTCAGGAATCATACTTTACCAGCTCCAGGCGCCGGGCCAGCAGTCAGCTGGTGCGTGAGTGCAGAGCCTGCCATGGTCTGGGGCGTAGCGAGTACGAATACTGTCCTCAGTGTGGCCAACAGCAATGGGAAGCTCAGACTCTATGCCTGGCCTGCTTAAAAAGCTGTCAGGAGACCCGAACCTGTCCCCACTGTCAAAGGAGCCTGATCTAGCGGGGCAGGGTTTCCTGGACGATCTCCGGCAGCAGCTTCTTTTCTTCCAGAGTGGGGGCGGCTGTGACGCGATTGCGGCCTTCGCGCTTGGACACGTAAAGCGCATCGTCCGCGGCCTTGGCCAGGTCTTTCTTGTTCAGTGCATCGGTCGGGTAACAGGCCAGACCGATCGAGGATGTGACCTGCACGACCGCAGCAGCGAAGCGCAGTTGGAAGGTTTCGCGGATGCGTTCGCAGGTGCGAATGGCTTCGTCCTTGGGTGTATCCTTAAGAATCAGAGCGAACTCGTCGCCGCCGTAGCGACAGACGATGTCGGTGGTGCGAACTTTGTCCTTGAGAAGCGAGGCGATCTCCTGAAGTAGGGCGTCGCCGGCCGGGTGGCCCAGAGTGTCGTTGAACTGTTTGAACTTGTCGGCGTCCACCATGACCAGGCAGATGCTCTTCTTGTAGCGGTCAGCCCAGGCGATTTCTTCGACCAGACGCACCTGGAAGAAGCGGTGCAGGTAGAGACCGGTCAGACCGTCGGTGAAAGCCATCTGCTGAGTCTGCTCATAGAGCAGCGCGTTCTTCACAGCGATAGAGGCCTGGTAGGAAACGGTCTCCACCAGACTGCGATGTTCTTCAGTAAAGGCGCGCTCTTTGGCGCCGCCCACATAGAGCAGTCCCAGAATCTCTTCTTCGGCGCGTAAGGGTGCCACGATGACCGAGCGTTCGTTGTTGATCAGGTTCTGCAGTTCATACTGCTCCGTATCCTGAATCAGGAGAGTGCGGTTGAGCTCGGTGGCCTTGCCCAGAATTCCCTCGTCATTACGCACTGCCAGACTGCGCACGTAGTCGGAGTAGGGGCTGTTGATCAACTCGGCCTTCAGGACGTGGGGGTCAGCGTTGCTCACGCCGAACAAAATTACGCTCTGGCCGGTGGGAATCATCTGTTTAATGTTCTCAGCCACAACCCGGAAGGTGTTATCGATCTTGAGCGAGGCTCCGATGGCGGCGCCCAGTTGCTGCAGACCGTTGAGCTGGTGGTTTTTGGCTTCCACGGCCAGGCGGATGTCGCGCTCGGACTGCATCTCCTTCTCTTTGTGTTCGAAGAGAAGGGCCGTTTTGATGGAGGGCGCGGCAAAGGCGGCCAACATCTTCAGTTTCTCCAGATGCTCTTCCTTGTGAGTGCGGGCGTTGACCGAACCCAGGTAGATGATGCCCACATTCTCTTTGCTGACCATGAGCGGCACCACCAGCAACGAGCGTTCATCCTTGAAGATGCGCTGTTCGGAGGTGGTTGGGCTCACTTCGTTGTTCATGTAAGGGCGCGGATCCCGCAGCACCTGGAGAATGAAAGGTTCCTGCAGTTGCAGGAGACCCGACATGCCCAACACTTCCTGGTAAGGGGTGTCGGCCAGAGCGGGATCCAGTCCACCGCCGGGCTTGGAGAGGAAGATCACGCAAGACTGATAGGGGATGCGCAGGCGACGAATCATCGACTGCACCAGGGCGGTGGTTTCTGAAAGATTGGTGGAGGCGCCCAGCGAGCGCGCCAGGTCGTAGATGATGTTCAGCTCTTCGTTTTTCTTCTTGACGTCTTCCGTCAGGTTCTCTTTTTCGTCCCGCAGCTTCTTGGTCTCAAATTCGGTGCCGCGGATTTTGAGACTGAGCTCTTCCACGTCCTGCATTTCTTCTTCCAGGACGGTGTGCTTGAGGGCGTATTTCACGAAGCCGACCATGGGCACGGCCGTAACGCCGGCCACCGCCAGCGGTAACCACTGGGAAGCGAAGGTGGTGGGGCTCAGGCCACCGGCGAATCCAGCCGCCAGCACGCCCAGTAAAACCTGGAAAGCCATGCTGAAGCGGCTTTTGGATAGGAGCGCGGTCCAGTTGCGCTGATCCGACTCCTCCGCTCCATCCATCAATTTATTGACCACGATGGCGTCGACCAGAGCGTAAACCACAACCCCCGCGATGCCTTCAGCGATGAGCGGAACCGGGCCCTTTTCCAAAACCATGTGCACACCCACCATGGCACCGCCAACCGCCAACCAGCGGACCGAGTTGGCGCCCATGTAGGCAATGGATTCAGCCAGGCCACCGCGCAGCAGGCGGGGCAGCATACCCAGCACTAAGACGCAGGCGCCCAGGCCCCAGCGCCCGGCGGCTGCCAGAGGGGCAGCTTCGGACGGTTTCAAGGGGAGATTGCTGTCCGGAGCCAGCGCGGCCATGACGGCCAGGTAAAAGGCCAGATTGAGGAAGCCCGTGTGGGAAAGATCTTCCATGGTCATCAGGTGGACGACCATACCCAGGATGCCCAGCAGCAACAGAGGGACGATGAAGGCGCCCAAATTCAAGCACCACCAAGCCAGGGCAGCCCCCACGCCGGCGATCACCAGCGTTCCGACCGCCAACAGCAGGTTGGGCGTTCTGTCAGTATTACTCACTCTGTACTTGGTTCCATTGGTTTCCTGAGGATAGATACCAAGTCAGGTTTCCCTCCCCAAGAAACAATTCCCTGCCGCCCCTCATGGCTTGGGCCTTTGTAGCCAGTAAATCGCCTCGCTCAGGCTATGAATCGGTACAATCCGCGGGTGGCTGGCGTTAAAGTCCAGACCCTGCAGTTGCGCTACGTCCTCAGCCGGCACGAAAAAGAGGTCGGCTTTGGCCTGGCGAGCACAACTGAACTTCTGACGCAGGCCACGGACCGAAGTCAGGTTGCCTTCCAGGTCCAATCCGCCAGAACCAGCCACTCGGCGCCCCCGGCGCAGGTCGAGATTGAGCAGTCGCTCACAGATATCCAGGCCCAGAATCAAGTCGGAAGAATTGCCTTCGTAGGAGCCGGAGTGGAAGCGAATCTTGGGCAGGTTCTCCGATTCTTCGTGGCCTGAAAGCAGCAATCCCAGGCCTCGCTCTCCATTCAAACCCCGGATGGGCTTGGGGACAACCTCCAGACCATAGACTCGGCCGTCCGGTTTGACCAGCTTCAGGGGGACGGCATCTTGGGGTGGCTGGCTTTGCACAATCTCCCGTACCTGGCGTACCATGCGCAGGGGCACGCCGGCCACCGAAAAGACGCGGTCTCCCGGGTCCACTTTCCCTCGCAACGGGCTGTCCGGAGTTAAGTCCAATATGGTGACCACCACGGTTGGCTCAATGCCGCAAATGTGGTAGACGACCCGGCGCAGAATCTCGTGTTCGGCGTCTTCGTAAAGGTTGGTCTGGCTACGCGGCCGCTCGGGAGCGGAGGGAACCAGACTCCAATCGCTTTGCAAGAGCGCCCGCAGAGCCCACCAGGTGGTGGCCGGACGTTGGTAGACTGTGGTGATGAAATACTCGCCGGGGTCCATCGGACGAGGGTGATCTTCGACATCCACCTGGTCGGCGGTGACCACCGCTGGTCCCGGTAAAAGCACAGTGTGATTGGGGATCGGTAACCAGGCCACGACCCCTACGCACAGTCCCAGGAGCAGCCCGCGAATGATCAGTTGGAGCTGACCTTTTATGAAAGTCTCCTGGAAGCCCGCTTCATCTATTCTCCAGCCGCGCCCAGGGAAGCCTGACCCTTTTTGATGATGGTCAGGATCCGGTTGAGTTCTCCCTCCATACCGTTGAGCACTTTCATCGCGTAGCGTTCCGCATCTTGTCTGGTTTCGCGCGCGTAACGGTCGGCATCCTCCCTGGTTCGCCTGGCTTCCTGGCGAGCTTCCTCGATCAGCTTTTGAGCCTCTTCGCGGGCCCGAACATAGACTTCTTCCTTGGAGAGCAGTCGCTCCATCTCGTCTTCGGCCGCACGCAGAATCTCGCGGCCTTTGGATTGGGCATCTCGCACCACGCGGTCGGCTCGAGATGAGGACTCGGCCGCAATTCTCTCGGTCTCGCGGGAGATCCAGCGAGCCTGCTTGACTTCTTCCGGCAGCGCATCCCTGGTTTTGTCGAGAATCTTCAGCAAGCGCTCGCGGTCCACCACCGACTTTTCCTGGAGAGGCCAGGGCAGCGGCTTGCTTTCGGTGACTTCCCTTTGCAGGCTCTCGAGCACGGCGTAGATATTCATGAGGCTTCCTTCGACGTGAGTTTTTGCTTCACCTGAGCTGCCACAAAAGGCGTTACTAATTGATCGATTGGCCCGCCCAAACGAGCAATCTCCCGGACAAAGGAGGAGCTGACGTGGGAAAGATGCCCGGCCGCAGCCAGCATCAGTGTTTCGCAGTGGGGCAACATTTCCCGGTTGAGTCGGGCCATCTGGAGTTCAATGGGGGCATCGGAACTGTCCCGCAAGCCCCGCACAACGGCTTGATAGTCCATTTTTCTGACATACTCGACCAGCAAACCCGAGAAATGGTCGACCGAAACGTTGCCGAGATGGGCCAACTGGTTTTCCAGGATTTGCTGACGCTCGGCCAGGCTGAAGAGGGTCTGCTTGGAGGGGTTGTGCACGACGGCCACTGTCAAATGCGCGCACAAAGGAGCCGCCCGCTCGATGATGTCGAGGTGGCCAAGGGTTAAGGGATCAAAGCTACCAGGGTAACAAGCACGCATTGCTTGAATTGTACTCAAAAACAAATTGAGAATTTTGTCAAGTTAAAAGAAGGGGTTCCGGGCCCGAGTTGCTTAGATTCACGGTTCCCTCCAGACGCACCCCAGGTCCGAAACGAATATCGCCCTCCAGGCTGAGAGACTCACAATTGAGCAGCCCGGGCACACTCCCAAAGCGTTTCTCAAAATCCTCGTAGGTTCCGTAGTAGCGACTGTCCAGCTTGATTTGAGGCAGTGTTCGTCGGCTCACCACCTGCAGCCGGCTGCACTCATCCAGGCGATACAGGTCGCTGCGCAGCAGTAGCAGGTCACTCAGGGTTTTGACCGGCAGGAAACGGGACCGGGGCACCTGGATGGCCTGGGTGCGTTCAAAGCAAGCGATCGCGGCCCCCATCGCGGATTCGAGCTGGTAGACCGGCGTGGAGCCGGGGTCAGTGGGATCAACCGTCTTGCGATTGATGATCAATGGCAACTGAGGCAGAGGCTGCTGTTGCAGCGATTGCAGGTTCAGCCAGAGGTTGTTGGTGTTGAAGAGACGGTGCCTGGCGATGTCTTCGAAGGCCGCCAGGTCGTTGGCGGCGCACTGCGAGCGTTCGCGCAGACAGAGCCCGCCCGACTGCAAGCGTGCCAGGTGGCCGCCCTTTTTGTCCTGCTCGGTTCGAGCAGTGACTTCCATGGCGAGATCCAGGCCACTCTGGCTGAACCAATGCAGCAAGGCCGGATCCAGGGTGGCTCCCAGGTTGTCGATATTGGACACGAATGCGTAGCGATAGCCCGCCTGCAAGAGCTGTTCGAGCATACCCGTTCCGCGCAGGGAGGCGTAAATCTCGCCGTGGCCGGGCGGGCACCACTCCAGTTCAGGTTGGGTTGGAAAGTCCACGGGCTCAAGATTGTCCTGGCGGACTTTAGGAATCTTGGATTGGAGAAAGTCCAGAGGCAGCGAGGCATTGCCAAAGCCATGCAGAGAAGCCAGGCTGGCGGAGCGGGTGTGAAAGCTGTTCATCAGCAGGAGCGGCAAGCCGCTTCCACTTAACGAGCGCAGGTGTTCCACCTGAGCTCGGGTGAGATCCAGGAAACTTTTGCCCTCCCGAACGGGCAGCAGGCCTTTTGGGGTTTCCAGGCCCATGCTGGTGCCCAGGCCCCCATTCAGCTTGATGATGACGGTCCGGGCCAGACTTTCTCCCCAATCGCAAGCGGGTAATTCTTGCAGTTGAGGAGCCGCTTCCAGCGGGCTGAGCTCGGACTCGGACAGGAAGGCCTCAGACCCCCTTTGCAGACGCTCAAAATCGCAAGCGAAGCGCTCGATCTGCCAATCGGCCAGACCTGCCTGGTGCATTTTTTGGCGGTGGGAGTTGAAGCTCACTTGATGGACGGATACAACGCGGTCGCCAAGGATCCTAGGAGGATGGAATTTCCACGATTTGCAACGCAGAGTTGATGGCTGGAGAGGCCTCTGGCAAACGGCAAGGGAGTTTTCCGGCCAGGCCTTCAGGCCTTCGATCTAGTTGATTGAAATTGAAGGATTTTCTAGTTTGCTCCAGAACCTCGCCGCGAGGATTGATGAATGTCCAGAAAAGTTCTAAATGAACGTTACCAGCTGGAACTCAAACTGGGTGAAGGCGGCATGGGCTCGGTCTACCGAGCAATTGATTTAGCGACCAACCGAGATGTCGCTGTCAAGATCCTGCGCCGTGATCTGGCTGAGTCCAAACACGCCCGGCGTCGCTTCGCTCGCGAGGCCAGGGCGGCCGGAATGTTAAATCACCCCGGTATCGTGCGCACCATGGATTTCGTGGATGACGTGCGGCCCTATCTGGTGATGGAGTTGATCAACGGAGTTTCGCTCCGGCGCTATATTCGCCGCGAGCGCCCGGATGCGTTCCGCCTGTTGGACATCTGCGACGAGCTCTGCGAATCGCTGGCCCACGCGCACGACCGCGGGGTGGTCCACCGGGATCTGAAGCCGGACAACATTGTGGTCACTCCCGAAGGGCGCGTGAAGATTCTGGACTTTGGTCTGGCTCGAGTACGGATTCCGGAGATCTCCCACCTGACCCGGTCCGGCTCGGCTTTGGGGACCTGCTCCTATATGGCTCCGGAGCAAGCGGCCGGCAAGCCCGCCGACGAACGCAGCGACCTTTACGCGATTGGCGTCATTCTCTACGAAGCTTTGACCGGCAGCATTCCGTTTACGGCCGACGAGCCGGCTTCGATCCTTTATATGCATGTGCATGAGGCTCCCAAGCCGCCTCGCTCACTCAACCCGGACATTCCGGTCGAGATGGAGCGTCTGGTTCTTCAATTGATGGAAAAGAAGCCGGCCCAGAGGCCGGCCAATGCCCGCGTGCTCAAAGGCCTGGTGGCGGGCGTCCGGCGTTCTTTGAAGGGCGAGGAAACGGCCATCATGGAAGCCGTTTCGATGGTGGCCAGCTTGAGCCAGCTGCCCGCGGCTACAGCGGTGCCGATGGCTTTGCAGATGCCTTCCATGTCCTCCAATTCCAACACCGAGCCCTCTGATGGCGACGCCGTCAGCGTGCTGGCGGCCGACATTCCCAACTTCACCATGTTTACTCGTGACCGTAACCCGCTGGAAACCACCGAGCTGGAATCGGTGTTGATCGACGAGCTGGAACACTGCGTGCGCGACCACGCCGGCAAAATGTTGGATCGCTACGGCACCAGGATTGTGGCCGCGTTTTGCGGTGCCGACCACGGCAGTCGGGCGGTGCAGTCGGCTCAGACGATGCGCTCGCGCGTGCAGGCTGTTCTCAGCCGTTACAGCCTCATTACTTCGCCGACCGTGTCGGCCGGAGTTTTTGGCGGCGAGCTGCCCAAACGGGGAGCTGGCGACAGCTGGGAAGAGATGGCCAAGCAGGAGCTGATGCACGGAGCGGCCCGTCTGGAACGACTGTCGCGCAAACTGCCGGACGACACCCTGGTGAGCGAGACTTCGCTGGGCAACAGCACCCACCTGACCACCGAACCCTTGCGTTCGTTGTTTGTCAGGGGACGGCGCGAGCCGATTCAGGTCTATCGAGTGCTCAACGCCGGTTAATTGACACATTCCGGGCTGGGGAGTAACCTTATAAGTACTGTGCATCACATCACTTTGCTTTGCTTTGGGGGATTCTTGATTGCGGTGGGCCTGGCCCTCGGAATCCGCGAGATCCGCAATCCGATCCGTCTGACCGGTGTGGTGCGTCGCACCCGACGCCGCCTGGTGGGAGCGACCTTGCTCTGTGTTTTGGGAGCCCTGATCTCGCACGGACCGCTGCCCCAGGCGCCAGTTGCCAAAGAGGTGCTGATGCAAAGCGCCACTTACTGGGCCGGGGTGCTGGGCTTGACTCTGGGTCTGGTGGTGCTGGCCTTTTGGGACACCGTGGACGGCGTGCGCGCCCTGAATAACCACCTCGACCTGGCCGAGAATGCCTCGCTCAAGCAGATTCGCGATCAACTGAAGCAATCGTAGTTTGGTCGAAATCAAAGTCTGCGGGCTGACGCGCCCCGCCGATATCGAGCTGTGCCTGGAACTGGGCGTCAACCGCCTCGGGTTTGTGCTGGCTCCCTCTTCGCGTCGGCTGGATCTTCAGCAACTGGACCGGTTGATCCAATCGAGCTCGTTTTTCTGGTCGGCCGTGCTTGTCGATCCTCAACCTGCACTGGTGGAAGAACTGCTCGATCGCGGCTGCCCCTGCCTGCAGTTTCACGGCCAGGAGAGCGACCAGTTCTTGCGCGCCTATGCAGGCCGCGCCCGAATCGTCAAGGCCTTGAGGGTCTCGCAACCTGACCATCTGAAGGTCGATCTGGCCGCCGACGAATACCTGCTGGATGGTGCCCGCCCGGGTCACGGGCAGCCCTTTGAGTGGGCCTGGCTGCATCAGCACCGCCCCCCCCGTCCTTTCTACCTGGCGGGTGGTTTGAATCCAGACAATGTTGCTCAGGCGATCGCTACGGTCAGGCCGCTGGGCGTGGATGTCTCATCCGGCGTGGAGGAGTCGGCGGGCCAGAAGTGCCCACGGCTCCTGCGGCGCTTTGTGGAGGCCGTCCGCTCGGTCTAAATTACTCTCGGCGTAAGCGCTGGTTGAGCAAGTCTTCCCCGCAACGTTCGGCGATCCATTGGCGGGCCTGGCGGGCCAATTCTACTGCATCCGCCAGTTCCGGACCGCGGGCCTGCATGGGCGGGCCGAATTCCACCTCCAAAGTCATGGGCTTGGGCACCAGCGTGGGCCAGGGCATGGATTGACGCGTGCCCACCAGCACCATGGGCTGAATGGTGAGACCGTTCTCGGCTGCCACCTGGAAGACGCCCAGGTTGAACTCGCGTAAACCGGGAGTGGTCTCCAGCCCGCCCTCGGGGAAGGCCGCCAGAGTATGCCCCTGGCGCACTGTTTCCACCATTTCACGGGCCAGTCGAGGCGCCCCACCGGCTTCGCCACGGCTGATCTTGAGGTGGCCCATCGTACGAAGAGCCTTGGCCAGCAGCGGATGGTTGTAGATCCAGGGGGCCACCAGGAAAAGCAGGGGCTTGGGGCTGGAGGCCAGGACCACCACAGGGTCCAGCAGACTGGCGTGGTTGACGACCAGCACGCATGGCTGCTGCTGAGGCTGCCTTTTCACGTTCAGCCGCACACCGAGCATGCTCAGGGCCAGGCGGGCGGCCTGGCCCAGGCTGCGGCGGCCCAGGCCGCCGTTGATTCGGGCCAAAATCAAAGCCGGTGGTCCCATCACGCCAAAGAGAGCCAGGGCGGTCCAGAGGCCGCGCAGCGAGCGGCTGAGCGGAACCTGGCGCAGTAAGCGAAGCGCCTGCAGCCAGCGCGGGGGCTTGTAACCGAGCTTTCCCAGTTGAAAGAGCTTGCGACATTCGGAACGTCGAATCTTTCCGCTGGGTGTTTTGGGAATGGAGCCGGGAGCCAGGGATTTCACCTCATCCGGTCCCACTCCGCAGGCCTGGGTCACGGCCCGGGTCACCTGATCGCGCAGGGCCGCGCTGGGTGTGCGGGTTTCATAGACCACCACCAGGCGTTCGCCCTGACTGCCGGGCACGGAAAAGGCGGCCACGCATCCGCGACGGACGCCCTCGACCTCAGTGGCAGCTGCCTCGATATCCTGAGGATAGAGGTTGCGGCCGGCTTTGATAATCAGATCCTTGGCGCGGCCGGTGATATAGAGCTCGCCATCGGCCAGATAGGCCAGGTCGCCGGTGTCCACCCAGCCGTCCTCGGATTTGATCTCGCGCGTGGCTTCGCTGTTTCTGTAATATTCCCGAAGTGACGAACCGCTTCGAAAAAAGAGTTTGCCCTGGCGCCGGTCGCCCAGTTCCCGTCCGCTGTCATCGCGCACCGAGAGTTCTGTGCCCTCTAGAGGAAAGCCGCAGGCCACCCAGGGATGTCCTTGGGGTGAGGGCACGGCTTTGCCTTCGCGCTGCAACTTCTCTTCGTCCACGCGGTCGAACTTGGGGCCGCGCTGCAACGGCGAAAAGGCCACCGCCAGGGAAGCTTCGGCCAGGCCATAGCATGGAAAGTGCGTCCCTTCGCGAAAGCCCAGCGGAGCGTAACGCTGGCTGAAGCGGCTCAAGGTGTCCGGCAAAATGGCCTCGGCTCCGTTGAGGGCCACCCGCCAGCGAGAGAGATCCACGTCCTGGAGCTCTTCATCTGGGATTCGGCGGGCACAGATTTCATAGGCAAAATTCGGGGCCGGGGAGATGGTCCCGCCGTAGTGGGACATGGCCCGGATCCAGCGAGAAGGTCGAGCCAGAAAATCTTGAGGGCCCATCAGGACCAGCGGAATCCCGTGGTAGATGCTGCCCAGCATCGATCCGATCAGTCCCATATCGTGATAC
>JAFEBA010000096.1 GCA_018266105.1 bacterium | reverse complement strand
CCTTAAAGCGACCCAGACAGGCCATAAACTGAGCCTGGGCCCGGAATGGCATGGGCGCCAGCTGGCTGGCCGCAAAGCTGAAGGGCAAAAGCTCGGCGGGATTCTGGTCGCCGGGTCGACCCAGCTCAGCCAGATCGGTCTGATTCGCCAGCATCACATTCAGGTAAGCCTTGTGTTCACTGCGCCAATAACTGCTTGGCATCAATTTGACCATCCAGCCCCATCTGCCCTCGGCGAGCCCAACCTCTTTAAAGCCACCCTGTCCGTTCTCCAGCAGCTGGCTGAAGGCCAGGTCGATCAAGTAGACTTCTCGCTTCATGTGAGTCTGAAAACTCGTCCTCGCAAACTCGGCAGAAAGTAGCCCGGCCAGCAATCGTCGTAACTGGGCTGCATCGGGATGACATTCAAACACCCAGGACTCAACCCCATCCAGCGCCACCTTCTGTTGAGAAACTGAAATCATCAGTCCGATCAGAGAACCCTGGTGCGTCATTTTGCTGGACCAGGCCAGATTGATTAACTGATAGTCCAGGGCCTCCTCGGCTTGTCCGCGACGGATGGCGTCCGAGGTCAACCCTGCCAGGCCCTGACTGACCCCGCGCGCGGCCAGAAAATTGGGTACCAGGGCTTGGATCTTCAGCCCCTGAGTCGCGACCGGGCTGAATTCAGGTTTGGCCAAAGCCGAGCCGAGCGCAGGCAAAGCCTTACGAAACTCATCCCGAGCTTTCTCCCACTTTTCACGGGCGTTCGGCGCATCCCAATAGCGCTTCTCGATTTCAGGCTCATAGACGCGTGATCCAGCTTTCATCTGCAGCAGCAATTCAGGCTGTTGCTGACCGCGATAGGTCATGGCGGAGCGCAACTCGACCCAGCCGTTCCGTTGTGAGGGAATGGCCTCCTGTGCCTTCACCCAATCCCGTACCTCCGCCAGGGTGGCCTGATAAAGCTCGGGCTGATCTATCTTTCGGGTCAGGCTTGCTTCGTAAGCACAGACCAGCACTGCTCCGATCGCCAGGCCGCCGATGAGGAGACTGCGAACAGTCTTGCTCAAAGCCCGCCAGAGCGCAGGTCGGCCCTCCTCTTCCAGGGTCGGAGTATTGCTGGTGCTGGAGCTGATGACAAAAGCCAGCAGCAACACCACACCCCAAACCCAAACCAGACTACAGTTGGGCTCGTGGAACTGAGCCAGAAGACTGGTGAACAAGCCGACCACCAGGGCATGCAAAAACTGAACTGGATACACCCAGGTGGCCCGTCCAATCGATTGACGTTGCAACGCTCTCCAACTGGGCAGCAGGGCGCTCAGCAGGTAAAGCCAGACCGCCAGGCCCGCAGCCGGACCCAAGAACAATCCATTCCCAGACATCGACTGAAAATTGAGACTGATGGAACTCAGACCGGCCACCAGAGCGCCGCTGCCGATGGCGACCAGCACGACCGCCGTGAACGGAAGCAGGTAAAAGGAAAAGTTCAGGGACACCTTGCCAGACCTGGCGGTCGGACCAAGGCCCGGCAAACAGAAGTATTCCAAGGTCCTCCAACAAGAAACCAGACCCATCAATCCGACGCCCAGATAAGCCGCTTTGCCCAGCAGACCACCGAGCAGAGTAGCGCCCAGAAGGGCGACTGTAACAGGGAAAGCCTTAGGGGATGCGACGGGCGAACTCAGGACCGGTTCCAGTCCGACCGTCAGCTTACTCAGCCAGCCCAGACGTTGGAAACGCTGCTCGGCTGCCCGCGCCGTCTGGTGAGCGAAGTCAGCTGGCAACTTGAGCTGTGGGGTCGCCCGCAGCGTGTCACCCAGTTCGACCAACAGGGCTTCCTCTTCCGCATCGAAGAGACCCGCGAATTCTTGCTCAGTCATGGTTCACCCCTTTGTATGCATCAATGAAGCGTTGGCGAGCCTTGGCCAGGCGGGAGCGTACCGTTCCTAACGGAACTTGCAGCACCTGAGCCATTTCTTCGTAACTCAAGTTGGCCACTTCACGCAGAGCCAGGGCGGTGCGGTCGATCTCGGGCAGTCGGGCAAAGGTGGCTCGGATTCTATCCTGCCTTCCAACCCCGTCGGCCAGGTCGGGCGCCGCTTCGGCCAACTCGACCTCGGCCTGCACCTCCTTGCCTCGGCGCCGCAGTATATCGTGACAGCAATGGGTCACGATGCGAAACAACCAGCTTTTAATGGACTGAGGGTCACGCAACTGGCCGATCCGCTGATAGACCACGAAGTAGGCTTCTTGAAGCGCGTCCCGACTCAGGTCGGGGTCTCTCAGAATGGAAACAGCCAGTCTCAGGCAAGCTGACTGGGTGCGCTCAATCAGCGCCTCTAGAGCCCCCTCCTGGCCTGCCTGCAGACGGGCGGCAAGCTCAGGAAGTAAGGCCTCTCTTGGTGGCTGCGCGGTTGGTGCAGCTATGGACAATGCAATCGACACCCCATGACCCCTCTCCTTCATCAGCGGTTCCGGTGGGAACTCTTTTGAACGGTGCATAGACGGTGGGGCCTGTGAAAAAGTTCGCGGTCTTTCAGATATTTTTTAGTGTCAACTTTTTTTTCACAAACGACCCGCTCGCCCCGGCATATATTCTTGGCACACACATTGGGGGGACCGCAGCCTGGCTAAGGCCCCCTGCACACAAACGGAGGATCGACCCAGGTGACTATTTCAGCTCTCTCTCCCCAGCCCACTCTTAGCGCGCCCACCCGTCTAGCAGCCAGGCCCCAGGCCGAGGCCCCGGCTGCTGGCGATCAGGTAGAAATTGGCAACAACGAACCGGCGGCACCCAAGAAGTGGACGGTGATGCTCTGGTCCGCCTCGGACAACAACCTGTACAACTTCATGCAGAAAGACATCGACGAGTGCGAACAGGTCGGCAGCACGGCCGGAATGAACATTGTTGTTCAGACCGACCACGGCCCTCGCTTCGGAACAGCCAAACGCTATCTCCTAAAACAGGACGACAAACCCGGCATCCATTCGCCGGTGGTGGGCAAACCCAGCAGCAACGATACGGGCGACCCGGCCCAGCTCTCTGACTTCATTCAGTGGGCAATGAAGAAATACCCGGCTGAGAACTACGCTCTGATCATCTCCGACCACGGTGGCGGCTGGCAGGGTGCCTGCTCCGATGACCACAGCAATAGCTGGATGACTCTGCCCAAACTGGAACAAGGCCTGTCCGATGCCCGCGAAAAGACCGGCCGTAAACTCGACGTGCTGGGCTTCGACGCCTGCCTCATGGCCAGCGCCGAAGTGGCTCATCAACTCAAAGACGAGGCGACCTACTTCGTTGGCTCGGAAGAGACTGAAGGCGGCGCCGGCTGGCAGTATAACCGCGTTCTCAGCAAGGATACGCTGGCTAAGACGGATGAAGCCATCCGCACCCGCCTCGATTATACCCCTAAGGAATTTGCCCAGAATATCGTGACCATGGCTCAAGGCGTGCAGGGTGACCTGGCCACCATGACCGCCTTTGATACGAGCAAAATCGGCGCTTTGACCGACTCAGTCAAGAACTTTGGTGAAGCCATAGTCAATAGCAGCATCAGCTCAGCCGAGCTGGCCGCGGCCAAGAATGAAACCCAAGGATTCTACGAATTCCACGACCTGCACGACTTCGCCTCGAAGGTTTCAGCCCGAGCGGGTGAGGACGCCAACCTGGCTGCCAAAGCTGCAGCCGTCCAACAAGCGATTGGCGAAGCGATCATCGCCGAGCAGCACTCGGAACGTTACCCCAATGCCCACGGTGTCACCATCGAGCTGAGCAATCAGAGCGGCCGCGCCAAGGGTCCGGGTGCTCCCGGACTCACCGCCGAGGAAAACAATCGCATCGACTTTGGCAAATACGGCAACACCAAATTCGCCCAAGAAACCGGCTGGCAGGCCGCCCAGGCCAGAATCAACGGATAGCCAACCACTGTCTTATCAGCCCCAAGAACTCCGTCCGGCCGGACGGGGTTCTTTTTGTTTGAAATCCATTGCAATTTCAGAGTTCCTTGGGGGTCATGAAATAGAATCATCCTGTGCAGGTACGTTCAACTCCACCGCGGGTGCCAGGTCAACTGCCAACGAAAGGCCAAGACCCCAAACCGCCAAACAACCTCTGGCAGACCCTGACTTCGGGCGAACTGCTCCAGTTAGGCCTGCACCTGTCCCCGGCTAAACTCGCCGAAGCCATCAGCACCACCAAGGATCTGGGCAAAAGCCTGGGCCAATCCTGGCACGACATTCAAGACACTTTTCGAAAGTTTTTGCACCTGCCGGTCGTGGCCCAACATATCGACGCCGAGGCCGCTCAAAAGATCTCGCGCATCAGTATGCAAGTCGTCTCAGGGGTCGGCTACGCAGCCGCCGGAGTTCAGGGCCTGGCGGGGTTTTCAAAACTGCGTGACGGAATAAAAGAAAGAAACCGCCTGAAACAACTGGACGGCACTCTGGACCTGGCGATGGCGGGCGCGATTGGCACCACGATAGCCAGCGCGGGTGTCGCACCTCTGATTCTCGTCCCTCTGGCAGCCACCCTGGGTCTGGCGCGAGGGGTTATCCACTCAGTTGCTGGTTATCGAAAAGGCAACTCTCAACAGGAGGTTCAGGGAGCCTTGGACGGCACCCGGTCGGTCGGCATCCTCGGTTCCATGCTGGGCCATGTCAATCCGCTGCTGGCCACAGCCGGTGCCATTTGCGGCCCGGTCGCTGGCATCATTCAATCTTGCCGGGGCTTCCTGGACCTGCGCAGCGGTCTTAAGGAAAGCGACAAAAGCAAGCAATTACAAGGACTGACGGATATTGGCTCGGCCCTGGGTCTGGTCCTGGCCAGCACCGGAATCGGTACAATCCCGGGTATCGTGCTCACCGCCGCCAGCGTGGGCACGCGCGTCCTTTACCCTCTCAATCCGAACTTTCAGAAGCGTTGTGACCGCGGATTGGAGCACTGTCAAGGCTTTCTGGACACGAGTGTGACAGCTGTTGAAAAGTTGAGCGAGCCGGTGCTTCGTGTGATCCGGCCAATCTTAGACAAAATACTCGGGAAAGATAAGCCCCCCGAATAATTGGGACAAAAGGCGGAAGGCCAATTTCTTCGTAAACCAAATGACGTAGAATGCGCACGCTGGAAAAGCTGGAGAACTGTCCCTGTGGAAGCGGTCAGCTTCCGGCCCTGTGCTGTCTTGGAGATGATCAAGCCCTGAGACTGGAAGGGAAATTCTGCGAAAGACTGCGCCAGTATGCCCTCCGAACCAGGGGCCCAAAATGGCTCGAACAAGCTCGAAAAGATCTTAAGCTGGAGTCCGATGACCAGGAACTTTTTGACGGTCTTTTCGCAAAATTAGCCTATTTTCACTACGGTCACCCGACCCTTTTTGATTCCTTTCTGGGCCAGCGGCCAGGGTTCTCGGCCGAGGAAACCACTTTAGTCTGGGCACTGCAACATGCACGCCTGTCAGTTTTTAAGATTTTAGAAATTCGCCGAGGACAGTCCATTCTTGTGCAGGATCTGCTCTTCGGAGGCTACGATTGGGTGCACGAAGGCTCATTGGCGGAGCCCGACATGCGAGGCGCCGTTTTGCTGGCCCGGCTCGCCCCTGTCGGTCCCGCAACGATGATGTTCGGTATGTATATCCGCCCAATGGCCGAGTGGAAAGCCCGCCTGATCCTCGACCAATTGGAGGGGCAAGCGGGGCAGAGACTAGAACCGGCGCTTTTGCGGCAATGGCAGTGGTCCTCACAACTATGCGCTCTTTGGAGGCAAGGGTTTAGAGAACTGGACGAATTCAGTATGCCTTTGCAAGTGACCAGCGAGGGCGAACCGATCGTCAGGGTGCGCGACTGTTTTCCCTTCGAGCAAGGTCAGGGCGAAACAATCCGGCAAGCCCTGAAAGGTTTCCCTGAGCTATATTGGGACAACCGCCAGAGCGCCCGCTGGTTCGTAGGCCCTTCTGAGTTGGGGCGTGTCTCTCTGCAGCCCAAGGCCTTGATTTTAGAATGCGACTCCCTGGGTCGGGCCGAACGACTAGGAGAAGGCCTGCGAACGATCCCCGCCCTCCAGAAGCGCCGCAGGCAACGGACCCGTCCACTCAAGGACGAATCCATCCGCAAAATTTATCAGGAATGGTCGAGTCGCTGGCCCGAAGAAGCGCTGGCGGCTCTGGGCGGACTGACCCCACGCCAATCGGTGGACACAGCCGAGGGGAGGCAACGCGTCACGCAACTACTGGGAGAATTCGAGAGCTATCAGAGGACACTACCCTCGACTCAGTCGATTTCGATCGAGCCTTTAAGGTCAGAGTTGGGACTGTAAGGCAGCCAGGCGGGCCCATTCTTCCAGAACCGGTAAGGCTTCCTCACGCAAAAGTTGCGATTGAGGAATATCGGATCTTTCCCTACGCACATCAGCGTAATGCTCGACGTCCACAAAACCAAACTCTTTACCCACCGCATAGGTATCATCGATGCTGAGGGAATACACGATTCGGGTGATGCCCGCCCATTTGCAGGCCGAATAACACATCGGGCAGGGCTGGCAGTTGGTATAGATGGTCGCGCCCACCAATCCATCCTTGCGGCCCGTCCTACGGCAACCGTCACGTATGGCCACCATTTCCCCGTGAGCGGTTACGTCAAGGTCGAGTGTGGAACGATTGTGACCCTGGCCCAAAATCACGCCGTCGCGCACGATGACCGCGCCCACCGGCCCCATATTGTCGTTCTCCATGCCTCGTCGAGACCACTCAATTGCCAGCCGCATATAATACTCGTCGTCTTTTTCCACCCGAGCGGGTTCGTGCGGAACGGGTTTTCCCCTGTGGCGTGGAAGCTGGAGCGGTGAATCGGCGCAGACTGCGGGAAACCCTCAAATTCTTGGCCTTAACTCTGGCTTACTTCAAAATGAGCCAGGTGGTGACCAGCTTCTTCGCCAATCGCAGCCTGCCCATCCTGATCTGGCCGTGCAGCGGCTTGGCCCTGGCTGCTCTGGTCATGGGCGGAATGCGCCTGTGGCCGGCGATTTTGCTGGGCGGTATGATGGACAGCCTCTGGCTGGACAACCATCTTTCCAACACTCCGGTCTGGGCGGCGGCCTGGCTGGGAGTTGGCAAAGCCGGCTCGGCCGTGCTGGGTGCCTGGCTGTTGCGCCGCCAGAAGAACTTCAATCGCGATCTGGAAGAACCCAAAGACTACCTCTGGCTTGCGCTCTTGGGCTGTCTGTCCGCCCCCGTCAGCGCCTTCACCGGCACCAGCGGGCTGGTCTTAAAAGGGATGCCCCTGACCGATGCTCCGGGCGTTTTCAAAGACTGGTGGCAAGGGGACTGCCTGGGTGTGGTTCTGATGGCACCCATTTTGCTAGTCTGGCGTAAACTACCTCAGGGTTGGCTCAGCCAGCAGCGGCTTCCCATGACGTTACTCTGCTTCGGGTTGGCCTGGTTCGCAGGTGGCGTCATCTTTCTCGACTGGTTCCAACCCCAACTGGGATTCTATGCTCACGATTACTGGATGTTTCTGCTGGTCGCCTGGGCGGCGGTGAGTTTTGGCCGCCACGGGGCTCTGTTGGTCTGCACCGGAACGGGAGTCCTGGCGATGATGGGGGGGGCGCGCCACCTGGGTGCCTTCAAAGGCGACTTTGCGCATAACCACCTTCTGACTCTCTGGTTTTACCTGTTTGCTTTGACCACGGTCGGGCTGATGCTGGCCATCATCATCCACGACCGCGAGTTGGCTCGGGCCGGACTTGCTGAAGCCAAAGAAGCGGCGGAATCCGCCAACGCCCTCAAAGGTGAGTTCCTGGCTAACATGAGCCACGAGATCCGCACCCCAATGAACGCCATCCTGGGACTCAGTCACCTGGCTTTGCGCACCGATTTGACCCCAAAGCAGCACGACTACCTGGCTAAAATCCAGGGCTCGGCTCGCAACCTGCTCAACCTGATCAACGATATCCTGGACTTCTCCAAAATCGAAGCCGGGCGGCTAGACGTGGAAAAGATCCCCTTCCATCTCAGTCAGGTCATCGAAAATGTCTCCAACATGCTGGCTCTTAAGGCTGACGAGAAGGGTCTGGAGCTCGTTTTTCGGGTGGCCAAAGGCACCCCTCAGGCGCTGGTGGGAGACCCCCTGCGGCTAGGACAGGTATTGCTCAACCTGGCCAGCAACGCCGTCAAATTTACGGAGCGCGGCGAGGTAGTGGTATCCATCGAAGAAGAAGAAGAAGGTTCCGGCTCGGGCCTGTTACGCTTCGTGGTTCGGGATACCGGCATCGGAATGACCGAAGAACAGGTCAGCAAAATCTTCTCAGCCTTTACCCAGGCCGACGGTTCCACCAGCCGCAAATACGGCGGCACGGGACTGGGACTGTCGATCTCCAAGCAGCTGGTGGAGTTAATGGGCGGGCAGATTCAGGTCGTGAGCCATCCCTGCGTGGGCAGCACCTTTACTTTCGTCATTCCTTTTGAGCTCGACCACACCGGGGTGGAGCGCCAGTTTGTGCCTCCGCCGGGCATGGAAAACATTCGCGTGCTGGTGGTGGACGATAACGAGATTGCCCGAGACACATTGCGGGAAGAATTGCTGGCCATGCGCTTCTCGGTCACCACCGCCGACTCAGGTCGGGCCGGTGTGGCCGAACTGATCCGCGCCGGCGAAGCCGGTGAGCGTCCCTATGACCTGGTCCTGTTGGATTGGAAAATGCCTGAGTTTGACGGCCTGGAGACGGCCCGGCGCATTAAATCAGATTCCCACGTTCCCAAATTACCGGTTATTTTCGTAGTGACTGGCGACGGCCGCGACGAAATTCGTTTCCAGGCCGAAAGCCTGGGGCTACAGGCCTTCCTGCTCAAACCCGTCAACCCGTCCATTCTGTTCGATCATATTGTGACTGCTTTCGGAGGAACGCCCGCCGGCAATGTGGTCCTGGCCAAGACCGAAGAAGACTTTACGGGAGACCTCTTTAAAGGCGTGCGCATCCTGGTCGCCGAGGACAATGCCATCAACCAGCAGGTGGTGCGTGAGATCTTGGAACGCCTGGGAGCGACGGTTGAGATTGCCGTGAGCGGTCGCCACGCCGTAGACAGACTCAAGGAAGACCAGGACTTTGCGGCCATCTTGATGGACGTGCAGATGCCCATTATGGGCGGCTACGAAGCCACCGGCCTGATTCGCAATGAGCTGAACCTGACGCTACCCATTATCGCAGTGACCGCCCACGCAGTCGAATCTGAACGTCAGAAATGCCTGGCCGCTGGGATGAATGATCATGTAGCCAAGCCCATCGAGCCCTTCCAACTGGTTTCCACTTTGCTGCGCTGGATCGATCCGTCCAAGGTGGTCGTTCTGAAGGAAGCCGTCATTCCAGACTGGCCCGACTTACCCGGGGTAGACGTTAAGGTAGCACTGCGCCGACTCTCAGGGAATGTGTCTCTATTGCGAGACTTGCTGACGGACTTCGTGGGTCAATGGGCCGATATCTGCCAGCGTCTGGGCGAAGGTGAAGAACGCCGCATTGCCATGCACACTCTGCGCGGCACAGCCGCCACCCTGGGCATGGACGAAGTCGCCGCGGCCGCTGGCGCGCTTGAAAATGGCGGCCAGGACGTGGCCCGCCTGAGCAAGGCCCTCTCGGTTGTGCTGCCGGCCCTCTCCAACCTGCCAACCGTGGAAAAGGAAGCCAGAGTGGCTGAGGAGGTCGGTCCCCTGTTGACCGAACTGGAGCGCCTGCTGGCCGCCCAGGATTTCGACGCCACCGAGCGGTTCGAGGTGCTCAGAGCCAGCCTGGGCGAGGGTCGCTGGGGCCCGACCCTGGATCAACTGGCTCGCGACGTGGACCGTTTGGATTTTCCAGCCGCTCAAAATAGCTTGCGCGCCCTCAAAGATTTGTTGCCCTCGGGGGCGAATGGCTCGGCATGAGCGAGAAGTCCACCGTGCTGGCCATCGACGACGCCCCGGCCAATTTGAAGCTGCTGGGCCAGATTCTAAGTCCTGACTATCGCTTCGTATTTGCCACCAAAGGCGCGGACGGTCTGGAAATCGCGCTCAATCAACATCCCGACATTATTCTGACCGACGTGGTGATGCCGGAGATGGACGGGCATCAGGTGTGCAAACAACTCAAAAGCAACCCGCTCACCGCCAAAATTCCGGTCATCTTCGTGACCTCATTAAAAGACGAAACCGACGAAGCCTATGGCTTGGAAATCGGGGCCATTGATTACATCACCAAGCCTTTCTCTCCAGCCATCGTCAAAGCTCGAGTGCGCAATCATCTGGAGCTCAAGCACTACCGCGATATGTTGGAAAGCCAGGCAGCCACCGATGGTTTGACGGGGATTCCCAACCGCCGCCAATTCGATGAGACCTTGGAGCGAGAATGGCGCAGCGCCATTCGCCGCAAAAGCTGTATATCGCTGGTGCTGATGGACATCGACTGTTTCAAGCCCTATAACGATTTCTATGGCCATTTGCAAGGAGACGAATGCTTGCGGGCAGTCGGTCGCTCGCTGATCGGGGGTGCTCGCCGCCCCTCCGAGCTGATTGCTCGCTACGGTGGAGAGGAATTCGCATGTGTGCTACCCGACACTGACCTGGCGGGCGCCGTACATGTCGCCGGCGAGCTGCTTGACCGCGTGCGAGCACTTCAGTTAACCCACGAGAAGTCCGTGGTGGGCCCTCACGTCACCCTCTCTCTCGGAGTCGCCTGCATGATTCCGGAAGTCGGTGAAGTACCGGGAGAGCTCATTCAGCGTGCCGACGCACAGCTCTACGAAGCCAAGCGGGCCGGTCGCAATCAAGTGCGCGGTCAGGGCCACTAGCCGGCGCTAGGATTCGGTTTTCAGTCCACGGACGGCGATCACCGCCAGCAGCAGGTAACATGCGCAGGCCAGATAGGTCGTCGCGGTAAAGCCAAAGAGCAAACTGAGCGTGACCGCCAGGCCGGACCCGGCCACCGAGGCGCCGCCGTTGACGGCCCAGGCGTGGGCCGTCCAACGTTCGGGTGTGCGCCTCAGCGTCATCGGGAAAGGCATACCGATGCAGACCGCCATCGGCGCGATCCAGAGCATGGCAGCCAGAGTGCGTAGCCACTGCTCGCCGTGTAAAAAAAGCTCCACATAGTATGGGTAGAGCAGGTTGCCTAACAGTCCCACCGCAGCCACGAGCACACCACAAACGGCCTGCATCCTGGCCAGGTTCTCAGCGCGAACTTGCTCGGAGAGAAAACTTCCCAGCGATCCGAAAACCAAAAAACTGAAAAGCACGATAGAAATCGCGTAAGCTGGATGGCCGAGCAGGAGCACCAGTTTCTGAGAGACGGAGATCTCAAAAAGCATGAAGCCGACTCCCAGCAGGGCAAAGCAGGTCCAATGGGCGGGAGCCACTCGATCTTTGGAGCCGCCCCTGTAGAATAAGACGCTCAGCGAGGCAAGCCCGCCCAAAAGGGTTGGAAAAGCCAGCGCCAGTACTACGTTGGATTGAGCGCCCAGCTGCTCCAGGCCCAACTCGCCCAGTTTGACTGGCTTGGGCCCGGGCACGATCAGCTCGCCGGCCGGACCGGGACGACGAAGGGACGGGTGCTTGTAGTAGCTCAGAAAGAAGGGGCGGTCGTCAAAGGACGGCGATACGTCCAGAGGGCAGACCTCCTGGAGTGGTGCCAACGGTCGAGAAGCAAAAGCGGCCAAGGCCTCCTTCTCAGGGTCGGAGGCAGGCGAGAGCACCTCAGCCATAGGGTAATCGTTTTCAGTCAGATGTTGCTTGAGAAAAGCCAATTCAACCGGGGTCCAGGGTTTGGAGCTGATGAGCAAGGTGAAGATCTGGCCGCGGGACAAGAATCCGACCATGTGTTGCTGCGGATGACCAACCCCCCGCATTTCCAGCGCAGAGCGAGCCATCCCGACCAAACGGGGCGCCTCGGGCCACCAGCGACTCACGCACACCACACCATCAGGTTGAACCCTCTCCAGATAACTGTGGAGGGCTTCGGCCGTATACAGAAAGTTTTCGGTCAGAGCGTGGGCGCCGCCGCTGACCGAGGCATAAGTATCCACCAGGGAGATCACCAGCACGTCAAACTGTTGGCGAGTCCTTCCCATGAAAGACCGGCCGTCTCCAATGTGAACGGTCATCCCCGGGCGCTTGTAAAGATGGCCGCTCAGCTCGTCGAACTGATTTTGCACCAGATGAATCATGGTCGGGTTGATCTCGACCAGATCAAAGCTGGCGGGATGATGGGCCAGACCCATCACCACATCCGGTCCGGCTCCCGGCCCGATCACGGCGAAGCGACCACCGGGTCGCATACAGTAGCCCATCTCGGACGGATAGTAAGAATTCATCTTGGGCGAGTTGATCCAGGTGTCGGCACCGGCATCAATGATAAACTGGGCCGTTTGGGGATACTCGATCACGCTGATTCGGCTAAGGCTGTTCCACACATCAAAACTGACCCGCTGACGCTTGCCCCCAATAGTAATGGAGTCCATTCGAACCGCGCCGGTCAGACTCTGGATCGCGGTCAGGGCCAGCATCAGCAGCATCATGACGCCAGCCGGAACCTTCTGTGGGGTGCCCCGGGCCACCCAGAGCCCGACCGCAGCGGTCACAGCTCCGGCCAGGAAGATGCAGGTCACAGGACCCAGACCGTTCAGCAACGGATTGATGGTGAGGCAGGCCAGCGCCCCTCCAGCCAGGTCTGCGGCGTAGACAGTGCCGACCCGCTGTCGGAAAACTCGCAGAAAAGAGCAGATAGCCACTCCTCCGAACACAAAGGGGATGGTGCCCAAGAGCGCCAGGCCGACCAGAGGCAAGACCCCGGCCAGACTCATTTCAGCGTGGAGTGGGACCAGGAAAGCGGCTAACGTGAAAACCACCACCCCGAGTGCGAAGCCAATGCAACAGGAGGGCACCCATCCCCAACCTTCATCCGAGCGGCGCGAGATACTCAATCCTCCCAGGCCCATGCCGAGAAGGGCCAGAGAGACGGCCAGAAAGCTGAAGTGATAACTAAAGAGGGCCGAGCAGACGCGAGCCAGGGCCATCTCGAAAATCAAGATCGAGAATCCCAGGGCTCCGACGCACCAACCGTATCCGGGGCTGAAGTGTCTCAAAGCCCGCCGATATTTGGCGCCCGGGCGCTATCGACCTTCACCCAACCCTCAGTTACGCGGCCTGAACCAGTAGTAGACGAAGGCGAAAGGCGGTAAGATCGGACCCACCAACTCGATATGGAAGGTTCTCCAGGCAGGCCAAATCGTCTGCTCACGACGCTTTTTTCCCACCGCCGTGGCCGCAAAGCCGAAGGTCACTGCCAGCACGGTATAAACCGCTAGAAAAGCGATCGGCTCAAAACAGTAAGCCGCATAGCCGGCCGCCCAGATGGCTGCCAGCACGAACGGAGCCTCCCAAACCGTGATGCGGCGGCGAGGAGCCCGAAAGAGGATATAGGTCACCACTCCACAGATCACCGCCACCGGCCCGGTCTCGTCTCGTGGTGCGTCGGGCAGGGGCAGGGCCAAAATCAAAGTGGCGAACAAGAAAACCAGGCGCATCTTTCTGAGCATCTCCAACCCTTCGACACGACCCGCCGGAAGGCTTTCTAGAGTGTCCTATACAGGGGCTTCAAGCCTGCCTCGATGCGCTCACGGCGACTTTCCAAGAAAGGCGGGAGCGCAAGGCGCAACCCAAGACTTTCCAAAGACTCATCGGCGGTGAACCCCGGGCCATCGGTGGCGATTTCGAAAAGAATCCCGTTGGGTTCGCGAAAATAGAGGCTTCGAAAGTAAAAGCGGTCGACCGCGCCGCTATTCGGCACTCCCAACCGATTCAAGCGCTCGATCCACTGGTGATACTGTTCCAGGTCAGGCGTGCGAAAGGCCACGTGGTGGACTGCGCCAGCTCCCTGTTGGGCTGGCTTTAAGTTTGGCTGCTCCAGTAAAAAGACCTCAGGACGTTCCCCCATCGCGAAGCCCCCCTCACCCCATCGAGTCATCCCCATCACTTCGGTTAGAACCCGGGCCGTGGATGCGGCTCGGGCTACGCTCAAGACAACCGAAGCCAGTCCCAAAATCTGGTGCTCGGCCGGAACCGGGCTGTCCGCCCAAGGCTCCCCCCTTCCGGGGGCGGCCACGATCCCCAGACGTTGGCCCTCGGGGTCTTCGAACTCCAGGCCAAGGTTACCCCGCCGGCAGCCAGGCAGTCGCTCCTGCCACCAATCCAAAGATTGCTCTCGAGCTACGCGCAGATTGGTGCGAATAACACTGTTCGTTCCCCGCCGCTCGCGGCCTAAATGGCTCCAATCAAAGAAAGTCAGGTCGCTCCCCGGCGTGGCCAGAGCGTCTGCGTAAAACAGGTGATAGGCCGTGACGTCGTCCTGATTGACAGTCTTTTTCACCAGGCGCATTCCCAAATTATGAGTGTAGTATTGGTAATTCAACGGTGCGTCAGCGCTGATGGCGGTTAGATGGTGAAGACCTGCGAGTTTAAGCATCTTGAAGGCTTCGCTGCCTCAGCGCTCGGCCCCGCTCCATTGATCCGAGACGGGTAGGTCTTCAATGGGAAGGGCGGTCGGCACTGTTGCAGTCCCGGGTGACACCGGATGATACAGGATGTAGCTCCACACCAGGCCCCATGCCGCCCCGGCGGCCAGCACCAGCGGCGAGTGTTGGGCCAGACTGAGTGCGATCCTGGCGCCGGCTGCTCGGTCCAGACTGAAAAGGGCGGCCCCGGCTGCGGCGATCGACAGCGGCATGCTCAGCACGATCAGTGGGGTCCGCAAGCGCGGGACGAAGCCTGCAATCGGAAGTCCCAACAGGCTGAAAACGCCCGCTATGATGACGGCGGCAGATTGAGGCTGAAGTCGAAGCGGAATGTCTTCCGGATAATGCAACTGCGAACCCAGCAAACCGGCCAGTAGCCAGCCTGCCACCAAATTACCCAAGCAAAAGGCGAGTGCTCTCATCATCTTTTGGTTTCAACCGCGCTAGCCGCGCGGGAAACGCCCCAACGATTCGCACACCCACTCTTCGAAGCTTTTCTCCACATAGTAAGCCGGGGAACTATCGTCCCAGGGAGTGAAGTCTTCCATTCGTCCGTCTTCGTAGTATTGTTCTCCCCCCAGGTGCACGTGAAAGTAGCCCGCCGCCCTGCCATGCTCCAGGAACAAATAAATCATCTGACCCTTTTCAGACCAGGCCACCAGCTCCAGCTGACCATCCCCATAGAGCTTGTAATAGATTCCGTCGGGCGGTACCTGATGGGGACGGTTGGGTGGCTTTGGCATCATCATTCTGGCCGGCCAGGGTTTGGCCTTGGAGGGAAGATGGCGCCGGTCGAAGCGGCAGAATTGCTTACCGTCCACCATCCGCTTCAACTTTTGCAGGCGAGGGTGGCTCAAAGGCTGGGACCGGCGCTCCAACATCATTCTTAGCCTCTGCAGGTCCTTGACCTTTAAGAGCTCCTCTTCGCTCACAGCTCCCGGAGTCTCGATTACGTGACGGGGAACTTGCTTGCCCTGCCAGGCCCAAACGGCCCAATTGTCTTGAAAGGTTACAGCCGGTCCGTCCTGGCAATGAAGCAGATTCAGCTTGGAATCATAGATGCTTCGCTTGGGGTTCGCGCAAATCACAGCCACCCGTTCAAAAGGCCAGACCCATCCGGCGCTGGCGCAGAAGTCCTTGAGTCTTCCCCATTCCGGGGGAACCTTACCGCGGGCCAGTTTGGACACTTCATAAAGTGTCTCTCCCACCGCGTCCGAACTCATGCACATCGGTTTGCGTAGTTCAAATTCGTCGCCGCACCACTTCTGGGCATCGAAGCGAAAGTCCCGACAGAGATCCTCAAACCCAGGGCACCCCTCCAATAAGGCCTCTTTCACCAACTGAGCCCTGGATAGCAAACGCGAGCCGTCCTTGGTCTCCTTCCAGAGTGGGGAGGGGAAAGGGTTGCTGTAACGCTTGACCATACGACGATGAGTACGCATCAGACGGATAAAAAGTTCTGGGTCGGTTCCCCCAAAAAGGGGCCGCTCCAGCTCGCGCACAACCTGCAAGCCCGCGCGCGGCGATTCACAGCAAACAATTCGCTCCGGCACCGCCAATTCCAGGGCCTTGTAGAGAGCCGAAAGAGTTTCTGTAGCGCCCATAGGAGTCGTCAGCTTTCCGAATTCCACCGAGAACCCTGCCTCTAACTTAACGCTAACTTTCCATATATTTCAGACTAACTCGCCGTGAATAAAGTGTGCTCATCAACCGCTTACCTAAAGCAAAGGAGAACACTCAAATGCGCCTGATTGAACCGAATACCGGACTCGCTCTGCGGGAGGCTGTCAGCCGTTTGGTGGAGGACAACTTTGTTCGGCCCGATCGCACTCCCAGCATGCCTGTGGATGTGATGGAAGTGGCGGATTCGCTGATCGTGAAGGCCGCACTCCCGGGAGCCACCAAGGACAAGCTGCAGATTCAGCTGGAACAAAACATCTTGACCCTGAAAGCCGAATTCGCTGAAGAGCAATTGCCTGAAAATGGACGCTGGTTGCTGCGCGAACGCAACCTGACAGCCATTTCTCGCACCTTCCGCATGCCTTTTCCAATCGATGCCGAGCAAGCTCGGGCCGAGTTCCAGGACGGCATCTTGACCTTAACCCTGCCCAAGCTCGAGTCCGCCAAACCCCGTCAGATTACGATCCAATAGAGCCAGCGCGCCAACAATAGCGCCGAGTCCAAGCCGAGCGATGGAGTTTCCTGCTCCGAGGGCCGCGAGGACCGGCGCTTCTTTTTGCTTTTACCAACCGTGAGCCTTCTTCAACTCCTCCAGCTTTTCTGGAGTCCGCTCGTCTGGCGGCAGAGCCAGGAAAGCCCGGACGAAGCCTGACATGACCACGCTTCCCATGCTGATGGAAGAACTTGAGTAGCTGGCTTGTTTGCGGGCGGCACCGAGCTGCCCATTCTCGATTTGCTTTTTCAACTCGACGACCTGAGCGGTGATGTGCTCGATCTCGGAACAAGGGTCGGCTTCACGAAGAGCATCCAGAGCCGACTCGAGAGAGGCCAATGCCGCATCCCGGTCTTTGCAGTCCAACTTCTCAATGGCGCCCGAAAGCAGTCGAGCGCTCAACTTCAAGGCGCGTTGTTGGGCCACCTCAGGCTGGAGCGGAAACTCACTCAACGCGCCGCGCGGAACGACCGGCAGCTTGAGACCCACAGTCGTGCTCCGGCGCACCTCACTTTCCACTTCGGTCCAGGCCAGGCGGACTCGGCACAACTCTCGCTCCTGAACCTGAGGTTCCACCTGCAGCTCCACTACCACCGAAAGCGGGCAGCCGTGGACCAGATCGGACATCTTAAAGCGCCCTTTGGGCGTCTCGTCCAGCACGTTATAGACTCGAGTGAGCTGGACCCCATCACTCGGGAGAACCCCCAGGCTGACTGCCTGTCCGAAAGTGGCCGAGAGTCCCAGCATTTCCACCTGAAAAGCCTCAACCATTTCCTCTGGTGTCTGCACATGATAGAAACTCCCGTTGCCGGCCCTGGCCATGGCTGACATTAGGTCTTCATTGTAGTTCGCCCCTAACCCAATGGTGGTTGTGGTTACACCGCGGCTTTGCCAGCGGGCCACCTCCTCGGCGATGCGCAGAGGGTGGCAGACGCCTTCGTTGGCACCGCCGTCCGAGAGCAAGAGCACACGGCTGAGCCGGCCCTGGTTTCCGCCCTCGGCCACCTGCCGGCAACTCTCCAACCAACCTTCGAAAAGGTTGGTGCCTCCGCCGGCACTGAGCTGGCCGAGGCGGGAGAGCAGTGTTTGGCGGTCTTCGGCTTTCTGATAAGGGGCAACCACCTGAGCCAGGCTGTTGAAGGCCACCACACTCACGGTGTCACTCGGCTGCAGCTCCTGGACCACGTGGCAGCCGGCCTGAATCGCCCGCTGCATCGGCTCACCGCCCATAGACCCACTTCGATCAATGGACAATCCCACATTCAGGGCGGGACGACGGGACAGATCCGGCCTGGGGGCGCGCACACGGATGAGCAACTGGACCGTGCTGGAAGCGTCGCTGCAAACGGCGGGTTGATGAGCCAGAAGTTCAATGCGGGGATTCATAGGTCTTTCGAGTCCTCCAACTGCTTGATGAAGTCAAACTAAATCCGGCTACTCAAACCTCACTCAAAAATGAACGAGCGCCAGAGTGGAGCGGCCGGGCCG
>JAFEBA010000095.1 GCA_018266105.1 bacterium | reverse complement strand
ATCAGCCACGACCGCTGGTTCCTGGACCGCATCTGCACCCACACCCTGGCATGGGAAAAAGAAGGGGGCGACGGCAACTGGGTCTGGTTCCCCGGCAGCTACAGCGAATACGAAGAGAACAAGAAGCAGCGCCTGGGCGACCCCGGTGCAAACACCCACCAGTTCCGCGTGCTGGCCAAAGCCTGAGGCTTTTGCTGAGCGGCCCGCCGGTTGCTTAAAGCGGCCGGCGGGCCACGACCATTTGTCCGTGCTGAAGCGATGGAATGGCCATCAGCGGCCGGGCCATTGAGCGCAGAATGCGCAGCAGAGGCTTTTTCCATCCCCAGACCAGGGGGAAGTCGTCGAAGATATTCATGAATGACTTCTCTAATACGTCCAGCCCGGCGTCCTGAGTCAACTTCACCATTTCGGCCTGAGTGTATTCGCGAATATGCGGCCGCCAGTCACTCTGGTTGTACATGATGCTGTCTTTCAGAGGAAAGTAGACGGAACGCCCCACAATGGCCCGCAGTCGATTGGAAAGGGTCAACTGATTGGGGGTGGTGATCACCACCAACCCACCCGGTCGCAACACCCGGTTGATCTCCCGCAGCATGTAGAGGGGGTCAAGGGTGTGCTCCAGCACCTCCATCGCGAAGACCACATCGTAGCTACCGTCCTCGACCTCGATGCGAGTGGGCAGGCTGCTGGGCTGGCCGTAGGAAGCGATAAGCGGGTCAAGATTGCAGGCAAAAAACTTGACCTGGTACTCTTCCATCTCCTGAATGAAGTCAGCCGGACAAGCCAGCCCGGCCCCATCCACCCGACCCTTTTCTTTAAAAAACAAGCGCAACGTCTTAGCCAACGAACCCGGGAAGCCACCCACGTCTAGAATATCTGGATTCTCTTTACCAAGCAGCGAGCGATGCCGAACATAAGCATCCAGGGAGAGAAAGAATCGGACCTTCTGGGTGTGCAGCCAGTGTGACGGTTCCCGAAGCTCGTAATGATTCGCCGGGTAAGTCTCAGTAAAGCGAAAGAATTCCGATTTTTCAAACTGCATGTTCGATGCTTTAGACTGAATACAGGAAATCCTCTAACCTCGGCGGTTGCGCCACAGGTAGACCCAGAATGCGATAGCCAGCGCCGCCAGCACCAAACCAAAGGAGCCCAACTGAGTGTAGAGCAGATAGAAATTGAGCAGAGAGATGGCCGTACCGATCAAATAAGCCAGGCTGCGCACCCAACGAGAATTGGCGTAGACTCCCATTCTAGCGGGGTCGGAGGTGAACTGGACCAGCGGGAAAATGGCGAAGGGCAACTGCATCGAGAGCACCACTTGGGAAATGATGAGCATCTGCACGGTGTGACTTCCCCCGGTCGCGCTGATGGCCCAGAGGGCGGGTCCGATGGCCAGCAACCGTGTCACCATGCGGCGTACCCAGGCCCTGACCTTGATGTGCAGGAAGCCTTCCATGACAATCTGTCCGGCCAGCGTGCCGGTGATGGTTGAGGACTGTCCCGAACAGAGCAGAGCCACCGCGAACAGAGTTGCGGCCGTCCCTCCCAGCATCGGGGTCAATAATTCGTGTGCTTTCTGCAGTTCGTCCACCACCAGTCCCTTGGGGTGAAAAACGGCCGCGGCCAGAATCAGAATGCCCGCATTGACAAAGAAGGCTCCGCCCAGAGCCAGGATCGTATCCCATTTGTTGGCCTGCAGCGTGGCTTCCACATCCGAATCCAGGTGTGCCCGAGTCTGCACCAGAGCAGAGTGCAGGTATAGATTGTGGGGCATGACGGTGGCGCCCAAAATGCCCAGCGAAATCGTAAGTGCTTCCAGATTGGGCAGAGTGGGCGTGAAGAGACCGGTCCCCACCGCCAGCCAATCCGGCTGTGCGTGAAAAATCTGCACGGCAAAACAAACGCCGATGGTCAGCACCAGGGTGACGATCAGGGCTTCGAGCTTGCGAAACCCCCAATGCATCAGACCGAGCAGCAAAAGCACGTCGGCCCCGGTCAAAAGCACGCCTAAAACCAGGGGGATTCCAAAAAGCAGATTGAGACCCACCGCCGAGCCGATCACTTCAGCCAGGTCACAGGCGATGATGGCCACTTCGCAGAGCAGCCAGAGAACGATGGCGGCCGGCCTTGGATAGTAGTCGCGACAGGCCTGAGCCAGATCCATTCGGGCCACCACACCCATGCGGACGCACAAATTTTGCAAGAAGATGGCCATCAAATTGGAGAGCAGCACCACCCACAGCAGCTGATAACCAAATTTGGAGCCCCCAGCCAGGTCGGTGGCCCAGTTGCCCGGATCCATATAGCCGACGCTGACCAGGTAAGCCGGTCCAGAAATCGTCAAGAACTTGCGCCACCAGGAGGCGCCTTTGGGAATGGGCACACTGCCGTGCACCTCGGCCAGGCTGGGGGAACTGTCCGGAGTTAAACTCGCGAGTGGTAGCATGGGGCCTTCTGTCATATTTAGATGTGTCTAAATTTTTTTAGCACAGCCTAAACCAACTGGCAAGTTGCTGGAGTGTTAAGGTTTAGAACATCCCGGCCTCGGCTGCGGTCAGGATTTGGGCGGCGGCTGAGGCGCAGGCATGCCGCCGGGCATGGGATAATGAGGCGGGGGTTGAGGGTGGGGCGGGGGTTGGGGCTGCTTGGGACGGGTTGGCGGAGGTTCCTCCTTCTTAAAGACCTTGTCCAGCGCCTCGTCCATCTTCCTCTTCAGATCCGGGTTGGGTAGCGGCCGAGCTTCTAGCTGCTGGCCAGCGGTCAAGGCCAGAATCCCTCCCACGGCCGCCAGGTCCAGCAAAAATCGACGTCGATGAAAAGTGTTCATGGTGGGTCCGTCGCTGGACCAAGCCCATCTGTTCCCTTACAGACGCGAACCAAAAAAATCCACCACTCGATCCAGTGAATCCTCAACCCCGGCAATCTCGTACCCGTTGAATCCATGCGGAGCTCCAGGATAGACCGCCAGTTGCACCGTGTTGCGCTCGGCCCAGCGCCGGGCCAGCTGCAGACTGTCGTCCAGCAGTACATCCGAGCCACCAACCAGCATCAGCGTGTCGGGCAATTCCGGGATGGGCGCGTAGAGGGGCGATATGGCCGCCACCTGGCGTTGCTCCCGGCGCAGTCCGGGTGTAAACCAGCTCACCATGCGCAACAGCGAGCTGGGACTGAGATCGGGATGGTCCTGGTCTTTTGCCATGCGAGCGGCCGGAGTCAGGCCAAGATCGAAAACCCCATAGTAGAAAGCGGCGGCCTGGAAGCGCAAAGCTTGAGAGCCCAGTCCAAGCAAGGTCATCGCGGCCAGATGACTTCCCGCCGACAGACCCAGGATGGCCAGACGTTCGCTGCCAAACTCCTTATGCGAATTGCCGATCAACCAGCCAGCCGCCGTGAGGCAGTCTTGAATCGGCACAGGGTAAGGAAATTCAGGAGCCAATCGATAGTCCACGCTGGCCACGGTCACGCCCGCCCGATCAGCCAGAGTCTGACAGAGCTTATGGTCGGATTCGGCATTGCCGCAAATCCAGCCGCCCCCGTGTATATGCAGCACAACGCCCTTGCTTCCGTTCCCGTAGATACGCAGAGGAACCCCATTGGCGTCACGCCAATGGGGTCCTTGACGTTTGATATCGGGACCCCCCAGCCAGGCCCGGGATTGAGTGATGAACTGATTGTCGTCCAGCCGCTCGGGTTTCTGCATGGCGGCCAGATTGCGCCTGGTTTCCTCGAAAGCGCGCTCGGGGCAGTCCACCTCCAGCATCTTGACCTCGTTGGCCCAGGCGGGAAGGCTCAGCAGGGCCAGACCTCCGGCCAAAAAAAGTCGGCGCCTCACTGCAGCCTCACCAGCAGGCTCCTGGCCTGCACCACTTCGCCGGCGCTGCACAGGACCTCAGCCACGGTGCCGTCGCGCGGACTCAAGAGGCGATGCTCCATTTTCATGGCCTCCAGACGCAGTAACAGATCCCCAGCTCGAACCAATTGTCCCGGTTGCACAGCCACCTCCACGATGCTGCCGGTTAAGGGCGCGTTCACAGCATCACCGGCCACGGCCGGACCCGCGCGCCGAGGGGCGGGCAAAGCCAGGCGGGAAATTTGCTGAGCTGAGGCGACCCAGACTTCGTCTTCACACCACAACACCCGAAAATTACGTCGCTCGCCCGAGCGTTCCAGCCAGAGGCTGCCATCCGCCAGCCAGCCACAGGGGTGATCGCACCAACTGATTTCCTGATCGTCGAAGCTCCAGCGCGGAGCCGGCCCGGGTAGATTGCGCCAGTGTTGTTGAGGCCAGGCTAACCACTGAGCGGCAGCCGCGGCCCAGGGCGCCCAATCGTCCCTGGTCGGGCTCCAGGGCTGATGCTCCAGGGTATCGATATAGAGCTTCTCCGTGTGGGCCCGCTCGAGCCAGTGCTTGAGAAAGTCGCGATTGCACTCCACTCCAAAAAGCACGGTCTGTTCCAGGGCGCGGCGCAGTTTCCGCAAAGCCTCATCGCGCGTGCCACCGTGAGCGATGAGCTTGGCCACCATCGGATCGTAATGGGGAGAAATTTCATCCCGAGACTGAAGAGCGGTTTCCACTCGAATGTGCTGAGGAGGACTCCATTCCAGGACGGGGCCGGCACAGGGTCGATGGTCCTGGCCGGGATCCTCAGCATAGAGTCGTACTTCGACGGCGTGACCCTGCGGTTGCAAATGCAACTCCAGCGGCTCGCCCTGCGCCAGGCGCAATTGCCACTCGACCAGGTCCAGGCCGTAGACCAATTCGGTCACCGGATGCTCGACCTGCAGCCGGGTGTTCATCTCCAGAAAGTAGAACTTCTCCTGGCTGTAGAGGAACTCGACCGTGCCCGCATTGCTGTAGTCGGCTGCCTGAGCCAACCTGACCGCGGCCGCGTGCAGTTCCAGACGAATCGACTCAGGAAGATCGGGGGCCGGGCATTCCTCCAGCACCTTCTGGTGACGTCGCTGCAGCGAGCAGTCACGCTCTCCCAGGGCCAACACCCGGCCGTGCAGGTCGCCCAAAACTTGCACTTCCAGATGGCGTGCTTGCTCCAGCAATGGCTCCAGGATGAAGCGGTCGTCGCCGAAAGAACGGAGTCCCTCCGAGGCTGCGGACTGAGTGGCGGCCATCAATTCCTCGGGACGATCCACCCGCCTCATGCCCTTGCCTCCCCCACCGGCGACCGCCTTCACCAGCAGTGGAAAGCGAGCGTTCTCCAGATCGTAATTGCAGAGCACGGGAATACCGGCCTGTTCAGCCAGTTTTTTCGCGTCGGCCTTACTGGCCAGCTTCTGCATGCTCTCAGGGCTGGGGCCGACCCAAATCAAAGCGGCCTGCAGGACTGCCCGGGCGAAGTCCACGTTCTCTGCCAAAAAACCAAATCCGGGGTGCAGCGCCTGAGCACCCGACTGGCGGGCCCGGGCCACCAACTCTTCCACGGCCAGATAAGACGAGACCCGAAAGGACTGATCGGCCTCCCGCACCCACAGTCCGTTGGCGTCAGCATCTGTAAAGACGCAGACCACGGCGATGCCCAGCCGGCGACAGCTACGCGCGATGCGGCAGGCGATTTCGCCACGGTTGGCAATGAAAAGGCGGTCGATCAAATGTAGCCTTCCATACGCGCCAGAATGGTCAGCATGATCTCGTCCGCTCCGGCGCCAATGGAAAGCAGCCGGGCATCCCGGTAGTAACGAGCCATCGGGTATTCCTCGGCATAACCCATGCCCCCATGAAACTGAATGCAGGCGTCAGCCACTTCCCGACAGAGCCGACCCGCTTTGAGCTTGGCCATGCTGACGTCACGAGTACAGTCCTGACCGGCGATGATCTGATTGGTGCAGTGATGAGCCATCTGGCGCAGCAACTCCACTTCGGTGCGCAGCTCAGCCAGACGAAAGTGCACGTACTGGTTCTCGATGATGGGCTTGCCGAAAGTTTTGCGCTCCTTACAATACTGCGCGGTCATGCTCAGGCAGCGGTCCATTCCTCCCAGTGCCAGTCCAGTACCGACCAGGCGCTCTTTCTGAAACTGCTGCATCTGCAGCTGAAAACCGCGCCCTTCCTCACCGATACAGAAAGACTTGGGAACCCGAACGTTCTCGTAAGTGAGGGCGGCGGTATCACTGCTGTGATTGCCCATTTTGTCGATGCTACGGCTCACCTTGAAGCCTTCTGAATCGGTTGGCACCACCACCAGCGACATGCCCTTGGCTGAGTTGCCCGGGGTGGTGCGCATCAAGGTGACCACGAAGTCAGCCTGAGTGCCGTTGGTGATCCACATTTTGGAGCCGTTGATGATATAGTGATCGCCATCACTCACGGCGCTGGTGGTCAGCGAAGCCACGTCCGAGCCTGCATCCGGCTCAGAGACGGCAATGGCCGAAATCAGCTTGCCCTGGATGGCCGGGACCAGGAATTTCTGTTTCAGCTCTTCCGAGCCGAACTGAGCCAGGGCAGGAGTGGCCATATCGGTGTGCACCATAATGCCCATCGGGACACCCAACGCCGCAGCCTGACCTAACTCTTCCGACATCAGATAGTTGTAAGCGTAATCGCCGCCGCCACCGCCGTATTCCTCCGGGTAGGAAGGTCCCAAAGCTCCCAGTTCACCCAGTTTGGGAAACAACTCTCTGCCCGGATAACATTTGTCTGCCTCCCACTTGTCGATATAGGGATTGATCTCACGTTCCACAAAGCGGCGGACGCTCTGGCGAAACATCTCGTGTTCGGGGGTCAAGTTGAGCAAGGGGGCCTCCTCACATACGGAAGACCCCATAGCGAGGGGCCTTCTTTTTCAAACTTACGGCCTGCAGGGCCAAAATCAAAGCCTGGCGAGTATGGCGAGGGTCCAGGATGCCGTCGTCCCAGAGTCGGGCGGTTGCGTAAAAGGCACTGGACTGCTGCTCGAACATCGCCCGAGTCTGTTCCGAACGTGCCAAAATGGCGGCCCGATCCGGTTCCAGGCCGCGACTGCGAGCCTGTTCTTCGGCCAGTAAAGCCATGACCCCGGCCGCCTGCTCACCTCCCATCACCGCAATCTTGGAATTGGGCCAGGTAAACAGGAAGCGCGGGTCATAAGCGCGCCCGCACATGCCATAGTTTCCGGCACCGTAGGAGCCTCCCACAATCAGGGTCAGGTGGGGCACGTTGGAGGTCGAGACCGCGTTGACCAGCTTGGAGCCGTGCTTCACAATGCCCTCACGCTCCACCTGAGAACCGACCATAAAGCCCGTGATGTTCTGAATGAACAACAACGGCACACGAGCCTGATTGCAAAGCTGGATAAACTGGGCGCCCTTGTTGGCCGACTCAGAAAAAAGCACGCCATTATTGGCCAGGATCCCGACCGCATACCCCCCCAGCCGGGCATGCCCGCAAACCAACGTACAACCGTAGTCCGCCTTGAATTCCAGGAACTGAGAATCGTCCAGGATGCGTGCCAGCACCTCGCGGATCTCAAGAGGCTGGCGCGGATCAGCCGGAATCACGCCCAGCAGTTCCTCGGGATCGAAACACGGAGGCTTGCCTGCCGGTGGCGTCTGCCTTTCAAAAGGCAGGCTGGCCACAATCTGCCGCCCGATCTCAAGAGCGTGGGCATCATCCTCGGCGGTGTAGTCACTGACACCGCTCACGCTGGCGTGCATGGCCGCGCCGCCCAGGCTCTCCTCGTCGATCACCTCGCCGGTGGCCATTTTGACCAGCGGCGGACCGCCCAAAAAAACGCGGGCCTGGTTGCGCACCATCACCACGTAGTCACTCATACCCGGCATATAGGCCCCGCCCGCGGTGGAGGAGCCGAAGACCAGGGCGATCTGGGGGATTCCCTGGGCGGACATGCGAGCCTGGTTGGCAAAAACTCGTCCGCCGGTTTCAGCAAACAGCTCCGCCTGGTAGAGCAAGTTGGCCCCCGCCGACTCCACCAGATTGAAACACAACAACCGGTTCTCCTCGGCGATTTTCTGAGCTCTCAGGTGTTTCTTCAACGTCATCGGATAGATGGCTCCGCCTTTGACCGAGGCATCGCTGGCGATGATCATGCACTGACGGCCGCATACCGTTCCGATGCCGGCGACCATGGACGCTCCCGGCGACTCATCCTGATACATACCGTTGGCGGCCAGACTGGAAAGCTCCAAAAAGGGAGTCTTGGGATCCAGCAGGCCCTCGACCCGCTCCCGCGGCAACAGCTTGCCTCGCTCCCGCATGCGCTGCTGAGCCCTGGCCCCACCACCCAGCAGAACCTGGTTTTGCATTTGCTGCAGTTGCTCCACAAGCGGCAGCATGGCCTCATGATTCCGAGCCAGCTCAGCCTTGCTCAGCCGGCTTTCAATTCGGGGCACGGGTGCCGAGGGCACTAGCCCTCACCTGGCCGGGCCGAAGTGAGTCCCAAGATCCGGCGAGCTTCTTCGGGGGTGGCCACCCGCCCCCCGGCGTCCTCCACCATGCGGGCGGCCTTGGCCACCAGGTCACCATTTGAGCGAGCCATCTCGCCCTCCTTGAGGTAGAAGTTGTCCTCCAGTCCGACCCGCACACCACCGCCCAGGGAGACCGCCACCGGCAGCAGACTCCATTGCTGCTGACCAATGCCGATGCACTGCCAGAAAGCCCCCGAGGGCAACGATTCGACCTGGTGAAGCAGGTTCCGCGGTGTAGCCGGGATACCGCCCAGGACTCCCATCACCAGCGAGAAGACCAGCTGATCGGGCAGCAGGCCCATCGCCTTGAAAGGCTCGTGATTCTGGATGTGACCACAGTCAAAGCATTCCATCTCGGGCAGAGTGCCGACTTCGTTCATGGCCTCAAGGTAGTATTGAATGTCCCCAAAGGGATTGAGAAAGACGTGATCTTGCAAGAATTGCTTCTTCTTGTTCGAGAAGATGGCGTAGTTCATCGAGCCCATGTTCAAAGCCGCCATGGCCGGCTTCAGCGCCCGCACCTGAGCCACCCGGGTCTCTCGATTGACGCCCACCGCGCCGGTGGAGTAGTTGATGATGGCGCGTGGACAAAGGGTTTTAAGCTGCTGGTCGATCTTTCGATAGCTTTCGACATCATAAGCCGGGCTACCGTCCTCATTGCGGGCGTGAATATGGACGATGCTGGCTCCCGCTTCCAGACTGCGCCGGGCTTCTTCAGCGATCTCCGCGGCGGTATAGGGAATGGCGGGGCACTGGCGGCGATCGGCCAGCGCTCCGGTCAGAGCCGCGGTGATGATGACGGGGCGGCTCATAACCCCATCGCCACCAGATCAGCCGGATCGATCTGGATACAGACCCGGTCGTAATGCTTGGAGAAGCGCTCACGAATGGCATCCGGCAGCTCCTTGGCGGGAGCGCGCAAACTGTGCAGTTGCAGCACTTCATCCGGGATATAAGCAGCCATCTCAGCCCACTGACCCTGGCGTGACATTTCGTGCAGCTTTTCGTGGAGGTCGCCAAAACCCACCGCATCCAGCACGGGTTTGTAGGCCGGGGTGGAGGCGTAGAAGGCGATGCTGTTGCGAACGGTGGTTTCCATGCGCTTCTGAGTCTCGGCATCGCCGGTGATCACAAACAGCGAGCCCATCCGCTCAAGTTGCTGAGAGGAACGGCCCGATTTGGCCAGGCCCGCATCCAGAGCCGGCTGGGCCACCTGCTCGATGTAGTTCAGGTTATTGAAAGAGTGGTAAACCAGAAAATCGGCGCATTCGCCCGCCAGTTCCATCATCTTGGGTCCCACCGCGGCCACGCCCACCGGGATATTGCTGTAGGGGTGACGGGCCGGGGTGAAAAACGGGGTGAGCAGGTTCAGATTGTAGTATTCACCTTGAAAGTTGAGCTTGCTCTTGCCTTCGAAGGCGCTCCAAATGGCGCGCATGGCCCCGAACAGCTCACGCATCTGGTCTACCGGCTTGCCCCACGGCATCGAGAAACGCCGGGTGATATGGGCCTTTACCTGACTCCCCAAACCCAACAAAAACTTGCCCTTAGTCAGATTCGCCAGATCCCAGGAAGTCTGGGCCAACGTCATGGGGCTGCGGGCGAAGCCCACCGCGATCCCCGTACCCACCTGTAGCTCGGGCTCGGCCTGAGAGGCAAGCAAAACCGACAGAAACGGATCGTGCCCGGTCTCGGGAAACCAGAGCCCGTTCAGGTTGGCCTTGCGCGCGGCTCGGGCAGCCTCGGCCGCATCCTCGGGCCGACCGAAGTAGAAAGCGTCAATTCTCATAGGTGGCGGAACTTCCCAGAGCGTGCTCCCGGCTCCTCTCCCCAAAAGTCCCCTGGCCAGGGGATAATGAATGGATAAACCCAGATCTCGGGCTAGCGCTCGGAAACGGCGTGAAATCGCAACCCGTGCCTGATATTGGCAAAATTTCCAATGGAAACATGAAAGCAACGGACCTGTCCTATACTGTTCAAAGCGCCTGTGGAGCGCTCGGAGCCAGAAGCTACCGAAGTTCAGAGGAGGGGTTCGCATGGCGGCTATCAACGACACCATCGCATCCAGTGCGACCGCGGCCACAGTTGCGCCGGCCACTGTGAAACCGGCCAGCGTTGCCCCCCCGGGCGCCCCCGTCACCGGCGTGGTCTCCTCTCCGGCTCCAGGAGACTCCCCTTCCAATACCAGTGTGGCCCAGACCCAGGCTCTGGCCAAAAGCTCTCTCCAAATCAGCGCCGCCCTGGGCACCGCCTGGCAGGCCACTCTGACCTCGGCAACCTCGGTCAGCCTCATCGCCGCTTCCCCTCCCGCGCCCCCCGCATCGACTCCGGCCACACTGCCTTCGGCCGCCTCGGCTCCGGCCGCGACCAGCGCCCTCACTCTGCGCTTTATGCGCTCCCAAGTGCAGCTCGGAGATGCGCCCGGCCCTCTCAATCCCTCCTCCTTTGGGACCCTTCAAATGAATTCGGTCTTCCCCGCTCAGCCCGTGCCGAGCACAGAAAGCTCCTCCCTGGGCAATCCACCCCCGGCCGCAACTCCCACCTTCACTTTGAGCAATCCTTTGGGAACCGTGGAGGTGCGCGCCCAGCTCGGGGTGGATCCGGCCAGCCTGACCGGCCCGGCCGGCAAGATGGATCTGAACGCGCCAGCTCCCACCACAGCCGAGGCCTTATCCAGCCTCAACCAGGCGCTTCGCCAGGCGATGCCCTCCTTTCAAAGCCTGCTGCCCGCCCTCGCCCCGACTGCTCAAAGCCCACTCGATCCGCTGGTCAATCTGCCGGCCTCGCAACAAGACAACCTCCCGGCCGCCTGGAAGGCTCTGCTGCCCGGCGGCAGCCCCCTGGATCCCCTGAGCAGAGCCGTTTCCTCCACGGAGGCGGGCCCGCCCCCCCGGCCAACCGGCCCGATCAGTCGCACTCCCATCAACACCCCGGCCAGTCCCCTGGGTCTACCCGATACCCGATTTCCTGGCGACGCCCCGACGGCCCGCCGTCCGGCCCCTGGCGAAATCGACCCCGAGACCGGTCAGCCCGTCCTCCCCCGAACGGCCCCGCTCGCTCCCCAGACGGGCCTGATCAGCAGCCGACTCCCCCAGCCGCGCGATCCGGTGACCGGTCTGTCCCTGCCGGCCGACTCCAATCAAAGTCAGTCCGCCCAAGGACGCACGCTGCCTCTGAGCCAGCCCATCCCGAACGGTTCGCCTAATGTCACCGACCGAGTGGCCAGCCCTGGCTCGCCGACGGACCTGCCGCGACTGACTGAGACCGGCCAGACTCAAGGCGCGCTCCCGAAAGCGCCCGCCAGCCTGCAGGGCCTCCCCCTGCCTGCTCAAGCAACCCAGACCAAGCCTCCGACCGGCAGCTCATTGCCGAATCCTACGGCTCAGGCCGAGTCTCCAGTGCCAACCCAGATCTCCAAAGCTCCAGCCAACCCCATGCCCCAGCCCGGTGCCCAGGCCCCGGTAGGTGCTCCGCCGGCGGCTGCGACCGGCACCCCCATGGCTCCGACGCCTACGCCCGCTCCGGCCAAAGCTCCAACCAACCCGACCGCAACCCAGCCAGCGGCTGGCTCCACCGTGGTCAACACCCAGCCGCCAGGCGCCCCTTCGACCGGTCCTGGGCCCTCGGCTCCAGCCGGTGCACCCATCGGCGGCAAGACTCCGTTCGGCGCATCCGGTGGCGAAGCGCCCTCCCCCGCTTTGGGTAGCAAGGCTTCCGGCGGCTCCACCGCCAGCACCAGCCCGCCAGCTCCGGCCCCTGTTGCCAGCAACCAGAGCGCCAATCAACCTGCCGGTCCTTCGCCGGCTGCTTTCAGCCCAACACTGCCCGACATTTCCAAGGCCAGCCCCCCTTCGGCCCCCACCGGAAGCAACCAGAATCGTCCCGGCCAGGCGGTCGCGCCCTCTCCCCAACCTCAGCAGAGTCAGGGGCAGCAGCCCCCCCAGCAGCCGCCAGCCCAACCTTCCCCGGGCGCCGCGGCTCCCGCTCCCATCAAAGCTCAACCCGCTCCCAACCCAACCAATCAGGCCGCTTCACCTGCCCCTGCGGCGCCTGTCTCGCCGCCGCCCGCCCCCGTGGGCCAGGCCCAACCTCAGGCGGCCGCCCCTCAGCCCCAGCAAACGCCAGCGCCGGCGACGCCCCAGACCAGGACGCAACCCGCCCCTTCGACTCCAGCTCCGACCCAAGCCCAGCCGTTCGCACCCACGCCGGTGGCCAGGTCTCAGACATATCCGGGGGCCGGGGTTACCACTCCGAATCCCGAACCACGGCCACAGGTCCCACCGTTGGGTCCGGCTCCCGGCCCAAAGTCCATCTGGCCGGAGACCGAAGCCCAGGTCGAAGCCGCTCAGAATATCCAGGCCTCTCGCACCAAGGCCGTCAAGAACAATAGAGGCTTGCTGCTCCAGCCTAAAGCGCAGGCCGGGGAGCCCCGCTTCCTGCCCGACCAGCGCTTCCCTGGAGATATCTTCCACTCGCCCCGCCCGCTGACAGATTGGAGCCGTCCCGAAGAGCAGCGTTGCGAGAAGCCACGCGAGAAAGAGGAAGAAGGCGTTCCATCCGGATCCAAAAGCGAAACCGCTCCGCCCCACGGGCCCGAAAAGGGGGCTGCCCCCGCCAAAGAAAAGGGGCCGGACACCGCCAAGGCACCAGAGGCCAAACCGCAACAACCCCAGCGTCAGCCGCAGCGAGTTATCGCCGGCGGCTCGGGCGCCGGTGGCGGAGAAAAAGAAACCACCGGCCCCAGTTCGGCCGAGCGCGCCGAGACCGTCAAGAAGATGAGCGAGCAGTTTCAGCTCTCCCCCAGCCGACTCGAGACAGTGCGCAACGCCCCCCTGTTACCCCCACTCCCGGGCCAAAATCCGGCCAAGGAAACCAAGGAACCCGCCCGCGCCGAGACCTCTTCCACCCCCCACAACGCGGACACTCACAGCCCCTCGGCTGGCGAGCGTCCGGCCGCGGCCAGCCCCAAAACCGAGGCCAGTTCCACCAGCTCAAGCCCAACCAGCAACTCCAGCCCTAAGGCCGATGGCAAGGCCGAAACGCCCCGAACGACCGAAGCCAAATCCGAGAACAGCGAGCGCCCCAAAAGCGGCGAAAGCGCCCCCACACGGAGCGAGGCCCCTCGTGAAAAGAGCGAGACCCAAGAGACCCTGCGCCGGGCTGTCCAGCAGGCCCGCGAAGTGGATCGAGGTGAGGACTTTACGGGGATGCGCCGCAGCGCCAGCTTCCAGCAAGCCAAGGCCGAACTGGACCTGCGTCAGCACACCACCCCTCCCCAGGAAAGCACCTCTTCTCAGAGCGAGCAAAAGGAGGTCCGTCACAGCCACTCCAGCCAGTCGAGCACGGGTGAGGGCGACGGCCGCGGCAACCAGGAAAAACCGGGAGAGGAACTCCAACAGCGCCCCGATCGGGGTGAACGCCATCAGCGTCGGCGCCAAGATGAACGCAATCATTTTGAAGGCGAAGGCGAGGAAGAGGAGTTAGTGACTGAAAGCGAGGACTAGTCGGCCAGCGCCCGAAGCGATTGCCTGATTCATGAAAATCGCACTGCTCTCACCGCGCGGCCCTCTCTATCGGCACAAAACCGGAATCTTTAAACGCTCCCTGCGCTATATGCCGCTGACCCTGCCGACGCTGGCGGCCCTCATTCCCCCGGAAATTCCTCACCAACTCAGCCTCTTCGACGAAGGCATCGGGGATATCCCGATGGAGCTCGATGCCGATCTGATCGGAATCTCCGCCATCACCGGCAGCTCGGCCCGAGCCTATGAACTGGCAGACCACTTTCGACGCCAGGGCAAGTGCGTGGTACTGGGGGGCGTCCATCCCACCTTACTGCCGGACGAGGCGGCACTTCACGCGGACAGCGTGGTGGTCGGCTACGCTGAGGAAAGCTGGCCGCAACTGCTGAGGGATTTTCGCCAGGGAAATTTGCAGAGCCGTTACCGCCAGCAGCCCGGACTGCAGTTGGGCGGACGGCCCCTGCCTCGTCGCGATTTGCTGCCCGACGGAAACTTCACCGTCGGCCACACCCTCGAAGCCACTCGTGGTTGCATCCACAAATGCAACTTTTGCGTGGTTCCCAGCGCCTGGGGTCGGCCGCTGCAGCACCCGGTCACCGAAGTGATCGCCGACGTCAAACAGATGGGCGCACGTCGGCTGATCTTTATGGACCTCAACTTGATCGCCGACAAGGAGT
>JAFEBA010000094.1 GCA_018266105.1 bacterium | reverse complement strand
AGCCTTTCAGGCCAGCTTTGTTTTGCGGCGCGCTCATAAGCGCTTGAATCGAACCGTGATTGAGGCGATTATTCGCGAGCGCTTAGAGTTGGCGGTGGCTCAAAAGGCCGCCTGGTGGCTGTTTGAGGACGGCCTTAGCGAGGGTTGTCATCAGGTCGAGGCCTGGATGAAAGAGCAACTCATGCTGCACGGCCTGGAACTGGCCAGTCTGGACCTGGTCGGTGTGCCCCGCACTCCTCGCGGTCACGACCGTGAGGACCTGGTTCCTCTCTATCAAGAGAGTTGGCTGGATCAGCTTCCCACTGCGGATGGTTTTCTTTTGAATCTATCGGTTGTGGTTCGCAGTTGGGTGCCCAACTCGATGGCCGGGCAGGGGAATCACAATCTTCTGGACGACGACCTGCGCCACCTGGCTCGCCAGTTCTTTGCCGATCGTGATGCGGAAGCGGCCCTGGCTGAGATCTCTCGTTGGCAGGGTACTTTGCGGCCCTTGCTGGACCAACTGGAGAATACCTATCGAACGGTGGCCGGCTTGCTGGCTGCAGCCAAGAACGGCATTCTGCGCGAAGACCCGGGAATTGTTTCTGACACCGTGTGGATCACCAGGCGCCAGTTAAAGCCGGGTCCGAAGGCTTTTCAGCCCGGTAAGCGCTACGGTTATCTTGACCCTTATCAGTTGTTCTTCATGCTGAAGGACCGCAAGCAAATGCACGAACGCTACCGCCTCGGCAAAGGCTAACTGTCTGCCTAGCGGTGCTGGGCCAGGCGCTGTTGCGCTTCACTCATCTCTGGTTCATGTTGTAGGGCGGTTTCCCAGGCCTGCACGGCCATTGGTTTCTGTCCGCGTTCCAGCATCAGGTCGCCCATCAAGAGTTGGGCCTCCGCGTTCTGCGGGTTCAGGCGCAGGCTTCTACGCAAATGGGTGAGGGCTTTCGAGCTCTTTTTCAGGGCGTGGTAGGCCTTCGCCTGAAGCAATTGCAGTCCGGCATGTTCGGGACAAAGTTTGAGGGCCTGTTCCAGGTAGCGCCGAGCCTGATCCATTTCACCGCCAACCATGTGAATGTGAGCCAGGGCGCCAAGCGCTTCCGGTTCCTGGGGGTCGATCTCCAGGGCGCGTGCGAAGCGTTCTCGGGCCGAGTCGGGCAAGCCGGCCCGAACTTCCAGGGCTCCCAATAAGAGCAGGCCTTCTAGCAGTTGGGGGTCAAACTCCAGGGCTTTCATCAGATAGGTGCGAGCCTCATCATAGACTCCGCGATGAGAGAGTGCGTGGCCGAGATTGTAGAGAATGTCGGGATTGGTGGGCGACAGACGATAGGCTCGGCGGAATTCCAGAATGGCCATGTCGGTAAAGCCTTGATGCATATACACGACGCCCAGATTCATGCGAGAGCGGGGGAAATTGGGGTCGATTTGAACGCAGTCGCGAAGTTCCTGACGAGCCCGAGCCAGGTCGCCGCTGTGAAGATAAATGACGCCACGCAAATTGAGCGCATCCAGGTGATAGGGCTGGACCTTCAAGATTCGTTCGATCTGGCGCAGGGCTTTGGCGTGTTTGCCTAATTCAATGTAGGCTTCTGCCAGTGAAAGCCGCAGTTCCCAGTCTTCAGGGTCCAGCCGTAAAGCGTTAGACCAGACTTTGGCCGCCTTTTCCATGTCGTCTTGCTGAAAATAGGCCAGTCCCAAATAATAATGCGCTTCCGTGCAGGTCGAGTCGAGCTCAATCGCGCTCTTAAAGCATTGAGCGGCTGGCTCCAGCATGCCTTTCTCGGCCAGCACCACTCCCAGGTCCAGACGGACCTCAAGGTGGGTTTTGTCAAGTGCGGCTGCCCGCTGCCATTCGCGAATAGCCAGATCCAGGCGACCTTGCTCGCGATACTGTCTGCCCAACTCATAGTGGCTTTCAAAGTTTTGAGTGCGCCTGAATGGTTGTAACTGAATGACTTTGGCGCGTCCAGATTCAGGTGGGCAGACGTTTTGTTCCATCGCGCAACGTTCCACCCGGTATGAGGGAAACCTCTTTGCCATGCCGCTGGAGGGGGTAATTTGATCCGCGCCCTCGTAGCCATCAGGCATTCCTTTTGTTCGGAGGTTCCGTGTCCAGTTTTATCGCCCCGCCCATGCGCCAGTTGGTTTGTGCTTTGCATAAACACCCGGAGCGGGTGGATGAGAGCCTGGCCAAGGCGGCCGATTGGATCGGCTCCACGCTTGAAAGTTTGAGGCTTTTGAAGCCCGTGGTTTTGTGGAGTGCAGAGACGGAGGAGAGTTTCCGCCAGGCCGAGCTGGATTTGAAGGAGTGTCAGCGACTCTTGAAAGACCCCCGGCCGGCCGGAGAACGGGCGGCTCGGCTGGCCGAGGCCGTCATGAGCTACTACGCTCACACTTTCCAAATTCAGAAGCTGGAATCGCTGAGGCCGGCTTTTAGCCCGGTGCTCTCGCTGGACCAGCTCATCAAGGTTGCTTTCAATGTACTGCAAGAAAAGTTGGATCTGTTTGAGCTGCGAACTCGTTTTCCCCTGGCCCACGCCGACGTCTTGCAGATGCGTCAGCAGCTGGATGTTCGTCGAGCTCTTTTTGAGGATGTGCAGTTTCCTGAGGAACTCGAAGAGCACATGCGGACCATCGAGGGTGGAATGGGTGCGGTCGCTCAATACCTGGAGCAGGGCCAAAGACAGGCCCTGGAGGAAGCGATCCAGTTGCTGGGCAGGGGCTCTGGTGACTACGTCCACAGACTGAATGAGCTGCATTTAACCCAACGCTACTCTCCCTATGACGCGGTGGAAATGTGGGCGCGACTGGTCGATTTTCCCAGTGACCTGGGGGGCGGGGTGATGCAGCAAGCCTGGGAACGCCTTTTTCAGGAAATCGATGCCTATCGGCGCGCGGTGGAAGTGGGTCGACGGGCCGGTTTGGCCATCGCCCGTCCGGAGTTGGTGCGCGAGGCACTCATGCTGGCCGACCACAATCGAGATCAACTGATCGGGCTAGGCCAGATAACCGGGCCCGAAGTGGCTGAAAAACTGAACCCCCTTTGGGAGGCGATGGGGCAGTACCGGGGTGGTGTTCAGGCGGCGCTGAGTGAACTGCAGATCAAGTTTGAAAGCGCGCCTCGCATGCTGGAGCTGATCGAGGTCATGGGCCAGGTGGAGTCGGGCGTCTTGCCACCATGGGTGCTCCAGGACGAAATAGAGCAGCGCCAGCAGCAACAGCAGTCCGCATTGAAAGCGCTGGAAGAATCGCCCCAGGCTCCAGAAAGCCTGGTTCCTCTGCTGGCGTCTCACGAACAGGCTTTCCAGCGCTTCCTGCTCTACCTGGAAGATCCTCAGTTGGCGCATCTGGTTGAAGGCTGGAAGCTGCTTTCTCTGACCTTGCCGCCCTTGCTGGCTTTTGAGACCCAGGTGCGTCGCTCGTTGGCGCAGACCGGAAAGTCCGGGCAATCGGTGACCTGTATTCGCTGCGGACACGTGCAGATCCCGGCTAAAGCTTGCAGTGAGTGCGGTTCGGCTTTGCCGCAACTGCAGATTGACGATGTGAAGTATGAGGACATCGCGGGTGGTCCCGGTGGGTCACGCGACACGCAAGTGGCCGATCACCTGACCGATCTTGTGCAAGGTCTGGCTTTTGGAGTGACCACCTGGGAACAGATCATCACCGAATTGGTCAGTCAGGTACAAACCCTTGAGAAAACGCGCGAACGCTTTGAGCGCGAAGTGGTTAAGATTATGGGCAGGGATGAAACGCTCGATACGTATTGTCACTTCTTTGTGATCAGCATGGGCAAGTTGTCACAGGCCCTGGCTGTACTGGGAGAGGCGGCTCAGACCCGTCAACTCACTCCACTCAAGGCTGGAATGACTTCATATCGACAGTTGCACGAAGAGTTGATAGAATTTCAAAAGAAAATTACCGAAGGAATTGGCAAAATTAGCCCATGACCCTATCCTTTGAACGTCTTGAGCAGATGCGGCATCAGCAGGAAAAGCAGAGAGCCGTTCCGGTCGAGCGGGCTTTAGGCGGGGAAGCAGTCAGTTGCCTGGGGGGCGTATTCCACCGCCGCTTTCAGGAACTCGAAGGGCACCTGAGTCACGGTCCCTTCCCCTTGGGACGTGCTCAGTTGCGGCCCCTGAGCCATTGGCTGCCAGACCTGGAAGGCTCTCGGATGCTCTATTTGGATACCGAGACCACGGGCCTGGCTGGCGGTTCTGGCACCTATGCCTTTCTGGTCGGGTTGGCCTATTTCGAAGGCTCGCGGCTTAGGGTTGAGCAGCTGATCATGCGTTCTCACTGTGAAGAGAAGGCCATGTTGGGTTACTTGATTGAGCGGTTGGAACAGTCCGATGGCCTGGTTACGTTTAACGGGAAGAGCTTTGACATTCCCTTGCTGCAGACTCGGCTGATCATGAATCGACTGCGGTTTGATCTGGAGGAGCTTCCTCACCTGGATCTCTTGCCGGTGGCCCGGCGCCTGTGGTCGGGGGCTCTGGAGAACTGCAAGCTCGAAACTTTGGAGACGCATATTCTGGGACTGCCGCGACAGGGGGATGTGCCGGGCTGGATGGTGCCTCAGATCTTTTTTCGCTACCTGCAAACGGGCTGCGCTCGGGGCCTGGCTCAGGTGGCCGAGCACAATCGTCGCGATATTCTGACGATGGTTGGGCTGGTTGCCGGTCTCTGGGGTTATGTGGATGAACCTCACGATTGGTCTCAACGCTTTCAGCAGCGTCCCGAACTCTTGCATCTAGAGGATCTGGCGCTGGCCCAGCAACTCTTTCGAGGCCGTCGCTTCGAAGAAGCTCGCCAGCTACTCGAGCGTTGTTTTGCCTACTGGCAAGACCAATCGCCCATCCCCGCTTTGCGCCAGAGTGGGGCGTTGTTGGCCAGATTGCGCCGGCGTCTGGGGGATGTTCGAGCAGCCCAAGAGATTTGGTCCAGTCTGGCGGAGCGTTTCCCTCAGGACCCGGAGCTTTTGGAGCAGGTCGCCAAACAGCAAGAACACATTCATAAGAACTGGGTCAGCGCTCTGGATTGGGTGGAGCGGGCCCTGCGCATCAAGCCACTGGCTCCGACTCGCATCAAGCGCCTCAAATATCGACGCGAACGTCTGCAGAAAAGACTCTCTAGTTAGTGCGCGGGTGAGCCTGGTCGTAGGCCTCGCGCATCTTCCGGCGGGAGATATTGGTGTAAATCTGGGTGGTTTGCAGGCTTTCGTGCCCCAGCAATTCCTTGATCGTAACCAGGTCGGAACCGCCCTCCAGCAGGTGGGTGGCGAAGGAATGCCTGAGAGTGTGCGGGGAGGCTTTGCGCTGAAGTTGGGCCGCCCCCATACGCTTGCTGAAGAGAATTTGCACCGCTCGGTTGGAGATGCGCTGTCCAAAGCGGTTCAGAAACAGAGCTTCGCTTTTGTGGCTGCGCAGCTTCAGGTAGCCCTGAAGAGAAGCAGCCGCGTGCGGAGTGAGAAAGACAAAGCGTTGCTTGTTGCCTTTGCCGGTGACACGGAGATGAAGCTTTTCCCAGTCGATGTCGTGCAGGTTCAGGCCGACCAGTTCGGACAAACGAAGTCCCGAGCTATAAAACAACTCCAGGATGGCTTGATCGCGAGCGGCCAGCTCGGGCGAGAGCTTCTCTTCGGTGGGGTGGTCCAGCAGCACCTCAACCTCTTGCTCGCTCATCACTTTCGGCAGCAGTCTGCCTTCTTTGGCCGAACTGATCCGCTGCATCGGTGAACTCTGAATGTGCCCTTCCGACTCTAGAAACTTGAAGTAGCCTTTGAGGGCAGCGATTTTGCGGTTGAGAGCACTGGGGGAGTAGTTCTTTTTGTTGCGCAGGAAGGCCAGGAATTCGCGAACGGTACGTCCATCAACGCCCTCCAGAGTCAATTCTTCTGCAAAAAATGGGGCCAAATAGTCCAGGAACAGCCTGAGGTCTTGTTCGTATTCGTGGATCGTCCGGCGCGCTAACGTTCGCTCTACACTGAGATAGGTAAGATAGTCCGGTAGATAGTAGTCCCGGGCCTGTTCTTTGCTCGACATAGAACAGATGTTTGAGCTGCAGCCACGACTCCCTGGCTCAGTGTTTGAAAACCTTCGCTCAGGCGGGGAAGAAGGTTCCCAGCTTCATTCCGGCGGCCACGCTGGCTGCGATGAAGCCCAACAGGAAAACGATGCGACCTGCCATCAGCAGCGAGCGTCCGAAGCGAACGGCCGACTCGATCAGGCTCGCGAAACCAATCTCCAGGCTGCGCTGCACACCGACCAGCTGGCGTCGCAGGCGTCGGCGCTGGCGACGCTTGTGGTCAAATTGCTGCTGTTCGGCCTGCTTCTGCTTGAGTACGCGCATGGCCTGAGCCATGGCCGCCTGAGTCACGTGAGCTTGAGGATCGGGCAACAGGGTATGGGGCTTGTTGGTCATCCCCGGATGCTTGGTCACCCACTGATGACGTACCAGGGCGATGCCGTTGATAAAGGTGCGACCGCACGAGCAACGGTGCTGGGCGGGACTGGCGTAAACTGCACTCATCGACAACCTCCTGAAGTGATATAAACCAATCTACAACCTCACCCTGAAAAGGAGTTGAATTGGAGGGGCTGTTAAGACACAGGCGAAGGGGCGGCCTATGCAAGAAGCTGAAAAAGTGTTGATTAAGAGCCTGGTTCACGTGATCTGGGCTGATGGTGAAGTCTCTGAAGACGAGCGACGTCTTCTGGGCGGTGTAATCTCGCAGCTGGACCTGGACGATGGTGCTCTGGATGAAGTCGCCTCGATGATGGCCAAGCCTCCAGACCTGACCAATCTTAAAGAATCGGTCAAAGACGTTGAGTCTCGCCGGGAAATCATGAAGGTTCTGCTGGCCATGGCTATGGCCGACGGCAAGGTCGAGATCTCGGAACTTCGTTTTCTCAATAAAATCGCTCGTCAATTGGAGTTGAGTGACAGTGACCTGGAAGCACTCAAACAAGAAACTCTGCGCGAGCTTGATACCGCGGAAGACTAACTAGTAGAATTCAGTGATGCGGGTTCTTGACGTTCTCCTGGCACTTTCCCTGACGGGCCTGGCCTGGTCTCAACCAGGTCAGGCGCCTCGCAACCTCAGTATTACTCAACCGGCCGGTGCCCTGGCTGAGAGTCAGCTAGATCTGCGTTGGGAACCGGTGGTGGGAGCGGTTGGCTACGAGGTCTTGCGCAAGGTCAATGGCCGTTGGTGGCTCAATGAAGATGACCCGAACTGCATTCCCATGACGAACTCAACTTCCATCACCGGGCTCACCCCGGGTAGCGACTTTGAGTTTTGTGTGCGAGCCGTCCTGCCAAGTGGAGTCAGCCCGAACGGTCAGGTGGTCAAGGCTCACACCTCAGCCGCCGGCGCCTCCGGTCCTGCTCGGGTCACAGGGGCCCCACTCAAGCTGCCGGATGTGCCCGATCCAGAAGCACAGGCAAGCAAAACCCACGGGGCCACAGACCCTGACCCGGTTCCAGAAGGGGCTTCAATTACCGATCTCCTGCCGCCGCCGTCCAAGCGCAAAGCCCCCGCCGCGGGTGCCACAGCTCCGAGCAACGCGTCCGATTCTGTGGCCGCTGGTCATTCGGTGACCGATCTGGTGCCTCCGCCTCCCAAGCCCAAGGCAGTCACGGCCCCCAAGGAGGAGCCCAAAGGGCCGCCACCGCCGACTCCTGAAGGCCTGATGGGACTTTATTCCAGTCAGTCTGAGATTCGGCTAAGCTGGCGGTTGGTCCGCGAGGCGACGGGTTACCAGATCGAGGAGGAGCGAGACGGCAAGTGGGTTTTGCTGGATGACGGAATTATCGAGGAGAACAGGCCTTCGTTCGTTCTGAAAAACCGAGGGGCTGGACCCTACCTTTTCCGCGTGAGAGCGGTGCGCTACGGTGTTCGCTCTAGCTACAGTTTGCCGACCAAAGTCGAACGCTGACCTTTTCGATCCTAGCAAGAACAAGCTGTTGCCAAATCGCTAAAGCTGCGAATCCCGGCAAATCACAGTTTTTCCACAAGGATTCCACAGCTCCCAAACTGAACCCGGCCCAATCCCAGATGGGAACCTAAACTTTTAGTCCTTTGGAGTTCGTGCCTATGAAATCCAGTTTGCCAATGCCAGCGGCCGATCGTAGCAAAACGAGTTTTTCGTCCTTACCTCCGGTCGGTCCGCGTGGTTTGTGCCTGGAGATCTGCGTGCATGGCGTTGTTTCTCAGCGTCAGCGAGGCCCAGAAGCGGCGGTGTTGTCCCGCCTGAAAAAGCGGGCTCGACTGTATCACGGTCTGGCTACGATGAAGCCCTAGCTCTGTGACGATAGTCACTGCTCTTGTTGCATAAAGAGAATAAGGTCATGGCATTCCAGCTGAGGAGCCATGATGAGCCAGAACCTTGCAGATCAGCCACCCCCTTCCACTGAATCGGCTTTCGAAATCCTGAATTACAACCAGCAGTTGATTCAGTTTGCGGACTCCAAGGCCGGCAACCTCATCGTAATTAACAGTCTTTTCATCGCGGCGGCTCAATCCGCTCATCCCAATCACCCGCTTTTACTCAAGCTCTTTCAGGTTCCGCTCGTCTTTGCCGCCGGCTCAGCCCTGCTGCTCTGCCTGCTGGTTATCATGAATCGCAGCGGGCTTCCCAAGATGCCGCGCAAGGACTGCATTTTCTTCGGTGACATCGCTCAACGTCGCAACATGAATCAGTTCGTGTCCGACTTCAACCGGGCCGGAGAACAGCAGCACCGAGAGGATTCGCTGCGGCGCACTTACATTTTAGCTTTGATCGCCAGCCGGAAGTTTTCCCTCTACGCCTGGGCGCAGGGCCTGACCGCAAGTGCGGCACTGCTCTGGCTGGCCCATAGTGCCCTGTCGGTCGCTCTGGCCTGAGCCGGCCGGTCCAGAATACACTTTCTGGTTGATGCAAAAGAGGCGCCGGGAATCGTTTTCCCGGCGCCTCTTGGTTTACACGACAGTCAGGCTGATCGCGTCGTTTTCGACTCCGGCTTCGATGGTCGAGCCGGGTTGCACATTGCCTTCCAGCAATAACCTGGAAAGCGGGTTCTCGAGCTGACGCTGCAGTGTGCGCTTGAGCGGGCGGGCACCGTATTCGGGATCCCAGCCGCGTTCAGCCAACCAGGCCAGCGCGGGAGGGGTCACCTCCAGTTTGATGCGGATCGGTTTGAGCCGAGCGCGCAAACGTTTGAGCTGAATTTGCACGATCTGTTGCAGAGCTTCCGGCTTGAGAGGCTGGAAGGTTACGATATCATCGATTCGATTCAGGAATTCGGGGCGGAAATGGGCTCTCAGAGCCTGCTCGACCTCGGCCGGCAGGTTTTGACCGGCTTTGAGCAGAGCCTGACCACCCAGATTGCTGGTCATGATCACCAGGGTCTGACGAAAGTCTACCGTCTTACCCTGTCCGTCCGTCAGTCGCCCGTCGTCCAACAGTTGCAGCAACACCTGATAGACTTCCGGATGAGCCTTCTCCATCTCGTCCAGCAAGATGACCGAGTAGGGTCGTCGACGCACCGCTTCGGTCAACTGTCCGCCCTGCTCGTAACCGACGTAGCCTGGAGGTGCACCGACCAGGCGAGAGACCGAGTGTTTCTCGGAGTACTCGCTCATATCGATCCGAACCAGGGCTTTCTCGTCATCGAAGAGCAGTTCCGCCAGTGCCTTGGCCAGCTCGGTTTTCCCCACGCCGGTCGGGCCCAGGAAGAGAAAGCTTCCCAGCGGACGGTTGGGGTCGGACAATCCGGCCCGGCTGCGGCGGACTGCTTCAGCCACGGCTTCTACGGCCGCGTGCTGAGCCACCACCCGCTGCTCGAGCTGGCGCTCCAATTCCAACAGTCGGCGCCGTTCGCCTTGCAGCAGCTTGGCCGTAGGGATGCCGGTCCAGCGCGATATGACCTGAGCGATGTCCTCTTCCTCAACCTGCTCACGCAGGTATTTGGGAGGCTCAGCTTCCATCGCCGCTTCAGCCGCTTCCAACTGCTTCTGCAGCTGATGCTTCTTGCCGTAGCGGATTTCGGCCAGCTGGGCGAGGTCACCCAGGCGTTCGGCTTCCTGTTCCTGCGCGCCCAGTGCGTCAAACTGGCGCTTGAGCGAGCGGATCACACTGATCTTTTCGCGCTCCTGCTTCCATTGAGCCTGCTCTTGAACCAGTTGTGCTTCCAGAGCCAGGATCTCGGACTTCAAGTCCGACAGCCGTTGCTTGGAAAGAGCGTCCGACTCCATCTCCAGGGCCTGCTGTTCCACCTTGAGTTGGCGCAGCTGACGCTCGAGCGAGTCGAGCGCCCCAGGTAGGGAGTCGATCTCCATTCGCAGGGAGGCGGCCGCTTCGTCCACCAGGTCAATGGCCTTGTCCGGCAGGAAGCGATCGCTGATGTAGCGGTCCGAGAGTCTGGAAGCCGCCACAAGTGCGGCGTCGGTGATGCGCACGCCGTGGTGCACCTCATACTTCTCGCGCAGTCCGCGCAGGATGCTGAGGGTGGCCTCCACGCTGGGCTCACCTACAAATACCGGTTGAAAACGGCGCTCTAAGGCGGCGTCCTTCTCGATGTGTTGGCGGTATTCGTCCAGAGTGGTGGCGCCGATACAGCGCAGCTCGCCTCGAGCCAGGGCTGGCTTGAGCAGGTTGGCAGCGTCCATCGCTCCGTCCCCTTTGCCGGCCCCAACCAGGGTATGCAGCTCATCGATGAAGCAGAGAATCTTGCCATTGGCTTGCTGAATTTGCTGCAGCACGGCCTGCAGGCGCTCCTCAAACTCACCACGGTACTTGGCTCCAGCCAGAAGCTGGCCCATGTCCAGGGCGTAAATGATGCGGTTTTTCAGGCTTTCGGGCACGTCCCCGGCCACGATGCGCTGAGCCAGACCTTCCACAATGGCGGTCTTACCCACGCCTGGATCTCCGATCAACACGGGGTTGTTCTTGCGACGACGAGACAGGATTTGCACGCAACGCCGGATTTCTTCGTCCCGCCCCACCACCGGGTCGAGTTTGCCGGTGCGCGCCAGTTCCGTCAAGTCGCGGCCATACTTCTGCAATGCCTGATACTTATCTTCAGCGTTGGCGTCAGTGACGCGCTGACCGCCGCGCAGTTCGGCGATGGCGTTCAGGAGACCGTCACGCTTCAGCCCGCGCTGGCTCAGCCAGTCACCTTCCGGCTTGGACTTCAGGAAGGCCAACATGAGGTGCTCCAGACTGACAAAGTCGTCCTTCATGGATCCCCGCTCCTGGTCGGCCCGTTCCAGCAAACGCGAGAACTCCTGACCGGCGTAAACGGCGCTCGGCTGGGACAGTCTGGGCTGGTTGCGCAGGGCCTCATCGGCCTGGCGAACCAGAGCTTTTAAATCCAGGCCTTGCTGGGAAAGCAGAGTGGCCACCAGGCCACCTTGGTCTGCCAGCAGAGTGCTGAAAAGGTGGATTGGTTGTAGTTGTGCGTGCCCTGAGCGCTGCGCCAATTGAGCGGCGGCCTGGACCGCCTCCTGGGCTTTCTGTGTCAATTTGTCGGTGACCATTCGGCTTACCTCCAGTCGGTTGTTGACTCCATCCTGCGCCCAGCATGGGTAGAAAACCGTCAACCAACTGTTGGTGTTCCGTTAGAGCCAGCCCAGCAGAGTCTCCTCGTCACCTCCGGATTTTTCCTCGGGCGGCGGCGGTTCGGAAGGAGGCGGTTGGAGCTTGCCAGCTGCCTTTGAAGCCGGAGGGGGGTCCTGGGCCGGCTTGGATGCAGCAGGGGGAGCTCCAGGTTCGGGCTCGGAAGATGGCGGCGGTCCGATGGTTGGGCGGACCGGAGTCAGTGATTCCGTGGATGGGGGAGGTAATGGAGCGCTTTCCGTCTCACGGACCGGGGTCGGAGCAGGTGGACGAGTCTTGCCGCCCGACTGGCTGGTTTCCACGGCTGTTTGCAGGGCGGCCATATCGCCACGCTCGAGCCAGGGACGGACCTTGGCTGAGTTGAGCAGATATTCGTTGGCATTCGGTTCACGGTAGCAGAGGATGGAACGCAGCGAGGCGCCAAGCTGAGCCAGAATGCTGCCGCGATGTTCGGGCGCGGTCAGCTCCATCAAGTGTTGCACGCAATTGACCACGCCGGACCCGGGGCAACAGGCGATGACCAGGGTTTTGTCCGAAGCGAAACTGAGTGCGACCTGCAGCTCCTCGCCGCTGGAGACACGCTGGAGCATCAACACATCGGGTTTCAGGCGAATCAGGTCGCTGGCCTGGTTGATGTCGATGCCTCGCTGAAGCTGGCTCATTAAGCTCTGCTCTTCCGGCAATTCATAGCTGACGGCGTCCTCGAGAGTGAAGATGCGCGCTCGACGTTGCCGATTGATGGGCTGCAGGAGTGCGTAAGCCACGCCTTTCAGCACTCCCATGGCGCCGCCGCACAGTAAGATCAGTCCTCGGTCCTCCAGTAACGATACTTCCAAAGCTCGGGGCAAATCGAGCTGCTCTAAGGAGATCGGGGGAGGAGTCAGGCGACGAACATAAGCGCCCAGTTCTCCACGCTCAAAGTAAGCGTTCAGCAAGAAGCGCGCATTGTGGTATTCCACCAGCTTGCTAAAGGTGCGCTCCTTCAGCAGTTGCTTGCGCTCATTCAGACTGAGAGACAGCATGATGACTCGATAGGAATCATTGGCCGTTAGGAGTTGCTGACCGATCGGTATGAGCTCATCTTCCAGGTAAGTGTAGGGCAGGCTGTTGGGTCGCACGATCAGGTCGCTGGCGTTGTGGCGGATCGGCACCTTGGCCAGGTCGGCCAGACTAAATTCGACGGTGCCAGCCAGAGACAGCAGGTACTCGGTGGAAAGCTCGTCCGCCACCTCGCCGCCGGACCCCCCACCACCCCGCGGCAGGTTGGCCAGACTCCGCGAGAATCTGCTTTCACTCTCGTCCAGGCGGCGAATCAAGCGGTTCTCTTGATCAACCAGTCGACTCTCGAATAGGGCCGCCGCAGCGCCCAGCTGCCCGGCCTCGCGCTCGAGCTTCTCGAGCTTCTCCTGCAGTGCGTTCAGTTTCTCGAGGCTGGCCGAGTCATCCCCTGGAGGCGGCGCGGTAGCCGGAGCTGGCGCTTCAGCCAGCTTGCGAGTCCTCTTGCTCAGGCCTTTAACCTTTTTGGTCAGCTCCAGGCGGGCTTCTTCAAATTGGCTCTGGGCTCCCTGAACCTGCTCGCGGATGCGGGCGATGCCTTCCTTGAGTTCATCCAGGGCTTCGCTGTTGTCCGGGGCCGCCTCGGCGGCGGGAGCCTTGCCGGCCGCGTCCTTAATCGAATGCACGACCATCCACAGGTCATTGAGCTGCTGCTCAATGTTGCTGCGCACTTCGTTGCGAATCGCCGCCAGCAGCTTAGGCGGGACTCCGAGTTCCTCCAGGCGATCGCTCACGAATCTTCCTCCTCCTGGCTGACCGTGAGAGCAGACTCAGCCTCCTCATAGATTGGCGGTAACGGTTCTTCGGTGGTTTTGTCCACGAATCGATTCCAGAGCCAACGGGTGGCCCGCTGATAGAATGGCTCGTTCAGCCGTTCGAGTTGCCGAATCGTCAACTCCACCCTTTCCAGTTGCTCGTTCTGACGCTCTGAGCGCTTGTTCATCAACTGTAATTCCAACCGCAGGGCGTAAGCCAGTGGCAGAGCCGCGGCGTAGTTGTGGAAGCGGACCTGGGTATTCAGGGCCGCCTGGCGTTCACCGACGTCCATCAGCCTTTTTGACCCTTCGCCAGACTGAGCAGCAATTTGACCACAGACTCCTTCTCGGCCTGGGCGGCCAGCTCGGCCGGGGTCAGACCAGCCCGGTCCCGGGCGTCGATCTTGCCGCCGTTATGAACCAGACATTCGGCGATGGCGCGGTGGCCGATGTAGGCGGCTTCGTGAAGCGGGGTCCGACCGGAAAGAGAGTTCACCTTGTTGACGTCCGCGCCTCGGGCTACCAGGCCCACGGCCATCAGGTAGTGACCCAACCGGCAGGAAAGCAATAACGGGGTGTCGCCGCGATCGTTGGTGGCGTCCACCTCGAGGTCCTTGGCTGTCAGCAGCTCCATCAGGCGACTATCGCCATTCTGGGCGCAGCGGTGAAGGGGATGCCAGCCCTGCTTGGTGCTCTGATTTTGCGACTGAACCTTGGTGGCCAGCAGTGCGATCAGGCGTCGATGGGCCCAGCGGCAGGCGATATGCAGTGGAGGCCACTCGTCGGTGACGTCATCCACTGACGCTCCCAGCCCGGTCAGCGTTTCCACGATCCGCTCGTGACCGAAAAAGCAGGCCCACTGGATCAGGGTCCAACCGCTGGCGTCCTTCAGGTTGAGCCATTCCGGATTGTTCTGCAATACGGGGCGGATCGAGTAAGACTCACCGCTCAGGATAGCGGAATAGACCCCTTTGGCCTCGGGGCTCAGGAAAGGTTCCGTGAGTCGATCCAGGCAGCCTTCCCAGATTTGTTTAAATTCGCTGGTGGCCGGTCCGAGTTCGCGCTGCAGCAGTTGCAGGGCTTCCCAGGCTCGGTCATGGGAGGCTTGATGCTCGTTCAGCTCATTCAGGATGCTGACCTGAGCCAGGATATAGTCCAGCTGCATGGCGCCCCTCTGGGTGGAGAGACTGGATTCCAGGCCATCCAGTGTTTCCTGAGCGTCTTTGGGCCGCTTGAGTTCGAGGTAGATGCGAGCCAGCTTGAGACCAATGCGAAACAGGTCTCGATGGGTGTTCGTTTCGGCTTTCTTGAGAATGCTCAGGCTTCGGCGTAGAGCGTTTTCCGCTTCGTTCAAGTTGTTCAGACGTTGCTGCAACTCGCCCACGCGCTCATAAGCCAGGGCCACAGGAGGGGCGTAGGCTCCCAACTGACGCTCCAGAATCAACAGCGCTTTTCGCATTTGATTCACTGCCTGGCTGGGGTCCATCTCGTCGTCGGCATTGACCCAGTCCATCAGCGTACTGCTGACGCGCACGTCGTCTTCGCCCAGCAGTTGCTCACGGATCTTCAGGGCTCGAGCGAACATTCTGGCGGCCTTCTGGCGCTGGTCCGTGTCGATGTAGTAGCGCCCCAGGTCGATGGCCGCCTGGGCCGGGTGCAGATGCACTCCGCCGAAGACAACTTCCGCCTGCAGAAGCGATTCCTTGAGTTTGTCTTCCGCGTCTTTTGGAGCGTCCAGCTCGAGAAGGCGTCGGGACTCGAGGACAGCTGCCTGGTGGTTACGCTCTTCTTTGGCCCGGCGCTGAAGGGTCAGTTGCCACTGGGCCCAGGGGAAGAAACCGAATATTCCCCCAAAGAACAGTGAGTTCAGCAACCAGTCCGGGTTGGCATCATACTTTTTGGCAAACCCGGCCACCATCAAAAAGCCCACGTAGTTGGCCACGGCGCTAGCCGAAATGGTCTCGCACATCACATAGTCTCGTCGCGCGCCACTTCTGGCAAAAACCGGAAGAGCATAGACGAAGATCCCGATCGCCAGTGCCGCGCATACAATCAAAGCGACCACGGCCAGAATGGCGTTGAGCGAGACCAGGCGAAAAGCCCCAAGTAAGAGCATGAAGAAGCTGATCGAGCAATGGAGACAGAGCCCAAGAGTCAGCGCTCTATTCAAGCGATCCTGCACGAGATAAGGACATGGTGTTCATGGGTTTCCGTTCGACCCAGTCCTGTCCTGCTTCTGAGCGAAAGAATTCGAGGCTTTGGCCCTCCCCAGGTTCGGTCGAAAATCGCTGTCCAACAAAGGTCCTGGATAGGCGAGATGGCGCCTTGGATCGTGCCTTTTTCAGTTGCTAGCCGGACACCGCTCGAGCAAAAGTTTGGCTGAAGTAGACGCGGTACAGTCGATCATTCACATCCGACATATCAGCCCTCACCTTATGGAAAAACTGAATTGGAGATTGCTCAAAGAGTTCATTGATCGAAGTGTAGCGTAGTTGGGCCAGCAGGCGACCGACCTTGGATTCAAGGTGGGCCTGGGCCGTCATCCCGGTGACCTGGGCCAGAGCTTCCAGCGACTTGGCCGTCTCATTGACGGAGAAGTGAAGTGAGTGCGGAAATTCCCGGCTCAGAAGAAGGAATTCGGCAACCTGCAGGTTGGTGAGTTCGGCGCCATGGACTTTGCAGTATGCTTCCCAGGCCGTGCAGCTTTTCAGCAGTCCAAGCAACTCGGAGTAGTGCTGTGGATCACCCTCGGCCTCGTCGATCAGGTGGCGCATGTGGTTCAGCAGCAAGCCCGCGATCAGATTGGCTCTTTCCAGGTAGCGTCCGGCTCGAATCCACTGCCAGCCCTGTCCGTGAGTCATGGTGGAGTCGGTGATGCCGGCGAACAGGTGAACTCCATCCTTGACCCGTCCAAACACGAAGTTTGGTTCGATGGCGAATCGGTCCTGAGTGGGCCTGGAGCGAATATACAGATACAGCTTGTTGATTTGCTCGAACATCTCGGAGCTGATCTGCTCACGAATCTGGCGTGCGTTTTCGCGGGCTGCCCCGATACAACTGGAAATCGACTCGGGCACAAGCGGATCGAGAGTCAGGTCGGTGGGAGAGGGCATCTGGCCTTCGAAAAAGTTGACCTGCATCGCTCCCAAAACGTCTTCATAACGACGTTTACCGGCTGCGGCCGTCAATTCCATATTCAAGTTCAGATGCACGTCCAGTAGACGAGCAGTATTTTCGGCTCGTTCCAGATAGCGACTCATCCAGTAAAGGCTTTCAGCGACTCTTGATAGCATGACGTCTCCTACTCGTGCAGAACCCAGGTGTCTTTGCTGCCGCCACCTTGGGAGGAATTGACCACCAGCGAGCCTCGCTGTAGAGCCACTCGGGAAAGACCGCCGGGTACGATCGTCATTTCACGGCCATTGAGAATGTAGGGGCGCAAGTCGACGTGCCGGGGTTCCACGCGCCCTTCGGTAAAGCAGGGCGCGCAGGAGAGCTTGAGCGTAGGCTGGCCGATATAGTTACGAGGATTGGCTTTGACTTTCTCGGCGAATTCGGCTCGTTGAGAGGCGGTGCTGTGGGGGCCGATGAGCATCCCGTAGCCACCGCTCTCGCCCACAGCTTTGACCACCAGTTGATCCAGGTTGTCCAGGATGTACTGGCACTGTTTGGGTTCCCAGCCCAGGAAGGTCTCGACGTTCTCTAGCAGAGGTTCTTCGCCCAGGTAGTACTTGATCATCTGTGGCACATAGGCGTAGATGGCTTTGTCGTCGGCCACTCCAGTTCCGATGGCGTTGGCCAGAGTTACGTTGCCGTGTCGGTAGGCATTAAAGAGTCCAGCTACCCCCAGCATGGAGTCTGGCCTGAAGGCCAGTGGGTCCAGGAAGTCATCGTCGATGCGTCGGTATATGACGTCCACCCGTCTCAGGCCACTGGTGGTTTTGGTGTAGACCAGGTTGTCGTGGACCACCAGATCCCGGCCCTCCACCAGCTGGATTCCCATGCTACGAGCCAGGAAGGCGTGCTCAAAATAGGCTGAGTTGTAGACCCCCGGAGTGATCAATACGACGGTCGGGTCCGGCCGGTCGTTGGGGGCCAGCGAGCGCAAAGTGCTCAAAAGGGCCTGGCCGTAGTGGTCGATAGGGCGAACATTATAGTCGCGGAACAGTCGTGGGAAGACCCGCTTCATGATCTGGCGATTGGTGAGCATGTAAGATACGCCGCTGGGAACACGCAGATTGTCCTCCAGCACCGCGAAACGTCCACCATCGGTCCGCACCAGATCGCTGCCTACGACCGAAACATAAACGCCTCGAGGGACCTTCACTCCACGCATTTCGCGACGGAAGTGTTTGCAACTGTAGACCAGTTCGCGCGGTACCTGCTTGTCGTTGAGTATTTTGCCTTTGTCGTAAATGTCGCCCAGAAACAGGTTCAGGGCCGTGATGCGTTGTTTGAGTCCGCGCTCCACCTCTTGCCACTCGCTGTTGGACAGGACTCGGGGCAGCAGATCATAGGGGAAGATCTTCTCGGTGGCGTCATCGTGGCCATACACTGTAAAGGTGATACCCTGGCGCAGAAAACTGAGATCGGCGGCCGCCTGGCGGCGAGCAAACTCTTCCGGGGATAGCAAGCTCAGGCGCTGGGCCAGCGCTAAATAAGGGGGGCGGACCTGTCCGCCCTCATCGAACATCTCATCGAAAAACTGTTGTATTTGATAGCGCTCGAAGAGCGGCGAGTCGAGGGAGGTCTTAGCCATGCCGGCCCGTTCGCGCAGGGGTGCCCGGCGCCTGCCAGATCACGGCGCTAAATTGTTCACCCCAGCCAGACGAAAATACCACCGGAGAGACTGGAGCAGATATGCATGTTCGCCAGGGTTTGCGACCTCTATTGTGAAATCCACTGACTGGGGAAGAAAGGGGCCGACCTATTAGCGCCAACTCGAAAAGGTCATTTGGTGAGATCCTTCACTATGCCCGCAAGTCTCGCGGGATGACCATCAAGCAACTGGAGAGCCGGTCAGGGGTTTCCGCCTCATTTATCAGCCGTATCGAGAACGATAACGGCAATCCATCGGTGGAAATCGTCGGCAAGCTGGCGGAAGCTCTAGGTATACCGGTATCCGACTTCTTTTATGACCAGAAGGGTGGGAAGATTCTCTACCCGCTCCGATTGTCCCAAGCACGTTTGCTTCAAGACCAGGATGTGGGAGAACTGATGGAGTTACTGGTCAATCTGTCCAGTGATCAGCGCAAGGCGGTGGTTCAGATCGCCGCCGGTGCAATCCAGTTGCTAAAAGCACCTGGGGGACGAGTGCTGCCTGTGGATGCAGATGAGCCTGAATAGGAGCCTTGACAAGGGAGCGTCTGGCCAGGTGAACGGGGGGAAGTTATGTCGATTTCGGTTTTAATTGTTGAGGACCATCCGGTGGTCCGGTCGGGCATCAAGATGTTGCTGACCGAGGAGCTCGATATTGAAGTTCTGGGCGAAGCCAGTAATGGGCGTGAGGCCCTGACGGCTCTGGAGACACTCAAGCCAGATTTGCTGCTCCTGGATATCAGTATGCCTGAGGTGAACGGGCTGGAAGTCACTCAGCACGTTCGCGAAAAATACCCCACCATGCCCATCCTGATTCTGACAATGCACGAGGATGAGCGTTACTTCTTTCAGCTCCTGAGGGCTGGCGCTACGGGTTATATCGTGAAGGGTGCCGCTCCGAACGACCTGGTTTCGGCTGTGCGCGCCGTGGCTGCAGGGCAGGCCTATCTGTATCCGAGCCTCGCTCGACTGCTGGCCAAGGAGCCGGATACCGTCTTGTCGGCCCGCGAGTTAGAGGTTCTGCAGTTGACCGCTCAAGGTCTCACGGCCCGGGAAGTCGGCAAAAAACTCTCCATCAGTTCCAATACCGTCGAGCGCCACAGGGCCAACATTATGAGCAAGTTAGGGGTCTCCAATCGCGCCGAGCTGATCCGTTACGCGATTCGCCGCGGGCTCCTCAGTATCGAGGACCTGTAGGACGGCTGTTTCAGTCGAAGCTGGCTGCTTCTCCGGGGGCTTGAACCCCCATCAGTCTGGCGACCACCCTTTGGAAGAGTTCTACCAGAGCGCTGGTGGTCTCATCGATTTTTTTTTCCAGTTCCCGTAAGACTTCGATCTCTTTGCAGGCTTTGATCTGCGCGCCCAGTTCATCGACTTCTCGAGCGAAGCGATTGAATTGTCTCAAGTCTTCGGGATCTGGGCTCAGGCCCACCAGTTCGGCCATCTTGTGGTTCTGGGCATCCGTCAGCTCGGTGACGCGCTTTTTCAGCTGTTCAGCAGCGATGATGTTGGCCGCTCTGGACAGCATCTTGAGGTTTGCGTCCAGGTCCTTGGTGACCGCGGCCAATTCTTCGAGCTTTTTGCGCACTGCTTGTGGATCTGCGGACAAGGAACACCATCTTTCAGGAAATCGAGGCCTTCAGGTTCAAGCAACCCTGAAGGGACTCCTTTTGAAGTTTACTCCGAAGGGGAAGCCGTGGCTGGCTCTCCAGGGGCAGGCGGGAGGGGGTCGTCATACGGCTTCAGGTATTGTGCCTGAGTATACTTCTGGCTGCTTTGCGCGACGTCCGTGAGCCAGGCGGTCCAGACGTCCTGACGACCCACGAAGGCTTGCTTGGCGTCCTCCAATTTGGCTCGCTGAGTCTGCACCTGCTGCAGATCGGCCCGCGCGGCCTCGGTCAGCTGAATAATCTGGCCGCGGTCATAGCCGCCCTCGGGCCAGGGTAAAGGACGAAAGACTCTCAAGTGTTGCTCATCCTCCTCGAGCCGCGGGCGGCCCTCGGGGGGGTCCAGTTTGAGTCCCCTGGGCTGAGCTGGAGTGACTTCCGCCCGCATGGACTCGTTGCAGCGCTCGATATAGGCGGTCAATCGATCTTCCGCTCTGGCCAGGTCGTCATCGCGCTGGTCGTAGCCCTGCTGAGTTTTCTCGAGCAGGTCGAGATACTCCCAGCTGGCGTAGAAGGTCCAGGCCAGGCTGCGATCGGCAAACTTTTCATAAAGTCGGGCTTGAAACTGAGCCGGACTGAGCAAAACTGGCAGCTGCGCAACCCAGTCCTGGAGCTGAGCCACCTGGCCGTAAGGCAGCAGTTGCACCAGTTCCGTGCGGCGCAGGCTCAGGTCGGGCGGCAGATAGGCACAGGCCGGCCTAAAGGAAAGAATTGCCCACGCTATAATGAGTTTCTTCATGAGAGTTGGCCTTTGAAATGAAACTGGTATCTCCCTTTCCGCCGAGCGGCGATCAACCGCGGGCGATCGAGCAAATTGTGGCCAGCCTGGAAGCCGGCAACCGATTCACCACCCTGCTGGGGGCAACCGGCACCGGGAAGACCTTCACCATGGCCTCGGTCATTGCCCGAATGAAGCGCCCTGTGCTGGTCATGTCGCCCAACAAGACCCTGTGCGCCCAGCTCTGCTCGGAATTTCGAGATTTCTTCCCCGAATCGGCGGTTGAATATTTCGTTTCTTACTATGACTACTACCAGCCCGAAGCCTATGTGGCTTCGTCGGACACCTATATCGAAAAGGACGCCTCGATCAACGACGATATTGACCGTCTGCGCCATTCCGCAACCCAGGCCGTGTTGGAGCGGCGTGACGCCCTGGTTGTGGCCTCGGTTTCTTGCATCTACGGCCTGGGTTCTCCTGAAGACTACCAGGGAGCCATGATTGTGTTTCGACCCGGCGAGGAGATGCCTCGCCAGGAGTTGCTGCGCCGGCTGGTGGACCTGCAGTATCAACGAACCCAGGCGACCTTGACCCGCTCAAGTTTCCGCATGCAAGGCGATGTCCTGGAGATTCATCCCGTCGACCAAGAAGTGATCGTGCGGGTTGAGTTTTTTGGGGACGAAGTGGAGCGGATGTCCACCTATGATCCTTTGACTGGTGAGTTTCGCTCCAACCCGAAACGAGTGGTCATTTATCCTGCCAGTCACTATGTGACGCCTTACGAGAAACGGAAGAAAGCGGTCGAGAGTATTGAGGAAGAACTACGCGAGCGGCTGGCTTACTTCAGGGATCACGATAAGCTGCTGGAAGCGCAGCGGCTGGAGATGCGCACTCGCTACGACCTGGAGATGCTGGAGGAAATTGGCTACTGCAACGGGGTGGAAAATTACTCTCGGCACCTGACCGGCCGCCAGCCGGGGGAAACCCCTTACACTCTGATGAGCTACTTTCCGCGGGACTATATCGTCTTTATGGATGAATCTCATGCTTCTTTGCCACAGGTGCGAGCTATGCTTCACGGCGATCGGGCTCGCAAAGACGCCTTGGTCGAGCACGGCTTCCGTCTGCCTTCTGCCTATGACAACCGGCCGCTGGCTTTCGATGAGTTCCTGCAGGCGGTGGGTCAGGTGGTCTTCGTGTCGGCCACCCCGGGCGAGTATGAGCGTCAGAACTCTCAGGTGATCGTGGAACAAATCATCCGTCCCACTGGATTGCTTGACCCCGAGATCGAACAACGGCCGGTGGCCGGCCAGATCGACGACCTGCTGGCCGAGATCCGTATTCGCGAGGCACGCCAGGAAAGGGTGCTGGTCACCACTCTGACCAAGAAGATGTCTGAGGATTTAACCGACTATCTGACCGGTCTGGGCGTGCGCGTGCGCTACCTGCATTCCGAAGTGGATACGCTGGGCCGCATCCAGATTTTGCGCGATCTGCGCCTGGGCGACTACGACGTGCTGGTGGGAATCAATCTGCTCCGCGAAGGCCTCGACCTGCCCGAGGTCTCACTGGTGGCCATTCTGGACGCCGACCAGGAAGGATTCTTGCGCAGTTCCACTTCCTTGATTCAGACCATTGGACGAGCCGCCCGCAATGTGAGCGGCAAGGTGATCCTCTATGCCGACCGAGAGACCAAGGCCATTCAGGACGCGGTCGGGGAGACCAATCGAAGGCGCGCACTGCAGCAGGCCTACAACCAGGAGCACGGCATCAAGCCAGAGACCGTGCGCAAAGCCATCAATGATATTTTAGACACCCTGGGTGACATGGGCGGCGGCGTCACCGCCAATGAACGCTCAGCTCGCAGTAAGCAGATGAACATTGAGGAGTTGCAGCGCAACTTGGTGCAGTTGCGAGCTGCCATGCAGCAGGCGGCGCGCAACCTGGAGTTTGAGACGGCTGCCGCCTTGCGCGACGAAATCTTCGATACCGAGCGGACGCTCAAAGAGAAGACGGGTGACTTCGCGGTGGGGCTGGCCCTGGAGGGCACCACCGACATACCCTCTCGACGCGGGCCGCGCACGGCCCGACAAGGACCTGCAAAGCCCGGTGAGCCCGGTTACAAGACTCCGCGAGCGAGGAAAAACCGTTAGTCAAGATTGCTGAACTTCATGCAGGACAAATAGTGATTTCTATCCATGCAAAGGCACTTTTTTTAGAGTATTCTTACCTCTGTCGGTGGTAGGGTCATCCGGCACCAGGCTCCTGAAAACAGGGCCCTGGTGTTTTTTGTTTTCAGGAGTTGACCACGATTTCCAGTTCTTGGACCTCTTTCGGCAACGTGGCCGAGAGCAGCTTGCTACCGGTTTCATGGATCAGGACGTTGTCCCCAATGCGAATTCCCCTGACCTCTTTGTAGGCCGCGATCCGATCAAGGTTCAGGCAGTCCCGGAACGGTTCCGTGTATTCGGGGTTCTCCAGTAGCTGCGGAATCCAATAAAAGCCGGGCTCCACGGTCACGGCCATATGAGGTTGCAGGAGGCGGTCCAGGCTTAGATGCTTCAGGTCGAGCTGTCGGGAACGCTGGCGACCTGGCGCGTAACCGGCCCGGTCTCCAAACTCCTCCATATCCCTCAGGTCCAGCCCCATCAAATGGCCGACCCCATGAGGAAAAAAGAGCGCGTGGGCGCCCCGCTCCACCAGGTCCTCGGGACAACCGCGCATCAGTCCCAGTTCGACCAGACCTCCGGTCAGCCCCAGGCAGGCGGCTCGATGAACCTGGCGATATTCCTGTCCGGGTCGGCAGGCGGCCAGGGCTTGCTTTTGGGCCGCCAGAACCACCTCGTAAATCTCCGCCTGCCGGCTGCTGTAATTGGTGCGCACGGGGTAAGTTCGAGTCAGGCCGGCTGACCAGCCCTCGGAGGTGCGAGCGCCAAAGTCAACCAACAAGAGGTCTCCGCGCTGCAGAGTCCCCTGGTTGTCTCGATTACGCAGAATCTCCCCGCGGGTCGACACCACCGGTTCAAAAGCAGGACTGCCGCCTTCTTGGGTGACGGAGACTAGCAGTGTGGCCAGAATTTGGAACTCCCACCGCTCCGGCCGGGTGGCGCGCATGGCCTGAAAGTGGGCCCGAACGCTCATGTCCACGGCCTGCTCAAGCTGGTTGCGGGCTGCCTGGTCGTGCAACAGGCGCAACGAAATGGCCGCCTGCAGCAGTTCTTCGGGGGCTTCGGGATTGAGGCGTGTCGCCGCCTGAGGCATTTCGCGAAGGGAGGCAATTCGTGACAGGCCATAGCGGTGCTTGAGCTCGTGCAGGTCCGGGCCGGGTCCCTCCCAGATGGCCTGCTCGGTTTCGGGAGGGTCGTAAAAGAGCGTCGCTTCGCCGTCCTGCAACAGCATGGTGAGGTTGGGATGATTCCAGCCACCAAAATAAAGAAAGAAGCTTTCGGCCCGGAACCGGTTCCTGGTTTTGGGTCCACTCTCAAGTAGAACGGGATGGGGATAGAGCCGGGCCAGGTGGCGGCGGCGTTGCTGAAAGTCGGCGGCGGTGGTTTGCATGGGCAGTTCCTACGACCGACGGAAGGCGGGGCCCCCCTGGAGGGGGAAGGCAAGCCTGAATTGCCACTCCATGAAAGGTTCGCTGTTATGCCTCAACCCCCATCCACTCTAGAAGGAGCTTTTCTGCTCCACCAGCTCTTCCGCGTCGATTGGACGGCCTGGCACGATTTGAAGGAAAAGAAGCGTCGTCGCATCCAGGCCGAGAGCGCGGAGGTTTTACGTGAGCTTTGCTCGCGCGGCGCCGGCGACGACAGCGGGGCCCTCTATCACGTCCTCGGCCACAAGGGAGACTTGATGTTCGTGTTCTCCCGCACCACGGCTGAGAAGCTGGCTGAGGTGGAACGCCAACTGACCCGCCTGCCCTTGTGGCCCTATCTGGAGTCAACCTATTCCTATTTTTCGATTGTCGAGCTGTCTTTACACGGAGCTCACGAGCGATATCGCAATCTGCTCTTGCAGCAGGGACTTGAGGAGCACTCCAAAGATTGGGATGCGGCCCTGGAAAAGATGCTGGAAGAAGATCGGCAGGTGCAAAAGGCTCGGCTCTGGCCAGAGTTTCCTGAAGATCCCTATATCTGCTTCTATCCTATGGACAAGCGCCGCGGCGAGGTTCATAACTGGTTCATGTTGGAAGCGCCGGATCGAGGGAAGCTGATGTCGTCTCACGGCAAGACCGGACGCCGCTACGCCAACAAGGTTTCCCAGATCATCAGTTCCTCTATGGGATTAGATGATTTCGACTGGGGCGTCAGCCTCTTCTCCCACGACCCGCTTTACTTCAAGAAGCTGATTTACGATATGCGCTTTGACGAAGTGAGCGCGGTCTATGCAGAGTTCGGGCCGTTCTTTATCGGTCGCCGTATCCAGCCCGAGCGTCTGCTCGAACTCCAGCCCTGGTCAGACTAGGCGCTCCACTTCGTCGCGACATTCGGGCGGAAAGAAAATCAGATCCTGGCTGACCCGCTCGCTGAGAGAGCGCAGGGCTCGGGTCCGGGTCACTTCGGCCAGGTGGCGCCATTGGCGCCCCCGGCCACTGAGCACTCGAATCGGGGTCTTGGCGTCCTCCAGCGCCAGATCGCTGGGATGATCGACTCCGAAGTAGTAATCTACCTCGGGGAAACGCCGTGCCACCAGTTCTTTCACCGCTTGCTGCAGCTCCGGTTGTCCGCCCTCGATCACTTTGGGCAGGCGTCGGCTTAAGAAGCGATGGCACAGATCGGCCAGGACCGGTTCGGGTCCGTGCATCCAGAGTTTGATGGCCGCTACCACATCGGTATCGTCACTTTCGATAAAGCCGTTGAGAAAGTTGGGGGTCAGCGCTCCGCCTTCGAATAAAAAACGCAGGCCGTCCGGGACTTTCAGGCGCGGATAAAGACTGCGCGCCCTCCTCAAGATCGACTGGAGTAGGAACTCGGCCGAGCGTACCGCCCGGTGGAAATAGACCTGCCAGTGCATAAAGTAGCGACTGAAGAGAAAGGCTTCGACTGCTTCGATCGCCTTGGCGTCCACGGCCAGTACTTCGCAGCCTCTCTCCAGATCGTAGACGGCGGTCAGGCTCGAAAGGATGCGCTGGACGTCGAACATGCCGTAGCGAGTACCGGTGAAAAGTGAATCTCGCTGGAGGTAGTCCATACGGTCCACGTCCAGTTGGCCTGAGATCAGCTCGTGCAGTAAGCGTCTCGGATTGTCCCCGCGTAGAATGGAGATGACGCTCTCGGGCTCAACGCCGTGGCGTTCGAGCACCGCGCGAAAGCGGGTGCGGATGAATTCCCAGCCGATCGACTCGTGATCCACTCCTGTGAAGACGTGCTCGAGGGCGTGAGAAAAGGGTCCGTGACCTACATCGTGGAGTAAGACCGCGCAGAGGGTGGATTGGACCTCCTGAGGGGTCAGTTCAACTTGTTGCTGCCAGGTCCAGTTACGAACCACTTGAAAGGCCAGCCAGCAGGCACCCAGGGTATGCTGAAATCGAGAATGCTCTGCTCCATGAAAGGTGCAATAACAGACTCCGAGCTGGCGAATTCGACGTAAGCGCTGGAAATCGGGATGGTCGATCAGTTCTGTGAGCACACCGTGGGGTAATTGGATGTCTCCGTGTACAGGATCGCGGAAGGTCTTGCAGGGCTCAAGCAACATAGGCACCGACCTTCTCGCGCGGCAGGTTGATTCCCGCGCCCGTGTTGAAGGCCAACTGATGAAAATGGCTGTGCTCTCCTTTGTCTCGGACCCTCCCCATGACCCTTTGGGTGAACTGGTTCAGCAACGTCTGACTCGCGGTAGTGACGACCAGATCGTGCGCGAGGTTTTGCGCCCGGACCTGGGCCGGCTCAAAGGGTTGCTTCTGGCGGCACTGACCGATCCGCGTTTCGATGGGATTCTTGTCGTAGCCGATTTGCCAGGGATGGGCAACGAAAACCTGGTTGGCCAGGTGGAGGCAAGTCTGCAGCAGCCGCTTCCCGCCTGGCAGCCGCTGGTGGCGCAGTTGCTTTGGCCTCAGATCGGTTCGCAGGCGCTCTGGTCTCATGGCTGCTTGGGTCGCTCTCATCGGCGTCTGCTGGCCGCGCTGGCAGGCAATCAACAGGCTGTGGAGGCCGTCCTGGACGGACTGCTGCTGCCTCAATTGGACCGACTGCTGGACTGGTCGGCCCGCTAGAAGCCTTCCAGGGTCTGAGCGGCAAAGCGACCTTTGTAGGTGGCCTCTCCTTCAGTGCGCTCGAAAATGAACTGGCACAGTCGTGTTCCCGGCCGAAGGCCCAGGGCGACTGAGGAAACATTGCTGATTTCGAGCACCTGGCGGTTGTTGATGCCCGGCTGCATAAAGCCTGCTGTGACGTGGACCATCAGGCCCAAACGGGCAAAACGGCTGCGCCCTTCCAGTCGACCACACAAAAAGGGCGCGAGTTTGATGCGTTCGCGGGTGATGCCCAGGGCACTTTCGCCGGGAAGGAGCACGAACTGGTCGTGCACTTCCACCAGGCTGGTGATCTGTGTGAAGTCGGCCTCGTCGGTCACATCATAGATGTGGTGTAGTTTTTTGAAGACCCTGAACTGGTTGTCCAGGTGAAGGTCGACCGAACCGGGTCCGACCAGGGCGGGATTGAAAGGGTCGATTTCGATATCCCCCCGCTCCACAGCCTTGAGAATCTCATCTCGAGTCAATACGCCCATGGGGGGACACTCCTGTTTTCTTGATGATGGTTCATTGAAGTTGAAGAATATTCAATCCAAGCAGGGGAAATTCCTGCTCAGCGGGAACGCCGCGCCCATGGATAAGCCACATTGCGCCGAAGCCGCTCCTGTGCGAGTGGAACTTGAGCCCGGCACCTACTACTGGTGCGCCTGCGGGCTTTCGAAAAAACAGCCCTTCTGTGATGGCAGCCACGCCGGCACCTCGTTCACGCCCCTCAAGTTTGAGTTGGCCACTGCCAAACGGGTCAGTCTGTGTCAGTGTAAACAGACCGGCAGCCCTCCCTTTTGTGACGGCGCCCACGCTCTGATCGAAGAGTAGGACGCGGCTACCCTCTAGAGCCAGTTGAGATAACTGCCGCTGGGAGTGGCATTGCTTCGGGGTTCGTGCTGGCGAGTGGCCAGGCGGAACTCTGTGCTTTGCTCGGCGTGGAAGGCCGCTTCTTCTCGGGATACCAGGCCCTGTTCCAGCAGACGAGTGAGGGCGTGGGTAAAGGTTTGCATGCCCTCGTTACCGCCTTGTTGAATGTAGGGGTAGATCTCTTTGGTGTTCCCCTCCAGGATCAGCGACTGAACGGTCGAGGTGCATACCAGCACTTCAACCGCCGGCACCCGTCCTTTTCCGTCCACTCGCTGCAGCAATTTCTGGGAGACCACGCCTCGCAGACAGGAAGAGAGCAGCATGCGGATTTGCTTCTGTTGGTCACCGGAGAAGGTATCTAAAATACGGTCGATCGACTGTACCGTGTTGGGAGTGTGCAGAGTGGACAACACCAGGTGACCGGTCTCGGCGGCGGTCACGGCCGTCATGATGGTTTCCACGTCTCGCATTTCGCCCACCATAATCACGTTCGGATCCTGTCGTAGAGCCTGCCGTAGAGCTTCGGCAAAAGACTGAGTGTCCGTGCCGATCTCTCGCTGGGACACGAAGGAGTGAATGTCGTGGTGATAATATTCGATGGGGTCTTCGATGGTCACGATGTGGGCTCGGCGATTGCGATTGATCCAGTCGATGACTGAAGCCAGCGTGGTGGATTTACCTGAACCAGCGGGTCCAGTGACCAGTACCAGGCCGTTGTACATGTTGGAGAGCCGGGCCAGCACTGGGGGCAATCCCAGCATTTCGAAACTGGGGACTTGGGTCGAAATCATACGGAAGGCGGCGCTCACGCGGCCTCGCTCCAAAAAGGCGTTGAGGCGGAAACGAACCCCGCGAGACACGTAGGCCGCGTCGATCTCTCGGATGGAATTAAGACGGGAACGTTTTTCTTTGGGGATCGAAGACATCACCAGAAAGAGCGATTCCTGCTCCGTCAGCGGCCTTTCTCCAATCGGCACCAGTTCTCCATTCAGGCGCACGGTAGGCGGGGCATTGGCCTTGATGTGCAGGTCGGATGCGTTGTAATTGATGACCACTCGAAGCAGGTCGTCGAGATTAAACTGCAGATCGGGCGGGCGGATCACTTCGCCGCTGAAGGTTCCGCGTCCAGAATCCTCGGTCGCGGATGAACTCACCGGGACTGCAGCCCGCTGGTTGCGCAGGCTTTGCAGTTCACGCTCCTGCCGAACCAGCCGATCTTCCAGTTGTTGCAGGCGCTTCTCCATCAACTGCACGGCCGCCAGGTCAGGACCGCCGGTGGGCGGGGGAGCCATGGGAGGGAGTTCGGGTAGCAGGGGAGTGGTCAACAGTGCTGGGGGAGCCGAGATCTCAGAGGAAAGTAATGGATGGGGCTCTCCGGGCAGAGGCAGCTCGTGAGGAATGGAACGATGGTCGTCGCTCATAGTCAGAGATCTTCCGGGTTAATGGGGAAAAATCCCGCAATTGTCAGCTCGCCTTCGCGTCGCAAAAGTTCCTTTAATTGTCCGGCGGCCTGGCCTGAAACTGGTAAAATTGGGCTTGGCAGCCAGACCTGCTCCACCCAGTCCCAACGTAATTGTTGGCGCAATTCCTGACGCTGCCGACTTTTAGGCAGACTCGAGAACCACCGACCCAATTGCAGGTGGCGTCTGATGGACGGGGCAAACTTTTGCATACATCCCCAGAGTGCGTCTCGATTCCAGACTTCGTCCACAAAACTGCCCTGCCAGGCAACCACGTAGGAGTCCGCGTAAAACACCTGGCCCGGATAATTCTGAGCCAGATGGCGGGCGAAAATTTGGCCCCAGCAGCTGCCCAAGAAGTGACCGAGTAGATTGCCTTGCGGTCCGCTGAGCAGGCAACGTGGGGCCAGCTTCAACCAGTGGGCAAAATCCTGGCTGCTCTCCAGTTCGATGGGGGCGGCCGGACCCGACCCCGGAATGCTCACTTCACCCAACGGACCTTGCTCGGCTTGAGCCAGAACATTCTTCTGCTGATAGTCCTGGCGCAATTTCTGGGTATGCCCGCCCAGCGTAACCCGGGTGGGGATTCGGCCGCGGCGGTCGGTTTCGAGGTGGCCCAGCACCCTGCCGCTGAAGGCTTCCCGGATTTCCACCTGCTTCTGCTGTATGCTGCCTATATTCGCGTGGATTTGCCCCCTTTTGTAAGCGGCTTCCAGGCGAGGGGCGGCGCTAAAGGAGTCTCCACTTTGCAGCAACCATTTGGATTCTACCAGCCCCTCCAGGGTCTGGCCCATTTCTTTTTCATCCCAGCCGGCCGCAATAGACTGGGGCAAACGGGCCAATACGGCCGCGGGCTGAATGGCCTTGCGCGGGTTTTGGAAGAGCAGGCTGAGGGCCTGTTGGACGACCGTGCTTTCGTGGGCTGGGGCAGGGCCGGTGGACATGGCCGGAGCCTGAGCTCGTTCCAGGAAATATTGATAGCGCATACGCTCGCCTGCCTGGCGATAGCAAGCCACCACCTGAGCCGCTCCGCCCCGCCGCCCGGAGCGTCCCACCCGTTGCACAAATCCCAGCCGATCCTCGGGGGGATGCAGCAGCACCACCCAATCAATGTCGCCTACGTCCACGCCGACCTCCATGGTGGTGGTCGAGCAAAGCAGGGCGCAGCTCTGACGCAAGAAGGCCTGTTCAGCAGTCAGACGCAGCCGTCGGCTCAAGCTGGAGTGGTGCACGTAGACGTGGCTTCCGAAGGGCGGGAGCCCGCGCAAGTTGGCCGCGGCTTCCTCTGCTTCGGCTCGACTGGAAGCAAAGAGTAAAACCTTGTGGCCTTTGCTGAGGTCGGCCAGGGTGTCTCTCAAGTTGTCGAAGTCGACCCATTCGTGATAGTGGGCCCGCAGGCTGCGGGGCGAACCTTCCTCGATGACGGTGGCCTGAGGCCCTAAAAAGTTGTCGGCGATGAGGCGAGGCTGACTGGCGGTGGCGGTCGCTCCCACGCGCTGGGGTAGGGGGGTCTTCAGGGCGCGACAGACCCAGTCCAGCCGTTCTAGCAAGCAGGCCACCTGGGTGCCGCGGGGACTGCCGTAGAGCAGATGAATCTCGTCCAGAATGACTGCCGCCGTGCGACCCAGCCAGCGTGCCTGACGGCATAGCAGGCTGTCGAAACCCTCGGGAGTTGTGATCCAGAGAGCGGCCGGCTGTTCTTCGGGATTTTCCGAGGCGTCCGAAGTGCGCCGACGCAACTCCAACCCGCAGGCTTTGAGAGGGGCCTGCAGGCGCCTGGCGGCGTCATTGACCAGGGCTCGAGTGGGGCAGACCAGCAGAAGATGACGCTCTCCGCTTTTCAGGGCTGCGAAGAAACGCTCGATCAGGGGGGCTATAAAAGCTTCGGTTTTGCCCGAGGCTGTGGCTGATACCAGTAGAACCGACCGGCCTTCCAGCAGGGGGGCTGCGGCCCGCTCCTGGATGGGACTGGGATGGCGAAAACGGGCAAAAAAGGGATAATAGGTTTTCGGTAAGAGAGAACGCATTCCTCAGCCCTTCTCGCTCGCCCCAGGAGCTGCCTGGGCCGAACGAGAAACTTGCTAAGTGAGGCAGGCGGAAAAACTCGGAGGAGCAGGGCTTTGCCTCTTATCGCTGCTGGGCGGACAGTTGCTGGTCATTTACTTATTGCAGAGCCAGCTGAGTCAGGCCCTGCATGCGCGCCCCGAGTTCCTTTATCTTCAGGTTTTGCCCGGCCTGGTCTGGCCGCTGGCCTGCTGCTGGTTGTTCTCGGCCTGGCAGTCTCGTCGCCACCGCGGCTCCACCCGGCAGGGCTGGGTGACCTCCCTGCCGCTTGGGTTCAGTTTGCCTCTGGTGACTTTGTTGTGCACCAGCTTGATGATTCCGATCTATCGCCAGGCAACCGCTCAAATGCCGGTCGATGCAGCCAGTAATATCACCTGGTCAGCCTGTGTCGCGCTCACCCTGTTGGTGGGACTGTGCCAGATTCTGCTAGCGCCCTTTGCCCACCGTCTGACCGCCAGGCTTTCTCTACCCCTCTGCCTGGCTTTAGGTTCGGCTCTGGCCGTGAGCTCCCTGACCGGAATGCTGCCCTGGATGGAACAACAGCCGTTATTGCTGCTGGCGGGGCTGCTGCCTCTGGCTGCCTACCTTATGGTGGGACTACCCAGGCCGTTTGGCCTGTCAACGGGCTGGTTAGTGCTGGCCACTGGTGTGATCGCCCAGCTCGTCTCAGGCACGAGCTTTGAAGTTCCCGATTACCAGTCCACTCTCTTGCCCAATTGGCAGTTAAGTTGGATCGAGTCGGGGCTGCAGTATCTGTGGGTGCAACCGGAGTTCTTGACGGTGGCGGTGCCCGTGCTGGTCTCGGCTCTACTGCGAGATCTGGTGCTCTTGCGCGAAGCCCAGGTTCAGCCCAATGCTCCCGCCCCTCGCAGCACGCTGTTGGGCTTGGGATTGATCAATGTTCTTGGGGCTTGCCTGGGCTGCGGTTTGCCGCTGGTGGTGCTGCCCGGTTATCTGGGCTACCGCCGCTGGGGGGGCGGACAATATTATTCTCAGGCGGCCGGTCTGCTGCTGGCGCTGTTTGCTCTGCTCGGTGGCTTCGGACGCTTTTTTGCCTGGGTGCCATTGCCGACTCTCGGGTTTGTTTTGGCGGCGCTGCTGCTGACCTCGGCCTCCAGCTCCGTCAACTGGATTCGCCAACCCAACGGGATTCTCTTGGCCAGTTGCTGGTTGCCCTTTCTGGGGGGCATTGGTTCCGGCTCCCCGCTGCTGATCGCGATGATCTGGGGTGGGATTGCCGTCTGCGTTCAAGGCGACCGACTTTCGGCGGCTGCGGGGGTGGCGTTGGGCGGGAGTGTCTTGACCGCTACAGGGGTTCTGCACCGACACCTCTGGGATCCGGATTTTGATCCGCTGGCCGGGGCCTATCTTATGTTGGCGCTGGTCTTAAGGGTGGGGCATCTGGTTCCCCATTCAGCAGGGCTCGCAGCTCCGTCACCACGTGCTGGGGGCTCACCGTTGCATAGCAGCGAAAATCCGGGCAGCTTGGCTTCCGACATCCAGGCCGACAGCCCGGTGGCTGCGGACGAAGCACCCGCGCCCGAGGCGTAAGCGGGGCCCAGCGGCGCGGGAAATCTTCTTCCAGTGCATAGATTCCCAGGACTCGAGCCCCGGCCGCTGCGGCCACATGCATGGGTCCGGAATCGGGGCAGATGAAGGCGTCCACTTGCTGACTGAGGGCGGCCAGGGTGGCCAAATCGGTCTGGCCGGCCAAATTCAAGACGTTTTCGGGGCCGGCCAGCTGCACGATCTGGTCGGCATAGGCTTTCTCGCCAGGACTACCGGTCACCACAATGCGGGCTCCCAGTTCGTAGCGGATGTGGGCGAGCCAGCCGGCGAAAACCGACAGCGGCCAACGCTCGAGGGGCACGGGGGGGCCTTTGAAAGGATGAAAGGCCACCACCGGACCGGGCCCGGGCAAGTCGGCCAGGAGTTTGGATGCGCGTTGCGCGGCCGGTTCAGGAATCTGGAGGGTCACTTGGGCCGGCCCGGGGCTGACGCCTAGAGCTCGGACATAGTCCAACAAGATCTCAGACCAGTGGCTCTGATCATCGCCGTGCTCGCTGCGCACACGAACCTTGTGAGTGTAGAGAAAGCTGTAGGCCAGCCGAGAATCCTGACCCACGCGGACGGGAATACCTGCCAGCAGAGTCAACCAGGCGACCTGAGTATTGCTCCAGAGGACCAGGGTCGCATCGTATTTCTCGGCTCGAAGCAGCCTGGCCCAGTGCAGCCAGGAGCGGATATCTTGGGGTCGGCGCTCGGGCCACTCGTAGCGCCGGGTGATCTGTGGGTTGTCGCGCAGGGCCGCAGCAGTCCGCGTCTGACAGAGAAAATCGACCTGGCACTGATAGGCTTCCCTCAGGGCGTTGACCACACAAGTGGAGAGGAGGACATCTCCAATTCCGCCGGAGGTATGGATGACCAGAACTTTACGCAGGGGGGGCGACACGGGAGAGGGCTTTGTCGGTCAAACGCCAGGTTTCCTGGCCGACCAGCCAGGAAGGCTCCGGCTCTTGCTGACTTGGGCAAAAACTCTTCAAGCTGCAGACTCCGCAACCAGGCTGACAGGCGCCCTGGTTGGGCAGGGCCAGGTCTACATAACCTCCCCGACGTAACTGGAGCAAGGCGAGCTCGATCTGACCCGCGCTAAGATTAAGCAGTTGGCGTAACTCTTGGGTCGAGCGCGGCCGAGGGCGCAAGGCCTCTAACAACTGCTCAAGCATGGTTCATCGCAAGAAAAGTTAGCCAGCCCGCCAACCAGGCCACCCCCATTTGCCAGAAGACGGAGAAAAGGGCCCAGCGATTTCCAAATTCGCTGCGCAAGGCCGCTACGGTGGCAACGCAAGGGGTGTAGAGCAGCAAGAACACCATATAGGCCAGGGCTCCGGCTGAATCGCAGGCGCGAGCGATGGCGGCGCTCAGGCCGCTGGGCGATTCGTCCCCGGGGAGCTCAGGAGCTCCGAGCATTTGCGGCACGGCCAACAGGGTGTTCTTGAGTGCCATTCCGAGACCGACCGCTATTTGTTGAGCTCCATCGACCAGCCCGCAGGGCTGAATCACATCCTCTCCCAGGAAGCTGACGCCCAGCGTTCCCACCACCACTTCTTTCGCGATGAACCCAGGCATCAGGGCCCCGGCCAGCCGCCAGTCGTGAATACCCAGCGGTCCCAAGGGGACCGTCAGAGCTCGAGAAACCCCGGCGTAGAGGCTGTTCTCAGGTTTTCCGCTGGGTACCTGATGCAGAAACCAGACCAGCAAAACGGCTCCCAGAATCGGTCCAGCCGCGTCTTTAAGGAAAGACCGAGTGCGCAGCCAGGCCTGGCGCACCGTGGCCTTCCAGCTTGGGAAGCGGTAGGGAGGGAGCTCCATGATTCCGGTTCGGTCCGAGTCTTGAGGGACGTAGCGGCGAGTCAGAATGGCTGTGCCCAGACCCAGAAGCAGACCCAACAGGTAAAGTCCGAGCACCACATAGGGGGCGTTCTTTGGAAAAAAGACGGCCGTAAAGAGCACAAAGACCGTCAGGCGAGCGCTGCACGCCGTGAATGGGATGGCCAGCGAGACTCTCAGGCGGTCGCCCAGGTTGGGCAGGATGCGAGTGCTGTAGACGGCCGGAACGTTGCAGCCAAAACCCAGCAGCAGCGGGATCAAACTGCGTCCGGGCAGGCCCACCCACTTCATCACCTGGTCGAATAAAAAGGTGGTACGCGCCAGCAGTCCTGAGGCTTCTAAAAAAGCCATAGCCAGGTAGAGCAAAAACAGCACCGGCGAAAAAGCCGCCACCGTGCCCGCTCCCCCGATCACCCCGCTCACCAGAAAGGATTGAAGCAGGGGGGGGAAGTTCAGGCTGGCTACCCAACCACCGAGAACGCCTTTCAGCACGTCCAGGAACTCGATCCAGGGCGCCGAGAAAAGATACGTGAAGCGAAAAACGCCGAGCATTCCCAGCAAGAAGCAGGGCAGTCCCAACCAGGGGTGGAGCAGCAGTCGGTCGATCTTTTCGCTGCGTGAAACTCCCTGATCGACCCGGCTTTCGACGTCCGAGGTGAGGTGACGCGCCATCTTTAAGCGCGCCTCGGCAATGCTCAAAAAGGGGTCCTGAGCCAGTTCTAGTTGGGCTCGCAACTGCCGCGCCCGTTCGCTAGCGGGTAGACCGGGGACTTCCTCGCTGAGCATGGTGAGCCCGCGCCACGGACTGCTCTCGCCCAGTTCCGCCAACGCAGCTCGCAGGTTGTCTGGATACTCCACCAGCAGGCGGGCTGGCGTGGCGCGTGTTAAGGACTGCTTGACCTGATCACAACCTTCGCCGGTGGAAGCCACCGTGGCCACCACCTCTACTCCCATGCAGTCCGACAGCTTGCGCGGGTCGACTTCGATCCCGTGAGCTCGGGCTTCATCCACCAGGTTCAGGACCACGACCATGGGCAACCCCAACTCGCTGAGCTCCAGAGTCAATCCCAGGTTGCGTTCCAGATTGCCGGCATCAACCACATTGACGATGACGTCGGGGGGGGATTCAAGCAATTCCCGTCGGGTAATGCTTTCTTCCGAGGCGGCGCCGGCCAGGCTGTAGGTTCCGGGCAAATCCACCCAGTCAACGTGCACACCAGCCAATTCAAAGCTGATTGAAAGGCGATCCACAGTGGTTCCCGGCCAGTTGCCGACCTGCAAGTTGGAGCCCGCGATAGCATTGATCAGGCTGGACTTACCTACATTTGGGTTTCCAACCGTGGCGACCCGAAGGACTTTCACTGGGTCTGCAACAGAACTTGGCCTGCTTCCAGGCGCCGAATGGCCAGTTGCAACCGGCCGATTTCCACCTGTAGCGGATCGCCAAGGGGAGCCTGACGCACCACGCGGACCTGGCAGCCGGGTGAGACACCCAATGATAGCAGGCGACGCACAAAGGGCTGCGGGCCGTTGATGCTTTCAACGACGGCGGTATGGTTCAAAGGCAGTTGAGCCAGGGTGCGATTGGTTTCCACGATTGATCCTCTGATTAGTTTCCCCGCCCTCTTATAGACATTCTTCAGGCAGTGCTAAACATCTTTTCTGGCTGGAAAGAAAAAAGCCCGACCCCTGCGGTCGGGCTTTTTTCTCGTGGGGTGGGGGGCTCTACCTGAATACGAGCCCAATCCGGTTTAGACGCTGTATACGCCAAGCTCGTACATGGCGTTGGTCAAATAGCTGGGGAGTGACTTGCCTACATCTTTGGGTTCCCGTCGCTGCTGAGCCATGGCCATCATCTTGCGCGGGTCCATCGTGAAGTTTTCCTCTGACTTTTCCTGTTGGGCCTTCTGCTTGTGGTCGTAGAGGATCGACGCAACCTCCTGGTCGTGCTCCATCAAAGCCTTGGCGTCTTCGGAGTTTTCCTCGGCTTCCATGTGCTCGCGGTCCATCGCGTGTAACTTTTTCAGGCCTGTGTCAAGTTTGGCCGCAATTTCTTCAGAGGGAGGCATATCCACGCGCCAGCGCTCGTCTTCCTGATTTTGCTGCAGGTCCAGCGACTTCTTCTTGGAGGCCACAACCATTTTCTGAAGTTCGCCGTGCACGTAGGGGTTCTCCAGGCGGTCCCGGTTCATCGCCAGGAACTCCTTGAAGTTCTCTTTCTCTTTGTTCAGGAATTGCTCTTTTTGGGTGGCGTGCTTGTCGTTCAGTTCTGCCTTCTTTTCGCCCTCGAAGGTCAGGCGGGCAGTGCGCTGGTCGCCGTTCTCGCCTCCGAATTTGACGTTGGGCTGACCGTCCGGTCCCAGCGCCACCTGCTGGCGGCCCTCGGAGCCAAGCTCCGTTTCGTAATGGTTATCTTGGAAGAAGGCGGTTTTGGCCGATTGCAAGTCGTTGTCCAACTCGGCGGTGAAGTTGGCGCGAGCATCCATGTGGCCCATCTGCATCTCCTGCAGATTGCTGAAGTTCTCCTGAGGATACTCGGGGAGACCGGTCTGGATCTCCAGCATGTTGTTGAACGGGGTGTCGTTCATCGACTGCTGTTGAGCGGTCATCGACTTCATCATCTTTTGCATCTCAGCCTGTTGCGACTGCTGCATTTCGCGAGCCTGCGCGGCCTGAGAGTTTTGTTGGATGGCGTTGAAGAGCATCCCAACGCCCATAACGGCCCACATCATGTTGTTTTCTCCTCCTCGTGACCGGCTACTCAGGCCGGCCCTTACCGTGCTTTGTCCACATCCAGGTTGACTCAAGCGAGCCTCCGGCCCGCTTGTCTTTGTAAATTCGCAGCCGGCCGCATGAACCCTGCCCGAAGGGAATCCCGCGCGCCAGGCACGAAACGTCAGGAGTGACCAATCCTCGCGTTGTTCCCAAGGCCCCCTCCGGCGGCGGCCTGTGGGCCTCCCGCATCAAGCCTCGCCTGGCTATGGCGTGGCGAATCTTTCCCGTCAAACCGGCTGGTCTTGTTATCCTGGGCGGCGCCACCCTGCTGCTCGTGTACTTTGGATTGATGCAGCAAGACCTGATCTTGCTGATGACTTCGCTGGTTGTCGCGGTGGTGGCGATCCTGGATATTTTTCTGGTTTGCCTGGGCGCGGTCCTGACGCACTACTGGTGGAACGAAGCCAGTTCAGGCTTCCCTGCGGAAATTTCGGCTCTCCTGGTCAATGCACCCGGCCGACTGCACTTGCTCAAGCCGCCCCCCTGGCTGCCGCTGGTTGAGGTCAACTGGCGCTGGCTTGCTCCCCAGGGCGTTAAAGTGCGCTGGAGCAAAGATCCTGAAGGTGCCTTCGAAGAATTTGTTTTCCACCAGCGCTGCCTGGTCAACGGTATTGAACGCGAGTTCGAGATCTGCGACGTGTTGGGTTTCGCATCGATTCGCCTGCGTCGTCGCCAGGGTCTCACGCTGCAGGTTCTCCCGGTGCCCTTGCCCCTGAATCGGCGCACTTTTGTGACTGCTTTTCACGGCGGGGATGACGTATCAGACCCTCGTGGTGAGGCTGTGGGCGATCGTGTGGACATGCGCCAGTATGCGGCTGGCGATCCGCCCAAACTGCTGCTTTGGAAACTCTACGCCCGCACCGGCCGGCTGATGGTGCGCCAACCCGAGCGCGCAATTGCCCCCACTCCGCGCACATGTGCCTACTTGGTGGCCGGGCCTCTGGATGAAACCTGCGCCGCTCTGATGCGGACCATCCTGGAAAGCGGCTTACTGGGCAGTGGCTGGCGCTTTGGCGCGGATGGAAACCAGGGCCATTGTGATCGGGTCGAGGAAGCTCTGACTTTTCTGGCTCGATCTGGAAATGTGGCCCAGAGCGGCAAGCCCCAGCCAGCTTTGCGCGCTTTTCTGCAGCAGGCAGCGCGGGATGGATATACCGGCTGTATGGTGGCTTTACCCAGTCTGCCTGGCAAATGGCTGGAGGAAGTTCGGGCCTCGGCTCGCGTGGCGGGCATCGAGGTCAGCTTCGTGACCTCACCGGGAGGCCTGGTCAGTGGCGCGAGGCCCCGTCCTATGCCCGCCTGGTGGAAGCGTATTTCGCCGATGCTCCTGTCCACTCCGCCAGAATTGCGAGTTGGGGAACCAGAAGAGGTGCTCAATCAGTTGGCCGGGGTGGGAAAAGAGCGCTGGATGTATCTGCCTGCCCAAGAGGGATTCGTACGTTATGGAGGCCGGGCTCGTGTTTAGTTCAATTCGCTGGCGCGAACTCGCCTGTGCCCTGGTCTGGGCCGTGGCCGCCGGAGTGGCCACCTGGTTCGTCAGTCTGCCCTCGGCGGCCATCATCGCTGCCTGGGGGGGGTTTGGCGGCTACCTGGCCGGCTGCTTGCTGGCGGGCACTCGCCTGCGCATGCTGCCGGCGGCGGCAATGGCCTTTGGTCTCTGGCTTTTCTCGCAAATGCTGGCGAGCCTGGTCTCTGACAATTACGCTCTGGCCAGTCTATTGGGAGCGGAGAATTCTTTCATCCTCTCGCAGTGGCTTGCCTGGGGAGGCCAGGCCCTGGCCTCGACTTGCCTTTTGCGTTTTTTGAGCGGCCGACAGCCGGCGCTCATCACGGCTGAGATTTTGAGCGTGACCTTGCTGCTGGCGAGCCCCCTGGCCGCCCACCGTCAGGGCTATATCAGTCGGCCTTATTTTTTGGTGGACCCGCTCTGGTCGCAGAACCTCGACCCGATTCCTGTGTTGTTTGGGCTGGGGGCCCTGGCCGCCGCTTTGTTGGTGGTGCTCCAGAATGGGCGACGCACCCGGCGCGCTTCCTGGTTTGATCTGATTCTGCTGTTCTTACTGATCTCTGTGCTTTACGCCATCCTCCCCAACCGCAAGCTGCTGGATTTTGACATTCGCGATCCACTGGGCGTGGGGGGCAAGAGCAACCAGGACAAAGAGAAAGACGAGCAGCGGAAGGAACAGGAAGAAAAAGAACGTCGCGAGCGTCAGGAAGCCGCCAAAGGCAAGGGCAAGGGTGGCAAAGGCGGCCGCTCTGAGGCCCAGGATATGGAGCTGGACAAGGCTCCGGATCAGGATCAGAAGCAAAAGTCCAAGCCGGTGGCCATTGTTCTGTTGGATGACGATTACCAGCCCACCTTCGGTTACTACTATTTTCGCCAGACCGCCTTCAGCCAGTTCAATGGGAAGCGCCTGGTGGAAGACACCACCGGTACAACCGACCGCGACCTGTTGCGTGAGTATCCCGGGTTCAATCAGACCATCAACATCGAAACTTCGGTGCCTGCCAATTCGCCCTATCATCGCGACCTGACCAGCTTTGTGGCCATGATCGAAGGGCATACCCGGCCCTTCACCCTGGTCGATGGGATCAGCGCCAGCTCGGCCGAGAACCCCAACCCCAGTCAGTTTATGAATGCCTACGACTGCAAGTCGCGGGTCTTGAAGGTAGATTACAAGGAGCTCTTTGGCCTCAAAGCCGGTAATCCGAACTGGGATGAGAAAACCTGGAAGCACTATACTGAACTCCCTGACGATCCTCGCTACAAGGCTTTGGCCGAGAAGTGTCTATCCCAACTGCCGGCCCAGTACGCTCACTCCGATTTCGCGAAAGCGCTGGTCATCAAGTTGTGGATGGATAAGACCGTCACATACACCATGAAGGCCAACTATCAGGGTTCCAAGGACCCGGTGGCCGAGTATCTGTTTGTTCGTCAGCGCGGCTACTGCGTCCATCAGGCTCACGCGGCCGTCTACCTGTGGCGGTCGATTGGCCTGCCCGCCCGTTGCGGTGCCGGCTACGCCACTGATGCTCGAAACCGGGGCAGCGGTTCTTCGGTGCTGCTGCGTAGCGCCGAAGCTCACGAATGGCCCGAGGTCTACCTTGAGGGGGCCGGCTGGGTGACTCTGGATATCAGTCCGGAGAAGCACGAGGGCGGTGAACTCGAAGAACCGGATCCCAACCTGCAGCGCCTGCTGGGCGAACTGGCTCGTGCCAAGAGTAAGAAGCCGCCGGCTGAGGAAAAGGCTTTCCGCAAAATCAACCTGCAGGAGCTCATGCGTTTCCTGCTGCTGGCCGGGTTCCAGATCTTGAAGTGGGGCTTTTTGACCACCTTTGTGGCCAACTACCTCTACAAGTTCTATCGTCGCTTCGAGCCGATGTGGGCTTCAGGCAAGCGCCTGGCGGTCGCCGTGCTGCGTTCGGGTCAGGATCAACTGGCCGAGGTCGGGGTGGTCCGGGCCTATGGTGAAGGACGCCTTGAGTTTGCCCGAAGGGTGGGAATGGAAGCCCTGGAGGGCTTGACCTACCGTCACTTTGGCTGCGTGCTGGGCGAGCAAGAACCCAATTCGAAAGAGCTTTTACAGCTGCGCGAACAACTGCACCAGCAGATCGCGCGCCGATATCCGGTCTGGCGTCGCCTGCTCGGATTTATCAACCCGCTTTCCTGGTGGAGTTCCAGGTGAGGCATCAGGAAGGACCGATCGAGTGAGTTCAACCGTTAACGCCAGTGCCCGTCAGGAGTTGCTGGCTCAAGCCAAACAGGTGGTGCAACAACTGAAAGCACGCCTGACTTTCGCCGTGCGCGGCCGTGACGAGGTCATCGACCTGATTTTGATCGCGCTGCTTGCCGATGGTCACGTGCTTCTGGAGGATCACCCGGGCTCTGGAAAGACCACCCTGGCCAAAGCTTTGGGCGAATCCATTCAGGACGAGGTGGCCAAGGACTTCATCGAGCCCTTTCGGCGGGTGCAGTTTACTCCCGACCTTTTGCCCTCCGATGTGACCGGTGTCTCCGTCTTTGATCCGGATTCCCAGCAGTTCCATTTCCGCCCCGGACCGATTTTTGCCCATGTGCTGTTGGCCGACGAAATCAACCGTACCTCGCCCAAGGTGCAGTCTTCCCTGTTGGAGGCGATGGCCGAGAAACAGGTCACGGTGGATAACCACACCTACGCTTTGGATGAGCTCTTTTTCGTCATCGCAACTCAGAATCCACGCGATCAGGTTGGCACTTACCCGCTGCCGGTGGCGCAGCTAGATCGTTTTCTCTTCAAGATTCGCATGGATTACATTGACAAAGCCGCTGAGATCGACGTTCTGCGCTCCTACCGTGATCGCCGCGCAACAGCCCCCGTCAATGCTCCCAGGGTGACTCGCAATCAGTTGGTGGAAGCGCGCCGGGTGATTGATGAGCACGTCTATATAGACCCTCGCCTGAGTGACTCTCTGGTCGAGGTCGCCACCGCCCTGCGGCGCTCTCCCGAAGTGGCCCAGGGCGTCTCTACCCGTAGCCTGGTTCTGCTGCTCCCGGCTCTGCAGGCGCTGGCCTTCATGAGGGGCCGGGACTTCGTGATTCCGGAGGATGTGACCACCCTGGCTCCCCACGTTTTCAGCCACCGCCTGGAATTGGCGCCAGGAGTGGAGGATGTCCATGAAGTCGTTAAACGATGCTTGAAGGGGCCCATGGAGATGTTGGCACGGTCGACCATGAAATGATGCGCCGTTTGCTGGCAGCCATCAGTCTGGGTTTGCTCCTGGTGACGGGTGTGGTCGCTCAAGACGCCAATCTGGGCCCCCTGAGCATCGATGAGCAACTGGCTCTGAGCAATATCCAGGAACGCAAGTGGGTGGCTTTGCGCAAGTTGACTGAGAAAATGCTGGCCGACCCTCAAACCTCCAATAAGGTCTCAACCTACTTCTTCATGGGTTGCGTGCTGCACAATGGTGAGGGCGATCTGCCTCGAGCCCACTGGTACCTGGATCAGTGTATGAAAAAATACAAGGAGCAGTATGGTGATGGCTATAGCGCTCCCTGGGGCTGGCTGGAAAAGGCCCTGTTGGAGCAAGGCCAGGTTTCCGGCGAGATGGACATGTATGAAGACCAGATCAAGAACTGGGACAAGCTGGATGAGCTGCTGGTGGCTCATTTTGGCCAGCATCTGCCCCTGATCCAGGCCTTCTATAGCTGGCCGCTCATGAAGTTAGGCAAGGAGCAGGAAGCACGCCAGAGGCTGGCCACCGCCCTGAATGGCGCACCCAACGACGAAACCACGGTCGTGCAGGCCCTCAACTCGCTGGGAGCGTTGGAAATGGAAACCGACCACCTGCGCAAGGGGAGTGAGGCCTTCCAACTGCTGTTGGCCAAGGTCCGGGAGAACGGTTGGAAGCAGAGCGTGGTCTATCTACGCAATGCTGGCGAAGCCTCAGCATGTCTGCTGCAGTTTGATCAGGCCGAAAAGCTCTTTCTCGAATCCAGCGAATACTTCGACCCTCAGTCTTTTTCCAATCCCTGGTGGGATCTGGCCACCCTTTATCTGGGTCAGGCTCGCTACCCCGAAGCTGCCTCCGCCCTGAAGAAGTGCAATCAGTGGACCCACGACCAGGACGCCTATCTGGAGCAGCAGACCTGGGCCGCCAATCGCCAGCTCGCCTGCGAGCTATTCTTGCAATTGGGAATGGTCGATCGGGCCTATTCTCTGGCCAATCAGTTTGTGGAGCGTCCCGATCGCAAGGGCGGCGACTCGGTCCAGCGCGACCAGTGGGAAGCGGCCAACATGATCATTTACCGTGAGGCGGCCAACGCTCAGCGCAACGCCATTCGTGAGGAGATGACCTGGACCGGCGGCCTGAAATGGTGGAAGCTTCTCTGGAAACAGCGTGATCTGGCCTGGCAGGCCTATCTGAAGGGACAGCAGGCCGCTTCCATCATCGTGTCGCACGGGCGCATTTTGAGCTGCCTGCGTTATACCTACGCCCCGGGCACTGTCCTGATCCCGAACTATGTCCGCCTGGAGCTGGCCACCTTGCTCGGTCCCGGGACCACCCTGGCAGCTCTGGATCAGCTGGAGGCCAAAAACTTCGAGACTTTAGAATTGGAGAAGCCCTATCTGAACTCGATTCGGTTCGAGGCGATGGCCAAGGCCGGTCGCACAGACGAGGCGCTGGCCAGCCTGGAGCAGGTCCTGAAGGAATTGCCCGCATCCGAGCGTCTGCTGGCCGTGCGAGTGCAGGCCCGAGCCGCCAAGATTTACCTGACGCGGGGGGATCTTGAGAAGGCCATCCCTTTGCTGCAGCGGGTGATGAACGACGGACCCGGGCTGATGCGGAGCCTGGAAATCGAACTTCCAGTGAGCTATGCCAGCGATGGCTCGGCCGTGGCCAACGAAGTGGTGGAAATGTGCCGACGTTCTCCGCGCTTTCGAGAAGAAGACGGTGCTTTCAAGATCGAGGTTAGCGCCTCGGGTGCCCGTTTGCTGGGCCCAGATAACAGCGTTTTGCGCGCCACCGACGCGCTGCCTAAGCTAGAGAAAGATCAGACTCCGGCTGCCCAGTTGTGCAAGGCCCTGCATGAACGTTTCTTCGCAGTCAAAATCGACCTCTCCCAAGAAGATATCGGTAGTCTGGACGGCGTGGTAACCGGCACGGTTCAAAGCAAGCAAATGCAGGAGATGTTCTTTCCGGGTTCAACCAGCACCGAAGATCATCCCAAGGAGCCCTGAGTGCGTTTAGAACTGACCTGCCGTGATTTGAAGATTCTGGCCTGTGATTCAGCCTGGCTGGATCAGGCCGTGGCCCAGGACAACCCCGAAAGCAAGCTGGTGGTGGACCTGCGCAAGGTCAATGAAATTAATGCCCTGCCTGAAAATCTTAAGGACAAGGGCATCAGTCGGGTGTCCATTCCTGTCACCGCCAGAAGCTGGTCGGAACAAGACATGGACATGCTGCGGCGGGAGTTCGCTCGGGGCGTCTCGCCGGTGGTGGTGCTCTCCGCGGGTGGGGAACGGGCGGCTCTGATGGCTCTGCAGCATGTCGCTCGGGTCGAGCAGTGGTCGCTGGAACAGGCTCTGGAGAAATGCCCGGCAGTGGGCAAGCGTGAAGAGCTTAAGAAGTTGCTCGCTGACTATTTAGCACGTCACACCCGCTCGTAAGTGCAAAATTCATAGCCGTATTCTTCGCCCGCCGGTCCCGGTTCTCGAGAGGTCAGACGCCACTGGCTTTCGGAAAAGTCGGGATAGCGCGTGTCCCCCTCGATTTCCGCGTCGACCAGGGTGAGTAGCTGTTTCTGGCAGTGGGGCAGGAACTCCCGATAGATCTGCTCCCCGCCGATGATCCAGACCGGCTTGTTCTCGGGCACGGCCGCCAGAACTTCCGCGACTGAGGAGAAGACTCGAGCGCCTTCGATGGCTTTGCCGCTACGCGTAAGAACCCAGTTCTCGCGGCCGGGCAAAGGCCGGCCGATGGACTCGAAGGTGGTTCGTCCCATGACGATCACGCCGCCCGAGGTGCTCTCCCGAAAGTGCTTCATATCGCCTGGAAGGTTCCAGGGAATCTGGCCTTGTTCGCCGATGATTCGGTTGCGACTCAGAGCCGCGATGGTGATCAGCATCAGACCGCCACCGGCGCCTTGATGGCGGGATGGTGCTGGTAATTGAGCAGTTGGAAGTCCTCATACTGGAAGTCTTCCAAACGTTTGCGATCCGGGTTGAGCTCGAGCGTCGGCAGCGGATGGGGAGTGCGGGAAAGCTGCAGATCCACCTGCTCCAGGTGGTTGCTGTAGATGTGGGCGTCACCCAGGGTGTGCACAAAGTCACCCAATTGAAGGTCACAAACCTGGGCCATCATCATGGTCAGAGCAGCGTAGGAGGCAATGTTGAAAGGCACGCCCAGGAAAAGGTCGGCGCTTCGCTGATAGAGCTGGCAGGAGAGCCGATTTTCGGCCACATAGAATTGGAAAAAGGCGTGGCAGGGGGGGAGGGCCATCTCTTCCAGCTCCCCCGGGTTCCAGGCGCTGACAATGTGACGGCGGGAATCGGGGTTGGTCTTTAAGGATTGCACCACCTGCTGGATCTGGTCCAGGCTGGTTCCGTCTGGCCGGCGCCAGGAGCGCCACTGGGCTCCGTAGACTCGTCCCAGATTTCCCTGCTCATCGGCCCACTCGTCCCAGATACTGACTCCGCGCTCTTGCAGCCATTTGACATTGGTCTCCCCGCGCAAAAACCAGAGCAGTTCGTAGAGGATCGATTTCATGTGCAGCTTCTTGGTGGTTACGGCCGGGAAGCCGGCGTTCAAATCAAAGCGCATCTGCGCTCCGAAAAGGCTGTACGTGCCTGTGCCGGTACGGTCCGCTTTGAAGACTCCGTGCTCGCGCACATCCCGCAGCACTCGAAGATATTCTTGCATCCGTTTAATCCTCTCGGCGCGGACTCTGAACTGTCATCAAGCCGCCGTCCTCGCGTTCCAGCTGCGTGCCGGGCTCCCAGACTTCCCGTCGAAGAAATGCCAGGGCGGCGATCTCTTGGGAGCGGTTGGCCAGGCTGGAAATCCAGCCCACTTCCTTCTCGCCATGCTTGAGTTTGCATCCCACCAGGGGTAGGTTGCCGGAGCCGCTGAGCGTGCAGATATGCCGGTTGATATGTCCCCGGTGGAGGGTGCGGGCCACCACTTCCTGGCCCGGGTAACAGCCTTTCCCATCCACGTAATCGGACGTTTCGGCAACCTCCAGCAGCATCGTCTTTTCCGTCCAGTCGCTGGGCCATGGGCGGCCGGCCTGAATACGCTCCCAATCCCAGCTGGCACTGAGGTCGCGCAGGTCGTCAAAGAGAGGCTTTTTGGTGAAAACAAGGTCGCTACCGGAGGCCAGAAAGGGGAACCGGCAGAGCAGCCAGTCCTCCTCCTGGTAAAAGGCCCAGGGGCCGGCCGGAGCGGGTTGACCAAGTCGCTCTGAAATCCACTGTTGTCGCTGACTTCCGACCAGCATGGTGGCCTGCCATTCGCGGCTCCGGTCGTGCATGCGGAGTTTCTCGCCAAAGTGCATTTTGTCCAGTTCGGCCAGGGCGGTTTCGGCCAGCTCCCGAGGACACACTAACCAGGTGCTCTCATACCACTGGAAGGCCCAGAACTGAGAGAGCGGACGCCCTTGAACGTTCAGGTAGTAGGCCGAGGTTGCCTGGCCGGGTCTAAGCAACATCTCGTTGCTTAAGAGTCGCTGCAAAAAATCATTGCGCTCCACCCCCGTGAACTCCAACAGAGCAAAGGGTGGAGCGGGAATCACGCCTTGAATCTTCACCAAGTCGCGTTCTGCTCAAAGCCCGTGAAGGCCTTCAGGGGGCTGGAAACAAAAGGCCTACAAAACCAGCCCGGGAGGAAGCCATGAACCTGGCCACGGCCGATCTTTACGATGCACACGAAGGAAAGGTGCAGGTGGGGGAACCCTGTCTGCGTGACTACGGTGGGAACTCACGTTTCTACGGCGAGGTAAGAACCCTGAAGGTCTTCGAAGACAACTCTTTGGTGCGTCGCAACCTGGAACAACCCGGTCTGGGCAGGGTGCTGGTGGTCGATGGGGGAGGCTCGACTCGTTGCGCGCTGCTAGGCGACCTGCTGGGCGTGCTGGCGGTGGACAACGGCTGGTCCGGCATCATCCTCAACGGCTGTGTCCGGGACTCCAAGGCCCTTGCCTGCCTCCCGCTGGGAGTCAAGGCGCTGGCCACCAATCCTCGCAAAAGCGTTAAGAAAGGGCAGGGCCAGGAAGGCGTCGAGGTCGAGTTCGCGGCTTTGAATTTTCGCCCTGGGCAGTGGGTCTACTGCGACGAGGACGGCATTTTGCTCAGCTCCACTCGGCTCCACTGAAAAGAAAAAAGGCCCCCGGAGGGGCCCCTACAGTTGGCTTAGATGAACGATGTATGGATTACTGGCCGCCCGCGATCACGGCGTTGGCGAAGCTGAAGCCGTCGCCGCTGACCGAGCCGTCCGAGGTCAGGTGGAAGCGGAACTGGATGTTTCTGCCGTCATAACGGGACAGGTCGATCTGCTGCTGCTTCCAGTCGCTGCTTCCGGTGTAGGTGGCTTCGGTGGTCCATGTCTTGCCGCCATCAGCGCTGACTTCGGCCTTCACCATGTCATATTTGGCTTCGGTGGCGTATTTGGCGTCGAAGATCAACTTGGAGCCTGACATTCCGGCCAGCGACACAGCCTTGCTGGTCACCGCCGTATCGGCGTTGTTGGCGTAGTCCCCGCTGGCGCTGTCAGTCCAGACCTTGCCGCGGCCGGGTTCTTCAACCTGGCTCCAGCTGGATGAAGTGAACGCGCCTTCCGCATTGCCGTCGAAGGCCAGTTGAGCGGCCGGCACCAGCGCCGAAGCGGTCACGATTTCCGAAGCTTTGCCCACTTTGTCGGTGGAGCGTAGCGCGAAGTAGTAGGTCTTCTCGGCTCCGCTCAGCGGCACATCCACAGTGGCGGCTTCCTTCGAACCGGGTTCACCGGGACGACCCACGTTGACCGAGGTGGCCTGGTCGAAGCTGACTTCGCCCTGGCCGGGGGTTCCAGTCGAGATGGGGCGGTCGCTATAGCGCACTTCGTAGCGGGCAGCGGCGCCACCCTCAGCGCCGTCGTCGCCGGAAGCGACCCAGCCCAGTTTAACGCGACCGGCCTTGGCTTCACTGACGCCGAAGCCGTCGGGGGTGCCCGGGGCGCCGAAGTCGGGGGCCAACGCCTTGGCGGCGTTGAGGCGGCCGCCCGAGATCATCTTGCCGTGGAATGCGGGCACGTCGTCCACCGCATTCATCAGGCGAGCTTTGATTTCTTCATTGGTGATCCCGGGGTACTGGGCCACGATCAGGCCGGCCACGCCAGAGACGTGGGGGGTGGCCATGGACGTACCGTCCAGATTCTTGTATTTGTTGCCCGGGGCGGTGGACCAGATACTCACGCCGGGGGCTGACAAGTCGACGCTGGTGGCGCCGTAGTTGGAGAAGGAAGCCAGGCGGTCATTCCGATCGCTGGCCGCCACCGAGACAATGTTGCCGCAGTCATAGCTGCCGGGGTAGGTGGGAGAGGCATCATTGTTGTTGGAGTCATTGCCGGCCGCGATCAGGTGAAGCGCTGGCGAGGAGGCGAAAGCGTCTTTCAGAGCCTGGTTGTACGGGCCGCCGCCCCAGGAGTTGGAGGTGATGCGAGCACCGTGTTCGGTCGCCCAGGTGACTCCCTTGATGGCGTCAGCCAGGGTGCCGCCGCCATTGTTGCTGAGGAACTTGATGGGCATCACGCTGGCCTTGTGATTGACGCCGTAAACACCGTCGGTGCCGTTGCCGGCGATGGTGCCGAAGCAGTGGGTGCCGTGGTAGTGGTCATCCATAGGGTCATTGGTGCCGGTGATGGCATTGTAGCCGTGGGTTCCGTCGGCCGGATTCGTCCAGGCGTTGGAGGAAAGCGTCTTGTGATTGTAGTCACCGCCGGTATCAATCACGGCAATGATGGCGTCCTTGCTGCCGGTAGTGATGGCCCAGGCTTCGGGAGCATCGATATCGCTATCGACTTTGCCGCCTTCCTGGCCGGTATTGTTCATGCCCCACAGCTTGGGGGAGAGGTCTTTAGGAAGATTCTGTGGCCCTTCATTGGGCTGATTGCCCGTGGGCTGACCCAGCTGCTCAGGACTGAGAGGCACTTCGCGGGTCTCGGGGATCTGAATGCGATCGTTGGTGACCGCGTATTCAACGCGCTCGTCCTTACTCATCGCCACGATGGCCTCAGCCGTGGTCATTCCTTCGGGAAGGCTGATGCGGAGGAGATCGCCGTTGAAGTTGCGCAGCATCTGGCCGCTCATCTTGATGTGCTCGGCGACCTCGCCGCCGTAGTCGCCAGCGAAGTCGTCCTGGCCGTCCAGGCCCATACCTGGTCTGAGCTTAACCAGCACTTCACCTTCGACGTGGTCAGCCAGTTTCGGGGCCAGGGAGCTGGCCTCCGCGGCCGTGGCCGAAAGGACGTCAGCCAGGCGGAATTCTTTGTGCGACTTGGAGCCGGTCTCCACTCGGTCGCCGACTTTCTCCTGCTTGCTGGCGGTCACGCCATTGCTTTTGGGTGCGGTCAGGCCCGCTCCGGGAAATCTGATCTCGTTGATCATCTAAGCCTCCTGTGTGTGGGGCGACACCCCTCCTTGGGGGACGTTCTGCCACAAGCAGGTTAGCTTTTCATGAGCAAGTCATGTGTGAGAGATTTGTGAACGAGTGGTCAGTCCGAAAAATGCAACAGGCTCTTCGTCCTCAATAGCCCGCCTCAGCACGCGGGCGCGGCCGAGCGGGCAATTGAGTGCACACTCAGATGAAGGCAAGGCTAGTCTCAAACACCCTGTTCAGGGAAGCAGGAGACTTTGAGGCGAACCTGTGAGCCGTAAGTCTCCAGCGGACCGAACAGGAGTTGGGAACCAACGGAGTCGCGTGCCCTGAAGATTGATTCTCATCGATGGCGTGGCACGCGAAGAAGGCTAGCCCCGAACACTGTGT
>JAFEBA010000093.1:37265-43147 GCA_018266105.1 bacterium | reverse complement strand
GTCCTCGTCATCCTCATCTTCCAGCAGCACGGGGGCGACCGGTTCAGACACAGGAGCGGCCGCCTCAACGGCGACCGGAGCGAGCTCGTCCGCCACCATTTCGACGGGCACAGCCTGGCTGATGGCCTCATAGTCGGAAGCGTCTAAATCAAAGGCGGGCGAAGGGGGTTCGGAAACCGGCACAACTGGCAACTCGAGAGTCGATCGCTCCAACGAGCGCAGCATCCACTCACCCGAACGCCGCTCCTCAGCCAGCACTTCTTGAAAGTCCTCAACCATGGGCGTAATCTCCCGCTGCAAAACGGGATAAGCCACCGGGCCGACCTGCAGAACTCCTTCGATGGCTCCCAGGCCGGCCTGCTGCACGGCTCTCACGGAATCGAAGCCGGCTTTGCTGGCCGCCTCCTGGGTGGCCACCACGGTGGCTTTACCGGCCATGACAATGTTTCCCCAGCGCCTGGCCACGGCCAGCACGGCCCGATGCGAGGCCCGACGAATGGCCCAATCGGCGTCTTCCTGGTCAGCAATGCTTTCCACGACACCCCGCATCACTTTGCGGGTGACTTCCGACCAGTCGGGCTTCTCCTGATCGATATTCTTATCGATCAGTTCGTCCACGGCCCCATCTAGTTCATCCGGCTCATTGCTTTCGAAGGCCTGGGTCGCGCGCAAGCGCGTCATGACCGAGAGCGCGTCATTCGGCTCGGCACCGACCCGAAAAGAAGGGTCATCGGCGGGTTTCAAAGACATAAACACCCTCGTCTCACATTCAAAGCTTGAGAAAGATTCAAATGTGAGCCGCAGGGTCCTGCATGCATTTGAAAATTGTTCAATAACTCATGGACGCATCAGTGTGTTCGGCTCCTTCAGACTCTGCTGTAAGCGACTTAGGAGTTCCTGAAGCTGTCTACGACTCTCGTGCTGATGCAGCACGCTCAAACCCAGGGAATGTCCAAAACTGGAGAGGTCCACCCAATCCACCTCAACAACCAGTTCCACTGCTTCCAAATCGGGCCAATGCAGATCTAAACGCAAAATCGAGCCCTCTTGCTCCAGACGACCGGTCTTGCACACCAGCGTATGCAGACTGACAGCGGTGACGGCGACCTTGGTCACGGCGGTCGGATTGGAAGGCTCAGACAGCAGCGCCGGCAGTAACATCGGCACTTTCAACAGCGGGTCTGGGGGAGATTCGGCCTGAGGCCTGGTGCGGAACCAATTGCCCATGCGATAACGTGACCAAAGTCGACGTAAATGAGTCATAAACACCTCCAAAGCTATATGGGAATTAAGTTTCAGAGCAACTTATTAAGATTTATTCCCATTTACCTTCAGGACCGGACACTTGACGAAGGAATTTCTCATGCAAGGCTGGGCCGTTTTTTTGCTCATCTTGGGACTGGCGCTGCGACTGCGAACCACGGTGGTGGTGCTGCTCTCGGCCCTGGTGGCCGGATTGGGCTGTGGACTGAGCCCGCTGGCCTTGCTCGAGATTCTGGGTAAGGCCTTTCTGGACAATCGAAATCTGACCTTATTCCTGCTCACCCTTCCGGCCGTGGCCACGGTCGAGCGCTACGGACTCAAAGAGTGGATCGGCGAGTGGATTCACCGCCGGGGCTGGCGTCGACCGGCCCAACTTTTGCTCAGTTACCAGATTCTGAGGGTGGGTTGCGGAGCACTCGGCTTGCGCCTCAACGGCCACCCGAACCTGGTACGTCCCCTGCTGGCACCGATGGTTTGCGCCGAAACGCCGGAACCTGAGCACGAGAAGTTCAAAGCGGCTGCCGCAGCGGCTGAAAACTACGGGAATTTTTACGGCCAGAACCTTTCACCGGTCGGGGGCGGCGTCTTGATGGCCTTTGCCACTATGAAGGGTCTGGGCTATCCGATGAGCCTCTGGCGCATGGTCGGCTACGCCATCTTCCCGTGCTTGCTGTGTCTGCTGTTGGCCGGCTGGCAATTCGCGCGACTGAGTCGAGACCAGGATGCTTGAAGGCGTCTTTGTCCTGACGGGCTTGATGCTGCTCTGGCTGGCCACCCTGACCTGGCGCGATCTGCAGCATCCTCGACGGGTGAGCACTGGTAGCTTCTGGTTTATTTTGGGCATTTTGTTTGGTTTGGGAAGCCTGCTCCCCCCCTGGCTGGCGGGATTGCTGGTGGTGGCGCTGGTTTGCCTGGACGGAGCCGGCGGAGTTCGGGCGGGCAGCGCCATGCCCAGCCTGAAAGGGGATGGCGGCTCCAGACTGCTCTGGCCGGTACTTATGATGCCCGCGGGCATCTTAATCGCCTCGCTGATCTGTCGCTGGCAAGGCTGGGATCTTTCCAAGGGCGCGCTGTTGGGGCTGGCCTGCGGCAGCCTGGCCGCGCTGGCAACGGCCATGCAGGTCACCGGCGCCCGACTGCCTGAGGTGGGTGAAGCCGGCCGTAAACTCAATGACTCACTGGGGGCACTCAGTCTGCTCCCTCAACTGCTGGCGTCCTTGGGACTGGTCTTTGCCCAGGCTGGGGTGGGAACCTGGATGGCGGATTGGGTACTACGCGTGGTGTCCCCGGAACAAAGGGTGGCCCTGGTGGTGGCCAATTGTTTGGCCATGGCTGGACTGGCGGCCCTGACGGGCAATTCTTTCGCCGCTTTCCCGGTGGTGGCTCAGGGAATTCTCAGCCCCCTGCTGCTCAAGCCCTTTGCAGCCGACCCCGACGCTCTGGCCATTTTGACCCTGGCGGTGGGAGCCTCGGGCACGTTGGTGACCCAGATGGCGGCCAATTTCAACCTGGTCCCGGTGGCCTTATTGGAACTCAAAGATCCGCTGGCGGTCATCCGCCTGCAACGCCCCGTGGCGCTGGGGCTGTGGCTGGGACAGGTGGCCCTGATGATCTACCTGGTCACTGGTTGATGGTTTCCACGAAACGCAGGTGGTCGAGCTTAAGACTACGAGTTTCCTTCTTGATGTGCACGCTCTGACGAAAGACGGAAATGTGCTTTTCGCCCTTGCTCAGGCACATCACCTCGACCTCGAGTACTTCATTCGGAATCTTCCCCTTGAGAATGGCTCGAAATTCCTTTCCCCCGGGCTTAAAATAGCGATGGTCGGCCACCGAGTCGCCTTCAAAATCCAACGAGACATGGATGGTCTGCGTCCATTCCGGCGGAAATTTCGCCTGCGGCAATGGTATGACCACAATCAGCGTGCGGTTGCGAGCCAGAATCGGACCAGCAAATAGCAGCACAAACAGGAGTACCCAGAGCCTTCTCATGACCACANNGCTTCGCAAGAACGGGAGGAAAACCCTGAAGGCCCTCACGGGAAAAAAAAGAACTCCCGGAAATGCATCCCAAGCCAATTCTCATCGCCGGAGCAGGCCCGGTGGGACTGACCCTGGCCTGCGAATTAGTACGCCACGGTCTACCGGTGCGTATCGTCGACCGCAATCCCGAGCCCACCGACAAATCCAAGGCGCTGGTGGTCTGGCCGCGGACGCTGGAACTCCTGGAAAAGACGGGCGTGGCTCATCGCTTTGTGGAAAGCGGCAATCCCTGGCGCGGAATGAGCGTCTTCGAAAACAAAACTCAGCGCCTGAGCCACGTTACATTTTACGATTTAGAAAGCCCCTATCCCGTCCTGGGACTGCCTCAAAGCGTCACCGAGGCCTTGTTGATCGATCACCTGGCCAAATACGGAGTGAGGGTGGAGAGGCCGGTTCAGGTTATCGGCCTGAAGCAGCACGCGGGACATGTGGACGTTCAACTTCAACACGCGGACGGCAGTCATGAAACCGTCTCCACCTCATGGTTGCCGGCCTGTGACGGCGCTCGTTCCAGCGTACGCCACAGCCTGGGAGTAAAGCTGGAAGGAGACACCGTTGCCCAGGAGTTTGCCCTGGTCGACTGCGACATCGAGGGTCTCCCCTTCTACGACGAAGTGATCTCTTACATCACCCCTCTTGGGATCGCTGCCTTCTTCCCAATTCAAGGCAAACAGGTGCGTGCGTTCGTGCTACGCGACCAGTGCAGCCCGGGCGAAGCTCCTCGGGAGCCGGACTTACAGGAGATGCAGCAGGAACTCATCCGGCGAGGCCTTGATCATATTCAGCTCAGCAACCCCGTCTGGTTAGCCGCCTTCCGCATCAATGAACGCCACGCAAAAAGCTACCGCCACGGCCGAGTTTTGTTGGCCGGAGACGCCGCTCACGTCCATAGTCCGGTAGGCGGACAAGGCATGAACACAGGCATGCAAGACGCCTTTAATCTGGGCTGGAAACTGGCCTTGATTGAAAAGGGGATTTTGCCCGCCGAGCCCTTTCTAGATTCCTATCAACTGGAGCGGGGCCCCATCGGGGCGGCGGTGGTGGCTCAGACCAGCCGGGCTCGAAAAGTCGTGAGCACCCGCAATCCGCTGCTGCAGGCGCTGCGCAATACGGTCGTCTCCTTCGTCAGTTCGTTTGACTTTGTGCGCCACAAAATCGCCGAGCAGGCGGCTGAACTGGCCGTCAAATACCCAAAAAGCCCGCTCAACCGCGAGGTACACCCGGGCAACGCGGCCTGGCTGCTGGGACATGGCGTGCACCCTGGCGACCGCGCGCCCGACGGCCACATCCTCAAGGCAGAAAACGAAGCCCACCTGTTTGGCTTGATGTCGGACACGCGCTTTCATTTGCTGGTCCTGTCGGGCCTGAATCCCAGCGGCCCCGACCCCGCCGCACTTGAGTGCGCCCGCTGGGTCAACGCAGAGATGCACGAACTGATGGGAGTTCACTGGATCGGATTTGACGCCCATCAGTTGCCAGGGGAACTGCCCTCAGCCTGGTGGGATGAAGGCAGCGCCATTCACAAGCGTTATGGCGCGGTGGAACCGACCCTCTACCTGGTCAGACCGGACGGATACGTGGCTTTTCGGAGCCAGCCGGCCGCCCGCACCGACCTGCAAGAATACCTTGAAGAAATTGGGCTTTACCGGCCGGTGACGGCCTGAATTCGGCCCTCCTTGGTGGGTGAAATGAGCTGGTGACGGTGCAGATACTCAATTAGAGCAACGCCCTCGGCCGGCGCATCGTGGGGCTCAACCAGCAGTTGAGCCTTGGGCAGCATCTCAAAGCCACAGCCGCCCTTACGAATAAACTCGCTACAACCGAAGGTGTAGTCTCGCTCCAGCTGCAGTGGCTGACCGGCCACCTTGAGCTCCAGCACTCGATGGCCGGCCGGCAGGCCAGGATTGTAGAAGATTTGCAGTTGCGAAACCTGCGGAAAGGACGAATTTTCCGGCCCCAGGTCGGACAGCGAGTGCTCCACCACCTCCAGCAACTCGCGTCCGTTGAGTCGAACCTTCACCACTCCGTTCTCATAAGGCAAAATCATCATCGCCTGTCGACGCGTAAGAACCCCGGCCGGCACAACCTTGTCCACTCGAATGCTGCTCCCGGTAATCAGAGCGCAGTCGGCTCCTGCCTGTTCGCGCATTGCGTCGGCCACCAGGTTGCCCAGGTTGGTCTCTTGCTGGCGACAAAGCCTTGAGCGCCCCTCCAAGTCCACCCCTACTCTCACCAACGGTTCATTCAGTTGACTGTTGAGGCGAGCCTCGTAACCGGCGGCCAGAGCCGTAACGCCAGCATCAGAAGCCACCTCACGGTTGACCGAAAGACCCTGCCAATCCATCTCCACCACTTTTCCGGCCTCAACCTGGAGCTCCACCTTGCCCAACACGCGCGCATCGCTGCCCCATTTGAGAATGGGTGTTCCCGCCACCAACGATTCGGAGCGCTCGTGCTCGTGACCACCCAACACCAGATCGATGGGGACCTCGCGAACCAGCCGCTTATCCTCGGCCAGGCTAAGATGGGTCAAGGCCACCACCACCTGCACCCCGGCCTGGCGCATGCGCGGCACG
>JAFEBA010000093.1:33310-37138 GCA_018266105.1 bacterium | reverse complement strand
TCACCCATGCGCTGGCGCAGGACCTCGGGGCCAAAGTCAAATTCGTGATTACCCAGCGTGGCCAGGTCCAGGTGCACGGCATTCCACATCTCGATCATCTGACGGCCTCGAAAGAAGCTAGAGGCCACTGAAGGCGAGAGAGTGTCTCCAGAAAAAAGGAAAAGCGTATTCGGATTAGCCTTCAGAGCCTGCTGACGCAGCGTTTCCAAACGCGCGAAGCTGCCCTTGCGACCGTCATCCACGCAGGCATATTCGTAAACATCGTTGAGATGCAGCAAAGTGATATGGGTGGGGGTAGCCAGGGCCGGCGCGGATAGCGCCAGACCACCCAAAAACAATGACTTGAGAACGTTCAGGCTTGAAAAATGCCCCAATCTCCCCACTGAGCAAACCAGCGCTGCAAGTCTTCGGCACCAATCTGCGGAAACTTCCGCACCAGGCGATCGATCGCTTGGGCCAGTTTTTTCCCCGAGAACAAGTCTTTGAGAATAAAGAAGCCGGCCTCCGGTAAGACCACCCGATTCATCTGGTACCCCTTGCGCATGATCAGGACGCGTTGAGGATTTCTGGCCGGCCGCGGGGGTTCCAGCTGGTTGTCCACTTGAAACAAGAAATGCGACACCGGGTAGGCAAATTTTAGCAAGCGCGAGGTAGGACGGGGCCGTAGCAACAGGCGATCCCATTCCTGGGGAGGCAACGCCTGCAAGGCCTCAGGAGTCAGGGGGGTCACCTCCGGCTCATCAAAGACCTGAGCCAGGTTCAATTCCAGGGTGGCCAGGTCGTGGAGGAAGTTTTTGTAGCGAAAGTTGCTCTTGGCGATGAAAGCGGGAAAATGCTGCCCCAGGTGGTTCAGGGTCCAACTGCTGGATGGATGTTCCTCCACATAGCTCATGACAAATTCGTGGAAAACATCCGGCCCCAGGGCGTAGGCAACCCCGGGAAAGTCAACCTGCATGGACTCCACCATGCGCATAGGGAACATGCCGCGGTAGATCCACAGCCGGCTCTCCGGATCCAAACCGTAGCCTTGCTTGATGTAGTCTGGGGTCCGCGCCATGGCCTGGTCCAGCCGGTCAGGCACGCAGGTTACTACGTTCTGCAGCCAGGCCTGCTGCTCACGCAAGCTTTGCTCGGCGGCGGCCATGTCAGGGGCAACGGCCAGGGCTGCCGGAGAGGGCTGCGGCAGAACAATGGCTTTAGCATTGGAAACAACTTCGCGCTCAGCCAACCTTGCTCACCGCCGGCTTCCGGCACTGGGCCGCCTTCAGGACCTCGGCGTGCACCACTTCGAAAGGTGGAATCTCGGCGTCCCATTCCACCATGGTCGTTCGCCCCCCGATGCGCTGGTAGCACTGAGTGTAAAGAGCCCAAACCTCGTCAATGACGTGATCATCGTGGGTATCCACGATATAGGTGCCATTGTTCGTGTGGCCCGAGAGGTGGTGGTAGACCACCCGCTCGCCGTTGATCTTCTCAATGTACTCAGCCGCCGAAAAGCCGTGGTTATAGGAGCTGACGTAGACATTGTTGACGTCCAGCAGCAAACCACAGTCGGTTTCGGCCGTGAGAGCGTTGAGAAAGTCCCATTCCGTCATCTGATCTTGGGCCCACTCCAGATAGGTAGAGGGGTTCTCTAAAACCAGCGGGACTTCCAGAAAATCCTGAATCACTTTGACGCGCCGGGCCACGTGCTCGAAGCTCTCCTGGGTCAGAGGCATGGGCAGCAAATCGTGGGTGTTGCGACCGAGGATCCCGGTCCAGCAAAGATGATCGGAAACCCAGCGCGCTTTCACCAGTCCCATCAGATTCTTGAGCAGGCGCAGATACTCAAAGTCGACCGGGTCGGTGCTGCCCACCGAAAGCGAGACACCGTGCAGAAGCACTGGATAGCGTTCGGCGATCTGCTCCAACATATAGATCGGTCGGCCGCCCGAGCCCATGTAGTTCTCTACGATAATCTCGAAAAAATCGACCTTGGGCCAGTTTTGCAAGATGTGGCTGTAGTGCACGGTGCGCAGCCCCATACCGAAGCCTAAATCCGGAAATCCCCATTTGTTTGGAATACTCATCACTGATGCTTGCTCACTTCCCAGCTTCTGACCGGCGGGCGGGATGGGTGCCCCCCCGACACCCATCCCGCCCGGCTCGAGCTACTTCTCCTTGACGGGCGAGGCGCAACCGCCCTTGCCCTTGCAGGAGTTCTTGCCGGCGCAGCCGTTGTCACCGGACTCACATCCGCCTTGAGCCTTACAGCCGTTCTTGCCCTTGCAGTCGTGCTTGGCGGTGGCACAGCCACCCTTGCCCTTACACTCGTTTTTGCCGGCGCAAGAATTGTCGTCGCTTTTGCAGCCCCCCTTGCCTTTACAAGAGTTGAGGCCCTTGCAAGCGTGAAGGTCCTTGTCTTTGCCATTACAGCTAGCCTTCGCTCCGCAGCCGTCCTTGCCTTGACAGCCCGCCTTCTCCATCGCAATCGAGATGGTGGTGTGGACGTCGCCACTGGCCAGCACGTGGTCCCCGTGAGAGGTTTGCGCGGCCCGGGCGGTCTGAGCGCCCCCCAAAAGAAGTCCAGCCATCACAGCGCTCATGAGATGCTTGTGAGCTCCCGAACCTGCAGTGCTCTTCTTCTTGTTATCGCTCATAAAAATTCCATTCTCCATTCATGTTTTGCTCCCCAGACGGGGACGGGCCCACAATGCGGCTACCCGACCTTCCGGTTCCCTTTCAGGGAAACTTTTCTCGAAGGAGCGGCTGGTAGTTCGCCGGGCCTCGGGCTGCTCACCTTTTGGCCCGAGAGCAGGGAGCCACAGGGGTCTGTGGAAACCGCCCGGATATGAGTTCCTACTGTCAGGCATGCGGAAGAGCCGGTCCCACCCGCAAGGTGCAGTTTCACAAGCATACCGGCATGCTCATCATGATGCAGCACGGACATATCGGTGGAAATTTCTGCAAGAGCTGTATCAACGACACCTTCATGAAGTACACCGGTTGGACGGCGGTGGCCGGCTGGTGGGGCATGATCTCTTTTTTTGTGACGCCCTGTGTGCTGGTCTGGAACACCGGGCTCTACCTGACAACCCTGGGCATGCCCTCGGAGCAGACCGACACGCCTCAACAGATGTAAACGATTACTGCTCAGATTTCATCTTTTCGTAATCAGGTTCATCTTTCAGCAAAATCCAACCCGATCCCACTGAGCCCTTCCTCGTTTACCTTGGAACGATGAGAAGCTTTCAGGGCATGATGAACCAGAAGCTGGGCGTGGCCAACACCCTGCCACCAGCCACCTCCCCGCTTCCTGTGCCTCTGACCAAAGCACCGGCTCCCCCCGTTTTGCCATCGGTGCCGGTGCTTATGCGCCCCAGCCTTCCTGCACCCGTGGTCGCTCCCAGCCTTCCGTCTGCCGCCGTGCTCCGGCCAGCCACGGTCGCTACGGTGACCCGAAATCTGCAAGCGGCTCTGGGCCCGGCCCCCCTACCCACCGCCCCAACCCGCCAGGGATTCCCGGGATTCGTCTCGCGCAATTTCAATCAGGTCAGTCAGCATCAGCCGGCCACCGGCAGCGCCAACTTGCTGCAAAACCTGGCCAGTCTCGTGAAAGCCCCGGAACGCCGTGAGACTCCCCGACCTCAGCCCGCTGTTCGCCCGCCCGGCGTCGCCTTGACGAAGGCCCCACAATCGCCCCAGACCCCTCAGCCCCCCAGCTTGCCTAAACAGCCGAACCCGGCGCCAAGCAGTAGGAGCACGGCGGTCCCGGTTCCACGGCCCACCCAATCTCCGGTAGCTTCGCCCCCTGCCCGGCCGCAGCCCCAGGCCGCCCCCCCCGCCCCC
>JAFEBA010000093.1:0-33303 GCA_018266105.1 bacterium | reverse complement strand
GCCCCCAGCCGCCGACGCCTGCCAGGCCACAACCCAAAGCCCCTATGCCCCAAGCGGTTCCGCCCTCCAACCCCGCCCCCCTTGGCGATCTGAAAAAGCCCATCCATCAGCCCAGCCTGGCGGCCACCAAGCAGGCACCGAAAGTGGCTCAAAGCAACGTCAACCAGCCCGTTCTTCCCAAGCCGGTGGTGACTGCCCCGACCGAACCCAAATCGACCGAACCCAGGACGGTGCAGGCCGAGACGCCCAAAACCGAGTCCGGGGCAAGCACCGTCAAGGACTCGCGGACGGCGCCTCAAGCCGAAAGCTCCCGACCCGGCCAGGAAAGCCCCCGGACCCTGGGCCCGGAAGGTCTGGGCCTCAACCCTGAGCCGGCCCCGGCCCCGCAACTCCCCAAGCTCGAAAAGCTGTCCCAAACTCGCCCCGAGAACAGCGAGTTGAAAGTAGCCGAGGTTCAGCGCCAGCAAGCCACCGCTATTCAGCTCCCGATCAGCCGCGAGCAGTTGGAACTGGCCCAACAGGCCGGTGCCGGACTTGCCTCCGGGGGAGGTGGCGGAAACGGAGGCGGTGGCGGACAGCAGGGCCGGCGACGCGGTCAACAGCAAGTCCAGGGCGAAGTGGAAGAGGTGAATAGCGCGGACGCCCTGGTCTGGGAGGAGTGCAGCGGCGAAGACACCCTGCGAATGCTTTCCAGCGAGTTGCGCGAGGCCATCTTCAATCTGCGTACTCCCGAGCGCCAGCTGGGCGTCGACCCCAAACCCGTCCGCTCGAAGCGTTCTTTCCACAAGCCGGAAACGCAACAAAGTCAACATCTAGAGCAGGAACACGAGCAGCCAGAGCAACAGCAGGATTCCCAGAATTCAGACGGCCACAACCCGGACTCCCATCGGCCGGCCTGCCTGGAGACTCTGGCCCTGCTGGAAGCGGACCCTCGCTTCATCTCCTATCGGGTGTTCCTCACCCTCTGCCCCCAGCCGGTGGCCTCCAAGGCGGTCTATCGCCTGCGCGACTTCAATCGCTTCCCCGCCCTCGACCACCGCCTGCGCCAGGCAATACCCGATCAGTCCAACCGAGGAGCGTCAGTCGCTGCGCGGCCAGCTTAAGAAAAGCCTCAGCTAATCAGGTAGGGCCCGGAGAGGTCAAGCGAGAAGCGCTGTTGGGCGAATGAGACATCAACCCACTGAAGAGACCGCAAAGGCCGATGAGGCCTTCAAACGACGCAACTGGAAAGACGCTGAAGATTCTTTCCAGCGCATACTCACGCGTGCTCCCGAACACGTGGAAGCCTACCTGGGTCTGGCCGAAACCCAGGCCGTGCTGGGCAACTTCACCTCCTCTGTGCAGACCCTCTGGCAGGCTGTGGAGATTTGCGAGAAGACGGCTCAGATCGATCTGGGTCTGAACATCATTGCCCGGATCCTGGAATTAAAGCCCCACCACGAGCTGGCTCTACAGAAACGCATCGATCTGCTCTTTGCCAACCAGCGCAATCAGGAGGGGGTGGCTTACTCCCGCGACCTGGCCCAGTGGTTTATCGAAAACGACCACGTGGACACAGCCATCAAGCTGCTGCTGAGGTCCTTTCAGCTGGCCTCGGATGACCTGGAGCTCACCCTGGTACTGGCCGAAGCTTACCTCACGAATGGTCAGATGCGCGAGGCCACCGGTCTGTTCCGTCAAGTCATCCCCCACTTCCTGGAAGCCCAAGACTGGGAAAAGGCGGCTGGAATTATGCGCCGCCTCAGCCTGATGGATCCCAAGGACCCCCGGAACTTCATGGAGATGGGCGAACTCTACATTAAGCTGGAGAAATACCAGGAGGCGGACCAGCAGTTCCGAGCTGTTCTGCGCATCGACCTGAACCACCGCGATGCCCTGCTCAAAATAGCAGAGGTCTCACTGCTCAGAAAACTCTTTCGAGACGCGTCGATGGTCTACAATCGCCTCATCTCTTTGAGTTCTGAGGACGCGGAAGCTCACGAAGGCCTGGGAATGGTCTACAAGGGCCAGGGAATGCAGGCGGATGCCGCCAAACATCTGCTCATGGCTGGCCTGGCCTACGCCGAAAAGGACGTGAAAGACAGAGCTCATCGCTGCTTCGCGGCGGTGCTGGAAATCGACCCCGCCAACAACATCGCTTCCCGACAAATGAAAATTCTGGCGCCAGGAGTCTGACCCATGAACTTGCCGAAGGGCACCCCCTTTATGCCGGAAGGCCTGCTGCTGAGCGCCTCCGATCTGCAATCCACGCTCAACAACCTGATGCAAGACCAGTTTTCAGGCTACCTGCGCTGCGATCTGCCCGGATCCAAACAAGGCTTCGTGTTCCTTTCTCGCGGCCAGATGGTGAGAGCTTTCGAGCTCAGCTCCTCTGGAGTCAAGCTCTACACGCCCGAGCGCCTGTTTGCCCGGGCAGGAGAGGGAGCCCCCAGCGCCTCCTACGTCATGACCCCGGCCATGGCAGAGATCCTGGCCAGTTCCTTCGCCCTCGAGAACTCGCCGGCGGCGAACTGGAGACAAACCCTGCAGGACGGCAAACGAACCGGCTTCGTGGAATTTAGCCAGCCCTTTGCGGGGACAGTGCTTTATCGCAAGGGCGAACCAGTCCAAGAGAGCATGACCAGCGCCTATGGCGAGCTGGTTTGCGGGCGCGAGGGTCTGTCCAAGTTGCTCAACGAGGGGCAACCGGCCCGTGTACTCGCTGCCGAGCCAGCGGAGCTGGAAGAGAAGGCTCGCAAAGCTCATAAAGATCTGGACGCCATGCGGGAAGTCAAGCTGAAGTCCGTCTCTGGCTTCTTCGCCACCAAAGACGCTCTCAAAGTGGAAGCAGAGCTGGCCAGTGGCTGGGGCGTCAATCCGAAAGGCTTCACGCTGGTGGTGGAGACCCCTGAAGGGAAGCTGATTGGCAAGCTCAAGACCATCGTCGGCAGCAAGAAAGCGGGCGTCATGGAGATCCCGCTCAAAATCATGCAAGAGTGGGGGGCCAGTGATGACCAGGATGTCTGGGTTTACCCCGAGTAGGGCCTCAGGCCTTAAATTCTAACTCCAGCGCCTGGGCCAGAACCTCGCGCTGCGAGGAACTCAGCGACGCCAGCCGATCGATGGCTTGATGGATGCGCCCTTGTGCCTCCTGAGGGATCGTGCCTTTGCGGATTTCGGAGTCGATATTACTCTTCAGCTCCTTAAAAATGTTCACGAACAGAAAATGACCAGAAACGAAGGACGGGCGGTTCTTGACCTTGCCGAAAATGGTTTCGGTCCGGCCCCCAATCTGACCGGAAAGCCAGCGGCGCCCGCCCCCATCCAGGTCAACATAGCGCTGCTGCACATCCGCCGGCAAGCGACTCAACAGGTTGCGAACTTCTGGCTTGAGTTGGGCCATACGTTCTTGGACCGTGCCTGGAGGGATGCGACCCGTGACCAGACTGCTGGCAACCAGCTGGCGAACGGCGGGATCGCGACTGGGGACCAGGCCGCGGTGCTGCACCTGAGCCGCCATGGCGCCCGGGGCACCGGCCATTGCGCCAGCCAATCCGGCTCCGGTCAAGCAGGCCGTGACCACTGCCTTGCGCACAAAATGCTTGGAGGGATCCGGACCCTTCCAAGCCTTCTCGGCCGCCTGCACGTTCTCGACTGCTGACGCCACGAATCCATCCACGGGCAAGCTCCCGACCTCCGAATGGGAACGGGGCGGCGCAATCAGGCGCAGGGAGCTGGGCTGGCTGGAAGGAAGTGGTGAAATCATTGAGGTCAGATTGGCTTCCTTGGACGCAAAACCCTGCCCCTGATACAGCCGCGGCCGGGACCTAAGTCCTACGATTCCAAACTGGACTCAAAAAATCACGTTCCGATTAACAAAAATTTCACGTCGGACGTAGTAAACTTCGATTATAGTCGTCCCATAAAAAGATGGAGTGGAGAACAACACTAATGCGCCTGTCTCTCACCTTAGCTCTGGTTGCTGGCCTGGCGGCAGTGGCGGTGGCTCAGCCCAGCTACCCCACCATGCAGCAACGGAACTACTCCAACCCCGCCAACAGCTTTTCGATGCAGAACTCTCTGCCCGACCCCTACGGCCGAAACATCGCGCCCTACTTCAACAATCAAGAAGTTCGGCTGCCCAACCAGGCCTGGTCCGGCCACGTGGGTGAACTGGTGCGTCAAGGGGACGGCGGCCTGTGGATCGTCAACACCAGCGGTCTGATGCCTAAGGGCAGCACCGTCTCCATTATGCGCAACGGTCTGATGGTCAATGGTGGCCAGGTGGTCGAATCGGGCGCTGGCACGGCCCTGATCAAGCCCTGGGCCTCAAGCGACGTCAAGGGTGGCGACAATGTCTACCTGCAGTCGGTTGCTCCCGTAGCCATCGCCCCGGTCTACGACAAGTTCCAGGTCAACCGTCCCACCATGCAGGACCCAAGCTACCTTTACTATACCGACTACATGCACCAGGAGCACCCGGGACAGTTCACTTCGCTGTTTAGCAACTTCAACGGCTTCGGCTACTACCCGGGCTATAATAACTACTACTATCGGCGTTAAATGGGGGTAAAACCCGAAGGATCCAGGGCGTAAACGCCCAAAGCCGAGGATATGAACTCGGCGCCCGTCAAAATCTCGAAGGCCGCCAGGCTGTTAGCGGAACTGCTAGCCGTCAGCGGCCTTTCTCTTTCCAAGCCAGCCTGGAGCAACGGCCTGCGGGCCTACGCACGCACCGCCGACGCCACCCTACCGGCCGGCGATCTCGAACCCATCCTGCAAGAACTGGTCACCCACGAACTGGCCGCACGCAACGCCGACCAGGCCCGACTGAGCGACCGGGTCAGTGAAGAAATCATCCTGCAAATTCGCAAGGAGCGTCGAGCCGGTCTGGTTTCGTCAGCCCTGTTCGATCACGTCTTCCCGCTGCTGACCAGTCCCTTTGACAAAGCTCAGGTGAACTTCCGCACCAGCCTGCTTTTCGGGACTGCCCGCTACGTCAATCAGAGTTATCACCAGTACGAAGGTGCGGCCGGAAAGCCCCGCGAGCTGGCCATGATCGCCCGAGGCTGGCGCCACCCCGAGTCCTTTCAACAGGTTGATTCACGATGGCATCAAGCTCTGCTTGAAAAGTCGCTGGAGTGGTCGGTAGAGCACTGCGAGGAAGCGCCAGGGGCGGTCGCTTTTTGCGAACGCCAATCCCAATTGAGCAATCAAGTCCTGCTTTACCTGGGTCTCTACTGGTTTGAGCGTGGTAACGAAGAGCAGATCAAGCGATTCCTGCAGGCCTCCAATCGTATCCCGAGCCTGCCGGGGCTGGTGGCCTTCGATCTCAAGCGCTTCGACACGGCTCAGGACTGTTTTAATCAGGCCGCCCAACGGACCGAAAACCCGGTGCTTTACCTCCCCATCACTCGCCTGGCCCGCGTGCTATGCATGTTGCGCCAGGGTGACCCGGCTCAGGCTCAAATCTGTTGTGGTCCGGATCCACACGGGGTGGACTCCTGGCTGCGCTGGCTGTGCGACCAGCGCCAGGGAAAAGCACGCCACGCCAGGCCCAACCTCAATCTTCAGGAAAACCCGGGGGTTTCACTCTGGCTGACGGTGGCCAGCTGCGCCCTCACCGTAAACGAGCGCGAATTGCAAGCGCAGCTCAAAGAAAGCGGTCAACAGCTGGCCCAACAGGCCAAATCGCACGGATTTCTTTGGGTGGCCCGCCAGGTGGAAGCCTTTCTCCATAAATTCGCCCATCCCCGAGCCGACTGCTCTCCCTGGGACTGCGTCGTGCCCGAGCAGCCCTGGAAGCTGCGACTTAAGCAACTGCTGGACCTGGCCCATAAGCCGCGCCAGGAAGCTGAAGAGCGCATCATCTGGACGGTTCGGCCCATGGGCACGGGCTGGGAAGCGGTGCCTAAACTACAGAGTCAGGCCAAGCGAGGGGGCTGGTCCAAGGGCCGCCAGTTGGAGCTGTTTCGCACCCCTCCCCCATGCGCTGACGAATACGACCTGAGAGTTTTCCGCCAGGCTCTGGCGCGCAACTTTACTTTAAGCGACGTCTTCCACTCCCTGGTTGGACATCCGCGCGTCTTTCACGAGGACACCGGTCAACAGATTGAAGTTCAGAAAGGGCGCCCCGAGTTTCAGGTCAACAAAGGTCCTCAAGGGCTGAGCGTCCGCATCCTGCCGGCCTGCCTGGACGACAGCGGCCAGGTGCTGGAGATGGTGGGTCACACCACTCTTAAAGTTTACCGGTTCGATCCGCTTCTCCAGGAGTTCAGCGAAATTCTGGGAGAAGGTCTGGAGGTTCCCGAAAGCGAGCAGGCGGCGGTCCAACTTCTGCTGGACAAATTGCCGGCGGAGTTCGCCATCGCTTCGGACCTGGCCAGCGATGCGGTTGAGGAAGTCGCTGGCGACCCCACCCTGTACCTGCGCATCCGCCCTCTGCGCGAAGGACTGGAGCTGAATATGCTGGTCCGGCCCCTGGGCGGAGACGGTCCGGAATATCCACCCACCCACGGTGGCCAGCGAGTTCTGCTGCGCCAGCACGGACGACGAGTCCAGGCAGTGCGCAACCTGGAGCAAGAAGCCCGAGCCTGCCAGGCGGTGCTGGATGCCTGTCCCGGGCTTGGATCCGAACAAGGCAGCGCCCACTGGGTAACCCCCGACCTGCCCTCCAGCCTGGAAGCCCTGGAACAGATTGGGCGCCTGCCTCCTGAGGCCGTGACGGTGGAATGGCCTGAAGGGCAGTCTTTGCGTATTCGAAACCGGGTGGGTGGCGAGAACCTGCGCCTGCAGGCCCAGAACCAGGGAGACTGGTTCAACGTTCAGGGCCAGCTCGAGCTCTCGGCCGAGGAACACTGGGAGCTACAGGATCTGCTCGAGCGCATGCGCAACCAGACTGGCCGCTTTATCGCGCTCGGCTCAGGCGAATTCCTGGCTCTCACCGAAGAGCTCCGGCGCAGGCTTCAGGAGCTGAGCAATCTGGTCGAGCCCGGCAAAGGCAAGTCCCTGAAAATCCACGGAATGCTGGTAGGTGCTCTGCAAGAGATCGCTCAAACCGAAGGCGACGAAGCCTTCCAGCAGCGTCTGCTGCGCCTGAACGATAGTCAGCAGGTGAAGCCCCCGGTTCCCAACACCTTCCAGGCCCAGTTGCGTTCCTATCAATACGAGGGATTCCAGTGGCTCAGTCAGCGCGCTCACTGGGGCGTGGGAGCCTGCCTTTCGGACGATATGGGTCTGGGCAAAACTCTACAGGCTCTGGCCTTGCTCGTGCATCGGGCTCCCTTAGGACCTGCCCTGGTCATCGCCCCCACCTCGGTCTGCGGCAACTGGTTGGAGGAAGCCCGGCGCTTTGCCCCCACCCTTCGAGTCCACTGGCTGCTGGAGGGCGAACGCCAGAGCCTGGTGGAAAAAGCCGAAGCCTTTGATGTCTTGCTGGTCAGCTACGGCGTGGTGGTGCGCGAGCTCAAGCTCCTCACGGCCCGGAGCTTTGCCACGCTGGTGGTGGATGAGGCGCAGGCCATCAAGAATCACGCCACCCAGCGCTTTCAAGCGGTTCTCAAGATTCCGGCCGATTTTCGCGTGGTCACGACCGGTACGCCGGTGGAAAACCGCCTGGAAGAACTCTGGGCCCTCTTCCGCTTTCTCAATCCCGGGCTGCTGGGCAGCCTGGAGCGTTTCCGAGAGCGCTTTATCGCCCCCATCGAAGCTGGCCAGGCGCCAGCCCGACAGCAACTCAAGAAGCTGGTGCATCCCTTCTTATTACGCCGTACCAAGTCCCAGGTGCTGCATGAACTCCCGGCTCGCACCGATATCACCCTGGAGGTTCCGCTCAGCCCCTCGGAGCGAACCTTCTATGAAGCCCTGCGCACGCGAGCGCTGGAGAAGCTGGCGGGCAGTGAAATCGAAGCCATGCAGGTGCTGGCCGAACTCACCCGCCTGCGCCGTGCCTGCTGCCATCCTTCACTGGTGGAACCCAAGAAGAAGGCCAACGAAGGCTCCAAGCTTGAAGCGGTCCGGGAACTGCTCAATGAGCTGCGCCAGGGAGGCCATCGAGCCCTGATCTTCAGCCAGTTCGTGGATCATCTGCAGCTGCTGCGCAAAGAGCTGGATCAACAGCAGCTGACCTATCAATACCTGGACGGAACCACCCCGGCTCAGGAGCGCAGTCGGCGCGTCAAAGCCTTCCAGGCCGGCGAGGGCGAAGTCTTCCTGATCAGCCTGCGAGCGGGTGGCTTTGGACTCAACCTGACCGGAGCGGACTACGTGATCCACATGGACCCCTGGTGGAATCCAGCCGTTGAGGATCAGGCGTCGGACCGGGCCCATCGAATCGGTCAGCTCCGCCCCGTGACAGTCTATCGCCTGGTGGCGAAAGACACGGTCGAGGAGAAGATCCTGGCGCTGCATCGGCAGAAGCGCGAGCTGGCTCAGGATCTGTTGGAAGGTGCCGAGGAGGGAGTGCGTCTGAGCGCCAGCGAGCTGCTGGCCCTGATGCAGGCCTGAGCACCATGAAGAAACTGTTCTTGCTGGCCCTGCTGGCCTTGACCCCCCTGGCCCGAGCCGAGGACCCTCCCCCACCCAAAGACCAACTGACCGAACTCTACACCAAGCTGGGGGCGGTCTCTCCCAAGGTGGTCAAAGCTGGACACACGATCTTGCATATCGAATTTGAGAGGCTGTCACCGGGCTCGGACTATTCATTCAGGCGAGAGCTCAATAGCAAGTTCAAATACAAGCTGGTCGCCGTTGGCGCCCCCACTATCCATGATCTGCGCCTGCGGCTGATCGACGCCAAAGGCAAGGTGGACGCCAGTGATCCCAACTCCGATAGTGTGGCCATCGTAAACTTTGTGCCCAAATCCAATGGGGCGTTCAATATCAAGATTGGGGCCGCCAAGGTCAGCGGGGATCAGGCCTACTTCTTTTGCCTGGTGGCCAGCAAGCCGGCCAGGTAGTCGAATCCCTGCTTGCGCGGGATCCCCGGCTTTTGGCTCCGCGCACGGCCTGAATTAGTCTTAAAACGATCATGACAGGCCTGACCATTGCAGCCTTACTACTCCGTCTGCTGGGGCTGACGCAACCCGCTGCCGACCAGTCCCTGCCAGTGGAAGTCACCGCTTATTGCCTGAAAGGCCGGACCAGCTCGGGCCGGGCCACGGGTCCGGGGGTTCTGGCGGTAGACCCGGCTATCATCCCTTTGGGTTCCCGGGTCTACGTGCCCGGCTACGGCTGGGGGACGGCAGCGGATACCTGCCCACGTGCGGGCGTGGTGGATGTCTGGCTGCCCGACCAGGACCGCTGCCTGGTCTGGGGATCCCGCCGCCTGACCGTCAAGGTGCAAAAACAAAAGTAAAATACCCAACCCGTGTCGGCCCCAAATATGAACGTAGCCGGCAACAAGTGTTACGAAAAGTTCAACCTCGCCGCCCCAATTTTAGGAATGTCTTCGTAGGCCTGGCTATTCTAGAACCAGAACCCCTGGCGGGAAAAGTGGAGGCAGTGAATGGCACTCAGTCTTGGATCGATCGGAAGCTTTTTTAACCGCGCCCTGGATTTCTCGAGCCCCTCGACCCCGGGCGTGGCGTCGCAGTCCGACCAGACCCACGCGCCAGGTTACGATGGCTCCCAGTTCTCCGAAGAAATGCTGGGCGGCGAGCAAAACCCGCTGGTCGACTCCATTCAGCAAACCGTGCAGCAAATCCAACTGGCCCAGAGCTTCGGTGGAGACCCTTCCACCTCGGTTCAGCAACTGCAAGCCGAGGTTCAGCAAGCCCAGGCCGAAGGAGTTCAGCTTCCTCCCGAACTGCAGCAAGCGGTGGAGCAGATCCTCAATCAGTTCGGTCTGGATCAACCGGCCCTGACTCCCGGAGCTGGCCAGGACATGGGCACCGCCCAGTCTGGCGCGGGTCAGGGCGGATCCCCTGCATCCGGCCAGCCCGCTGCTGGTGCTCCGGACGGAGGTGCCTCCGGCCCGGTTTCTGATGGTGCCAGCCAGGCCACCGCCACCCCGGCCGCGCCGGCCCCCAACAATCTGGGAAGCTGGCCGATGGCTGGCCTCTATGATCAGGCCCTGGGCAATGAGCCCGCCGACTTTCGCAATCCCGAAGCCTGGTCTCAAGGCGACTCGGCCGGCAACTGCAGCTCCGTGGCCGTGATTAAGGCCGCCACCGCCGAAAGCGGTAACGCGATCTTCCAGAACGTTCAAAAAACCGAGGAAGGCTACCTGATCACCACCCAGGACGGCCGCACTGTCAAGCTCAGTCAGGCCGAACTGGCCGCCGCTGAAAAGACCGCCGACTTCGAAGGCCCCGACAGTCCAGCCAAAGCACAGGCGGTGGTGGCCGCTGGCGTGATCGCCAAGAACTACGCGGCCGAGCACCCTGGCCTGACCTATCAGCAGGCCCTGAACGCCACAAACGGAGTCAAAGACCCGGTCTCCAATCCCCAGGGCAGCGGGCGCTTCCCCGAGGACGCCGCCCACGACCTGGGCATTCCCTACAGCAAGACCAGCGTTCAGACGGCCGTCAAAGACGTGAAAAATTCCGGTGGCCAGGAAGCCGCTATTATCTATAACGGCCAACACGCCGAAGCCGTGACCGGCAACCGTTCGGGTAGCGCCAAAACCGACGACTACGGCCGAGGTGTGAACACCAATGGTCAGATCAGCAAGAACGGTCAAACCAGCCAGGCCACCCACGGCGTGGAACTGCACTCCCAGCATAAGGAAAAACCCAAAGCCGCCTGAGGCCGACTCTAAGGTTTCTTTCAGCCCTCGCGACTAAACTCTAAATGAGTCGAAGTGTGGAGATGGATGCCTTGAAGATTCAGCCGACCCCCCAAAGCCTGATGAAACCTTGCCCGCGGACCAGTGCTGCTCAACCACAGCCCCTGGAATCCGATCGCTATAGCGCGCCTCTCTCGGAATTCGGCTGGCTGCAGCAGGCCAACCAGTTGCGCCAGCTTCCCCCTCCCCGCTCGGTCGGCTTCAAGACCGAAAATATGGACCTGAGCGTGGACAAGAACCAGGACTTTTACACCCACGCCATGGGAGGCTACCTCAAGACTCATCCCATTCCGGACTCGAAAGAACTTTGGGGTATCGACTCCGAGGTCAATCAGATGGTCCAGAACGACCTGACCGCCATCCTGGAACAGTGCGCCCGCTCGCCCCAGGACAGTCGTCAGAAACAACTGGGGGACTTTTACACAGCCGGCCTGGACCAGGCCACCCGCGATGCGTGCGGCCTGGGCCCGGTCCAGCCGCTGCTGGGCCTGATCGAGGGGATTGCAACCAGCGCGGAAATCCCGGCCGCGCTGGGAGAACTCCAAAAACATGGCGTCGGTGCGCTGTTTTCCCTGTTCTCGGCCCAGGATGCCAAAGACCAGAGCCAGCAGGTTGCCCAGCTTTTCCAGGACGGCCTGGGCCTGCCCAACCGCGACGCCTACTTTAAGCCGGATGCCCAGGCTCAACAGCTTCGGGTGGACTACCGCCAACACATCAGCCGCATGTTTCAACTGACCGGGGTGGAGCCGGCCGAGGCCAACCAGAAAGCCCTCCGCGTCTACGCGATGGAAGAGCGCCTGGCGGCCGCCAGCCTCAAGCCAGAAGAACTTCAAGATACTGAGGCCACCTACCATCCCTGCAGCCGCGCTGACTTCGAAGGCAGCCACCCCAGGACCAAACTGAGCCAGATCTTTGATCGGCTGGGGCTGCAACGTTTGGAAACATTCAACCTGGGCTGTCCCGACTTCTTTGCCACGGTTGAGAGCATGTTGGGCGACACCTCCAAAGAAGAATGGCAGGACTACTTAAAGTGGCAGGTGCTTGAGCAAACCGCCCCGACTTTAAGCCAGCCCTTTGTGGCCGAATCTTTCGCCTTCCGATCCAAGGTGACGGGCGTGCAGGCCATGCCCGAGCCCAAGGAAACCATGGTGCGGGCGACCACCGAACTGCTGGGTGACCCCCTGAGCCAGCTTTATGTGGCCCAGCACTTTACACCCGAGACCCGCTCTAAGGCCGAATCCATGGTCTCGGATATCCTGGCCGTGCTGGGCGAGCGCATTCGTTCGGCCAGCTGGATGGGCTCCGACACCAAAGCCGAAGCGCTTAAAAAGCTCGAGAGCATGCGTTACAAAATCGGCTATCCCGATCGGTTCAAAGACACAGGCAAGATTGAAATTCGCCAGGATGATCACGCCGGAAACGTGTTGCGCAGCAAGGCTGCCGCCTTCCAGGAAGACCTGGACCGCATTGGGGCGCCGGTTGACGCCTCACGCTGGTTGATGCAGGCAACCGAAGTCAACGCCTACTACGACCCCTCCAACAACGAATTCGTTTTTCCAGCAGCCATTCTGCAGCCGCCCTACTTTGACCCGGCCGCCGACCTGGCCATCAACTACGGGGCCACCGGCGCCACCATCGGCCACGAGATTACCCACGGTTTTGATGATGAGGGCAGAAAGTTCGATTCCCAGGGCAACATGCGAGACTGGTGGAGCGCCCAGGATCTGGAGGCCTTCCAGGAGAGGGCGGAGGCGGTCAAGGACCAGTTCTCCAAACTCAAATTTGAAGACAAGCCGGTCAACGGAGAGCTGGTGCTGGGCGAAGCCCTGGCCGATCTGGGCGGTATTGAACTGGCCTACGGCGCCTTCGAAAAAGCCATGCAGCGCGAGCAACGCGACCTGCATAGGCCCGGGCGCGACGGATTCACGCCCGCCCAACTTTTCTTCCTCAGCTACGCCCAGTCTTGGGCCACGAACCTGCGGCCCGAGGCCGCCCGCAACCGCATGGAAATCGACCCTCACCCCCTGCCGGAGTTTCGGGTCAATGCGATCCTGGCCAATTTCCCGCCCTTCCAGCAGGCCTTCGAAATTCAGCCAGGTAGCCCAATGGGCCGCCAGGGCGAGGAGCAAAACAAGCTCTGGTCGTAGCTTAGCCTAAGATGATCTATGCAGTCCCGCCTTCGGCGCGCATCAAGCAGCTCGGTTCCCTCATTCAGGGGCTACTGGAGCGCCTGGCGGAACACCAACGTGTGCTCTCCCAGCTCAAGAGCACGCACTGCAACCCCAAAAGCGTCTACTGGGAGTTACCGGCCTTTGTGGCACCAATCTTGGGCAATCTGGCACAGGAGCTGAAGGCCGCCACCGAGGAGGCGGGCTGGTTATTCGTAGATGAGCTGGCTCGGGCCATTGCGTGCGAGCGGACGGTGGTGGCCAATTTAATTCGGCTGGCCTCTCTGTTGCAGGTGTTTGGTTGCCGCCTGGCCGAGGGCAAAGTCATTTGTACCGACTCCTCTCGCATGAGATTGATTGAACACCTGCGCGCCAGCGGACTGGTTCCGGGCCCTTTGAGCACGCTGGAGCCCGCCGCCCGGGAATTCTTTCGGCGCCCCCTGGATGAGAAGACTCTGGCGGCCTTGATCGGGCAGACAGCCTCTCCCGGAGTGGTGCTGGAGGTCGACCGCAAATTGGTGGTTTTCAGTCTGGACCGACCGCCCACGTGCCGCGACCTCCTGCTGGGCGGCCTGCGCCTTTGGAAGGGGCCGCTCAGCCTGCGTGAATTGCTGGCCCGGCTCAAAAAGTTAGAAGTGTTCCATGCCACCGCCCTGGAACTGGAGATGGAAGCTCACGGGCTCAAGGCGGAAGGCAAGCTGGCCGAACGCGAAGGTTTGTTTTTTCTTCAAGATGCCCAGCCGGCCCTGAACCACCGGCCCGAACCGAAAGACCTGGCCGACCTGATTTTTCAGACGCTCTTCGAAATCGCAACCGCCGACGGAGTGGTCCGGCCCGAGGAGATGACCCTGATCGGCAATTTGCTGGCGGTGGAGTTCGATTTACCCGCGGACGTGCGCGAACCTTACGAGACCTTGCTGGGCCTGGCCGTGCACCGCTCGTTGGACCATCAGCAACTGGGTCAACCCGTCCCGCCTGAGAAACTGGCAGCATTCCCTCAGGAACTGCGCGACCATGTCTTTCGTGGCGCGGTGGCGGTGGCATTCGTGGACCTGGAGATCCACCAGCACGAACGCCAGGCCCTGGAAGTGGCGGCCCGCAAACTGGCCACCTCACTTCCTGCACGAGCGGTGGTCGAGCGTTTCGCCGAGATGTGTCGTCCGCCTTACGTCGACTACGCCTACTTCGGCATTCTGCCCGACCGCTATGACCCGGACCGCCTGCATCTGAAGTTCATGACTCTGCATCAGCACTACCTGGCCCGATTGGCTGGCGATGAGTGCCCGCCCCGAGAAGAAATTCGTCGCCTGCAGACACTTCTGGCTGAGTTTTACAGTCAGTACCCCTCTCTCCCCAGCCCCTGGCTGGTCGGTCTGGATCTCAACCAACCTGAACTGCCCGAGCACAGTCTGTTGCCCCTGCATTGCTTTTTACGCGTGGCTCGGGCCGATGGTCCGGTCAACGCCACCGAAAGCCACGCCATCAACCGACTGGTGCGAAGCAGTTTGCGAAATTTGCCAGAACGTGCCTTGTGGAATTTGCAAACCCGTCCCCTGGCCGAACTCTCGGTTCCTCACGCCCATCCACAGCAACCCGACCTGCGCACGCTCAGCTTCAGCCTGGTGGTGGCCTTGAGCGATGGCCCGCTGAACGTCCAGAAATCGCGGGAACTGCTCTCGGTAGCCAGCGATCTGGGCGTTTCGGAACGTAGCTTCCAGGTGCTCCACCAGTTGGAGCAAGCGGCTCGCCGACACCTCCAGCAAGACCCCAACCTGGAAGAACTGGAGCGTCTGGAACTGGCGCTGGAAGAAGCCGAGCGGGTCTCCAACACGCCACCCGCGCTGGCCACCACCAGTCCCCTGGTGCTTCCCGAACTGGAACCGGGAGGCCACCCTTACCTGGTGGTGATCCGTCCTTCCGGCCGACACAACTTCATCGTGCACCTGAGGGTTCGATCCGAGCTCAATGATGTGCCATTCCTCCAGGAACAGTTGAACGCCGCCATTGCGGAACGGGCCTGGCTGCGAGAGCAGTGCGACGGGCGCAGCTGGTTCCTGTGCAAGGGGGTCAATAACTGCCTGCGCCTGCTTCAGGAAGTCAAAGATAGCCCCTTCGAGGTCCAATGGCCGCACGGCCAACCTTTCCAGGTGCTGGGGAAAGCCGGTCTGCACAATCTGCGAGCCACGATCGGTCAGAAAGGCGGCTGGTTCGAAATTGGAGGTAAGCTGCAGCTGGGCCAGGGTCACCAGATCGGCCTGCTCGACCTGCTGGACCGCGTGCGCAGCTCCTCCTCCGATTCCATCGCCATCGCGCCCGATACCTTCGTGCAGATCGATGAGGCGCTGCGTGCCCAGTTGGAAAAGCTGAACTCGCTGCTGCCCGAGCAAATGAACGCGGGCAGCATCGATCCCCTGCGGGCCCGGCTGCTGGCCGGCCAGGTCAACTTTTTTGAAGACCAGACCAATAATCATGAATTCACTCGCCTGGCCGCCCTCATCGAGGAGGCAGGTGAGCTTCAACCGGACCTGCCGCAGGAACTCTGGGAACGTCTCAGGGACTACCAGAAAGAGGGCGTGGAGTGGATGCTCCGCACCTTGCACGCCGGCCTGGGTGCCTGTCTGGCCGACGACATGGGACTGGGCAAGACCCTGCAAACGCTGTGTGTGCTTTATCACCGCCGCTCCCAGGGGCCCAGTCTGGTGGTGGCTCCCACCTCGGTGACCTTCAACTGGAAAGAGCAGGCTCAGCGCTTTGTGCCCGACCTTCGCGTCCTGCTTTACGAAGGACCAGGCCCGACCCGGGCGCAGGCCGCCGAAACCCTGGACGACTATGACGTTGTGGTTGTCAGCTACGGGATCTTCCATAAGGACCATGCCATCCTGGGAGCGCGTCAGTGGAACTGTCTGGTGCTGGATGAGGCCCAAAAGATCAAAAACCCCTCTTCAGCGACCGCCCGCAGCGCCTTTGACATGCAGGCTCAAGCCCGCCTGGCCACCACCGGCACCCCCATTGAGAACCATTTGCTGGAACTCTGGAGCCTGATGAATTTCCTCAACCCGGGGTTGCTGGGCTCGCAGAACGCTTTCCGTCAGACCTACCTGAGCCGTGGGGAGGAGGGCCAGGAGCAGCCCCGCCTGGAGCGACTGCGCGCTCAAGTGGGACACTTTATCCTGCGCCGGCGTAAGCAAATGGTGGCGCCGCAGCTGCCCGAGAAGCTGGAAACGATCTATCGAATCGACCTGTCCAACGAAGAGCGAGATTTCTACAATCAGATCCGAAGGGCCGCCCTGGAAATGCAAAAGGAAGACCGGATCAGTCTGCTTACCGCTCTTACTCGGCTGCGCCAGGCCTGCTGCGATCCTGCCCTGGTGGACGACCAGTGGAAGGCGGCCTCCTCCAAAATCACAGCGGCCGTGGAAATGCTGGCCGAGGTCAGCGCCGAGGGACACCAGATCCTTGTCTTCAGCCAGTTCGTCAGCCTGCTCAACCGTCTGGCCCGACAGTTGGACGAAGAAGGCCTGGACTACCGAACCCTCTACGGCTCCACCGGTGTAGAAGAGCGGCGAAGCCTGGTGGACGAGTTTCAGCAAGGCCAGTTTCGCATCTTCCTGATCAGCTTGAAAGCCGGTGGCACCGGCCTGACTCTAACTCGAGCGGACTACGTGTTACATCTAGACCCATGGTGGAACCCGGCCGTCGAGGACCAGGCCACCGATCGGGCCCACCGCATCGGACAGACCCAGACCGTCAACGTCTATCGCCTGATCGCCCGCGAAACGGTGGAGGAAAAGGTGCTGGAGCTTCACCAGAGCAAACGCGAACTGGCTGAAGCGGTTCTGGCTCAGGATGGCTCGCCGGGCGTACTCAGCCTGGACGACCTCAAGGCGCTACTTTAAGCGCAGCTGCAAGAAGGCCAACACGCGGTTGAATTCCGCCTCCAACTCGGGCAATTGGTCTTTGTCCAGCGCCTTTTCTTGCTCCCCGAGCATGCTGGCCAGTCGCGTAGCGCCCACCATGGCAGCGCTGCCCTTCAGGGAGTGCAGAGTGTGGGACGAAAAGTTGATGGACAGACTGGCCAACTGACGCCGACCTTCAGCCGTAAAGGTCTCGATCAGCTCCTGCTCAAACTCCTCGTCGTCCATGCAAGAACGATGGAGTGCCTCCAAATCTACAGGTGTACCCATCATTTCCGGCTCCTGGGCCGGACAGGGGCAGCGAAACAGTTCCGCCCCACCTGTGCTGCCTCGGACCAGCCCCAACAGATAGCTCAGGAAGGGCCCGGCCAGCCAGGCATCGCCCGGCTCTGCCGCCGCCGTCACCCAAATTTCCGCCTCATTCCCCTCCAGACAGAGGGCTGGAACGCGAACCCCAAAGGCCCGCCAGCAAAGCGACAACAGCAGATACTCCAAGGCAAACAAATCGCCCCAGCGCAACCCGGCCAGCCCCGAGCGAACCGAGAGCTGAAGGCCGTGGCGACGAGCCAGGTCGCCGGCCCACTCGCGCAGGTCGAAAACCTGGGGGCCCCCGTTGCGACGCGAAAACTCACAGGCCCAACGGCCCTGGCGCGCCAGCCAGGCCAGTTCATCCAAGTCCAGGGGCGCCTGGAGTCGCCCTTCCAGGCCCGCCCAAAGCTCCTCCCAGACCTCGATCGGAATAGGATTCATGCCCGAGCCAGTTCGGCCACCAGCGCCTGCACGCGGCGCGCCAACTCGGCCGGATCAAAAGGTTTCGCAAGAAAATCATCGGCACCGGCGGCCTTCACCTGATCGGCGATATCACTTTCCGTGATGGAACTAAAAATCAGAATCGGAATCTGCTTATAATCCAGGTGGAATTTCAGCAGCCTGCACAGGGCCATTCCGTGCAGCGAAGGCAAAATCAAATCCATTAGCAAAAGATCGGGCTTGTGAGCAAGAATGGCTCGGTAGGCTTCGAGACCATCGTGAAAAATGGTGACCCTGAGGTCAGACAATTGCAATAGGGCTCGCTTGACACCCAACGCTTGAGTGGGACTGTCTTCCACCACATAAACTTGAATGGTTTTGCTCATCTCTGGGGCCCGTTCGCCCTTGGGCAAACATTTCCCGGTTTTTTGAAAGAGAAGAGGCCGTGGCCTGAGGGAATCGAACCCACGCGAAAGGAGAAACATTTGGCCAGATTTACCTATGAAGCCCGCGACGCACAAGACCAGGTCGTGACCGGAACCATGCAGGCGGCCGACCGGAACGCCGCCCTTCAGACGCTTTCGGAAAAATATCCGCTGGTGACTGAATTAACCGAACTGAAGTCTAAAAAATCTCTGTTCGGAGTGGTTCGACGTGGTCCCAGCGCCGAGCAAATTTTGGGCGTCTATCAGCAATTGGCCGTGGCCACCGGGGCGGGCGTTCCCCTGAAACAAAGCCTGGATACCATGGCTGAGGATTCGGACAATCCCCGGCTGCAGGCCGTACTTTTTCAGATGTCGGCCTCGCTGGCGGCAGGCTCCACCCTGAGCCAGGCGATGTCAGAGCACCCCGCAGTCTTTGCAGCCTACCAACCCAAATTAATCCAGGCCGGAGAAGTTTCCGGCAAAATGGGAGAAATTCTAGCCCAGCTGGCGTTGGACATGGAGGGTCGAGAAGCCCTGACCAGCCAGGCTCGCTCGGCCATCGCCTACCCGATCTTTGTGCTGGTCGTGGCCAGTCTGCTCTCAGCCGGAATGCTGGCCTGGGGCGTGCCCCAGATCAAGGGGGTCTTTGATGCGATGGGTGCGGATCTGCCGCTCCCCACCCGATTTTTAGTTCTGATCGGCCTCAGTCTCTCTCAGTTATGGTGGATGTGGCTGCTGGGTCTGGGCATGGCGGTGCTGCTCTACCGGCGTCTCTCCAAGAATCAAAAAATGATTCGATTTGTGGAGCGCGTGGTGCTTGTGAGCTGGCCCTTTGGTGAAGTCTATCGGCTACTCAACGTTTCGCTCTTCGCGCGCACGCTGGGACTGCTCTATCGCAGCGGGCTGCCCCTCTCCACCGCTCTGGAAGTGCTGGGCGAGGCCACCAGCAGCCAACGCATGGTTGAAGTCATCGCCACCCTGAAAAAACGCGTCAATCACGGTGAACTGCTTTCCTCCGCCATGCGCGGCACGGGCTTCTTCCCGTCGATGGCCGTGGAGATGGTTTCCACCGGTGAGGGCTCAGGCTCGCTGGACCGAATGCTGGTGGAACTCGACCGTTTTTACACCCGGCGTTGTGAACACGCGATCAAGGCGCTTACCAGTCTGATCGAACCGGCCCTGACCGTGCTGGTGGGAATCTTGCTGGGCGGTGTGATTCTGGGACTGGCCCTGCCCTTCCTGAATCTCCCCGCGCTGATGATGTAAGTGATGCGCGGCTTGTTGCTGATTCAGATGGTGGTGGCTTTCGCGCTGTTGTTCATCAGCGGCGTTTCCATGTTCACCACGCTGGCCAGCAGTGACCGCAGCTACTCGGTGGCCATTCAGACTCGCGTGGCCTTGCGGCTATGTAGCGAAACCCTTGAGTCCGTTCGAGCCGGAACCTTGAAAGCCACAATCGGGACCCAAACCTTTGCCAGCCTGAGCCAGACGGAAGGCAGGTCGGCGGTGAGTTATACCCCCAGGCTGGTGGTCAGCAGCAGCGGCAACATGCTGCTGGTGCGTTCTCAGGTCTCCTGGGTGGAGGGCCAACGCAATCATCTGGTGGAGTTAAAAACCTTTGTGGCACCGTAAAGCCCTGACTCTGGTGGAGACCATCGTAGCCAGTTTCCTGTTGGGACTGACCTGTACGCTGATGATGTCCTTTTTCGTCTATTCCCTACGCCAGACTCAACGAAATCTGCTGCGCCAGGAGTTGATTTTGGGCGGAGAAAAGGTGGTGGATCAGGTGCTGGCCGCCTACGCAGCCAGCCGCGAGACCAATCTGTTAGCCAACAGCAGCATCAACGGGGTCTTGATCGCGCAGGCCAGCGCACCCTACTCCAGCAAGACCCTCTTTGATTCCGATGGAAATCTGATCTGGAGTAGCTGGAGGGCCTTCGGTTACGACCCGGCCAGGCGTCAGGTCTGGCGGGCCTGGCAGTCCTTCGTCACGCCCGTGACCAGCGGCGGCGAACTGACCACCGGACCGACTTCGGTGCTGCCGGCCAACTGGAGTCGCCGCACGCTGGCCAGTAACGTCAGCAGCTTTTCCGTGACCGGGCCCAGCAATGGCCTGATTCGGGTGAGAGGGGTGCTCAGTGACAGCCAGGGCTACACCGTGGAAGTGGCCTCCTCAGGAGACGCTCTCAATTGAGAAAACGACAAGCATTCATCCTGCCCCTGGCCGTGCTGCTGTGTTTTTTAATGTTGCTGATCGCCTTCGTGCTCCAGGATCAGAGCCGCAGGCAGTTGCGCTTTGCCTCCCTGCAGGTGCGCGCCGAACAGGCTGCAAATGCCGCCGACGCGGGATTGGCTTTGGCTCTGCAGCAGTTAAGCAGCAATCCCGCCTACATGGGAACCTCAGCCGCCCAACCCCTGGCTGAGGGCCCGGAAACCTACAGCATCTCAATTCTGCAGGCTGGAGCCGGCATGCCCGACGGCCAGACTGTTCCTTCCGGCTGTCTTTTCGTGCTGGCCAGCGGCTCCAGCCTGGGCAATGCCAGGGCCCGCAGCGGAGCCCTCGTCAAAGTCGGAAGCAGCGGTTCCAAAGGACTACCCGGGATTTACGGAGCTTCCGTACGGCTGTCCGGTGGCAGCTTCATTGATTCTTACAATAGTGCCAAGGGCCCTTACCTGGTGGGCAACAAGAACGGCACCATCCTGACCAACGCCACCGCCGCCGGCTCGGTGGTTCTGGAAGGCGCATCCCAGGTCTACGGCCCTATTTCGATCGGGCCCAAAGGAAGTTTGGACCCAAATTCCTCGGGCGGAACCACCATGAACAGCGCCTACACGGTCTGGCGAGACTGGAGCACCAGCTATGGATCCTCCAGTTTGCAAAGCACGCCCAAGGATATGCCGGCTGTCAAGTTGCCCGCGGCCGTCGGCAAAACCAGCGTGTCCATGGGCTGGGGCAGCAACAACCTGGCACCCGGCAGCTACGACCAGGTCTCCATTGGCAACGCCGGTACCCTCACCCTCAAGCCGGGCGTGTACGTGATGAATAGTTTCAGCATCGGTGGCGGCGCCAATATCCAGGTCTCGGGCGAGGGACCGGTGCAAATCTATGTGGCCAAATCCTTCAGCCTGAACAATGGTGCGGTGGTTTCCAAATCCAGCGTAAGTGCCTCATTGCTACAAATCAACATGGCCGAAGGGTCCAGCTACGATCAGCAGGGGGGCACCCAGCTGACCGGCATTGTCTACGGACCGGCCGCCACACTCAGGCTGAGCAATGGGTCAACCGTCTTCGGTTCGATGTCAGGTAGCAGCGTTCGTCTGCAGGGGGCCTCCTGGGTCCACTACGACGAATCGCTCAGCGAATTCTCGCTCGGTGGCTCCTCCACTTCCGGGGGCAGCTCAAGCGTTACCGTCCTCTTCCGTCAACGCTGGTAGGGAAGGGCCGGACCGGATTCGAAGCAACCGCGATGCTTTGGGGCAAGAAGATTCAGCTTGGGGTGGACCTGGGCAGTGACTCGGTAAAGATCTGCAGCCTGGAGTCCAACGGAAGTTCTTGCAGCGTCTCTCTGCATCCCTTGCTGGAGCAGCGCTCCAGCCGGGAAGAAGGACTGGAAGGGACCGAGCTGGCCCAACGTTTGCAACTCCTTTGCGGGGAACTCAAGTCCAAGGGAAAGAGCAAGGTTCACCTGGCTCTGCACGCACCAACCACGGCCAGTGGCTATTTGGAACTGCCCAAGCTCAGCGCCGAGAAGCTGCAGGTCGCTATTCCCTCGGCGGTGGCTAGAGAAATTCCGCATTCACTCCAGGAGGTCAATCTCTTCCCGGTTTCCGTGCCTGCTTTGGGTGACGGCAACAATCAGGGCATTTTCTTTCTTTCCCTTCCCAAGAGCGTCCAGGAAGCCCAAATTCAGGCCTTCACCCAGGCCGGCTTTGAAGTGAGCAGCGGCGAACCGGGGCTGCTGGCCTGCTTGCGCGGCATTACGCGCAACCTGAGGCTGGCCCCCGAGGAGGTCACGGCCGTCGTCCACTCTGGCTTTCAGCGCACTTCGGTGATGCTGGTCAAAGGAACTCATCCCTATTTCTGCCGTGAATTTCGCATGGCCGGTAGCGACTTCACCTACGCCTTTCAGATGGGAGATCAGGTGGAGTGGGCCGAGGCTGAAGAGCGCAAACGCCAGTATCATGTGGCGGAAAAGGACTTCAAAGTCGAGTCTTTTGTGCAGCGCTGGCTGACGGATGTGCAACGCTCGCTCAGTTATGCTTCCCAGAAGAATAACCTACTGGTCCCCCAGCGAATCATCTTCAGCGGCGGCACTGCACTGTGGAAGGGCATGCCCGAGCGGCTCAGTGAATTTCTCGATTTGCCTGTCACACTGCATCAGTGGGATGGCCTCAAACTCAGTAGCAGCACCGGTCCGAGTGAGATCGCTCTGTATGATGAAGCCATCGGTCTGGTTTGCCGCGCTTGAGCTGGATCGACCAACTCCCGCAGCTCGACGAGGAGCAACGCGCCCAGTTGCGCCAGGCCAGCGAGCCGCTAGAAATGGTGCTGGATCGCAAGTGGGCCAGCGAGGGGGAGGCCTTCCAGGCTGCCTCGATCTACTATAACTGCCCGGTTTTATCGCTTCGACGATATCAACCGGACCCAGAAACGGTCAAACTGCTCAACGAGCAACAGGCTCGTCGAGTCCGATCGATTCCGCTCTTTCGCGTGGGGAACCGCCTTTATCTGGCTGTCTCCGACCCGGAAAATCTGCAGATTCAGGATTTCGTGGCCCAGCTCACCGGTCTGGTGGTGGAGCCAGTGCTGGCCCTGGCTCGAGACATCGAGGAAGCTCTGAATCGCTCCCTTCTCAGTCAGGAAGCCTCCAGTCAAACCCTGGACGCGATCACTGCAGCGGTCGAGGACGAGACCAAGCTCAGCGCCCAACAAACGGCCATAATCGAGGACCGTGACGTTCCCACCGTGAAACTGGTGGATCATATCATCACTCAGGCCATTCGCCTGGGCGCCAGCGATCTGCACCTGGAAGCTTTTCCCCAGAAAGTCTTGTTGCGTTACCGTATCGATGGACAATTGCGCGAATTTCCAGCCCCTCCCAAAGCCATCTACCCCGCCGTGGTCTCGCGCATCAAGATCACCTCCAGTCTGGACATCGCCGAGCGCCGTCTGCCCCAGGACGGCCGCGCCAGCATCATCGTGGACGACAAGAAATACGACCTGCGAGTCTCCATTATTCCAAACGTCCATGGAGAAGGCATCGTCATCCGCATTCTCAACCCTCACGCCATCTCTATGAACCTGGCCGCCCTGGGCTTTGAGCCGGACATCCTGGAGCGCTACGAACGCATCCTGGCCCGACCCCACGGGGTGGTGTTGGTGACCGGCCCCACCGGTTCGGGTAAATCCACAACCCTCTACGCAACCCTCAACCAGATCAGCGGCATCGCCAAAAAGGTGATTACCCTCGAAGACCCGGTTGAGTATCAGCTGGCAAACGTCACGCAAATCCAGATCCACCCCGAAATCGGCTATACCTACGGGCAGGGACTGCGAGCCATTCTGCGCCACGACCCGGACGTGGTCTTAGTGGGCGAAATTCGCGACCTGGAGTCCGCCCAAATTGCAATTCGAGCGGCTCTGACCGGTCACCAGATGTTTTCCACCCTGCACACCAACGACGCCCCCCAGGCCATTACTCGCCTGCTGGACATGGGCATTCCATTTTACCAGCTGCAGGCTGCCTTGAACGGTGTGCTGGCCCAGCGCCTGGTGCGTCGCCTGTGCCCCAGATGCCGCAAGCGCGAGGAAGGTTCGCTGCCGCAATTGCTGGATTTGGGACTGCAGTCGGACCAAGACACCTTTGCCCCGGTCGGTTGCCCGGAGTGCAACGGAATCGGCTATCGCGGGCGGGTGGCCGTGCACGAGCTCCTCGACATCACGCCCTCCCTGCGGCGTCTGCGCTCGGACCAAATCAATGCCGAAGATATTGCCGCTCAGGCCGCCAGCGAAGGAGCCTTTTTCCCAATGGCCGATAGCCTGCGACGCAAAGTTCTGGCCGGCACCACCTCGGTCAGCGAGGCCCTGGAACTACTTAGCGTGGAATAAAAAATGAGCCGTCCCGCTCCAGCTGCGAGACGACTCAAGAATGAAGTTTTTGCCTGGTTGAGCCTTGTTCAGGCTGTGCGCGCCAGGCGAAAAATCAGGCCCAGCACAAACACCACCAAGAAGATCTGAAGCAGCAGATGGCCCGCACCCGCGGCCGTGCCGGCCACTCCGCCGAAACCTAAGAACGCGGCGATGATTGCGATTAAGAAGAATGTAATAGCCCAGTTCAACATGATTGAATGTCTCCAATTCGTTTTGGCGGACATCCGGTCCGCGTTGGACTTAGATTAAGCCATCGGGCAGCAGTCCACGAGAAATGGGCGTACGCTTCCGAAAGGATGGGGATACCCTCTCCGGCCGGGATTAGAATTTGTAACTCTGGCCCAGGAAGAACGTGTTCTGTTGCTGCACCATCTGCCCGCGACGGTCAAAGACGGGCCGGTCGGCGTGATCGAAACGGAAGTCCATCCGCACCACCCAGTCCTCGGTGATGCGATACTCGGGCGTGACCGTAAACCCGCTGTAGTGAGCCCCCGGCAAAATACGGGAGCCATCCGGGTCGTTAAACCACTCCTGACGGAAATTAAGCGAGAAATGATCATCGAAGCGATTGGTCCAGTACAGCACCAGAGAATTCCACTGCACCGTGCCCCCGTCGGGCGCCAGACCTTGCTCGCGAGCTCGCAAAACGTCCGCACCCAGGGTGATGGCTTCGGTCACCTTGTAGTTGGCGATAAACTCCCACAACTGGCGCTGATTAAGATCATTACGGATCTGCTCGGGGCCTTGGAAGAAGTTGGCCACCAACGAAAAGTCATCGGTGGGATGATAGTTGAGCTGAGCTCCCACCGAAAGCGAGCGGTTGGTGTCTTGAAAGTTGTCCGCGCCTAAGACCAGCAAGCCGGTCACGGAAAGGGTATCATCAATGGGATAGCTGACGCGCATTCCGGTGTGGGTGAAGGGAGAATAGGTAAAGGTCAGAGCTCGAGTCGCGTTGGGGTTGCGTCCGTCCACACCATCCATCACCTCATAGCCCAGATGAGTGGCGAACTTACCCACATCCACCCGCAACCCGTTCTCGAAGGTGTGGCTGAGGAAGGCCTGACGAATGTCGAAGTCAGTATTGGAATAGCCGGTGTAGGGGTCGCGGAACAGTCCGGAAGCTGCATCCACCCGCGGCATACTCCCACCCCCAGTAATGTCCAGACGAAAACCCGTGCGCTCGGCCTCGTCCAAAGCATACTGCAAATTCAGGTTGAGCACATCCAGGCGCAGGCGATTGGTGCGCTCGTCGTAGCCGTGATAAAGGTTGCGCCCGTCGCCAGGGGCATTGAAGTTGGCGCTGTAACTGCTCTGAATATAGCCATTGAACTTCAGTTCCGGCTCGGTCTCAGCCGGCACCGCCACCTGAGGAGGCTCCTGGGGCGCTCCAGGGGCGGGGGTGACGCCAGGCGCGGGCGGCTGGGCCCAGACCGTGCTGGCCAGCAAACACCAGATCAAAAGGCGCATCAGTATTTACCGCTGCTGACCGGCTGGCGCGGCTTGCGCGTCAAGGCCTGGCGACCGACTTTGATGAGTTTCTGTCCGCCTTCGCTTTCTTCCCAGACCACCACATATTGGTTTTGATTGAGCACCATGGAAGGGGCGCGCGAGACTCCCGGAGTCTGACTCACGTTCACTGGTTGGGTGAAGGTGACTCCCCCATCGCCCGACTGCGCCAGAAAAATGTCCGGGGCGGCTGCATTCTGAGAGGCATCGACCCAGGCCACAGCCACATGATTGGAATCATCGCAGGCCAGGGTGGGGTCGGTCGAGGCGGCTGGAGTATCGAAGAATATAGGCGGGGTGAACTGGCCATTGTCCTGAGCCCGGGCAAAGTAGATGTCCCACACCGAGCTGCTGCGCGAGTTGTCCATCCAGGCCAAATAGACTCGATTGGAGGAGGTGGCCAAGATTTCCGGCCACTGCGAACGACCGGCCGTATTGCTGGCGTTGCGGGGCGGACTGAAACTGTCCTGAGAACCTTGCACCACGTTGATATCCGGTCGATGTACACCAGAGCTGGTATCCAGCCAGGCCACGTTGACCAGGTTGTCGCCCCCCAGACTGAGCACGGCATGACTGCAGATCCCGGGCGTACGCGAGACGTTCACCCCCCGCGTCCAGGACTTACCGGCATTGTTGCTGTAGCCATAGAAGACGTCAGGGGACTTGGTGCTCAGATCGATCCAGACGGCATGGACCGAGTCATCTGGACCGACGGCCAGGTCCGGATCGGCACACTTGCCGGCCGCCACCGTGACGGGCGCGGCAAAGCTTTGACCGTCCGCAGAGCGGGAGAACGCAACCTGGCCATCCTCCAACCAGAGCACTTCCGCAGCTCCACTCGAATCCAGGCCGAGACTGGGTTGCACCGAGGGAGCTAAAGTCGTGCACACGGCCACCTCAGCCCCCCAGCTTTGACCATTGTCTTGGCTGCTGCGGACCCAGATATCGCCAGCTTTCTCATAAGCGACCCAGAGCCGTCCCTGCCGGTCACAGGCCAGAGAAGGCGAAGAGCCCGGCCCGATCGGCATTCCGTCAGCCGCGACCCCGCCCGTCAGGGCGAGCAGTAAAAAAAATACGTTTCTTTTCATCACTTCATCAAGTAGTAGAGGTCGGTTTCCCATTGGCCTGGATCCGGTGTTTGCAGCCCTGTCACGCGGTAGATGCCCCAGGGGGCCTCGTCCACGTTCAGGTGCTGGTCCACCGCCCACTTGCGCAGCTCGACGTAGCGATCCTGCAAATGTTCATAACCTCCCTTATGGGTCAGAGTGATCACGCTCCCACCGGGCAGGCTGCCGGACTGTATCGAACCTCCAGGTGCAGGCTGCTTCTTCTCAAAAACCAGGCCCACTTCGTAATCCATCTCTCCCAGCGTAAATTTGTGCCAGCGGATGTAGCCCAGGCCGGCCACCTGCTTCTCCTGAGCCGCCTCGTTCAGGTCCGCCAACATGCGCTGAGTTCCGGTGGTCATGTCGCCGCTGGTAAAGGCTTTCTCGCGCAGAAACCAGGTGGGCCTGGGGTCCACGTGGACCACCTGAATGGCGGGGGCCGGTGTGCTGCTCTGCCCCCTTGGACTGGGAATCGGCTGGGTCGGTTGGCGCCGCTCCAGCCACGGCTTCAGGCCAATCAAGCCCAGGGCCAGAAGAATCACGGCGGCCGTTCCGGCCCGCTTGGGCCAGGCACTGGGGCCGGTGGGCCGCACATAGGGTCGGGTCAGGAAGGCGCGCATCTCGGCCGCGCTCTGAAAACGTTGATCAGGGTCGAGCTGCAGCACCTTATCTACGGTTTCCGCCAACTGAGGCTCGATGTCGGGGCGCTGCCCCAGAACCGGAGTATACCGCCCCATTTGAATGGGTTGACCGGTCAGCAACAAATAAAGGGTCGCTCCCAGGGCATACAGGTCCGATCGGATATCGGCTTTGCCCAGCATCTGCTCGGGTGGACAAAACATCAATGTGCCGGCGGTGGTCTGGGTATGCTCCGAGGTGCCGCGGGCCAGGCCGAAGTCTACCAGGTAGAGCTTACCGCTCTCGCTGTCGCGAATCACATTGGCGGGCTTGATGTCTCGGTGAATGATGGGTGGCTTGAGAGAATGCAGATACTCCAGCACCCCCAGCAATTCCAGGGTAATCTGGCGGGCCATTGCTGAATCCAGACCCTGGTGACCCTCCTTGATGGCCATCTCCAGTTCCTGATGCAGGGTGATGCCCTGTACAAAGTCCATCACGATGTAGCAAAGGACTCCACCTTCCCGCTCCAACTGAAAGAAGTCGCGCACCCTAGGGATATTTGGATGTTGCAACTGACTGAGCAGATTGGCTTCTTCGCGAAAGCGGCGGCTGACCCAGGAGTCGTCGGTGGGGTGCATTTCCTTGATGGCGCAGGGCCCATCCAGATTGGCATCGTGAGCCAGGTAGATGGAGCCCATGCCTCCAGATTTCAGGATGGTGTTCACGTGGTAGCGAGCCTGAAGAATTTCCCCCGTCTTGAGTGACACGCTGGGGCGTTCGCGAGAGTCCCCTGGGCTCCTCGCCCCGACCAACTGCGATCTCCCCCGGCGGGTGACAGGCGGACCCTTCCGCGGGTACTCACTTACCTATCTCAGACCAGCCGGACCTCTTATGCTCTAGGCATAGCACACCTGGAGGTAATCAAAATGCGAAAATACTTTATCGGAACCGCGATGTTTCTCACCCTGGCCTGTTCGGCCTTTGCTCAGCAGGGCGGGATTCTTCCCCCCGGTTCGACCATGTTCCCGGGCCAGCAGGCCTGGTCTTCGGACGGTCGTTATCACCTGGACTTCCAACAGGATGGCAACCTGGTGCTCTACAACAACGCCGGAGGCGTGCTGTGGGCGACCGAAACCAACGGGGCCCCGGTCAGCGAACTGCGCATGCAGCCCGACGGAAACCTGGTGATGTATGGCGGCGGCTCGGTCATCTGGGCCTCTAACACGGCCGGTCACCCCGGTGCCGCCCTGCGCGTGCAGGACGACGGTAACGTGGTCATCTACAGCCGCGGTCAACGCGTCCTTTGGGCCAGTGAGTCCAACGGCAACGGCTAAAGCCCTCGAATCTGTTGAAAAGAGCTCCCTCTACCGAGGGGGCTTTTTTGGTTGGGGCGAAGCGGGCGCGATGACAGATGAAAAATGGATGGCCACAGTCAAGGAGTTCTTTGAAGAGCACATCGCCTTCGACCGCCACCTTGGCCTTTTGATCGACGAGGTGCGGCCCGGCTGGGTTCGGGTCCGTCTGCCGTTTCGGTCCGAATTCTTGGGAGATCCCTTTCGCAAAGCCCTGCACGGAGGGGTGATCTCCACCGTGGTGGACGCCACCGCCGGGGCCGCCGCCCTTTCCACCCTTCCCTCTGGCAGCCGCTGCAGCACGGTGGATATGCGGGTGGACTACCTGCTGCCGGCCCAAGCTGAGGAACTGGTCGCGGAGGGTTCGGTGCTGCGCACGGGCAATCAAGTGGCTGTGATCAACGTGGATGTTTTTCAAGGAGAGCGACAACGCATCGCCACCGGCCGGGCCGTCTACAGCCTGAAGGCGGCCAAACGCTCATGACAAGATGGATTTTAGTGGCCTGCCTGAGCACTCTGGCCTGGAGCCAGCCCCTGATGGTCGATCCGGCTGAGGCTCGCTCGGCCGGGCTCAAGGTCTGGCAGAATGAATGCTCGGGCACGGTCGACGGACTCACGTCCTGGAACTACGGGGAAGAATTTCCCTCGCTGGGAATCGGTCACTTCATCTGGTATCCCCGCGGTTATCGCGGCCCCTTTGACGAAAGCTTTCCCAAATTAATCGAATATCTGCGCTCGCGGCACGGGGACGTGCCCAAATGGATTCCGACCGCCTGCCCCTGGCCCGATCGCCAGTCTTTTCTAGCCGACTACAACGGACCCCGACTCAAGGAACTTCGCCGCTACCTGGCTGCCCGAGTGGGAGATCAGACCCAATTTATGGTGCTGCGCCTGCAGGAGGCTTTGCCCAAAATGCAAGCCGCCAGTCGCCAGCCAGAATTAGTCAAGCAACGTTTCTACACCATTCTGAGAACTCAGGGCGGGGTCTACGCGCTTCTAGACTATGTTAATTTCAAGGGAGAGGGCATTAAAGACACGGAACGTTACGCAGGCCAGGGCTGGGGTCTACTGCAGGTCCTGGAAGAATGCGATGCTCGGGCCTTTTCGCGCAATCCCCTGGCGGCCTTCAGTCAGTCAGCCGAAGGCGTGCTGCGCCGCCGGGTGCGCAATTCCCCACCCGAACGAGGGGAACAACGCTGGCTGGAGGGATGGACCCGGCGGGTCAAGGGCTATTCCGCCAATTAAGAAAAAATTCAGAAAAAGCGGGATTTGATTTCAGCCTCGCGGTTTAGTCTGTGGTTGAAGAAATTCACACAAGATTTAAAGCTAAATGGAGGCGAATTCTAATGAAGAAGTTCATCACTCTGGCAATTTTGGGACTCACCGGCCTGGCCGCATCGGCGGCCCCTTTGACCAGCGGAATGGTCACCGGTCGGACGGCCCACGGTGTATTTCTGTCCAACAATAATGGAGTCACTTTTATCCCCTTCTCCCAGGCCAAATTCCGAGTGAATGGCCAGCACATTGCCGACCGCTTCGTGCGCGACGGGATGTTCGTCAGCGTCTTCCCGCAAGGCAATTTCCAGACCCAATACGTTCCCCAGGCTTACTACAACACGCACCGCAACTGGGACTGGAACCAGAACTTGAGCGGCTGGAATAACGACCGCTACAACTGGCGACAAGACCGCTTGGGCTGGCACCGTCGCTAGAGAGGTTGTCACCCGCCTGACACCTAAGCACTCTAACGTCGTGACCGTGGAGACCATCTTGATCATCGAGGATGACCCCTCGATTGCCGAACTGCTCACCGTAACCTTGGAGCAGGAGGGCTTTCGCAGCCTTTGGGCCAGCGACGGCGGACTGGGATGGGAAATGTTCCAACGCGAAAATCCCGCCGCCGTGCTGCTCGACCTGCGTCTGCCGCGCCTGAGCGGTCTGGAGGTGTTGCGCAACATCCGCCGCCAATCCGAGGTGCCGGTGCTGATCATGTCGGTCAAAGACCAGGAGTCGGATAAGGTGGCCGGGTTGGAACTAGGGGCCGATGATTACGTCACCAAGCCCTTTTCCCCTCGCGAATTGATGGCCCGGCTGCGGCGCAACCTGCGCAAGGGCAAGCTGACCCAGACCCAAATGGGCCAGCTGCGGGTGGACTGGCAACGAGCCGATGTCTTTCGCGATGAGGCCCGGGTCTTGCTCACCGCCCGTGAATTTGAGGTGCTGCGTGTACTCTACGAAAACCGCGAGCGGGTGCTGGAGCGAGACTCTCTGCTGGAAAAGGTCTGGGGTTACGATTTTGAAGGGGATGCCCGGGTGGTGGACACCACCATCAAGCGGCTGCGCAGCAAGGTCGGCCAGAATCTGATCGAAACCGTGCGCGGGCTGGGCTACCGTTTGGCCTTGTGAAAAAGCCGCCTTCCTGGCTGCTGGCCGTGCTCTTCCTGGTGGCTCTGGGTAGCGCTATCTCCCTTTGGTTGAGCCATTTTGAAAGCGAATCCCTGAATGAACTCGAGAGTTATATGCTCTCAGTCGGACGTCCGGTGGCCGAATTCGCCGGCCAGGGTCTGGAGTCGGACAAACTGGCCAACCTGGATCGCCTGGTGCGCGCAACCCAGGCCGCCAGCGGCTGCCGAATTCGCATTCTGGACCGGGAACGGCACCTGCTGGTGGACTCGCTGGGAGCAGTGCCACAGCAACCCAACGTGGCTTTCCGGGTCGAAATCAACGAGGCCCTGGCCGGCCGCTACAGCGGCTACACCCGTATCAGCGACGAGAGCCCGCTCTCCCTGGCCCTTTATGCCGCCATCCCCATCACCAAGAACAATCGAGTGGCGGGAGTCGTCTATCTTTCCCATACCACAGACGATATCTTACAAAGGTTGGGCGACCTGCGCCGACTGTTGCAACGCACCCTGGTGTTGTTGGCCCTGCTGGCCTTTGTAGGGGCGCTCTATTACTCAGGTGAGCTCCGCGGCAGCCTCAAGCGTCTGCGCGCCCGAGCCGGTCAGCTGGAGGGTGGAGATGACGTGGAGGCCATCGGTCAAGGCATCGACAAGCTGGTGGCCTCGCTCCAGACCCAGGTGGCCCAGTTGGAAGAAGAAAAACTCAAGACCCGTTTATTTTTGGAAGATGTGGCTCACGAGCTGAAAACGCCGATCACCGGCGTGAGCGGCTCGGTGGAATCGTTGCTGGGCGAAAAGGACGAAGAGCGTCGAGCGCGTCTGCTGCATACGCTGGAGCGCGAGACCCGCCGACTCTCGGAGCTTGTGGGACGCCTGGTGGAACTGCAGAACCTCGACTATTACGAATTGCGCTGCTCTTCTCTGGAGCTCTACTCGCTGCTGCAGACGGTGGTAGATACCTTTGAAGGCGAAGCCGCCAAAAAAAACATTCGCCTGTGCCTGGAGGGCATCCACGAGGACGAAGAGCCCCGCCTGTGCGTCTGGGGTGACGCTGACAAGCTGCTGGTGGTGCTCAGCAACCTGGTGGACAACGCCCTGCGCTGCTCCCCTCAGGACAGCAAGGTTGAGGTTACGGTTCATTCTGGCCCGGCGGGCCAGGTCACCCTGGCCGTCCTGGACGAGGGTCCCGGCTTCCAGCACTCCCTGATCGCCCGCCGCCAAAGGGCCGGACGCAGCTCCAATATCGGCAGCTCAGGACTGGGCCTGGCCATCGCCAGCCGGGTGGTGGCCCTGCACGGCGCCGAACTGGACGTCAGGTCCCGCCCGGAAGGCGGAGCCTGCGTGCAATTCCAACTCAAAATCGTGGAATAGCGAGGTGGGAAGGACCGACCTTAAAGCCTAACCTCTTTAAGCCCGCCTGGACCTCAGGGATGCCCATAAAGAGTTTCCAGATCAGCCCGCTGCGATGGTTCTCGATCATCACCACAATGGGGCCCTGGTCGATTGCCAGATGGCTGGGAGCCACCCAGTTGTAATGCTCGGAGAAGCCGTCCACAAAACCGTAGTCGCTCCAAATCTCGCCCCCTTTCTCTTCGTAAAAGTAGCGCATGGCCTCCAGAGAATACTCAGGAGTGAAAGGCATGGATGAAATCGAGGCGGTGGGCTGAATGACCCCTCGGTCGTCCTGAGGACAGTGGGCTACGTAGCCCTTGACGCTGTCACCGGCCGTCAGTCCCCAACACTTCTGACCGTAACCCTTAAACTTCCTAGGATTTTCAATGCAGTAAGCTCGATTGATGAGAGTGTGATTCCTGGCCTGTTCTGCATAGTTGACGCCGTATTCATCGGTGAGCCCGTTCGGATTGATGCCCAGGAAGGTGTATTGCTCAAAGAAGAGTGGCCCACCGTATTCGAAGTTGCCCAGAGGCAGCTTATGCCCGTAGTAGACCTTATTGTTCTTCCAAGTGGGACTCTTGACCCAGTTATCGAGATAGGTCTGTTTCTCGATGGGGTGCCACTGCGAAGAGGCCGAGATGATGTAAGTAATCAGGGCCTCGTCCCAACCGTAGACGGGGAAATTCATGTCGAAACCGTTCTCAGGACTCCAGTGCCAGTAAAACTTGCCGTTCTGGGCGTGCCAGTT
>JAFEBA010000092.1 GCA_018266105.1 bacterium | reverse complement strand
AGCGATGCTACGGGTTTGTCCCGTCCTGGGTGCGGATTCGCCGCACCGCGCCCGGGATCGCCGCGATTTCCGAGCGATACTCCGGGTTCTCCCGGTCTGGATGCGGATTCGCCTCTATGCGCCCAGGTTCGGGCGGCGCGAAAGGCGCAGGAAGATCTGCCGGCGCCTTTCACCCCGCTAGACGACAACAAAACAGTCACCGCCGATGACGGTGACTGTCTGGGAAGAGACCTTGAAGCGAAACTAAACCTGGACGTTATCGTAGAAGTTGAGGGCGTTGTTGAACTGCCCGCCCTGCACGTAGTTGATCACCTGATGATAGCGGTCGAGGTTGTCGATGGTGCCGCTGCTGATCACCTGATCTAAGGTCAACTGGCCGCTGTTGAGGGCCTTGGTGATGGCGCCGATGCTCTGCACGTCCGTCTCTCCGACACCCGGCTGGTTGGCCAGGTCGCCCAGATTGTGGTTGAGCAATAGCTGTTTCAGGCCAGGGTTATTATAAAAGCCAGGGCCATTGAGCAGATTGCCTTTAAAGACAGCTGCAACTTGCATAAACAGGCGAGCATCGTCGGACATGTTGTTGAAGGCTTGCTGACCCTTTTGCATTCCAGCGGGCGTCAACGCATCGGCGCCGGTGGCATAGGCCGCGAACTGATAAGCATAGTTGCGCGCCAGGCTGGCCTGCCAGGCTTCGGAATTGGCCACCTGACCGAAGCGTGTGCCCGGAATCGCGTCTTTCTGAGCGATGCCGGTCTTGCCTTGGAGCGTGCCACCAAGACGCTGGGCCTGCAGATAGCTGGCGAACTCATTCGGATCGCTGGGCGTGGGCGGTGCCCCCACTGAGCCCAGCAGTCCGCTGGTCCCGTTGTAACCACCGCCACCGCCTTGGACCGACGGAGTCTGACCCGGGGATCCGCCGTAGAAGCCCGCAACCGGCTGATTCTGCAGCGGAAAATTCCCAAAAGGCGAGGGCTGAGAAGCAAAGGGACCACCGCTGGGAGAGCCCGAGAGCATCCCCGACCAGGCTCCGGCCAGCTGACTCAAGCCTTGCAGTAGTTGCTGAAGAACCTGGGCGATTTGAGCCATTTGAGCCCCACCGCCTACGGCTCCAAAGCCGAAACCAAAATTCGATTGGGTCGAGATGCCCCCGAAACCCAGTGGTGAACTGGTTTGGCCGAATGAGAACGGAACTGACTGGAACCCGCGCGTATCAAAGCCGATCAAGCTATAAAGCCCCCATCCTATGAGAGTGTGTGCCGTTTTAGCTTACCAGTACAAGTCGCGCAGAACTTTGATCCAGATCATTGTTTTAAATGAAATGGCCCCTGAACTTTCCAGACGGGCTCCAGCTTGACCAATTCAAGCTGCTCCATGAGATTTTCGTACTCACGACTATACCCAGGAGGATGAAAATCGCGCCACCCCCGTACTCGCGCCTGGACGACCTGAAACCCCTCCGCTCTCCAACGACGCTGGCAGCTTGGCACAGACTCGAAGTCGAACGTCAAAGAGGGGTGAGCCAGCTCAAAAATCGTGAAGTAGACTGAACTTAGATCATCCGGGTTGTAGGCGCTGGTGGGCCCACCGGTCCACCAGGGGAGCCGCTGCTCCTCTGCCTCACAGCGCTCTCCCAGCATTTGAATCATGCGCAACTTCTGTAGACGTTCCGGGAAAGCGCCCTGAAATTGCAGCCGGTAGGCTTGTCTGCCGTCCAGACCAGGGTAGCCGAAAAACAGATGAGAGACGAGTAGCGGTCGATCCGTCTGGAGTTGCTCCCATACGTCCAGCAGACGATGACGCACATCCACCCAGCCCCAGCCAGGCAGGTACCGCAGCCGCCCTCGATCGATCTGACTCAGCTTGGTGGAATAAAGCAAGGCCTGGCGCGAGCAGCAATCATCCTGGAGGAGGGCCTGCAGAAGGAACCAGGCCCAAGGTAGGCTGGCCAGTGGTAGAATCCAGAGGCGTCGAGCCTTCAAGCTCAATCCGCCCCAGAACAAAACCCAGAGTCCGCTCCGAACCAGGAGCTGCGTGCTGGAATCACCGCCGCTCCAAAGTACAACAATCAAGAAGTTCGTAAGCCACAGCATCAATCCCAGCCGTGGCTTGTTTCGAGAAGCGAGCATGAGCCGCCTGTCGAGCAGTTAACAACTGTTTACAACTTTTATCCGAATTGTTTACAGAATTCAGGATTTTTTCACGACTCCCCGGCTGCGCCGCCCCGGAGACTCGGGCACTATCATCTCAAGAAGAACGCAGCGCAAGGAGACGACGACAATGGCTTTCAACCCGATGATGATGAACCCCCAATTCGGTGGCGGTATGATGCCCGGCGGCGGCGGTGGCCTGATGGGCCAGCTGGGCCGAGGCTTGACGGACGGAAGCCTGGTCGGGGGTGAGCGCAACATCGCCACCCGCGCCGTAATGGACGAGAAGATGACCGAGGCGATGGCCAAGGCGGACGGTGTCATCACCCCTCAAGAGCGGATGGCCATTATGGCCAAGAAGTGCAAGGCCAAGCACATTCTCAATCGTCTGCGCACCAATGGAATGGGCAATGTTTCCGGCGAGGCCCTGGCCCGCCAGCAGATGGGCGGTTTCGGCGGACCGGGAATGGGCGGCCCCGGCTTCCCCGGCAGCTTCGGAGCCCCGGCTGTGGGCGGACCCGGACCGGTGGGAGCTGTATCCCAGGGTGCTGGCAGCTTCTCCTACTCCGCCGCCTGGAGCACGGGTGGAACCGCCCGCGCCGTAGCCGGACCCAACGGAGCATTCGCCCAGGCCTTCTAGAGCCCGACCTCTCTGACGCAAGAAGCCCGCCCGCGCGGGCTTTTTGCGTTGGTGCGTTTATACCAGGGAGAAGACCGGGGCGGCGCGGAACATTCCGGCGCGATGCTAGCGCAGTTTTTCGCAGAACAGTCCGATCAATCCCAGTCCCCTCTGACGGTCAAGCTCCGCAAAACGCTGGATGCCTACTTCGAAGGCTCGGTCACGTTGCAGGAGCTACTCTACCAACTCCACTCCGAGTGCCTGATTGTGCAGGAAGCCATGGAGGAGCCCCCAGACGGCAAGGCTGGTGAGCACTACATGAAAGCCCTGGGCCTTTACCTCGAAGCGCTTTTTAAGGTGGGACGCGAGCTGGAAGCGGGCGGCGAACTCAGTGAGGAAGCCGAGAGTGAGGCCAGTCGCCTGACGGGCGAAGCTGACCGGGCTTTTAACGACTTTGAATTCGAAGCTTCCCAGATGGAAGAGGCCGAAACCGAGGCCTAGCAGCTTGGCCGGATAGCCTGCGGTTTATCCCCAATCGCCCCGCAGATTGGAGACCAGGAGTCGGACTCACGCAAGGGAGTTTCTGGCAAGCTCCTGGTCTCCGGTCCGCGTCCTAGCCTTGAGGCCCGCTGCGCAACTGAATCTCGCCGGGGCGGGTGCGCAGTTCGTCAATCGACAGTCCTACGTTGGCAGGGAGATATCCCTTGACGTCCAGGATAAAGGCTTCATCCTGGCGGGTGACGCTCATCTTGGCCATTTCATGAGAAGCCAAGGCGGCAAAAAGGTTGGTCATCAGCTTGGGCACGGGCAGCCAGCCGCCCAACCTGGTCTTGTCCAGTTCAAAGCGCAGCCGGGTGCCCCCCTCGGCCGATAGCCGACCCTGCACTTCAAAGGGCACCTTGATGACCTTCCTGGCCATCCCGCTCAAGCGCAGTCGACCGCCTTCGCCAACCTGGAGTTTCAAGTCGCTCAAGCCTTCAACTTTCTGCTGGGCGAGGACCTGGTTGAGGGCCTTCTCATTGACAGTCAATTGCATACTCTGGACCTGCATCGGATAACGGGCGAATTCGGAGAGGTCGGGCATCTGCACTCGACCACCAGGGTTGCTGAGGGTGCTCACCTTCAGCAAATCGGGCACAAGTTTGCCCAGGCCGGGCAGGCTGACCTGCAACTCATCCACCTTCAGGTCCTGACCCTGCAGGCCGCGCAGGGTCACCTGGTCCTTGCTCGGGTCGATGTGGATGCCATTCAATTGCTGCTTGAGACGACGATTTTCTGCCAGCAACTGCTCGTAAGACGGTTGTGGACTTCCCCCAATTGGTTGCATCCTGTAAAGTTCGCGCTCGGTCCCTGAGAGCCTTGCGCAATTCAGGACTGAAAGAATCCTGAACCGACTGTACCTCAGTTAACAATTCTCTAACTAGTCTTACCCATTGGACACGTTAAGTTGTGTCTAGAACACACTACACAAAAAATACACACACGGGGTAAGTCATGCTCATTACGAATCAAACCAAAGCCGCCCAATTAGCTAAGAAGCCTGCCGCCAAGCCCAAGAAGGAAGCCGAAGAGGGAGGCCAGGACATCAAGGACTGGACCGTCCTGATGTATATCGCTGGCGATAATGACCTCGAGCCCTACGCGGCCAGGATGATGCAGCAGATCGAAGACAAATGCGGGACCACCGAAAACGTCAACGTAGTGGCGCAGCTCGGTCGTATGGAGCAAGGCGACCTGAAAAAGCTTTACGAATCCCAGGGCCGCAAATATGAGCCCACCAACATCGACGGCGACTGGGGCGGAATGCGCCGTTACCTGGTGACCCAGCAGGACCGCACCGAAGAGCAGGGCGACAAGATTCTCTCCAAGGTCATCGGCAAGCCCAACGACAAGAAGATGTCGGACGCCACCACCCTGGCCGACTTCCTCGTCTACGGCATGAAAAATTATCCCTCCAAGCACGTGATGGTGGTGCTGGCCGACCATGGTGGTGGCTGGCTGGGCGCCTTCACCAGCGACGCTTCGGCCTCTGGTCACAGCATCATGACCCCGGACCAGATCTCCAGCGCCTTTAAAATCGCTGAGACGGCCACCGGCAAAAAACCGGAAGTGGTGGACATGGTGGCCTGCTTGATGGCCACCAGCGAGGTCGCCTATCAGATGAAGGACCGTGCCAAGTACCTGCTGGCCTCTGAGGAAATCGGAACCACCGCCTCCTTCGACTACGGCCCCATCATCGCGGGCATCGACCAGGCCAGCCGCGATGGCAAAACCATCAGCCCCAAGGCTCTGGCCAAAACCATCGTTCACACCTACGACGACAACCCGGACGCCTTCAAAACCAAGTCGGCCGTGGACCTGCCCAAAATGGTGGCAGTCAAAGAGTCCTTCAAGGTGCTGATCGACCAGCTCAAAGCCAGCAAGATCGCCCCCGAGGCCGTGGCCGCCGCCATCGAAGGCTCACAGAATTTCGGAATCACCGAGCAGGGTGTCTATCCCTTCTACGATCAGATTCGCGACCTGAAAGGCCTGGCCGAAAACCTCAGCAACGCCGAGTTGATCGACGACAAGAAAGTGCGCGCAGCGGCCAAGGCCGTCAGTCTGGCCGTGGACGCCACCGTGGTGGACAACCTGGCCCACGACTACAAGCGCTACGAAGACAAGGGCGAAGGCCGCACTATCGACGGTAAGGAAACCTTCAAAGATATCCGTATCTACGAGGGCCACTATGACTCTCACGGCCTGAGCGTCTTCGCGCCGCTCAGCGAGAAGCTGGTCAAGAGCGCCAAGATGGGCGAATACGCCGCCATGGACTTCACCAAGGAGACCGGCTGGGGCGACTACATCAAGAGCCTCAACCAGCAACTGGCGGAGAACGCCAAGAAGGCTGCCGAAGCTGACGGCCACACCGTGGCTCGTCCCGAGACCCCGCCCGAAACCAACGCCTAAGCCAGAAAAAAGACCCCGCCCGTCGGCGGGGTCTTTTTTTCTTTGTTCGAAGGCACTCGCTCAATGATTTTCGTGCCCTTTCTGTTTCTATTTTCGGGTGCGGCGGGGCTGACTTTTGAACTGATCTGGACCCGTCAGCTGGGCCTGGTGTTGGGCTGCACTGTGACCTCAGTGGCCCTGGTCAGCGGCTTCTTTCTTTTGGGCCTGGGCCTGGGAGCAAGGCTGGGCGAATTCCTGAGCCGGGCACGCAACTTGCTGGGAGTTTTCGCAGCCCTGGAGCTGGGAGTGGCCGTCACGGGCCTGGCGGTGGCGGCAACCTTGCCCAAATCCGCGCAAATCGTAGCTGTTTTATGGTCAGCCATGGGCGGAGGACCGCTGGCTCTAACGATGGCTCGCGTGCTGTTGTGCGGAATGGCCCTGCTGCTGCCATGTCTGTGCATGGGCGCCAGCCTGCCCGTCTTATGTGCCTACCTCAATGAACGAATGGGCGCTCGCTTCCTGGGCTCGCTCTCCTGGCTTTACGCCATCAACACGGTGGGTGCCGTGGCCGGCCTGATGGTCTGCGACAACCTTTTGATTCCGCAATTCGGCCTCTGGAAGGCGGCCCAGGTGGCCGCCGCTCTGGATGTCGGAGTGGCCCTGGCGGCCGCGTTCTTGGGCTCGGCACCCGCTCCGGTAGACCCCCCCCGCGCCCAGGAAGAATCGCCCTCAGCCTTCTCACTAAGTTCGCTCTACTTCGCGTGCTGGGGCCTGGGCGTGGCCGGTTGCTGGCTGCAGGTCGTCTGGACGCGTGTGCTGATCGTCTTTCAGGGCAATGATCAGCATGCCTTTTCGGGTTGTCTGGCCAGCTATCTGGCCTGCCTGGCCGCCGGAGCCATGCTGGCGCCGCGCTTGGCGCGTCCGGGGCGAGGTCTGGCGTGGGTGGTAGCGCTGGCATCCCTGACCAGCCTGCTTTCGCTGGCCTGCCTTCCTGGTGCGCGCTCGATCGGACTCGAACATCCCTGGCTGGCCAATTTCCTGGTCATCGCTCCGACCGGTCTGTGCCTGGGGCTGAGTTTTCCCTGGCTCAATCAGGAAACCAAGAAATTCAAAGGGGCGGCCGCCCAGGTGGTGGCCCGGGCCCTCCTCCTCAATACCCTGGGCTCGCTGGTGGGGGCCCTGGCCACCGCTCTGTGGTTGATCCCTGAATTTGGACTTCAATGGACCTACGGACTGGCGGCCGTCTGGTTGGGCTTGCTCAGCCTGGCTCTGTGGGTGCGCTGCTGGCCCATTCCCCTGCTGGCTGCGATCGTGCTCAGTTGGCTACCGGCCACCTATTTCCGCGGCCTGTTTTTTCCCGAGCCGGGCCAGCAGTTTCTCTTTACCGGAGACGACAGCTACGGCAGCGTGGCTCTCATTTCCGAACCCGATAATCTGGGCAAACCCGTCATGCAACTGCTGGTGGACGGGTTCAATATGATGAGCAACAATCTGCCCACCCAGCGTTACGCCACCGCCCTGGCGGCCATGCCCTGCCTTTGGCATCCCCAACCCAAGCGGGTTTTGGTCATCTGCATGGGACTGTGTCACAGCCTGAATACGGCTCTCCGCGATCCCCGCACCGAGGAAGTGCACTGCGTGGAGCTCTCACCCACCGTCATCCGGGCCCTGAGCCTGATTCCTCAGGGTCGCGCGGCCCTCTCCAATCCCAAACTCAAGCTCTTTGTGGGCGACGGTCGCCAGCATCTGGTCAGCACCCAGTATCGCTACCAGGTCATCACCGCCGAGCCGCCTCCACCCCGTCGCATGGGTGCGGTCAACCTCTACACCCGTGACTTTTATCGGCTTTGCCAGGCCCGCCTGGAACCGGGCGGGATGATGGTCCAATGGATGCCGATTTTTCAAATGAGCAAACGGCAAACGCGAGTGATCCTCAGGGCCTTCCTGGATGTCTTCCCAAATGCATACCTTCTGGAGGGCTGCGGAGCTCAACTTTGCCTGGTGGGATGCGACCGGCCGATTCAGATCGACTACTCCAGCCTGCGCCAGCGGGTGGCCGCCCACCCGGGCCTGGCCGCCACCGGTTGGGACCGCCCCGAATTCTTCCTGGGCAGCCAGCTCATGGGACCCACGGCGCTGGCCACCTATGTTGAGGATTCGCCCGCCTTGACGGACGATTGGCCGGTGCTTCAGTACGCCCGGGATCCAAACGATTCGGATATCGCAGGCCTGCTTTTCGGCGATCATCCTCCGGAACTGGAGGTTCACTACCAGAACGGTCAGGATGAACTGGAAGCCAGACAGGGTTTGACGGTCATGCGGGCACTGAGGCGCTACCTATGCCAGGAGTGGGTGCCCGCCTCTGAATTGGCGGCCATTCATGCCTGGGGTGAAGTGGAACGCGCTGTGGGAGCGCGTCTGGCTTTACGCCTCTATCCCAACAACATCTATTTCCTGGACGCGACCCTTTCCAGCGATGATTACCTGGCCGCTTTCAAGCAGTCGCTTGAGACGCATCCGCAGGACCAAAATCTAATCTGGACCCTGGCCCAGCTTTTCTATCGGCGAGGGCGCAGCCTGGAATCGCTGGAGTACCTGCACAAACTGGGCCCTCAGGCCCCACCCGCAGCCCTGGCTCTGGAAATTCTCATTTTGCTGGAGCTCGGCCGCCTGCCTGAAGCCGCTCAAAAGGTGAGCGCGGCCGGCGATCGGCTGAACCAGCTGGACGTCCGCTTCTTGAAACGAGTGGGCCCTAAATAGCGCGTTGCTACGTTACGGGTGGAACCAGAATACACAGGCGAAGAAGACATAGGTGGCCAGAAAAAGCGCGCCTTCCAGCCAGTTGCTCTCTCCGTCCTGCAGTGAAGTGGTCGCAATCTGCACGGCCGCCAGCAAGGCCACCATCTCGAAGGGATTGAGGGCCAGGCTCATAGGCTTGCCGATGGCGTGGGAAACCAGCACCAACACGGGTGCGACCATCAGGGCGATCTGCAAACAGGAACCCATGGCGATCTGATAAGAGAGTTCCATCTTGTTTTCGCGGGCCACCCAGACCGCCACCGAGCCTTCCGAGGCATTGCCCACCACGGCCACCAACACCACGCCCACGAACATTTCGCTGATGGCGATATGCTGCACATGCAACATATGATTCATGGAGTCGACGAAAACTTCCGAGAGGAAGGCGGCCACCAGCGTGCCGCCCAGCAGCATGCCCACGGCCGTCTTGAGAGACCACTCCGGCTCTTCGTGCTCACCTTCGTGAGGCATCAACATAAAACGGTGGGTGCGCAGTGAAAAGATTAATGAAAGCCCATAAAGACTGAGCAAAACAACAGCCGCGGCCAGCGAAACCTGATGCTCAAGCATTCCGAAGTTGGCTCGGGTTAACTTGGGATCCCAGGAATAGACCAGATGCACGAAAGTCGGCACCAGCAGGCAGATCATAGCCACCCAAAGCATTCCGATGTTGACGTTAGCGCCAGTGCGGGTGAACTTCTGCACCGGATATTTCATGCCGCCATAGACCATGGCTGCACCCAACACCAACAGCAAATTGCCTAAGATGGAGCCGGTAATGGAGGAGCGCACCACATCGTGCAATTCGATCTTCTGCAAAGCCATAATGGCGATCATGAGCTCGGTTACGTTACCGAAGGTGGCATTGATCAATCCGCCCCAGAGCGGACCGGCGTAAAGCGAAATCTCCTCGGTGGAACGGCCCATCAAGGTTACCGTGCCCAAAATTCCCAGTGCCGAAAGAGCAAAGAGCGGCGCCCCCTCCCCGATATGCATCGACTGCAAAATCAAGGCGGGGATCAGACAGAGGCTAAGGATTGAAATTTTGGGCAGCGAACTTAGAACTTTCCACATAACGAAGTGTGGCAAGTTCCCTGGTTTAGAGGAGCACTCCTTTGAGGATCAGGTGAGCCATGGTGAAGTAAATGACCAGCCCGGTCACATCCACCAGAGTGGCCACGAAAGGAGCGGAGGCGCTGGCCGGATCAAAACCCGCCCGACGCAGCAAGAACGGCAGAGTGGAGCCGGCCAGCGTTCCAAACATCACCACTCCCACCAGACTGGCACCGACCGTCAACGCAATCAGCTGATAATGGTTGCCATAGGTATGAAAAGCCGCCTGCCACAACCCGATGCGTAGCATGCCTACCAGGCCTAAAATCAGTCCGAGGCAAAATCCCGCTCCCAATTCGCGCCGCGCCACCCTCCACCAATCCTGGAGTCGCACCTCTCCCAGAGCCATGGCTCGAATCACCAGCGTGGTGGCCTGCGAACCCGAATTGCCTCCGCTGGAAATAATCAGGGGAACGAAGAGAGCCAGCACCACAGCTCGGGCAATCTCGCCCTCGAAGTAGCCCATGGCCGTGGCCGTGAGCATCTCTCCCAAGAACAGGGCGGTCAGCCAACCGGCCCGAGCCCGCAGCATATCCAGAAAGCGCACCCTCAAATAGGGTGCGTCCAGGGCCTGCATACCGCCGATTTTCTGAAAGTCTTCGGTCGCCTCTTCCTGCACCACGTCCACGATATCGTCGATCGTTACGATGCCCTGCATGACCCCTTCCCCATCCACCACCGGAATGGAGGCGAGATCGTGCTGAGCAAAGAGCCGACTCAGCCTTTCCTGATCCAAACCCGGGGGAACGGTGATGGGCCGGGTGAGCATCAGATCAGCCACTTTCTCATCGGCCGCAGCGACCAGCAGCTCGCGCAGCGAAAGCAGTCCCAGCAGACGCTGGCTCGGGTCGAGCACGTAAAGGATATAGATGGTCTCAAACTCGCGCAGAGGCTGGCGACGCAGGTAGGTGAGTGCTTGGGAGGCCGTCATCTCCGGGCGAAGCCGGGCGAAGCGGGGGCTCATCAAGCCTCCCGCCTGATCCTGGGCATAGGCCAGCAAAGCCTGAACCTCTCCTCGGACCGGTGAATCCAGGAGCTCCAGCAGGGTCAGTCCTTGCTCGGGTGAGGCGCTTTGAATCAAGTCCGCCGCATCATCCGGAGCCAGCAGTCGCAGCCAGCCTCGGCGGGCTGGAAGCGATATCGCATCCAGCATTTCCAACTGATCTGAAGCACTCAGCTCAACGAAGAGTTCTTCCGCATCCGCGGTCTCCAGCTCGGCGAAAAGCTGCTGACGCTGAGAAGAGTCAAGACCCGACCAAAGGTCGCGCATTTGCTCGCGAATCTGAATAAATTCCCGGGTCATAGCGAACACACCGACTCCGGGGACAGCCTGCGCTAAGCCGGGGGCCCTAACCTGACGGAACTCCCCGGCTGACGCGTATGTGATGGTCTGTCGCCCATAGGGAGTTCCTTTCTTGAAGATAGCTCAGGTTGGCTTCAACCCATCCCTCACGGGCATGGTTCCCAGGAGGGACCTACTCCTGGCCAGGATGGTTTTCGGGGTGGGACTCATCCTGGTGGGGGGGGTCCTGCCCATCGACCAGCTGGTCAACCTCTGATTCCGGTGCCGACTCGACCACCGATTCCTGAGGGATCACCACTTCAACCGGCTCATCCTTACGGCCTAGCAGCGAGTAAAGGGCCGGCAGAGTCAGCAAGGTGAGAAACAAGGTGGAAATCAGTCCGCCCACAACCACCGTGGCCAGCGGGCGCTGCACATCCGAGCCCACGCCAGTGGCCATGGCGGCCGGAAGCATACCCAGGGTGGCCACGGTGATCAGCACCAGTTGAGGGCGCATCTGCACCTTGGCTCCGGCCACAACCGCCTCTTGCATGGGAGCCCCCTCCACGGTGCGCCGGCGACCGATCTCTTCGATATATAGCAGGCCGCACATGACAGCCACGCCAAAGACGGAGATGAAGCCGACCGCGGCCGATACGCTCAGGGGAATCCCGCGCCAGAGCAGAGCCAGGATGCCGCCGACCAGCGAGAAAGGCACGGTGATCAGGACTAGACCGGCGTCGCGGGGATTGCCCAGAGCCGACCAGAGCAGGCCGTAAATTAACACAATGGTCAGGGGCAAAATGAAGCCCAATCGCTTCTCGGCGCGGGCCAGGTTTTCAAACTGGCCGCCCCAGCTGATACTGTAGCCCTCCGGCAGTTTCACAGATTCTTTGAGTTTGCCCTGGGCTTCGGCCACGAAGCCACCCTGGTCGCGACCCCGAATGTTGGTGCGGACCGTCATCTGGCGATTGTTCTCGCGCCGAGCAATGATGCTTGAGCCGTCCGTTACGCGGATATCGGCCAGTTGTGAAAGAGGGATGCGGCCGCCGTCCGGGGTGGCCACCAGAATCTGGCCGATCGCGTCGGCATCGGCGCGAGCTTCGGCCACGTAACGAACGGTGACGTCAAAGCGTCGTTCACCTTCGAAAATCGTGGTCACCCCGCGGCCGCCAATGGCCATCTCGATCACATCCTGCACGTCCGAGACGTTGATGCCATAACGGGCCACCTCGTTGCGTTTGACCTGAATGCGCAACTGTGGCTGATCGGCTTCCTGCTCGATGGAGGTATCCGCTGCTCCATCCACGGTGCGCACCACGGCCAGCATCTGCTCGGCCAGCGAGCGCAGCACCTTGAGGTCAGGGCCGCTGATGATGACGGCCAGATCGGCAGATGAGCCGGTGGCGATCTCGGTGGACGTGTCCACGATGGGCTGAGTGAAATTAAAGGTCACGCCAGGCACGGACTCATTCAAGCGCCTGGACATTTCCGAAACCAATTTGGCCTTGCTCCATCCGCTCTTCCAGCTCTTGTAGGGAGCCAGATCGATCAAGAACTCGTTTCGGTTGGGGCCGAAAGGGTCTGTGCCGCTGTCGTTACGACCGCTTTGCGACATGCAGATCTCGACCTCAGGGAAAGCCATGATGATCTGACGGATTTTATTGGCGGTTTGGGCAGACTTGTCGAGCGACACGCCGGCCGGCAGGTTGGCGCGGATCCAGATGACTCCCTCGTCCAGCTGGGGCAGAAACTCGGTGCCCAGCCGGCCTCCCAACCCGAATACGCCAAACACCAGAGCGCTGGCCAGGCTGACGGTGATCAGGGAACGCTTGACGGTGACAGCGACAATCCACCCATAAACGTCACACAGCCACCTGATCACGGGGTTTTCCCAGTGCTTCGAGTCACCCCGAAAGAGCCAGCTGCTGAGGATGGGAATCAGAGTCAACGTCAGCAGCATGGAACCAATCAGTGCCAGACAGATGGTTGAAGCCATCGGAGTAAAGATTCGCCGTTCCACCCGTTCCAGAGTGAACAGGGGCACGTAGGCGGCCGTAATGATCAGCAGGGACACGAAGATGGGATGAGCCACCTCACGGGCGGCCACCAGCACGGCTTGGGCCGCGCCGCCCTCGGAATTGTTCTTTCGGGCCAAATCGACACGATAGACGATGCGTTCAATCATCACCACGGTGCCGTCCACGATGATACCGAAGTCAAATGCACCCAGTGAGAGTAGATTGGCCGGTACTCCCAGCAACTTCATGCAGCAGAAAGCAAAGAGCAAGGCGAGCGGGATGGTGATCGCCGTCAGCAGGGCGGCCCGCAAATCTCCCAGCATGACCAGCAGCACGGCCGATACCACCACAAAACCTTCGATCAGAGTGTGAGAGACGGTGGAGAGGGTGTTGGTCACCAGCGAGGACCGGTCGTAGACCGGCTCCAGGCGCACCCCTTTGGGCAAACGATTCTTATTCAGGTCTTCAATTGCGTCTTTGACGTTGGCCAATACGCTGCTGGGATTCTCCCAGCGCCGCATCAAGCAAATACCCTCAACCTGATCCTGGTGGTCCCCCTGGCGGTCTGTGTAACTGTAGATGCCGGTGGGCGGAGCCGCGCCAATCCGGACTTTGGCCACATCGTGCACGAAGACGGGCACACCTTCATTGGCCTCCAGCACGATCGACTCCAGATCGTGGGCACTCTGAATCAGGCCCATACCACGCACAGCCAGCGATTGTTGCTTGTTATCCAGCAGAGCGCCGCCCGCGTTGCGATTGTTCGCCGCAATATCAGCGGCCACATGGGCAATGTCCAGTCCACGCGCATCCAGTGCCAGCGGGTCGATCTCCACCTGCATCTGCTTGACCAGACCGCCAAAGACGCTGACGTCCGCCATGCCGGGCTCCTGCAGCAAACGGGGAGCCACCACCCAGTCCTGAAGTTCGCGCAACTCCAGAATGGAGCGCCCCTCGCCCTTAAGTGTATATCGATAAAACTCCGAAATACCCGAAACCAGGGGACCCAGGGCGGGCGTCACCTCAGGCGGCAACTCAGCATCGCGCAATTTTTCCAGCACCAGCTGGCGGGCGAAGAAGTCGTCGGTGCCGTCCTCAAAGGTCAGCTCCACCACCGAGAGTCCGAAAATCGTGCGCGAGCGTCGGGAAATGACGCGTGGCACACTGTTGAGAGCGCGCTCCACCGGGATGGTGACCTGCTGCTCCATCTCCTCGGCGGCCTGACCAGGAAAGGTGGAAATGACCACCACCGAGGGATCGGAAATATCGGGGTAGGCGACAATTTGCAAGGCTTTGAAGGCCGCCACCCCGGCCCCGATCAAAATCAGGGTCAAAATCACGATCAGCAGTTTGTTGCGGAAGGCGAAATTTACCAGCATTGAGGAGTCATCTCAGCAGCATGGCTCCATCCACCACCACCCGCTCTCCGGGGCTGACCCCACGCAGAACCGCCACATTCGCCCCCTCACGCTGCCCCAGCTCAACCTGGCGCGGCACAAAAGTGCCGGGTTGAACCTGAACATACACCATCTTCTTGCCGTCCCCGGTTTGCAACACGGCCGGCGCCGGAATGACGGCCAGTTTGCGTTCGTTATGGATGTGATGCACGCGACCAAACATCTCGGGACGGAACTTGCCGTAGGGATTCATGAGGGTGGTCATCACCTTGACGGTACGAGTCTTCGGGTCCAACACATCGGCCACGCGGGCCACCCGACCATCGAACTGTTGGCCCGGGTAGGCGTCCAGAGTGATATGCACCGGTTCTCCCTGGCTGATCCAGCGAATCTCGGACTCGGGCACATTGGAAATCACCCAGACTTGAGAGAGGTCAGCCACGGTCATCACCGAGGCCCCGAGATCGGAGTGGTATTCGCCGGCAACCACACCCATTTCCAGCACTTTGCCGGTCAGAGGCGAGTGAACCACGATCTCTGGATTGGGGTCGTTGGCGCCCACACCTAGAATCCGCAACTTATTGACGGCCTGCTCGCGAGCGGCCACTGCGCTATCAATGCCGGCCTGAGCCTGATCCACCAGTGCCAGTGAATTCTCGAGATCGGACCGGGCCTGAACCAGATCGGTCTCGGCTGAAAGCACTTCCTTTTTGGCGATGGCGTCGTGCTTGAAAAGGTCGCGCACGCGCTGACAGTCCAGCTGGGCTTTGCGCAGGGTGGTGCGAGCCTTGGCCACACCCACGCGGGCTTCAATGGCGGTGGCTTGCTGCTGGCGCAGGGCGGCGTCGGCTTCTCGCAAAATGGCCTGAGCCTCGGTGGCGTCCGGGCTGATGACCGTGACCAGAGCCTGCCCCGTCTGCACCGAGTCGCCTTCGCGCACCATGACCCGATGCACGCGTCCGCTCACCGGCAAATGAATATGAGAAATCAGGTTGGGATTGGCGGCCACATCACCCGGGACAGTCACCTCGGCTCCCGGCATGGTGGCCGAGCGCACCACCTCAACTCGAACATACTGCAGCTTTGGGGAATCGAGCGGGAAGGAAACTTTCTTGACGGAGCCCTTAATGGTGGCAGGCTCGGGAACCGGAGTGACCCGGGGCGTGGGAGTGGGTGAAGTCGAAGCGATCAGCGCCGGAGTCTGAGTGGCGGGCGGAAGATCGGTGGGCGAAGGGTCGGAATGAGCCGGCTGGGTGCACCCCGCCAGACTGAGGGCGGCCAGACCCGCAAGGATCCACTGGGGTTTATTTCTCAAGGCTACCTCCCTGGCCCGTAATGGAGTAGAGCAGAAAACGACTGCGAGCATACTCCGCCAGGGCTTCATTGTAACTGACCATAATGTCGTTGTAAGAGCGTTGCGCGTCCAGAAGTTCGACCAGAGTCGCATGGCCTCCCCGATAAGAGTACTCCATGGTGTCTAATACCTGGCGGGCCTGGGTCAGCATGTGGCTCTCGATCTGGCGCACGGTGCGTTCAGCGGCCTGCAACTGCTGGGCGGCCGAAGCCAGTTCCTGACGAATCTGGGCTTCCAAAGCTTTGGCCCGAGCCACCACCTGATCATACTCGTGGCGAGCGCGCGCGATTTCACCCTCGTTGGTGTCAAAAATCGGAATGGGCATACTGAAGAAGAAGCCCAGCATGTTGCCCTTGCCGGCAAAGCCCTGCTGGCGCCGGTATTCGAAACCGCCTACATAGTTGGGTTTGCCGTTGGCCTCTTCCAGGCGAATGCCCGCCTCTGAACGCTCCTGATCACGCAACAGCGCCAGATAGTCAGGTCGCTGGGTCAGGGCGATTTTTTCCAAATCAGCCCGGGCCAGATTGACGGGGGGCCGGGGCAAACTTCCTTCCAGCTCGATATCTTCAGCCACGTCCCGGGTGCGACCCATCAGCAGCATCAATTTCTGCTTGGCCGTGCGCAGCCGTGAGTCGGATAAAATCACGCTGTTGTCGTATTGCAACTCGGCCAGTTGGGTGCGCATCAGCTCCACCCGGGCCAGGTCGCCAGCCCGCACACGCTCTCTGCTGATACGGGTGATTCGCGAGAATGCGCTGCGGTTCTGCTGAGCCAGGGCCAGATTTCCTCGAGCCAGCAGCACCTCGACATAGGCGTTGTCCACGTCCAGGATCAATTGACGGGCCGCGTCGCGCAATTGGAATACGGTCACCTGGCGGGCCAGTTCGGCCACTTCCAGTCGCCGGGCCCGCTTGCCGCCACCTTCAAAGGTAAAATCTAGCCTTCCAGAATACTCGCTGGGACCGGCGGTATTGACCTCATCGAAGCCGGTGCCCAAAAAGTCGAGGTGATCGGCACCCAGGCTCAAAGTGGGGTTGGGATGCATCCCGGCCGTAATTTTACGAGCTTCGGCGATATTGAGGTCAAAGCGCTTGGCCAGAAGTTCGAGATTGCTGTTCAGGGCTTCGTTGATGGCTTCGTCCAGAGACAGAGGCAGTTGTTCGTGAGGGGTCACGCTGGGCGGCGGCAAATCAGTCGGGGCCGAGACTGGCTGTGCGCGAGCCAACCACGGCAAAGCCAGGCCCAAAGCAGCTATCAAAATTCCTCTCAACATAACGAAGCCGCCGGACTTTCTCCGATCCGTCAGGGCCTCCTGGGCGAATTAAGTAAAGAAAGAATCAATAAAAAGCTGTTTTCAGTCGAAGCCATGGGGCATAAATGTCCCATGCGACACTGGCTTATCTGGTTTATGCTCACCCTCCCCCTGCTCGCCCTTCCTCTGGACCGCTTTGAAAGCGCAATTGCTGCCTACGAATCCTCTGATAGGCTCAACTCCCCTGGAACCGGCGGCACTCTCTTCTTGGGGAGTTCCACCTTTACCCTCTGGGGACACGACCTGGAGCGCGAATTCGCTCGCTTCCACGCCTTGAATCGAGGTTTTGGCGGAAGCACCATCCCTGAAGTTGACCATTATCTGGAAAGAATTTGCTTTCCATACCGGCCTCGACTGGTGTTGCTGTATGCAGGAACCAACGATATTGCCGATGGTCATCCGGCCGAACAGGTGAGCTCGGACTTTCAGCACCTGATTCAGCATCTGCGCACCCAGTTGCCCGAGACCCGTGTCGCCTACGTCTCCATGGCCATGCCTCCCTCGAGAACGCAATTCGAGAGCCAGTATCGGGCGGCCAACGCCCAGATTCAGTCCTACTGTCAGAAGAACCCACGACTGGATTTCATCGACGTGAGCGGTCTGCTCCTGGATGAACAGGGTCGACCGCGCCAGGAATACTATCGGGAGGACCAGCTGCACATGAAACCGGCCGGCTATGCGGTCTGGGTTCCGGTTCTACGGCGCTACCTGGAGCAGCAACTATAGTCTGTCGGCAGGCTTGAGATAAGCAGTTTTTGGACTGCTCTCGTCAAAGTGCTGAATCAAGCGGTAAACGACGGGTATTTGGCTGCGCAGACGAGCCGCCACGTCTTCCGAGATATTGGCCCTGCTGAAAGGCACGTTGCGCACATAGGCCAGGTCCTGGCCTGCCGCGCGGCCGTATTTGTAGTCGTATGTAAAGCGCCCACCGTTGGCCTCCAACTGCACTCCCTTGAGCTCGGGGTTGGGCACTGAAATATAGAATTCAGCATTGTCCAGCGAGCCTTGTGTATTCTGCAGTTTGTGATCGTAAAGATATCTGTACAACTCGCGAGCTGTATTCACTGAAGGGTCAATCAGCACGACTCGATCCGCGATCAGCCCCTTATAGCGGTCCTCAGCTCGCAGTTCGTCCAAAGTCTGGGCGATGGTCTTCTGAACATAAGGATAGTGAGTGCAGCCCAGGATCAGCGCCTTCAGCGGACGGGCTCCAGGGGTCTTGCGCATCTGTTCCACCAGCGACACGATATGATAGCGAGCGTAGTTCTCCGAGGCATTCATCTGCAAACAGTCGCCTTCGCAGAGCATCTTGCCGTCCGTCTGGTCAAAGCGGTAGTAGGCCAGCAAGGATGGGTCCACCGAAGGGCCTCGATAGTTCTTGCGCACGCTGCGGGCCTTGTGATCGATAAAATCAGGTTCCTCGTCGATCGACTCGGCCAGGCCCACGCCCCCCTGGCTGTATGTCTGCAGTTGGCCAGTGTAGCCCATTTGCTTGCGCAGCTTCTCAATCGACGTCACGTAACCATTGGACGAGACCGTACCGGCAGTAGCAAAAATGCCGATGCTGCCATCCTCATCGGCGCGAAAACTGGACAGAGCGGCTCGTGAACCGGCATCAATCACGCCAATCACCTTCAGATCCGAGGGTGCCTGCTTGAGCAAGTCCACGATTGAGGAGAAGCCATAGGCGGTGGCGGTATTGCAGGCGATCACCATGGCCTTGATGGGCTTTTTGTCCGTGCGCGGACCATCGGCGTAATAACGACTTCCCAACAGAAACTGAGCGCACTTGAGGATATGCTCCAGCAGCAGGTCCGTCTTGCCGACGCCAGGGTAGTTCCCGTAGGGCATGTTGGCCTGGTCAGCCAGATAAATCATATCTTCGCTGGCAAAATCGGGTTTGCCGTCGGCTCCGTCGGCGCCGCTCTGGTTATTGTGTTCGTCATACTGCACGATTGCATTGAGCACCGTCAGTCCCCCCGTGCCGGAGTCGAAGACCCCTACAGGTAGCCTCGGGTCGGCCTTGGGGTAGTGGGCAAAATCCACAAAATACGGACTTGCCGGATTGGCCAGAATCGAATGGCGAACGTCTTCAGCGGGAGCGAAGGCGGTCAGGCCCAGGAGAAGCAGCAGCAGGCTCTTTTTCATGAGCCGCTTCTACCCGAAGTGCACTCTAGAGGAAACCCACGCTCAAATACAAAGTAGGGGGGCGTGTCGAACCTGTATTTGGTGACAATGGGTCCCAGCCCCTACTCGGAAAAGGCTCGCTGGGCACTCGATCTGCTAGGTCGTAGCTACACCGAGGAACGCTGCTGCCCGGGACTCCATCGAGCCGCTCTCAAGCGGATCCATGCCGGCACAACCTGCCCTGCCCTGGTGGTCCACAAGAAGGACGTCTTCACAGACTCTTCCGACATCCTACGTTGGGTCGACTCTCAGCTGCCGGCTCATCAGAAGCTCTTCCCCGACGATCCCATTCAGGGCTCGGTGGTCAAAGACTTTTGCCAGCGCTGCGATTCCAAGCTGGCCCCCGAGGTGATAGGCTTCCTCAACACCTACTTAACCCGTACACAGTTCGCGGAGCTGTGCAGCCGAGGCGTTCCTGAGGATCAGGTCAAAAAATTCCGCTGGCTGTCCTTCTTCGTTCATTTCGGGTTCAAGTCGAAGATGAAGCTCAATCCCGGCAACTTTAAAATGAGCGTCAAGCGTATCGGCCAGTTCTTCGAGTCGGTCGACCACTTGCTGCACGGGGGCAAGAATTATCTTTATGGAGACAAGCTGACGGCCGCTGACATCGTCTTTGGCGCCTATGCCGGGGCCGCTCTCTGCCTGCCCGAGTGGGGCGGGGCCAGTCTGAACTTCCAGGACGCGCCCGACGAGGTGCGTGATGAAGTGAAGCGTTGGAGAGAGACGCCAGCCGGAAAATTTGTGCAAAGCCTGTATAAAGACTGGCGCAAACGTCGCTTATAATATGAAAATGCGCCTCTCACTGTGGTTGATGGCGGGCTGTTTGGGACTGGCCGCCTACAGCGCCCCAATGAATGAAAACGCCATCGTCCCGGACGGGATTCCGCCCTGTTCAGGTGTCGTTCGCTGGTCTCCCGCCCGCTATCTGGTGACCCACGATTTAAAGTATGGAGAGAAGGAGCCGCGCTTCGGACTCATCTCCACCGACAAACGACTCTCTTATGAGCCGGTCGAATGCGACTGGTCGGGCCCGGAGAGCAACGACCTGGAATCGCTGGCCCCCCTGGAGGGCGAAACCGGACAGTTTCTGGCTTGCGAATCCGGCTATTTCAAAGGGCAATATGGACACCTCTACTGGATCAGTCGCCTGGACGGGTCCAAGCCGGCGCTGGCCGTGAAGGGCCGCTACTCGATGCCCCAGGGGCTGGAGCAGGAGATCGAAGGCCTGGCAACCCTCAAACTGGAAGGAAACCGCTGGTTGGTGGTTTTGGGCGGACGGGGTGGCCGTTCGGAGGAACCCGGTCGTCTTTATTGGGGAGTCCTGGATCGCGATAAAAACAGCCTGGAGTGGACCAAGGAGGGCCTGAAGGGGACCGAGATCCACTTACCCCGACGGCTGGGACCGTTTGCCCGCACCCTGAGCGACATGTTCCTGGATGAACAGCATCACCTTTACATCAGCTCCTGCAGCACTCCTGGAAAACTCGGACCCAATCGGTCCCTGATCTTTCTGGCCGGCACTCTGACCGAAAACCTGAAGGCTCCCTTTCACAGAGCGAGCGAAAACCAGGACGTGTGGTGGGTGGATGGCTGCAAAATTGAGGGAATTTGCCCCAGTGACCGGCCCGGCTACGGACCGGCCTACGTGACCGACGACGACGATTGCGGCGGCCTGTGGAGAGCCGTCCCCACCAGCCCCTCACTGAGTTACTGAGGCGGGGCCTTTATTTACCGGCGATCCAATCGGTGACCTGCTTGTAGGCAGGTGCGCCTTCGCTCACCAGTTTGCCCCGATTGTTATAGATCACAAAGTAGGGCACTGAGGTCAGGGTATACTTCTTGGAGGTTGGTGAGGTCACCGTGCCCACGTCCACCAGATGAAACTCAGTCAATCGACGCGAACCCAGTTTGACAAACTCCGGATAGAGAGCGCGGCAGATGGAGTTATTGGCCGAATAAAAGCAGATGATGTTGTGCCGCTCGGGAACGACCAGGGTCTCGATGTCGACCTCTTTTTTGGAGCCGTCCACAGAATGGAATTCGGCTTGAGCCGGCAGGAAAACAAGGCAAGCGAGCAGCAGGGCGCGAACGATGTGCATAAGTGAAGAGGTTCGACCCGGCCTGACGCCCTCCTATGGCCTGTGCTGGGGAAAGGTTTTCAGTGACTGTAGAATCGGCTCAAGAATTGCCTGAGCGTCGCCGAGAACGGCGTCGAAAAATCAAGGTTCAACGCATTTTTGCGGCGGAGATTTTGGGACCGGTAACCCCGCAAAACTGCTTCCTTCACATTTACGATCTGTCCGAGTCCGGGATGCGAGTGCACACCGACCTCTCTTTTCCCAGCGGCGAATCGCTGCCGCTTCGCCTGTTGCTGGACCGCCCCATCGATCTGAACGTGGAAGCCATCTGGCAAAAGGAGCTGATCGGCGGCATGCACGTCGCCGGACTGAAGTTCATGGACGTCTCGGGCGAAGCCCAGGACGAGATCCGCGCCTTCCTGGACCGTCACTCGCCCGAGAACAAACGCACCTCCGTGCGCTTGCAGCGCATCCTGGTGGTAGAGATGGTGGTCGGTTCCACCTCGCAAAAGTTCGGTGTATTTACGCTCGACATTTCCACCACAGGCATGAAGATCAGCCACGACTACCCGCTGCCTGAAGATGTGGACATCCCCTTCCGCATCTTGCTGGAGTATGACAAGCCCCCCATCGAAGTGGTGGCACGAGTCACCTGGCAGGAGGCCAACACTTTGGGTCAGTACGTGATTGGCCTGCAGTTCAGTCCGCTGGACGCGGGCGTCACCGCACGTTTGGAAGACTTTATCGATCACCAGTTGACCGGCTCACGGGCCCCGGCCAATCGCCGCATCGCTACGATGTCGGATTTTGAAGACGTCTGATCAACTGCCCGTGACGCTCACCCAGGCCCGCTTCCTGAGCGCCACCATATCGATAAGCGCTATAATCCCGTAGCCATTGGCTCACTTCCGCGTCTTCGACCCTTTCAGCCCAACGCAGCAGGGTTTCCCAGTCGTGACGAGCCTGGTCGCGCGCCTGCAAAGCTTGAGAAAGGCTGCGAATCCATTCTGATTCGGGAGCCTTGGGCACAGTCTGCCCGAAGCGCGGAAACCATCGCGTCTTGCGGGCGCGCCACAACAAATAGAGAATCAGCAAGCCCGCGAAGTAGACTTTCCTCTCCCAGGCCGCGGCCAGCAAGGCACGCCAGTCCAGATTAGCCAGGTCACGGGTATAGTAGCTGAAGCCCTCACGCATTCGATCGAACCAGGCACCCCAATCCTTAGGGGGCTGGATGGCTGAAGGCGGGGTCGGATCGTAGGTCCGCCAGCTTTGCCCATCCCAGATCTCCACCCAGGCGTGCGCATCGCGCACGCGCACAATGTAGTAATCGTCGCCAAAGGCTCGCTCGACGCAGACAAAACCGTTGATGTAGCGGGCCGGAATACCCTGTGTGCGCAACATTAAAGTCATGCTGGCGGCAAAGATTTCACAGTGAGCCGGTGGTTTTTTGGTCAGGAATTCAACGATCGGATCCTTCGCCCCGGCCCAGTCATAGCCGAAGCCGTATTGAAAGTTGTTCTGGAACCAAAGCTGGCACTGCATTGCTTTGCGGCGCGGATCCTCCACGCCGCTCATCACCGAGCGGGCCGTGCGGGCAACGACCGGATCCAGATGATCCGGCAATTGCAAACAGGCCTTGACGTATTCCGGGCTCTCGGGCGGCGCCAGATCTTTGTTTGGAATCCGGGCCACTGAATAGGCGTGCAGGTCGGTTCCGCCACCACGCTGCTCAAGCAAGTGCCCCGAGAGTAAAGCCAGTCCAGGGTCCTTGCTCTCCAGCCAGACGGTATCTCGGGGGCAGAAAAGCACGATCGGAGAAGCGTGCACTTCGAATCGCTCTACCTTGATGCGGTCGCTCACCTCGGGCTGGGGGTCGGCCAGCAAATAGCGGTTGCCTTCAGCCGAGGGCTGGGATGGGGCCGGGCTGGATGGTGCGAACTCGGTCCAGATCTTTTCCTTGAAAGTGGTATAGACCCGGGCCGGCAGATACGGGTTGGCCTGGCGCGTAAAGCAACGAACCACCACCGCCGGGTTGGTCTCGGAATTGAGCATCGTGTTCAGATTGTTTTGGGCCGGGAAGGTCAGCCCGGCATCTCCACCCATCGACAGCAAACGCATCAAGAACCCGAACTGAGCCTCGCTATAAGTGAAGGCCGCAGAGGTGACACCGGTCAGGCCCAGGGCCGCCAGCATGACCGCCCAAGACCCCCAGCTCTGGCGTGTATCCGTCAAAAACTGGCGCGAAGAAATGCAGAACAACAACATCCAGAACGTCGAGAGCAGGGCAAAAGGAATCAGCTCAGGCCCGGTGTTCAGCCCGGTCAGCAGGAAAAACAGGCCGCTGAGGGTCAGAGCCATCCAATACTGGCCGCGGGTGTGACGCCGCAGCAGCGCCATCAGCGTGGCCCAACCCAGGGATAGGGCCAAGGGATAGAAATTGCCATAGACCAGACCGGAATTGGTGGCCCAGGAAGTGTTCCTGAAAATCAGCATGAAGGCCACAACTCCCAGCAAAGACCACAGCAACCAGCCAGTTCGGCTCACCTCCAGGCGGCCACGCAGGAAGAGCAGCACCAGCGCCAGCCCGGTCAGGCCGAGGTTGATCGGATTCTGACTGAGCAGGCACAGGGCCAGGAAAGGAATCAGGATACACAGGCCGCCTGCCCAATCGATGGCTTTCACAGCCGGTCAACTCCCTGCTTGATCTGGACGGCGGTCAGAGTCTGGTGCCCGGGGGCAAAGTCGTCCACCCCACTAAGATCTCCGAGATCGTCGCCCACGAAAATGACCTTCAAGGCGCAGCCACGCTCGCGGATGGCCCTCAGCAGTCGAATGCGCGCTTCGTCCCAGGCCAGCAGCACCACCACCGTGGTGGTGACATTCTCGAGTCCGTCCAACAGAACCGGCTCAAGCTTCTGAAAGGCCGGCTCGGTGCAGGGTTCCACGCAAGCCAGAATGTCCAGCACGTTCTCGAGGTATGCCAGGCTTCGCCCGGCCTGCAACTGATAAAGTTCGGGACCGGCCGCGAACAGGTCAATGACATATTCGTCCCGAGAAATCTGGTCGGAGATGGCGGCCGCCAGCGAGATTGCCGCTTCGAAATCCTCGCGCCGCCGCTTAACTTCGGCCTGGCTAAGAAATGTGTCCATGACCAGGGCGATGCGACAAAAGAACTCTTCCTGAAACTCCTTGACCACGGGCTTCCCCCGCCGGGCCCAGGAACGCCAATGGATCATGCGCAGGCTATCCCCGGCTCGGAACTCTCGCACCGAAAGAAACTCGGTCGAGTCGCCCACGTTGGAGGTCAGGGCCATGCCTCCGGGCTGATATTTGCGCCCTACCGGCATGTCCAGACTGAGCAAGGCCTGGAACTTAGGATAGACCAGCAAACTGCGGCCCACCTCGTGACGGTACCAGTCGCGCCAAAGCCCAAAGGGGAAGACGGTGGCCTGATGGATCGCTTCAACCGCGTAGCGCCCCCGTCTGTCCAGGGTAATGTACCAATGACCGGTTTTGCTTTGGCCGGGTTGAAGCGTTCCCAGGTAGGGTCCAAATTCGTTCTCCAAACCCAGACTACGAGGAAGACCGATCAGCCGTAAGTTGACATCGCTGGCGCTGCGCCTGCTGTCATTCTCAACCCGACATCCGATTTCAAAGGGCTGTCCCTGAGTGACCCGCTCCGGAATAAGCGGGGTCAGGCGCAGGCGACGCCGAGCCATTCGTGCCGCCGCCATGGAGGTGAGCAGGACCGATGCCAGGGCGCAAGCCAGCAGATGCCCCTTGAAAATAGCCGAGCCGCCCGTGAGCAGATTGCTGCCCAGACCAAGGTAGAAGATCAGGGTTCCGCTGCCCGTCAGGCGCTCCATGATGAGCGAGCGGAAGGCGCGGTAACTCCACGATCTCTCGATCGCACTGCGCCGGTCCTGAGGACTGCCTATCGGCTGAGCTTCAGACAGGGACGGCCACCTTCTTCAGAAGCTCGGCCACGATCTGCTCCTTGCTGACGCCGCTATATTTGGTCTTGGTATCCAGCACCAGACGATGAGCCAGCACCGGCTCGGCCATTTTCTGCAAATCGTCCGGAAGAACGTAATCACGTCCCTGGCAATAGGCCCAGGACTGGCAGACGCGGTAATAGGCCAGCGAACCGCGCGGGCTGGAGCCCAGCCGCAGCCGGCTATCATTGCGAGTGGCCTGAATGATATTCAGCAGATAGTCGAGCACCTCGCTGGACATCTTGATCTGAGCCACGGTCTTTTGCACTTCCAGCAGCTCATCGAGTTGGATGGCTGGCTCCAGCTTGTCCAGCGGATGGCTGCCACGCTGCCCCTCCAAGATCGAGGCCTCATCAGCCTTGCCCGGATAGCCCATGGAAAGCTTGGTGGAGAAGCGGTCGAGTTGGGCTTCAGGCAACGGGTAGGTGCCGTGGAATTCAACCGGGTTCTGAGTGGCCAGCACCAAAAACGGCTTGGGCAGAGGGTAGGTCACGCCTTCCACGGTGGCCTGACCTTCCGACATCGCTTCCAGCAAACTAGACTGAGTGCGAGGGCTGGCGCGATTGATTTCATCGGCCAGCACCACGTTAGCGAAGATGGGCCCCTGGCGAAACTCGAAGCTCCCGTCCCGGGGACTGTAGATCGAAGAGCCCAGGATGTCGGTCGGCAACAAGTCGGGCGTAAACTGAACGCGCTTAAACTCACCACCGATGGTCTTGGCCAGGGCCTTAGAGAGAGTGGTCTTTCCCACACCCGGCACGTCCTCCATCAGCACGTGCCCTCCAGCGAAGATCGTCGCCACGAGTAGTTGCAGTGGCTGCGTTTTGCCGCGCACCACTGTCTCCAGATTGGTCATAATACGTTGGAAGACATTCACGTCGGCCACTACGCGCGCTCACTTTCATGGGTTCATTTCCGAAACTGTGTTCTATGTTTTATTGGAGCCCGGATCCCTTGTGAGAAGTTTTCTATTTTGTGAAGGATTTTGCGATACTTGAAGAATTTTCACTATCTACTAGAATAAAATTCAGTCGAAAAGGAAGGTGGGGTCGTGTTCAATTCCCCTCAAAACACAGAGCAGCCTGCAAAAATCCTGGTCATGGGACTGGGCGGCGCAGGCTGTAACCTGGTCAACCGCCTGGCCGAACGCCCCCCTGTCGGCGTAGATCTGGTGCTGGCCAACACCGATGCGCAGGCACTTCTGTCCAGTCGCAAAGGTCCCAAAGTGATCTTCCTGGGCGAAGGAGCCACCCGCGGACTGGGCGCGGGAGCCGACCACCGCCTGGGCAGCAAAGCCGCCGAACAAAGCTCGAGCCGCCTGGAAGAACTCTTCTCGGGCGTGGACATGGTCTTCTTGACCGCTGGAATGGGCGGCGGCACCGGAACCGGCGCAGCCCCAGTAGCTGCCCGCGCGGCCCGCAAGGCTGGCGCCCTGGTGGTGGCTGTAGTGACCCTGCCCTTTGAATTCGAAGGTCACCGACGCGTGCGAGTCGCCCGTGAGGGCGTGGCCGCTCTGCAGGACGAGGTGGACACCCTGCTGGTGTTGCCCAACCAGAAGCTGCTGGCCATGGAGTCGGGCAACTGTCCGCTGGACGAAAGCTTCAACGTGGTGGATCAGGTGCTCTGTGACGCGGTGCGCGGTATGACCGAAATCGTGACTATGCCCGGCGTCATCAACCTGGACTTCGCCGACGTGCGAGCTGTACTGGAAGGCTCTGGCCGGGCCATCTTCGGAATGGCCACCGCCCCCACCGCCCAGCGCGCCGTGGAGCTGGCCCTGAGCAATCCGCTGGTGGGCGGCTCGCCCGACGGCGCTGCCGGCTGCCTGCTGAACATCACCGCCGGCCCGGATATGACCCTGCAGGACTACTCGGCTGCTTGCGCTCTGCTGCAAGAGTCGGCTTCTCCCGAGGCCATGGTGCTGTGCGGTTACGTTCAGGACGACTCCATGATGGGCCGCGCCCGCGCTACCGTGGTCGCCACCCGAGTGGTGCCCGCCGACAGCGTGCGCAAGCCCCAATTGGGTTCTCACCAAATGCACGACGAGCCGGTGGTTCGCGACAACGAACTGCTCCCTCTGTCCTCAGCCGCCCTGCCTCACCAGGAACTGACGGCCTACGAGCGCCGTCAGCGCCCGGAATCGGCCGAGATTTCCTTCGCTCCCTCCCAGCGCCCGCCCGCTCCCGCCGCCAAAGCACCCGTCCCCGCCGCAGCCGCTGCTCCGGCCCGCGCCGGTCTGGTACGCAAAGGTATGGCCAGCGGCGAGACAGAGAAGAAGAGCAAGTGGATGGATCTCCCAGCCATCTGGCGCCGCGCCCGCCGAGGCGAAAGTGCCAGCGATAAGGCCAGCGGCGAAGGCTAGACTTCGCCCGCACCAGTGAGAGGCGCCCCCCGGGCGCCTCTTTTGCTTTTCATGGAGTGAACATCACCTGGCGCAGGGACGCCTGACTCAGGGGCAAAGTCCCCGCGCTATGTGGAGATCATGGCTGCTGGGGGCATTACTTTTTACGAGGCTGGCCGCAGCCGAAGAGCTGAGACTGGTTCAGTTCAGCGATATGCATTCGGGTGGACCGCATTTCTGGCTGGAAGCCCTGAAGGAAGCGACCGAACAGGGATTGGCCCTCCATCCGCAAGCGATTCTGCTGACAGGAGACCACGGCGACAACAGCCTGGACAAAAGTGAATTCGATACCCGCATCGTGCTCGACTTACAGCGCTGGCGTAAGGCTCTGGCGGGCTACCAGGGTGACATCTTCCTGGCCCCGGGCAACGACGACGTCGGGCACAATTATCAGACCCAACCGGCAGATCTGAAAGCTCAGTGGAGAGCGTTCCAAGAAGCATTTGGTGAAAAGAACTACCTGGACGAGCTGGGCAACGGCATTTCCCCAAGTCAACTAGGGGGATTTCGCTGGATCACGCTCAACTCACAGATCTTTTCGCCCCTCAACAAGACTCCAGAGGCACCCGAGCAGGCAAAGCAAACCTTCGAATGGCTCAAAGACGCCCTGGGGGACTCTCATCAGCCGGTCATCATCTTATGTCACATCGCCCCCAGTTGGGATCTCTACGTTGGAAAGCCAGGCTGGAAAGTCGAGTACATCAAGCAACTTCAGAACCTCCTGAGCCAATATTCGGGCAAGGTTCTGTTCGTCTGCGGCCACATGCATCGCAATCACGTGCAGGCCATGTGCCCGAGTCGGCCCATTCCCATACTGACGGGCGGCGCGCTGGCCACCAAATATGGGTATCAGTCCAATTGGCGAGACTATACCTGGCAAGTCGACGAGCAGGGCGTGCAGAAAGTCGACTACACCCTGCACTACATTCAGCATCCGGAATGGAATATCCACTACCAGGTGGAGCCCGATCACATCGAAGGCTTCCTGCAAAGGATTCGAGACGACCGAGACTTTTTTACCCAATACGTCTGCGACATCTACGCGCATTACGAGAAGTGGCAGAAGAAAGCAGAAGACCCGGACCAGCGCAAAAGTATCCTGGAGCAGTTCTGGGTGGATCCCTAAAACTCTTGGATTCCTTCATCAGCAATCTTTTCAACGAGGGCCTGCAGGCTCAGCCGGGACAATTCAGCCTGGATCCACGAGCCCGGGTGCGAAGGCTGGAGAAATACCAGAGCGTCGAACCGGCCCTCTATCTGCTGAAGTCTGTTCAGGTCGCGGTTGGCCTGGGGGCGGACGGGGTGGACATCCGCCTGGCCCGCAGTTCCGTGGAGGTGCGCTTCCAACCCCGGGAGACCCCGGCACTGAGCGAGGTTTTGGGCCAGGACGGTGACCTGGCAACAATGCTCCTGGCTGCCCTGGCCACTCACCCCAAAGACGTGATTCTGGAGATGGGAGGTCAGATCTGGTCCAAACACCCCAACCAGGCCAGCCAGGCCGCAACCGGAGCCTTCCGACTTCACCTTTCTCGACAATCAGTCAGCTTCTGGCAGCGTTTTCTCGGGCCGGACCAAAGCGCCGAAGTCCAGCAATCCCTGATCGCGCGGTGCGCCCTCTGCCCCATTCCGGTGCGCCTGGACGGTCGAATGATCTGCACCGGGCGGCCTGAAGATCTTGGTGCAATCGCCAGGGACCACTCTCTGAAAGGCGCGCAGCCGACCTGGGCGGCTGAACTGCTGCAGCCCTCTACAGGCCCTGACCATTTCTGCCTGGCCTCATTTGAGCAGCGGACAACGGGTCACTTTGAAGTCAACGGCGAGCGCTCCCCAATCATCGGATGCTTCGCGGGGCCACGAAATTCTCGAGTCGCCATCATTGATGCACCCGAAATCAGGGTCGAAGGCTCGAGGCTTATTCAGGAAGGCTCCGCCCGGGGAGAGCTCAGGCTACGACGCTGGTTGGGCATGCGCGAAGCCCCCAACCCTGAGATCACGTTGATTTACATCAAACGGGGCATCGCCCTGGACCCGGTGCGCGTCCGGGGCAGCTGGCCTGGAGCCTGCTGTGTTATCTGCCGAGAGGATGTGGCCACCGACCTCAGCCAACTGAAGCCCATTCTGGATGAGAACGCGATCCAACTGGTGAACGATGACCTGGCGGATATCCTGCGCAGATTCCCGATCCGGCGGATCACTCACAAACCTTTCGCCGTCATTGACGAGGAGGTGCGGCAATACCTTCCCGATGCCGAACGCCTGTGGAATCGCGACTACAGACTGCCATTCGACTTCGCTGAAGGACTTTATCCACTGGGTCCGGCCGGACAACTCTTCAACCTGCTCCACCGCTTCGATGAGCTGGTTACGCTCTGGATCAACAAGCACGGACGGGTCTTGACGGTGCTCTACGGATCCCAAAGCGAGGTCTCCGATCAGAAGCTGGCCGATCTGACCCAGCTCACCTGGGTGGAAGTCTTCCAACAGCAAAGCCCAACTCTTCATCAGTTGCTGTTAAGGAGTGGGGACCGCTGGCTGCGTTTCAGCTCAGATGCGCCGCAGCTGGACTACGGTCAATTAGAAACTTACGCCCTTCGGCTGGCGCGCAGAGCGCGTTGTCGCTTTAGGAGCCATCCGGCTCCGTGAACTTCTCCATGTGCTCTTTCACGTGAGCTTCCAACTGCTCCATGGCGTGATCGTCCAGACCCTTGGGAGTAAAACGCTCCTCGGGCACGGTCACAATCAATGCATCTTTGTCATCGATGGGCTTCTCGGCCGTGGCGCGGCGTTGCTCCAGAGCGTGGGCCAGCTTTAAGACAAGCTTTGCGTGCCGCTCCGGGTCGGTCTCGCGAAGATTCGCGCTACGTGGGTCCCCGTCCAGCCACGCATGAGCCAGGCCCAAAAAATCAGGTTCATCCATATCCAGGTTTTCTCGCCCACAAAGCCCCCCACCCTCTTTTTGGGATCTATGCTTGTTTTTTGGTGCGCCAGACTTCCAGCATGCGACTGAACCAGCTGGACATCAAACGCTCGCGCAATTCCTTGACTTCTTCTTGAAGCTTGACGGCCTGAAAGCTGCTCTCGATCACTTGTGAGCGCATCTCTTCCAGCTTGAACTCGGTCTGGATCAGCTTGTCCTGCATCTCCTCCAGACGGGTCTCAGCCAGTTCGGCACGCTCCAGTTCCTCCGCCACGTTATCGCGCAGCAGCACTTCGCGATCTTTGCCCTCCTCAAGCATTCGGTGGCAGACAGCCAGCTCGGACTCCAGGTAGCCGATGCGCATCATGGCCGCCTCGTGACGCGACAGCGGAATCTGCATGGCGTAGGTTTCCTGGATGGGATCGTCTTTAACCGCCCTCAAGGTGGTGCGGGAAGGCTCGAACTCCATGGAAATCGCCTTGAGTTCCATCGACTGAGAGAGTCGACGACGGTCCTTCCACCTTGAGAGACGCTCAAGCTCCGTCTCCGGGATACGCACTTCACCGGCTTGATTTTCGATGGTGCGCAGTCGGCCCTGGCGGATCAGCCTTCGGATACGCCTGGGACTGGTTTCGGCGGCCTCTGCAAAGGCTCGGATCGACATAGGACGACCCTTGGTTTCTTGAAGAACACTCAACATAACGACCATTTGTTCGAATGGTATTTTCTTCAACCTCTCCATAAACGAAAATATGTTTTGGCCTGCTTAAACTGGGCACGATAAGCCTTCATGGCTCAAAGGAAAGACCACGGCGGCTGGAGTTTCTTCCTGCTCAAGAGCCTTCTGGACTTTGCCTATAAGGGGCCCTGGAAGGTCTTACTGCTGGCTGTACTTATGTTTGTAGCCAGTCTGGTCTACTCTTCCGCCAAGCTGGAATTTCTCACAGACCGCGCCGCCCTGGTCGATCAAAACGAGAAATTTCGCGCCCTGTCCGACCGCTTCAATCAAGAATTTCCCAAAAACGAAGAGATGCTGGTGGTGGTGGACGGAGGCACCACCGCCCAACGCGAGAGTTTTGCCGACGAGATGGCCCGCCGCCTGAAAGCCAGACCAGAGCTCTACTCAGACATCTTCGTTAAAGTGGAGCTGCCGTTTTTGCGCCATCAAGCGCTGCAATACCTGGACCTGGAGGACCTGGTCAAGCTACGCGACTCGCTGGCCAAGGCTCAGGGAATGGTCTCGGCCCTTTCCAATCAGGGAGACGTCGGCAAGCTGCTGGCCGCTACCACCAACGATCTGGAAGAGATGCTGCCGGTGCTCAACTCGATCCTGGGTCAGCTGGTCAATTCGCTGCAGACTCGCGGACGCTACAAGTACGAATCGCCCTGGGCCTCAGCCTTCTTTTCCGGCCCGGAAACCGCCGACAGCCCTGACTTCTTCAAAGAGGCCACCCGCACCGCCTTTTACAACACCATCAACGACGATCGAATCCATCTGATTCTGGCTCGACCAGGCGAAGACACCAGCGCATCCATCCAGTACCTGCGTCAAATGGTCAAGCACCTGAAGCCCGCTTATCCGGAGCTGAACATCGGCATCACTGGGGAGATGGTGCTGGACCAGGATGAGATGGAATCGTCTATCTCTGACTCGCTACGGGCCACCCTCTGGTCACTGGTGCTGGTCATCTTGATGTTCTCGCTTTCTTTCCGCAGCCCGTGGCGACCGGCCATGGCCCTTTTTGCGCTGGCCCTCTCGTTGGGCTGGACGCTTGGATTTACCACGCTGGCCATCGGCCACCTCAACCTCCTGACGGTGACCTTCGCCACCATGCTGATCGGCCTGGGCACCGATTTCGGCATTCACTTTATCTACGGCTACGAGGAAGAACGGGCGCGAGGCCTGGAGCCTTATCAGGCCATGCTGGAAACCATGGGGCACGCGGGCGTGGAGAACATGACCGGCGCGATCACCACCGCCATTGCCTTCTGGGCCATCTGCCTGACGGACTTTCGCGGTGTGGCCGAACTGGGAGCCATTGCCGGCACGGGCGTGCTCTTAAGCTTCCTGGCCATGGGCAGCGTGCTACCGGCTATGATCTTTCTACAGGAACGCCGTCGCCAGAACGAAACCAACCAGGAGCCACGTCCCAGTTGGGCCTGGATTCTGTCCAGTCTGGAAAGCAAAATGATGGCCTATCCGGGTTATGTCACTACTTTCTGCGCCCTGTTCACGGCCTGGTCCCTCATTCATTTGCCCGAGGTCACTTTTGACTACAACCTGCTGCATCTGCAATCGCCCGCGCTACAGTCGGTTCAGACCGAGCTCAAGTTAGTCAGCTCGGAAGGCGGCGTTCTTTTTGCGGTTGCCCTGGCCGACGATATTCCGCAAGCCGAGAAGCTCTCCGAGAAGTTCTCTGCTCTTCACTCGGTTGCCCGAGTGGAATCGGTCGTTCCTTTGGTGCCCAAAGACTATGACAAAAAAGCTCCGGTGCTGCGCGAGATTGTCGCCTTGCTTCAGACCATTCCCCTGCCCAACCCGGAAGATGCCGCCCAGAGCGGCACCGGCAAAGGATTGATGAAGATGGCCGACGGCTTCATGCTGCTGGAATCGACCTTCAGGGAAGCCTATCCGCGCCTGATTCAGTCTCCCGACCCGAAGGTTCGGGCTGAAGCGGTCAAATTCAAGCAGATCCTGGACACGCTTTTCGCCACCTTGCAAAAAATGGGGGCAGGTCCGATTTCCGACAGCGTCACCGCCTTCCAGGCCAATCTGTACGGCGACCTGCGCAGAATGCTGGAGTTTATGAAGGAGCAGCGGGCCGACCAACCCCTGACTCTACGTGACCTGCCCGAAGCAATTCGTATGCGCAGCCTGGGATTGCACGGAAAGATCCTGATCCGCATCTATCCCAAGAAGAATCCCTGGGACCGGGACGAACTACGCGTCTTCGTAGACCAGATTCAAAAGGTGGACCCGGAAGTGATCGGCACTCCGGTGATGGTTTACTATCACACCGAATCGCTGAAACGCGCTTTCGAAAAGAGCGGCCAGTATGCTCTGGGAGCCATCGCCTTGATTTTGCTCCTGCATTTTCGCAATCTGAAAAATACTTTACTGGCACTCTTACCGAAGGTGGTGGGTGTGATCTGGATGCTCGGCCTCATGGCCTATAACCACGTGCTCTTCAACCCCGCCAATTTCATGGCTTTGCCGCTAATCCTGGGGATCGGGCTGATCTTTGGCGTGCACGTGGTGCACCGCCTGCTGGAAAACCCGCACGATGGCATCTTCAGCCACTCCACCGGACCCGCCATCGCGCTCTCAGCCTGCGTAACCATGGCCGGGTTTGGAACCTTGATGATGGCCAAGCACCAGGGTATTGCTTCGCTGGGTTTCTTGATGACGGCCGGCGTTGGCGCCAACCTGGTGACTTCGCTGGTCCTGCTGCCGGCCTTCATGCGACTGATCTCACCAAGGCGCCCGGCGATTCTGGAACCTGGCCCGGAATGAGTAGCGCCCTCAAAAGAATGCTTCTGGTGAATATGGCCTGTATGGGCGGGGCCACATTCTTCATTTTTCTCAACCCTTACCTGCTGGCCCACGAACTCCAGGAGTACCATGTTGGACTATGCGAGGGCGCTTTCTGGCTGGCCAGCGTCTTCTTACAGCCATGGTTGGGACCGGAATTGGACCGTCGTGGACGCATGGTGTTTCTGCGCTGGGGAACCGTATTGCTGATTGCGGCCGCATTGGGCTACGCTCTGGTGCCGCCCCATGTGCGCTTCATCTTCCCACTGCGGGTGGTGCAGGGAGCAGGATTTGCCCTCTACCTGACCGCCGCCTGGGCCTGGATCTCCGACAACGCTCCGCCGGAAAAAATGCACGCCATCTTCGGCTACTTTGGCGTCGCCGCACTGGCGGGAAGCGTCATTGGACCGGTGGTGGGAGGGCTGATTCGCGGTCCCCAGGCCCCCTATGACGATAAACACGTCTTCATTGCTGCGGCCTGCATCTTCTTTGTGGCGCTGTTGCTGCTGTTGACCCTGAAAGATGCCCCCCGCGACGTGGTCAACGAAGAGCAGTCAAACAGTTCGCTGTGGACGCTGGCTCGCCGAGTCAACCTGCGTGGGCCGTTGCTCGGTTCTCTGAGCTTCGGCCTGGCGGTGGGCAGCATCTTCGCCTTTGCGGCCGCTTATCTGCAATCAATCGGTGTCGGTTCGGTGCCCGCCCTGTTTGTCGTGCTGACCTTGGTGGCGGCCTGCGGTCGCGCCTTCTGCGGCAAGCTTTCTCAGCGTTTTGGGGCCACTGTGCTGGTAGCCCCCTGCCTTTTCTCTCTGGCCCTGGGCAGTGCCGGGCTGGGTGCCTTGCAGTGGGTTGATAAGCCCTCCACTTTGATGGTCCTGAGCATTGGTGTCCTGGCCGGGGCGGGCTACGGGCTGGTCTATCCACTGCTCAACGCTCTGGCCTATGAGCGACTGGAAGCCCACGAACGAGGTCGAGGCGTCAGCCTGGTGGCTGCCTGCATCGATGCTGGCAACGCCACCGGAGCGGCCCTGGCCGGCGCGGTGGCCCACCGCTACGGCGAGGGCGACATGTTTTTAGCCATGGCTTTGCTGGTTGCATTGACCGGCATTCTCTCAAAAGCCAGTGATCGAACCAGTAAGGAGAGCAACCATGAGGTATGACTGCGTGGTGCTGGGAGCCGGCATCAATGGTCTGGCTACCGCCTACGCCTTAAAGAAGCAGGGAGTTGAGAAACTGGCTCTGCTGGAACAGTTTCAGTTCGGCCACGGCCAGGGCAGCTCCCACGGACGCTCACGCATCACCCGCTCCTCTTACAGCACCTCAAAGTATGTGGCGCTGATGCAGCTGGTGCACAACCGGCTCTGGCCGGCCTGGGAAGAAGCCGCGGGTCAACCCTTGCTGCACAAAAATCCCGGCATCTTCTTCGGGCCGGGCATCGCTCGCTATCAGGATAGCCTGAGAGAAGTGCCCGAGGTCAGCGACCTGATCGAGGAACTGGAGCCAGCTGAGGCCGCGCGCCGCTTTCCTCCCTTTCTATTTCCAGACAGCCCGAAGGTGCTGGTGGACCATACCTGCGCCGTGGTAGCCGCCGACCGGACCATGCGCTTTCTGGCCGGGCAATTGAAGGACAAGATTCAGGAGCATTGCCAGGTTCAGTCCATCGAACGAGGTTCCAGTCTCTACCTGGACACCAACCGCGGGGGGATCGAATGCGAACGGCTGGTGGTTACAGCGGGACCCTGGACCACCCGCCTGCTCCCCCAACTGAAGCCGAACCTGCGAGCGGCTCACCAGGACGTCGGCTATTTTGAGATCGATGCGCCCGCCGAAGTGGGCCAGTTTCCGGTATGGGTCTACGCGGGCGAGCAGGCCGATACAAGCTTCTACGGTTTGCCCGAGTTCGAACGCCCGGGGGTCAAGCTGGCCCGCCATCGCACGGGACCTCATGGCGACGACCCCGACCGTCAACTGGGAGATCAGATCCCTGAGGAAGCGGCCCGCGACCTGATGGAAAACTTCGTGGCCCATCAGTGGTCCGGTCAGGCCCGGCTGATCGGCTACGACGCCTGCATTTACACCAATACCTGCACTGAAGACTTCATTCTGGACCACTGGCCTGAAGATGACCGGGTCGTGGTGGGTGCAGGCTTCTCTGGACATGGTTTTAAATTTGCCCCTCTGACCGGTCAGGTGCTGGCCGAGCTGGCGATTTTTGGTCGCACCAGTTTGCCCGAATTTGAGCGCCACCGCCAGGCTTTTAGCTTCGCCGCGGCCCAATGCTGGTAGAGAGCTTTCACCACGACTTCAATCGAGAACGTCCACCCGTCCTGTCCCTCCCCAGCGGCTCGACGGTTACTTTTCGCAGCTGGGACGTGGCCTGGGGAATGCAAAACCACCGGGCCGAGGGCGGACCTCGCCTGAAACAGCCCCCCAGTGGCGATAGCCCGTGCTTGTGCGGTCCGGTCGCGATTCAAGGAGCTCGAGCCGGGCGTGTCCTACGCATTCAAATCCAGAGCGTCGAGCCGGGCCCATGGGGCTGGACCCTGGCAGGCGGAAACGACTTCTTCAACGCCGATTTGAACCGCAGACTGGGCCTGGACCAGGAAACCTTTATTCTACGCTGGGACATCCAGGACGGTTGGGCCACCAGCCACCTGGGCCACCGAGTCCGGACTGCGCCTTTTCCCGGCATGCTGGGTATGCCACGCGACCTTCCGGGCTCTCAGTCTGCCTGGCAGCCCGCGCGCACGGGCGGCAACCTGGATTGTCGTCTTTTGCAAGCCGGCAGCGTGCTCTATCTGCCTATTGAAGTCGAGGGGGGACTGCTCTCGTGCGGAGATGGCCACGCCCTCCAGGCCGATGGCGAATGCGCCGGCTCGGCTATCGAATGCCCAATGGAAACGACGGTGACTCTCGAAGTCGTAGACATGGACGTGAATCAGCCACTGATCCAGCTGGGCGACGATTGGGTGGTGCTGGGCCTGGGCCAGAGTCTGGAAGAGGCTCAGACCTTGGCCCTAAAGGGTATGCTCGACTGGATGGCCCCCCGAATGGGACTGACCCGACTGCAGTGCATGGCTCTGGCCAGTCTCCATTGCCACCTGCACATCACCCAGGTGGTCAACGGAACGGTGGGTGTGCACGCCCGTTGGCGGCAGAATGCTTAAATACCCACGCACCCCCCATCTGCAAGGGTCCGGAATCCAGCCCGGAGACGAACCCGCGGTGGTGGATTTCGATCACCTGAGGGGCCGCTATTTGGTGGTCGAGGAAAAACTCGATGGAGCCAACGCCGGTTTATCCTTCGACCAGGACGGCAACCTGCGCTTGCAGAGTCGGGGCCATTATCTGGACGGGGGGCCCCGAGAGAAGCACTTTGCGCTCTTCAAAACCTGGGCCAATGTGCATCAAGGCTCACTGTTTGAGCGCTTGGGAAGCCGCTACCTGATGTATGGTGAGTGGCTCTACGCCAAGCACACCATCTTTTATGACCGGTTGCCCCACTATTTTTGCGAGTTTGACATCTATGATCGCGCCCTGAACCTCTTTCTGGACACACAACAGCGAGCGGAACTGCTGAAAGACCTTCCGGTTGTCTCGGTACCCGTGCTCTACTCGGGAGAAGCTCCGCGCAAACTACTCGACTTTCTGGCAAATTCGCTCTATAAGAGTCAGGAATGGTGGCCTCGGCTGGGGGAACTGGCAGTGGAACTGGGCCTGGACGCTGGTCGAGTGCAGCGCGAGACCGACCCCAGTCCGCTGAGCGAGGGCCTTTATATCAAGGTGGAGGAGCAGGGGCAGGTGCTGGAGCGCTATAAATTCGTCCGTTCCAGTTTTCTGACCACTGTAGTGGACAGCGAAAGCCACTGGTTGGACCGCCCCATCGTGCCCAATCAACTGGCTCCAGAGGTGGACATTTTCACGTGCTGAAACCAGAGTGGGAGCGCAGCCTGCGAGACTGCCCGCAAAACCCGGAGCACCACGGAGAGGGAGACGTCCTCACCCACACTCAGATGGTAGTTTCCGCCCTCAAGGCCGATCCAGACTTCCAGGCTTTGTCCGAACCGGAACGCGAAACCCTTGAATGGGCGGCCTGGCTTCATGACGTAGCCAAGCCGCTGTGCCTTCAACCCGACCTGAGCTGCCCCGGACATGCTCGCAAGGGCTCCCAGATGGCACGCCCGTTTCTCTACCAGAGGGGGCTGGACCGCCAGCGCCGTGAACAAGTCTGCAACTTGGTGCGCTACCACATGGTGCCCTATCGCCTGATCGACGCCACCGATTGGCAGCCCCAAATTCTGGCCATCGGCTTGAACACGCGCTGCGACTTGCTGACCATTTTGGCCAGGGCTGACGCGCGCGGCCGAATTTGCCGAGATCAGCAAAAACTGCTCGACCAAATCGAGCTTTTCGCTCAGTTAGCCCGAGAAAATCCGCCCAGCTTCGCCGATGACCACAGCCTGGTCACCTACTTCCGCAAGGGCGGCGATCCCCATCGAGTGGTCTTTCATCAGCCCCGTTGTCGGGTGACCGTCATGAGCGGGTTGCCAGCGGCGGGCAAGGACCACTGGATAGCTCACCACGGCCAAGGGCAACCTGTGGTTTCATTGGACGGATTGCGCGAGCAGTTGGATGTCTCTCCCGACGATGATCAGGGAGAGGTCATTCAGACCGCGCGAGAGCTGGCCCGTCAGCATCTGCGGGCCGGCCGGGACTTCATCTGGAACGCCACCAACCTGAGTCAATCCATTCGGAACCGCACGCTGGATCTCTGCTTCGACTATGAAGCCGAGGTGCGCCTGGTTTACGTGGAAGCGCCATTTGCCGAACTTGAGCGACGGAATCTGGCCCGCTCAAGACCGGTGCCGGCGGGGGTGGTGGAACGCATGCTGCGGCGCTGGGAGCCGCCCGACCGACAGGAGGCCCATGAGCTCGTTATCCAATCACTATGAACATTTCGCCGCCGCTTACGCGCGAGGGAAGCTGGGGCTGACCGGCAGCGACGAGGAAGTGCTTGAGCAGGCCCTGGCAGCTGAATTGAGGCTCCATCGTTTCAAGCGCAGCAATCAGTTGCCCCGTGTGCGCAAGGTTCTAGGCGCCCTGCACGCTCTGGCTCCAAGTCGGCTGCTGGACCTGGGAACCGGACGAGGAGTCTTCCTCTGGCCCCTGCTGGAGGAATTTCCAGAGCTACAAGTCACCTGTGTGGATGTTCTGGATTACCGCGTTGCTGATCTTCAGGCGGTCGCGCGCGGCGGTCTGGAACGGCTGAGCGCTCTGCTGTGCCCCCTGGAAAACATGCCCTTCACCCAGGGAGAGTTCGAGGTGGTCACCATGCTGGAAGTGCTGGAACACACTGCCAACCCGGAGGCGGCCCTAAAAGAAGTGGCGCGCGTGTGCGGTCGAGCTCTCATCCTCAGCGTTCCCTCCCACGAGGATGACAACCCTGAGCACCTGCACCTGTTTACGGCCCAGCAGCTCCGGGCCTGGCTGGAGCGACTGGGTTTCACACGCATTAAACTGGACGGCGTGCTCAATCATCTGGTGGTGCTGGCCCAACGCTAAATCAGAGTCCCGTTCAGGCTTCGGGAACGTCCTTTTCAGTTAACTTGCGACCCGCCACAGCGCCGGCCTTGCCTAGCGCATAAGAGCCCAACAAAGCCCCGGCCCAGCCACCGATGTTGGCGGTCCAGGTCTCTGAACCTGGCAAGAAGGCGTTGCCGATCAGGGCCCCCAGAGCCCGACCCCCGGTCACTCCACCCAGGGTTCCCAGTGCTGCGCCGGCCACGGCTCCACCCACGATCTTGGTCAAAAAAACTTTGTCTCCCCGGGTGAGATCGTAAGGATTCGGATCGTGATGTTCCGACTTGAGCGCGCGGTAGGCACCGTATGCTCCCAGGCCCAGCAGACCACCGCCGATGCGGCCCCAGAAGGCACTCATGCTGGCTCCAACCCCAGCTCCGAGTGCGCCGCCCAGATAGGCTCCCGCCAGCGAGCCAGCCACGCCGCCACCCACGGTGCAGAGCAAGCCTTCCAGCATCTTCCCGGGCTTCACCGGGGCGTCGAAATCATCCGGGGTATAGTCGATCTTGCTCAGATCCACCCCGGCTTTCGAGAGCTCCTGCCCGATGGCCACACTGGCCATTCCCACCGGCCCGGTGGCCACCGACATAAACTTGCTGGCCAGGGCATTAGCTTCTTTCAGTTTCTTCGGGTCATTGCCGGTGGAGAACTGAAAGCCCAGATTCATCGCCGAGGCTACCGTCGCCAGCGGGGCCCCACCCGGCAGACCCATCAAGACGCCGGTGATCAGACTCATCTTGCCTCTCAACTTGAGGGCATCGTCATCGTTAATCAGGCCCTTTTCCAGGGCATTTGCGCCGCGGTGAAGCTGAATCGGAGAAAGAAGCGACAGGCCGGTCTCCAATCCAGTCCTCAGGTAAGGCACCTGCCCCAAAGCATGCCCGATGTTGCGACCCGCCTCCCGGACCTGCGGGTTATCCATCATATGCTCGCCCGGGGTAGTGCGCTCGGCCTGTTGAATGATATGCGCCTTAGCCGGAAAATCGCGCGTGAAGCCAACCGGATCCCGATGGTAAGCTTCATATGATTCAGCCCAATCCTCATACCGATTGCCACTGGCATAATTGCTGACGTAGGGAGCGTGACCAAAGGGTCCTCGCCAATTCAACGAACCCAGCAATCCGTACCCACCCGAATAATCGACCGCGTGGCCCTGTTCGTGGTGGACCAGACCTTCGGCACGGGAATCGTTGATGTAGTCTTTGTCTAGCAGAATGCGGGTGTGGGTCAGACCCGGCTGCGACATACCGGAGATGCCGGTATCGGTCAGGTTAGGCATCACGTGCATCACCTGAGATGCGGTCACATCCTTGAGTGGCAATTTGTCCAAGGCGTCGTAGATGGCTTTCTCTTCAGCCGGCGTGCCCACCACGGTTGGATAAATGAACTTGGGCATGGCCCGCAGGGCCGAAGCCAGAGTCACCAGAGTTTCAGCCCCCTTGGTGGAGGTCGTGGTGGGTTCGTCTTTGTGAGCGGCGCGCTTCTTGGAGGCATGTCGCTCCAGACCGTAGCCAGCCAGAGCGGCGGCTGCGCCGGTGGCGATGCCGCCACCGATGGCCACGCCTCCGACCACGGCCGCATTGTCATGCGCAAAATGGACACCGATGGGTGTGGCAGCGATCAGGCCGGCGGTGGTGCCCACCATATTGAACGCCCACATTGTGGAGAGATAGCGGAGGTGCTCGAGCGATTCGCGAGTGAGCGACTTCACGAAGCGCCCGATGCGCACCTCGCGGGTATTGGGAGGGGGCGAATCCTCCCCTTTGCCAGCGACAACCTCATCCGGCGTGACAGTGAGTGGGGCGACCGGTCCCGGCAGCTTCCTTAAGGGAAACGAGACATTGGTTGGCGCTTGCTGGATCTTCACTGGTTCAGCCTAGCTGACGAGCATGAAAGAAACCTTACGCTTCAAACAGTTCGGGCGGACAACCCATGCCCACAGCGCACGAGCGGCAGACGCCATGGGATTCCGGGGCCTGTTCTAAGGTAACCTGACGAGGGGCGCGGATCTCGGAATTGCACCAGGCGCAAATAATCCGGAAATCTTCTTTGGCGAAACTCTGCATGACGTGGTCCTCAATGTTGTTCTTTCTTTATTTTGCCTGTTCAGATTAACCCTTAAATTTTTCCGAAATACGTCGGGATGTGACCGAGATGTTGCCGCTCGCGCGTACCCACCTTATCTGGGGGCAAGCTTGAGCAAGGGCCGCTCCATCCAACGATAGCTGAGCCAGCTCAGACCAACTGACAAAGACCAGACCAGAAAAAGGTAGAAACAAAAACCGAGAGGTCCCTGAGGCGCGTGGCCCCGGGTCTGGATGAAACGGCAGACCAGCATCACCACCACCATGTGATAGGAGTAGAGCCCGTAGGTCAGTTTACCCAGGGGGTTAAGCCCTGGGATGAAGCGAGTCTGCACCCAGGAGCGTTGGCAGAAGGCCTGATCACAGATGATCGCCGCAAAAAGGAGGGGGCGCAGCAAGCTCTTGACTTCAGGCGCAAAAGGTAGGAAGAGCAGCAAATACGGCAGCCAGCATAGAGGAGCGGGGAAAGTCGCGGGCTCCCTGCCATGGAGCAGCCAGGCCAGGAGGCAGCCCAGACCAAGTTCATAGCAAGCCGAAAGGGTGTGAAATACGTCCACGAGGTTGCGCTGCTTTATAAAGCCAGCCACAAGCACTACCACAATCAAAAAATGGCCGCGGAGGCGCCTCGGAATCAGCATCAAGAAGACCGGATAGACGAGGTAAAACTGCTCCTCGATGGACACGGACCAAAGCACACTGACCACAAGACCTTGAAACTGATTGGCCTTGAGCAGCCGCATGAGATCGAAGTTCTCCAGAAACCCGAGCAACAGGGCCCAGTTATTATTCGGCATTCCGAAAAACGGCCCGGCTCTCCAGGCCAGCAACGCCGCGGTCGCGACAACCATATAGTAAACAGGCCAGATTCTAGCGACCCGCCTCAGCCAGAAGCTCCTCAAGCTAAAACCACCAGGCAAATCCATTTGAATGAAGACCAACCTGGTTATCAGGTAGCCACTCAACACAAAGAAAAACTGGACAGCTTGGAAGCCCTGCTCAAACAGGCAGGTTTGAATCCAACCCGTAGGCCGATAGGGGCCGCCCACTGCGCCAAGAAAATGCTCAGCGTGCCCCAACAGGACCAACGTGGCGGCGATTGTTCTCAAGCCATCCAGGTTGGGGAGCTTGTCGGCCACCTCAGGGCCTGTTCAGATGGGCGCGCACTTCCCGGCCGACCACCATCAAGGCGGCCGCACCGACCAGTGCGGGCCCCAAGGCTGGCGGTCCGACACCCAGCATGGAAGCGGCGGCGCCCGTGAGAGTGCCGCTGATGGCGGCATTAAGCAAGGAGCGTTTCATCAGGTCCCGATCGCCGTGCTTGTGAGCAGCATAGGCGCTTTGCAGGGACAGCCCCAGGCAACCGGCCACCGTCACCCCACCCATAACCGGTCCGACCACAGGTACAAACATAAGTGGCGTGAAAACCCCGGTATTCAGACGCACGCAGAGGTCGGTATGCTCACCCGCCTCATAGACCGAGTCCATATAAGTATAGGGCTCGGACGCCTGGGGCGGCCTGGGTGGAAGGGCCCGTGGCTGGACGGGACTGCTGGGGCTGATTCGCATTTCAGGCCTTGAACAGGAAGCCGTCAGAGCTCTGCGTTTCGGCGGCCGAGAAGTCGATCCAGCCTTTCTCGACGTTGACTTTGTCCAGCTTGACGCGCAGATGGGCGCCTTCCTCGACCTTGCCGCCGTGCCACTTGCCCATCACTGGAGGCTCCTCCAGACGAATCCAAGTGGCCTGCTGGTCGCTGCGCGAAACAATACCGTCGAAGGTCTTGCCCACCATCGGCTCCATCATCTTGGCCGAGGCGGAGCGATGCACATTGCGTTCAACTCCGGCGATGGTCTTTTCCTGAGCGCTGAGGTGAGTGGCCAGTTCTTCCAGTTCTTCCTTGGTATAGGGGCAAGGCTGGCCGTTGGCGGCCGCCTTTTCGATGCGCTGGTTGATCAGGTCGGGCGCGCGGCGGTTGGGGGCGGTGGTGTGGCCATAGTCCTGGACGGCCAGGCAGAAGTGACCTTCGATCGGCTCACCCGGGGTCGAGACCACATATTCGCCGCGGCCAACCAAACGCACCACTTTGTTGCACAGGTCCATGTGATGCTCGGGGTCGGCCTTCTTGCGAGCTTCCAGGAAGTTGTTCAGCTCTTTGGCGTTGGCTGAGGAAGGCAACTTGTAATCATAGCCCTTGGCCAGGTCCACAATGCGGTCCCATTTTTCGGGAGTCTTCACGATGCGACGAAGGGTGGGCATATTGGCCGCTTCCAGAACCTGCATTGAGGCCATATTGGCAGCCATCATCCCATACTTAACCAGGTCTTTGGCGCGGTTCTGCTGGTCGATCTTCATCCCGACCACGTTGCCCTTCTCATTGGTCTGAGCTTTGACTTCCTGACTCTCAAAATCCAGCGAGCCCTTGGCGTAAAAGTTGCGAGCCAGGCGTTGGGAAGCTTCGTCCTGCAGACGAATCTGCTCGGCGATGACGGGGTTGTTGAGCTGCGGCGGCCTGGCTCCCGAGCCCTCGGTCAGCCATTCGTTGACTGATTCGTAGGCCATCTTGGCGTGGTTGTGGATATAGGCCTGGTAAACCTTGGGTTCAACCATCTCACCCTCAGGCGTGACCTGATACTCCTTCACCATGGCGGTGCGGTCCTGGTCGCCGTTCAGCGAAGTGAAGTCGGTCGAGAACTTCTCGGGAATCATCGGGAAAATTTTGTCGTCGGTGTAAACGGTGGCGCCGTTGTGCATTGCCTGACGGTCGACGGCCGACCCTTTCTCCACCAGACTATCCACATCGGCGATGGCCACCAGCACGCGGATATTGCCGTTCGGAAGCTTCTCGGCGAACTCGCACTGGTCGATGTCCTTGGACTCGTCGCTTTTCAGCTTGCCGGTGATCGGGTCGAGCGTGCCGTTGTCGACCGAGACCATGGGCAGGTGGCGCAGGTCCTGGATCTTGTCCGAGATGGAAGCCGGGCCCTTGACGGCGGCCACCTCAGCCAGCACACCCGAGGGAAAGCTTGTAAACAGCCCGGCCTTAGCCATCTGACGGTCTGCGATCAGCTTGAGGTCGGTGGTGGGGGTCTCGTCGGCCAGAATCTTGGCCATCACCGCCGCGTTCTCGCTACCGTCCTTGACGTCACCCAAACCGAGAGCCTCACGAGCCTCCAGCTTCTTGCCGAAGTCAGCCAGCGTGGACCTCCAGTCGCTCTTTTGAAAGCCATCGCGGGGACCGGCTTCTTGAGCGGCCGGCTTGCCCTTCGGGCGAGCCACATTCTGGAGGCTGAGCTGGCTCTGGAGCGACTTGATCATGGTTTTTTCTCTTCTTCCTGCTGAATCGTGTACCACTGGCTGAGTTGTGAAAAGCTATTGAGGCTGACCTGATCGCGGCGGGAGACTGCTTTCGGTTTCTCCACCCGCTCCAGCTTGGGAGCATTGCGCACGATTTCTTCGGCGACCGGGTCGCTGGGGCAACTGGTATCCACTTTATGATTGGTCATTTCAACCTTGACCAGCTTACGGGTGGACGAGTCGAAATAGAGGTCGATCTGGTTGATGCTCTGGCCATAGGCGCCGGCTTCAGAAACGAACCCCTTGCTGCCGTCGGCGCGATTGACTTCCACGGCTTCAGCGGTCAGGCGATGATCGTGGGCAGCCAGGGTGACATCCACGCCCGGCTGACCCTGGGTCAGCTCGGTCATTTCTCTCAAGTTCTCGTGGCCCAGCACGACCACCGCATCCGACTGCTGATCGAGCTGAGGAACCAGCTCGGCCAGGGTCTGCTTGATGCCCACGCTACTCAGCCCGACACCAGCGGTGGGGTGCATCTTGGAACCCAAATCCTGAGTGACCACGCCTAGCAGGGCAATATTGAAGCCTGCCAACTGCTTGATGCTGAAGGGCCGGGTTCCCTCAATCGGCTTGCCAGCGTAACGCACATTGGCACACAGGGTTTCGCCTTGAAAGGGCTTGATCAGGCCGTTGCGCAGCGTTTCGTAGTCGCCGCGAGAATCTTCGAACTCGTGGTTGCCCAGCGCCAAAACATCCACCTGGGCGCGGTCGAAGAGCTGGGGGATGGGGGCAAAGGAATCGGGCCCGAGCTTCTTGTTGTCGCCGGTCACATCACCCACATTGACGGTAATCGAGTTGGGATTCTCGGCTTTGAGCTGGCGCAACTTGCCCACCAAACGAGCGGCACCACCGCTGCCATCGGCGAAAGGCTCGAGGCGACGGTGGAAATCGTTGAAGGCGAAGATGCTGACTTTTTCCACGCCTCTAGTGTAGAGCTCAGGCCTGAAAAAAGGCTGACTCGACCAGAACCTGCTGGCCCTGAATGCGATAGAAGAAGCGCCAGCGGCCCAGCGACAGGCGTAGACGCCCATCCGGCATCCTCAGCGTCCGACGGGTCCGGTGCGGAAAGGGATCTTCTTGCAGTATGGCTCGCACCCGAGCCGCCAGCGGGTGACCCTCGAGTTCAGCAGGCAGTTCAACCTGCCAGTCCTGGAACTCAAGCTCTTCCAGCCAGCCTTCGGATTCCTCTGGAAAGCTATCGTAGCGGGGCAGATAGGGTTTGATGTCCAGGATCGGCGTTCCGTCTACCAGATCGTGGGCCCCGATCCAAAGCTTGAGCCCCTCCACCCGAAGCAAGGGCACGGCGCTGATTCCAATTGGATTGGGCCGATGAGGAGAGCGCGTGGCCAACACTCCCTTGCGCCCGCTGCGACCACGAGGGGGCAAAACCTTGGGCCGCCAGTCTCGGTGACGATGGAACCACCAGATCAGCCAGATTCGGGAAAACCCCTGTAAATCGGAGACCGCCACCTCCAGGTGCCGGCCCGGCTCCAGCTCGATCACAGCCTGACCTTGTTCAGGCTGGCGGGTCACCTGCCCCAGCAAGGTTTCGGGACAACGCAAAATTCCGATGGATTTAAAGTTCAGGGAGCGAAATAATCCTTTCGAGTCGGCGACGGAGCGGCCATTGGAGGTGATTCTCAGATGAAACTCAAGTCCCTGGCCCTGGCCGGGCTCCTGGCCCTGGCCGCCTACGCCGGTGAAAACCTCAGCTACCGAGAAGTGGTTACGGACACGGCCAATATGGTCAACAGTCCCACCGCCACGCAGGCCGCCCGCAGCCACGGCCTGCAAATCCTCAACCTGACCTGGGAGGACACAGGCCGCTACGCCAACTCGTCGGTTGGGCCGAACATCAGCGACATGACCTTGCAGGTGATCGACGGCGACCGCCTGACCCTGATGCCGGTCATTCGGTTTCCCAACTTTGAGGACAAAACCGCCGACCTGCGCCCGGACGACTTCAATCTGCTGGTCGGAAACGAGGATGGGCGTGAACTCCATAAAGTGAACTTGCGCCAGTATCTAGGCCACTTCCGCGAGTACCTGCACGACCCTCACTCCTGGAAGGGCCGGGAGCAGTCCCTTCTGGCCGAACGCGATACCCATGTGCTGGTCAGCGCCCAGGCCTGCTTTCTACCCATCCCTCAGAAGGGTGAGGCAAAATTCAATCCGGTGCTCTTCAACTACCAATCCTATCAGGGCAATCCGGCCGTGCTTTCACTGGTTTGTACCCGTGAGGGCACTTCCGCCACCATCATCGACAACACTCGAGACAAAGCCGGAGCAGCCTGGGGACAGCGCCTGTTCTTCAACCACGATGGTCAACGAGCGGGTTTTACCGGAACCCGACTGTCGGACTTTGCTTCTGGGGGAGAGAGCCAGACCGTCAACGCGGGTGGCCAGGGCGGACTCAACATGGTGCTGCTGGTGCAGGTGCCGCTCAAGCATAAGGAAATTCCGCTGCGAGCGAGCGAATGCGAAGCAGCCTGTCCACCCAATCCCTGCGCGGGCGCCAACTATCAAATGACGAGCGACGTGGAGAACGCGGTGATCGGGCACGGTAAGATCGAAGGACCCTACACGGAGATCGACAACATGGCGATCGAGCGCGACCCGCGCTTTCCCATCCGCGTCACCGTGCAGTTCTATAAGGCCACCAGCAATGGGGTCGTCAGTGAAAAAGACTTGGCCTCCATCGCCACCCAGATCAACCAGGTCTACGCTGACGGGGACTACGTGGGCAGCCTGGTCACGGGCGGGCAGACACAGCGCCCCACCGAGTATTCAGGCGATAAGCAGCAGCCTAAGGGCTGGTGGAGAGCCTTCTGGAAACAGTACGACCAGAAAATCCGCTCGTTTAAGAGCTGAACACGCAGGGGCGAGCCAGGCGTGGTGACTCAGCTCCTCCCAACAAACTCTGCAGGTCAGCCCCGGGGCTGGCCTGCTTTTTCAGGCGCACGCTAATCACGCGCAAGCCGCTGGCCAGTTGAATCTGATAGGCGTCCTGGCTGGTCAGTTTATCGTAAAATCCGATCACCAGGGCGTTTCCTTTGCGGGCCATCGGCAAAATCCGCAATCTTTGGCACAGGCTCACAGGGAGCAGGTCGAGCAGGTGGGGGTCCACCTGCGCCAGAGCTTCATCCAGGTCGGCGACGGGCAACTGATTTGTCAACATGAACCAAGCTTATCAGTTCGGCCAGTATAACTGGCAGGCTCAAGTGAACCGTATTTTATGGTTGGAATAGACTACTTTCGTCGTCCAGTAAAAGGCTGGCCGAGCTCCTGAAGGAACCCCAGGCGGCTTTTGGAACAGGCGAGGATGGGCGATTGGCAATACATCATTCGGCGGAGCCTGATTCAGACTCCCATCACGGACATTCAGACGCATCTTTTTGATCCTGCATTCAAAGGGCTGACCCCTAGCGGCCTGGACGAACTCCTGACGTCGCCAGACCTGGTCAATCAAACCCTACGCACCCTACGTTTCGATCCGACAGAGTTTGCTCGAGCCGAGAAGGCAGTCCAGGCTGCTACGGTCTGGCAAACGCTGTTTATTGACCGACTGCCCATGTCTGAGGCCTGCCGCTCGGTGCTGGTCACCCTTCAGTCTTTTGGAATGGACCTGTCCGAACGCCGCCTGGAAGTCTTGCGTGAAAAATACCCGGTCGAAGCCTGGGAGCAGGTGCTGGGCACGGCCGGGGTAGCCCGCCTGGTCATGACCAATGACCCCTTTGACGACAAAGAGAGGGCGGCCTGGCAGGCCCAACCCGTGCGCGATGTTCGCTTTTTTGCCGGCCTGCAACTGGACACCATGGTGCACGGCTGGAAAGACAACTTTCAACGGCTCAAGCCCTGGGGCTATCAGGTCAGCGCCAACATCACCACCTCCCAGGGCGAAATTCAGCGTTTCCTGGACATTTGGCTGGACCGAACCCTCCCGATTTACGTCAGCCTGACCCTGCCGGTGGTGGGTCCGGAATGCAATCAGATGCTGCACGACATCGTGCTGGCAACCTGCGCACGTCGAGGGATCGCCGTCAACTGCCTGGTGCGCACGGGAGGACTGAACGACCTTTCCACTCTGCTGGCCCGTTACCACAACCTGAGGTTTCTGGCCCGGGTGGAGTCGTTCGATGAGGAAGCTTCGCTGGCACTGTTGGGCAATCGCTTCCCCAATCTCCTCATCTATGGCTGGCCCCGCCCGGGAAACCTGGAGTTGATGCGCTCACGCGTGCTTTCTCAGGGCCTGACCTTCGTGCCCCAACCCTCGGGAGCACGAGTTCTAGAGGAACTCATTGCCCGCTGGACCTCGTTCAAGCCCGCCGCTGTCGACCTGCTGGCCAATCACTACACGGCGCTTGAGGAGATGGGCTATCAGGTTGATCAGGATCTGATCGAAAAAGACCTCAAGGACCTGTTGGGGCAGCGATTCTGGACATTCCTGGGTCGGGAGTAAGCCCGCTCACCACTTACAGGGAGCATAATCCTTGAGGAACTGCCCGAAGATTGGCGTTTCACCAGGATCGACTCCCAGTGCGATCGGATGGTAGATGCGAGCCATTCCGTCGATAATATCTAAGGGCGCGAAAAAGCCCATTTCCTCCTGTTTGCGTTTGCGCTTGGGAGTAGGGTTCTCATCCGTCACCCAGCCCGTGTCCACGCTGTTCATGTAGATGCCCTCTTTAGCGTAACCGGCCGCACTGGTGTGAGTCATCATATTCAAGGCAGCTTTAGCCATGTTTGTGTGCGGATGGTAAATGGTCTTGTGTCGGGCGAACTGGCCCTCCATAGCCGACACATTCACGATGAAGCGACGCTCAAAAGGAGACCTGGCCAGTAGCGGTTTGAGACGGGCGTTCAGCAAAAAGGGAGCGACCGAATTCACCAGCTGCACTTCCAGCATCTCGCGAGCGCTCACGTCTTCCAAAGGCAGAAGCCAGCTATTGATGTCGCGCTGGTCAACCCGCTCCTCGCGGTCATGCATTTCCGTCAAGGGCAGCGTGTCGCCCGAAGAGGCGGTCGGCAAGAGTCGAGAGCTGTCCTGCAAAGCCAGAGTGGAGGGGGCGGGGCGCGCCACCAACTGGCGCTCGGGCAGGGACAGGTAATCCTGGGGATTCAATTCCTGGTTGATTAGATCTTGATAGAAACCGGCGGCCCGGGAAATCGTCTGGGCGGCGTTGTGGACGATGATGTCCAGCTCGGGTTGATGTTCCAGCAAGTAAGCAGCGAAGGTTTCGACGGCCGGGATATCTCGTAAATCCAGGCCATAAATATGCAATCGATCAGACCATTCCGAAGAATCCGGCTCGGCATAGAAGCGCCGGGCGGCGGCATGAGGAAAGCGAGTGGTGACCAGCACACGGGCTCCATCACGCAGTAATCTCAGCACCAGTTGGTGGCCAATTTTAACGCGCCCACCCGTAACCAGGGCGGTGCGCCCCCGCAGATCGGCATGCAGGCTGCGCATATTGTAATTAAATTCAGCGCAAGTAGGACAGAGGAAATGATAGAAAAAATGAACTCTAGTGTAGGGCGTTTTGCACACATAGCAGTGCTCAGGTTCGTGCAGTTCTTGCTCGGGGTCGGGCGGCGGTAAAGCGGTCTGCTCCTGGTCATCGCGCTGATGCTGAACCAGGGTTGTGCTGGCCAACAGAGCTCGGTCCTTGCTGCGAATCTGGTCGCGTAGTGAAAGCTCCTGATCGCGCAGCCGCCTTTTGCCCTCGCGATTGAGCTTGCGGACCAGGCTATTGAGCCTTTCATTGTTGGGCTGAGTCCGATAGGTATCGGCCAAACGCTGCATCAACTCCAGGCACGTTTCCAATTCTTGAGGGCTAAGAGGATTCATAGAAACTTGATCATTTTTCCTTCGGCTGGCAATCCGGAATTGCCGATGTAACGCGCCTCTCCATTCATGGAATCATCGCCAATCATCTCAATGAGAACCTCAACCACCTGATCCGGCTCGACCATCATGCTTTCCACCTGCTGGCGCTGCTCTGCTGTGAGCGACTGAATCAGTAGAGAATTGGCGGCCATCGGGGTGCGAACCAGACCGGGGCAAACCGCGTTGATGCGGAGGTTGCGCGCGCCAAATTCGATGGATAATGCACGAGTAAAGAAGACCACGGCGGCTTTGCTGGCTGAGTAGACGGGATCCAGTGGCCAGGGCCGCAGGCCCGAGACCGAGGCTGTATTGAGAATCACACCGGGTCGCCCGGCCATGGCCAGAGCGGCCTCCTGGGTGACCAGCATCAGGCCGGTCACATTGGTATTGATCAGGTCGATCAGACGGTCTGGTGAGGTACTCAGAAAATCTGGACTGTTGGTCAACAAACCTGCGTTGTTGTGAACAATATCCACCGGCCCGAGATTCTGACGGGCAAAGTCCAGCAAGTGTCGGGCGCCTCCGGGTAAGTCCACCTGGTAAGCCAGACCGCCGCAGAGTCGGGCCACTTCCTCAGCCGCCGCAAGATGCCGATCTGCCGCCACGACCCGGGCTCCTAGCCGAGATAAGCGCAGACACATCGCCCGGCCGATTCCTGAACCGCCGCCCGTCACGATTGCCACTTTGCCCTGAATGTCCATGGGGCCCGTTTTGTCGTGCCGAGGGCTTTTGCCTTTCGGCGTCAAAACGCATGACTCCATGCAGCTGCAATATTCGTTGGTCTGTCTTGGCTACGACGAGACCAAAGGTCCTCCCACCTTTCAGCACGTGATCAGCGAACTGCCGCTGCCCTCGTTCCCCTATCAGTTTCCCGAAGGGGCGGGTATCTTCGTCATTAACGGTTGGCATGATTTGCCAGAAAAATGCCAGTGCAGGCTGCAAATTAGCCTGGCCGAGGAAGTGTTGATGGAGGAGCGGTTTCCACTCTCAGGACAGGGAGCTTTCCAATTGTCGCTGGTCTTTCTGGAAGGGCTGCTCTTCGAACAACCCGGGGAATACTGGATATCCGTCTGGGCGGATGACAAGCGCCACGCTCACTATCCGCTCCTGGTCGTGGACGCCGAAGAATGAGCCTGGGTGAAGCTTTGTATGATGCCTGCCGAGTGGTGCGCGATGGAGGCTGGCTAGACCCGAGCGAGTTGAGTCAGGCGGTGCACCAGCGTCATCAGGCCATGAACCTTCGATTAGCCAGTCTGCCGGCTGGTCTGGCCCGGCTGCGCGAGCTGTCGGACATCGCCTTCGCTGACTATAGCGAAGCCATCGCCACGCTCAGCCTGGCCTGCTCAGAGGACTCGCCCGAGCTGGCTCATTGGGCTATGCAGAGATCGCTGGATGGGCGCGACACTATGCGTCGCCTGAAACAACTTTTAGAAGAATACTCTCAGGCACTGTGCGAGGAGGCCGACGATGGAGATTTCTGATCTGAACATCGGCCTGGGCCCGGCCAAACAAGGTGTTGACTGGGGCTGGCTACAGTCGCGAGTGCGATCCAGCCGCCAGGGGCACCCGGCCGAGCAGGTGCAGAATCGCCTGACCGAGCTGCTTTTTGGGACCAGGCTAAACCAGCGAGAAAAGCTCGAATACCGAGTCAAGCTGGCCGATGTCCTTGACGCCATCGAAGACTTCGACCGGCCTGTAACGCCAAACCGGGTCGTCCCGGTGACCCAGCGCCTGACCCCGGTGGGCAGCATCAATTGGAAGCCGCACGTCTCCACGGGCGAAGCCTTTGCAGCCACGCCCGAGCAGGTCTTCCACCGTCGCAAGCTACTGCGAATTCATCAGTTCCTGGCCCGCGAAGGCGAAGTCTGCTTTTATCGCGTGGCCGTGCGTGTAGCATGCCGTCAGGGCGAGCGACAGGCTGGTTTTGATCAGGTCTTCCTAAGCCCCGGGGGACTGAAGGAAATTACCCATCCTACTCAGCCCCCGGTGGTCAGCCTGCGCCTTCCCCAGCGGACCCTGAAACAGGTGGATCTGGTTCGCGTCTCTCGCATTGGCAAGAGCAAAGCCCTCTAGAGACGCTCAATACTCCTCAGAACCGCTCCACTGCTCGACCTCGTCCAGCCGCAACTCGGCTTCCTCCGCGCTTGCCAGCGCGCGCTCCAGAAGATCTGGCCTGACAATGTCCAGACAGTCTCGCAGCAGCTCCAAGGACAACTGATAGAGGCGCACGCTCTGCAATAAAGCCAGACGCAGCCCCTCTTCTTGATGGGGGGCGCTGGAATACTGGTTCTCAACCGCCTCTAGCTGCTGACCGAGCTGCTCGAGAGCCAGACTCAAATTGGGAAGATCGGCGCGACCGCTCTGCAGCTCCTGCACTGTGGTCACAATGAACTCCCGCATCGCTGAGTGGTTTGGCGAACCGGGCGTGGGACCTTTCTGACAACTTAACTCCGGGCGAAATGGAGGGAGAATCATGGGACGGGGCCGCCATTCAAGGCTTGGCGATGGGCCGGAATCAGGCTAGAATGGAGACTTGTTGAGATGGAGGGAGGGTCTTTTTGAGCGACATCCAGTCCGGGATCCTGGCCAACTTTGCCCCGGCTGTTCGTCTCCCGCGCGCGGCCGGTGCACCAGCACTACCAGCGCACCCCCCTGCCAATCAGGCCCTGGTCTGCCTTGGTGAGTTGCGCGCCCAATTGCGCGCTATTTTGTCCCCAGATTGGGCCCGCGAACTGAGTGCCGAACAGGAATTACGCTGGCGAACTCAGGCGCGTCGAGTCTTTCGTCAGGAAGTAGCAGCCACCGTCCGCTTTCTGCGCCAACTCAGGCCGACTCCCCAGTCCGAGAGGAGATCGGGCCCAGCTTCTGCAGAGCCAGGTGAGACCAGCGGCCTTCGGCCGCTAGCCAGGTTCCGCTCACTCCGCCTCGGTCTCGATCTGAGCAATCGTCCGGCCGGGCGGCTGGACCAGGGATACTTCAGCAAAATCTTCCAGGATGTGGTCAAGCCGGATACGGTTCGGTTGCGAACGATGGCTGACTACCAGCCCCTGATATCGGAAATGAAGGCAGATTTGGGCCACTACCGATGCCTGAGTCAGTCCGACTCCACTCTCAAGGAACAAGAACCTGCTCCGACCGGCCAGGGCTACCTGGCCAGCATTTATGCAGACCTGGTCAAACCGGCCATCCATTTCACCGCCAACTTCCGTCCCGAGGCCTACACTGCGTTACCCAGGCCGGACCGGTTAACCAACCTTCCTTCACTTCAACCGCTGACGGAGCTCCCACCCAGAACCGGGCCCGTTACCAATCCAGCCAGCAAGCCCCAGACGGTGCCTGAAGGCCCCAAGGAAGTCGGCACCTGGGCGTCCGGAGTCACCAACTGGGTCCGCGGGAAGCTGGGTGTCGGCGGTGACATCCAACCACCGCCAGTAGCCGCTTCGCCCACCAGCCCGGTGCCTGACCAATCGACCATGAGCGGTGAGAATAAGCCCCAGGCCGAGGCTCCGACGAACCCCGGCCACTCCTGGTGGTCCGGCGCCACCAGCTGGGCGTCCAGCATGCTGGGAATCAACGGCGAGAACAAGTCGCAGTCCGTGGTTGCGGACGCGCCCAAGGACTCCTGGTGGTCCGGTATCACCGGCTGGGTGTCCAGCAAGCTTGGCATTGACGGCGAAAGCAAGCCGCAGTCCGTGGTTGCGGACGCGCCCAAGGACCCGAACAACTCCTGGTGGTCTGGCATCACTGGCTGGATCAGCGAAAAGCTGGACATCAGCGGCGAGAGCAAGACCCAGCCGGCGGCCATCGCCGAGGCACCCAAGGACCCCGATACCTCTTGGTGGTCTGGCATCACTGGCTGG
>JAFEBA010000091.1 GCA_018266105.1 bacterium | reverse complement strand
CAGCGGCATGCACACCAACGTGTCCATCAGCAAACGCGGCAAGAACTCGTTCTACGACGCCAACGGCGAGGAGAAAATCAGCAAGTTCGCCTGGGAATTCGTGGATCGAATCCTCAACAGCGCTAATGACCTGTGCCTCATCCTCAACCCCTCGGTCAATGCTTACCGCCGGCTGGACCCGCACTTCGAGGCTCCCAACCAGATCAAGAGCTCGCCCGTGGACCGCACCTCGATGGTGCGCATCCCGCTGGGCAACGAAAAGTCCGCCCGCATCGAAGTACGTACCGTTGCGCCGGACGCCAACCCTTACATGGCGTTCTACGCAATTCTGCGCACCGGCCTGGAAGGCCCGATGACCGAGACGATTACCTCCGAGAACCGCCGCACACGCACCAAATACCTGCCCGGCAACATCTATGACGCCATCCGACTTTTCAAGGCCAGCAGCTTCATGGAAGAGGTGCTGGGCGCCGACAACAAGGACAAGTACGTGGAGCGCAAGGTGGCCGCGGCCGAACGGTCCCCGAAAGAACTGGGCACTCAGGTCAAAACCGGCGAAATCATCTACCACCACGAAGTGACCAACCAGCACATCTGGGGCAACTTCTAAAAACTGCCCGACCGGGCACGAAGCACAACAGAAAGGGGCCGGCTGAGCCGGCCCCTTTTTATTTGCCCTGGAGACTTCGGTAGTAATCTAGAAAGCCGTCGTCACGCAGATATCGAGCAGCACCTTGCTTGGGCAAGGTCCCGCCCGGGCTCCAGTTCCCATACATCGGATTCGGCAGGATAAAATACTGACGTCCCCAGCGCTCCCGGTCCTCAATCACAGCCTGATAGCGGTCCGCCATGACCTTCTCCGGGGAGGCCCCGGCCTCGGGAACAAAGGAGAGAAAATCCCCGAGGTCATCCCCCACATAGACCACCGGTCGATACTCCAGGCTCACCTGCAATCGACGGCGCTCCTTGCGGCTTTGAGCTTTCAGCAAAGCCTGCCCCTCCCTGGAAGCCTCCTCGATGTGCAGTTGCGCCATCAGAGCTCTGGCCACCCGAGCGTCCTCATCGCCCCCAGGGTCAAGAATCAGGCGCTTCTCGATGCCTTTGGTATTCACCCCAATTTGGTCCAAGACACGAATGGTCTGAGCACGATAAGGCTCAGTCCGATTCGAGATAAAGAAGACCGTATAGCCGAGGCGCTCGGCTTCAGAGATGAACTCCACTGCGCCAGGCACGGACCGGCAGGCCTGCGGATTTTCGGCCTGATAATTCAAAAACGCGTTCCAGGTTTCCAACTCAAAGTCGCGTTTCATTCCGTAGAGAAAGGTACGGTAAACGGACATATCGATGACGGTATCGTCCAGATCCATAATAACAGCCAGGGGCTGCTGCTGAATATTGGTCGTCTCGATCAGTCGGCCCTCACCGTCGCGTCGCCCCTCCAGGCTGGCGCGCTCAAGCAAGCTTCGAGTGGCCCAGCCATAGGTTTGCAGACAGTGGGCTCGATAGTCCGCCGAGGTTTGAACCCAAAGCTTATCATAAATACCGGCGGAATCGACGGGGGCGGGTTGAGCCCAGGCCGCCAGACATAGGGCAGCCCAAAAACAAAACAAGGTCTTACGCATTCGGGCCCGGTTCGCCTTATTTAATTGAAGTCCCGTCGGGTGAGGGGGTAGGATTGGGAGAGGGGGAAGGCGTCGGGGATGGGAGCGAAGCCGGGCCGGGAGGCAACTGCAGGCTGGCACTCAGACCACCTTCAGCCTGCACAGTCAGGGCGCGCGCCGGACTTCCTGGCTCTTGCACAATCTCGAAAGTGGTCTGACCGTTGGCCCCCGTCAACTGAGAACGGTCCAGCAAGGTCAAAGAGAGATTGCGCACGCCATTTTGCCAGCGATCGACTGCCTGAACGGTCACAGCATACTTCCCGGGGGTCGAAGCCACCGGCTGCAACAGGGTCCAGAGGCGGGCCGCCGAGCCGGCCGAAAGGCGAACCTCGGCCTGACCTCGCGCGCCGGCGCAGTCGGCAAAAATCTTGGCGCTGCCTGGACTGGCCACCGACACGCCCTCAACCGAAGCCACCCCATTGATGGTATTGGCAACAAACTTTTGCAAGCCAAGTCGCTCGGCATAGAAACGAACCGGGGTGCCGTCCGCCACTGTTCGACCCGAAGCATCGGTAACCCGGGCTTCAAGGCGCAGGCGATGAGAACCGTCGGCGGGCACGTCGCTCTCACTTGCGCTCAACTGAACCCGGCCGGGATAAGGCTGAATTCGTGAATCCTTGATCAGTAGAGCGGTCGCTACCGCTTTCTCCAGACGGGGGCCGCCGGGACTATTGGAAACGACCTGGTCGCCCACGGCCATGACCGTACTGGCGCCGCCGTCCAGATTCATGGCCTCGTTTCCACCACGACGCAGAATCTCCCCAGCTAACTCCTCCAGGCGCAAACCCTGCAGATGGTTATCGCTGTAACCAGAGGCGGTTACGATCAGAATCTTTCCATCCTTGGTGGTTCCCACCGCAGTCCGAGCCGTAACGCGCGTAATATCGTTGCCCCTCGGACCAAGTTCCTCTTCATCAGTGGTCAGAGCCACCTGACCACGACGCAATAAACGTGGCCCCCCACCTAGAGCCAGCTCCACATCACTCCAGGTTTCGCCAGACCGTGAAGCCAACTGCCCCTTCTGGGCTACAATCTGATCAAACACAATGCTACGGTCCTTCATCAAACCCAGGGTTGTGCGAGGTGGACGACGCCCAACGTGGGGACTGACCAGCTTGCCTCCTCGAAAGACAACCCCCAGCGGCCCCCCGGAATCGGCAAAATAGCCACCGTTGACGCCAGCCAGCGCACCCAAACGGGCGATCATCTCCGTCGGCTTCTCGCGAGCGTCGGTGCGCTCCTTAGCCAGACCGATTTCGAGGGAGGCAGCCGAATCTGAAGGGTCAACCTGCAACTGATTCCAAAGCAGATAACGGCCGCCCTGGGCACGCTCCATGCGAGTCCAAAGCACAGCTGGCGTCAAGCGGATGCGATCTTCCCAACTATAGTCAAAAGAAATTTCGACACCGTCGGACCCAACCTTGACTTGATTGGCGGGCAGCCGATAATTCAGTCCGACCTCACAAACCACGTGGGACAGATCGGGCTGACGCCAGCGAACCTCACCCATGCCCGGAATACTGGGAGCACCGGGAGTGCCTCCAATCGCCCTGACCCCCGCAAACTCGATCACCAACTTCTCGGGGTAGCGCCTGAAATAGACACTGGAGGGCTTCTGAGAAGAAACCAGCTTGACTCCATCCCCAGTCCGCTGCCAGCTTGGAAAGGTGAAGGCGGAGGGCTCCTCAGCCTGTGCCATAGCGGTCAAAACCAAACAGAAAAGAGGGAAGCTTCGCATGAATTGATTTTCTTTCAGTCTGCCAAGCCTTCCTGTAAACACTCGGTGACACCACAAAACAAAAGAAGCCCGACCGAAGCCGGGCTTTTCTTGGTTCGCCAGATTATCGGGCGAAGTTTTAGCGAATATCCAGGACCTGTCCCTGGGTGCCACCGCCAAAGGAGCCGACACAGTATTTGAGATTGGGCGGAACCACCGGACTCAAGGTGGAGTCTCCCGAATCAAACAGCGTATCCAGCGGGGACAGCTTGCCGCTGTCGAGCTGAATGTGACGGAAAATGGCCGCATCGCTGGCACGGAAGGTCAGCTGCCTGGCGGTCGTGACCGTGCCGCCAGTGGAGCCTTCCGTAAAGAAGGCCGAGATCACACTTCCACTGGAGTCCTCATTGAAGAGGTTCAGGCCGCGAAGCGCATTCAGACCGGTAGACGAACCCGATGTGCTATTACGAACCACCACCTGACTGGTGACCGCGGGAGTGGTTCCGCCGGTAACCAGACGGATCGAGCCCGGGTTGGAGTTGGGGTTCAGCAAACCGGTGCCAGCATTCAATCCGTCGGTAAAGACGACATTGCTAAAGTTGTCCGTCTGAATATCAAACGGATTGCTGTAGGCATCAGCTGTGCCGCCGGCCGGCTGAATCAGGGTTACGCCGGTGCTGGGAGAGCTACCCGCGCCGCCGGAAAGCAGGCCACTGCCGGCCACAAACGTGTTCAGGTCGATACGGCTGACACCACCGTTGGCGTTTCCGCTCGAACCCGCCACGTTTTCAACCAGATAGAGGAAGTGGTGGCCGTTCGCATTGTCAATGGCAATCGAAGTGCAGAAGTTGACTGAGGCCACAAAAGTGGTCGCATTGGGAAAGGTGGCCGTGCTGGAGATGTCGATCCGACTGATGCGACCCGTCGATCCCGCCGTGCCAAACTCAGCCACGTAAAGGAAATTGCCATCACGCGCGATGTCCACCGGAGAGTTCAAATTGATGGCCAGCTGGTCAGCCGCACACGCCCCGGTCGTCTCATTGATGTTGGAGTAACGAACCACGCGTCCGAGACCAGCGCCGGTAGCGTTATCGGCCACGAAGACGGTTCCTCCGTCCACCAACATTCCAAACGGATTGGTGGTCGTCACCGGCGTCGCGGGATTGGTGGTTCCGGCAGCCGGAGCCAGCACGACGTTGTTGGTGCCGGGGGTGGCGTTGGGGTTGCGCGGGAGAAGAGTGACTCGACCCTGGGCCGAACCCAAACCGAAGCCCTGAAGCACGACCGGGCGTTTACCCGAAGTAAAGGTGCCGAACTGCATTCTCGTGGGCGGATTGTTGGCCGAACTTCCACCACCACCGCCGCCGGTCGTCGGCAGCATGCTGGAGATGGTCAGGCCGGTCGCGGCGGTCGAAGGGAACGCAGTGTTGACAACTGGCGTTCCGGTTGCCCCACCGGTCAAACCACCGGTGGTGCTGCTGGAGCTTGAACCGGCGCCTGAGCCGAGACCCACGGCAATACCGGTCTTGGTATCTCCGAAGCCGGTATTCTCACCTTTCGTACCGCAGCCCGCCAGGTAACTCAGAGTCAGCACTGCAGCCGCGGCCAGCGTGAATTTATTAATTTGACTGGACATGAAAATACCTCCTACGGAGTCCCGTGGCGGGGCCGTTTCGCTTCCCAGATCAGGAGTCCTTTCCTAATTCGGTAAAACACTTCCCAGAACGCGCAGCCAGTTGCCACCGAGGATTTTCGCAATATCCGAATCGCTCCAGCCGGCATCCAGCATCCGCTGGACCAGATGCACCAGGTCTCGCGGATCCTGCAAGTCCCTGGGCAAAACGTCCACGCCGTCAAAATCGGATCCAACGGCTACGGAATCGATACCGGCCACTTCCACCATGTGCTCCAGGTGCCGGAAGACATCGTGACTGCTGCTTTCACCCTGAGTTACCAAAAACTTGGGTACAAACGTGACCGCCACCAGACCGCCGGTATCAGCGATCGCCTTGATCTGACTATCTTCCAAGTTTCGCTCGCCGGGCACGAACTTTTGGCAACAACTGTGGGTGTTCACGATAGGGCCGCGGTAGCGCTGCAATACCTCATCGAAGGCCTGGCGACCAAGGTGGGCCGTATCCAGCATAATCCCCAAAGCGCTCATTCGATCCAGTAATTCCCGACCGTGCTCACTCAGGCCGGCCACCGGGTTGGCTCCGCAACCGCCTGCGGCAGGACTGTTATGATTGTGAGTCAGGCCAATCGACCTTAATCCCAGCCGATAAAAAACGTCGAGCATATCCAGATTGCCCAACAGAGGATCGACGCCCTCGAGCGCAATCAATACCCCCTGCCCTTGACGCGACAACAACTCCACCAACTGCGAGCGAGTTTGAATCAGACGAAGTCTACCGTTGGAGGCCTCCACGGTCTGGTGAATGCGCTCGAAAATCTGCAGGGCCAGGGCCGTGCCCTGGGCGCCGACCTCCTCCAGGCTTGTATAAACGGCCTCGATTTGGAGATTCAGACCAGCCTGTCGCATGCGCGGCAAGTCACAGTGCCAACCACCGGTCCCCTTGAGGAAATCCCCTCCCTTCTTGACAAGGTTGCGAAAAGTGTCGGCGTGGCCGTCGCACACGAAGGCGGTGTGCAAAAGTTGAGAAGCTTTCATTCCCGGCTGTTCTAAAAGAGGTGTCTACATCCTGCGCACGTGCACTCGGGTCGCGAAGGTGCAACGCTGCATAAACTCGTCCATCCCCATCTCCAGCCGACTCTGCTTGGTCGGATAGGGGTCACGCAAGACCACTCTAAAAATGACGGGCTGACCTTGATACAACTTGTAATAGACGGCCGTGAGCACGTAAGCGTGGCCGGTATTCCCGGCTCCGCTCAGACCGACAATGAGAGGCCATCGGTATTCCAGGTCCTGAACGACCGAAGCCGGGTCCAGATTGCGATTATCCGCTTCCACTGCTGAAGTACGACCTCGCGAATCCGGTGCCCATCCCTGAAGGGCATAGAGGATTTCCTGCGGACCGGCGGGTCGGTCAACCGCTCCTCCAAAGACTCGAGCCACAATGTCCTCTTGCTTCACATACAGCCCGTGATAGTTGAGCACCATCTGAATGCAGGCAGCCCAGCACCAGTTCTGCATTCTCTGCCTGCCCGCCCCTTCGGCGGCGGCGAAGTGAACAAACTGCTCACTAGGCACCCCGGCCACATAGGTGTCCGGTCCAATCTGCGTCTTATCGGCCAGGGCCGGGACCGCGCAAGCGGCGGTCAGAGCCAAAACAGCTAAGAGCTTCCGCACCGAGCGTAACATCAACTTCTCCTTACGGTCGTCACCAGGGAATCAACGGTCGCCAACGAGCCCGGCGCTGAACCCTGCGTCCTACGCGGCCCCACTGGTGTAGTGTTTGCTCCGGCGTGAAAAAGTCATTCCCCGTCCACACAGTTCCAGCCAGCATCGACTGGCGCACCCAGATGACCAGATTGGGCCAACCGGGGGGCACCCGAGGGGGCACGCCGCGATCGCTTAAGAGAGCGCAAATCGTGTGCGGCCCCAGCCGGGCGGGGTCCCAATCAGGCCAGCGCCCCGCGCTCTGACGTTCCACTTGCAGCAAGAAATCTTGCTCCTGACCTTGAGGACTGGCGACCACGGCCTGACTTAGACCCTCGCCATCCAGCAAGGCAAACCAGTAGGCACTGGCTCCCAAAACTTCGAGCCGGAAACCACGATCCAGATCCCAACGAAAGTGGCGAGCACGGAAAGCCCGCGGGTAATGGAGAAAATCGACGCGCAGTCGACGGGAATCAGTGATACTCAATCTTGCCGGCAGCGGTTCGAATGGGCACCTTACGCAGCCACAGAGTCTTGTCCCACCATTTACTGTTGTCCCGATACCACTGGATGGTTCGATCCAGGCCTTCATCAAAATTGATGGAGATCTCCCAGTCCAGCAACTCCTTGGCCTTGGCGGTCGAAGATGTGTGACGGAAGACCTGACCCGGCCGGTCACCCACCAGCTTGATCTCGCTGCTGGAATTCATATGAGCCTTGATGCGCTCGGCGATCTCCAAAACGCTATAGGAAACCCCGGACCCCAGGTTGATCACCTGACCCTGAAGTGCGGAAACATCCCTGTGCAAAGCCGAATCCAAAGCGCGACAATGGTCTTCAACGTAGAGCCAGTCGCGTTTAGCCTGACCGTCGCCGTGCACAGTCAGAGGCTCACCCAGCAAACAAGCGGTCACAAAGCGCGGCACAACCTTCTCCAGGTGCTGATAGGGACCATAGTTATTGAAGGGTCGAATGATCACGGCTGGAATCTGATAGGTGGCCCAGTAACTAAAGACCAATCGGTCGGCGCCCGCCTTGGCGCTGGCGTAGGGGGACATCGGCTTGAGAGGATGCTCTTCATCCATCAAGTCCGACTCTGCCGTGCCATAGACTTCCGAAGTGGAAATGTGAATGAAGCGTTCGATTCGGTCGCGATGGCTCAGGACGGCGTTGGCCACCACCTGGGTCCCCATGACGTCGGTCTCGAAGAACACCTTATTGTCATAGATGGAGCGCGTGACGTGACTCTCGGCGGCAAAGTGCACCACCATGTCCGATTGGCCCACCAGTCGGCCGACCAGCTCACCATTGGTGACATTGCCATACCAGAAGACCAGTCGCCCGCTCTGACCGTCGCCGGGATCGATGTATTCCTGGGGAAGATTGTCGGGGTTGCCAGCGTAGGTCAGCAAATCCAGAACGATAACTCGGTAGTCCGGATACTTCTTGAGGATGTAGCGGACAAAGTTGCTGCCGATGAATCCGGCGCCGCCGGTAACTAAGATGGTCTTCATGATCGATCTACTTTCAGGGCAAAATTATTCAAGGTTTGGGCCGAGGGCCCTACGAGCTTAGCCCCCCGGATCCTGCTTGTTTACAATCCCCTGGCTGCGGGCATGCTTGGCCCCATGAAACTGGATGAAATCCGTCAGGAAGTGGACCGAGCCGCCGGTCACTATTACCACAGCGATTTGCAAAAGGGCATCGACAATCGGACCAAGCAGTTCGTGATCAAACGTTGCCTGCCAGAGGTTCGCGGCGCCCACCTGCTGGAGCTCGGCTACATCGACGGTGAATGGACCCGTCAACTGCTGGACACAGGCTGCCAGAGCCTGGATATCGTGGAGGGCGCCACTAACCATGTCGACCACGCCCGGGCCACTTTCGGCTCGGACCCGCGAGTGACCGTGCATCACTGCCTGTTTCAGGAGTTCAATCCCCAACGCAAGTTTAGCACCATCATCGCTGGCGATATGCTCCGTTACCTGGCTGATCCGGTGGGTTTTCTGCGGGCCGCGGGCGACTGGCTGGAACCAGGTGGACGAATCATCGTTACGGTTCCCAACGGCAAATCTTTTCATCGCCGTCTGGGTTGCTATATGCAGATGGAAGCCAGCCCCATGGACGCCAATCAGCGAGATCAGGAAGTGGGCAACCAGCGGACCTATGACCGCTACTCGCTAAGGTCGGAGCTGCAGGCCACCGGCCTTGAAGTCTTAGAAGTGCGCGGTTGCTTCTTCAAGCCGCTGTCCAGCGCTCAGATGGCCGATTGGCAGGAGCCATTGCTCACCGCCCTGTTTGAAATAGGCAACGAACTGGAGGACTACTGCTGGTTCCTCTACGGAGTCGTGCGCAAGCCTTGAATCGTCTGCATCAACTGCTGGAAAAGCTGGAAGTGCCGGTAGGAGGACTGGTTTACCTACACACTTCCTTCTCGCGCATTCGCCATCTGCAACTCAACCCGGTAGAATTCATCAGTGCATTGGTGGACTACCTGGGGCCGCGGGGCACCTTGACGATGCCCTCCTTCAGCTGGAATGTAGACAGCAGCCAGCGACCCTGGAAGGGCTATTCCGATTACTTCCACGGTGAGCATGTTTTCGATGTCGTCCACACCCCGGCCAATATCGGGGCCGTGCCGGAACTGTTCCGTCAGCAACCCAAGGTGCTTCGAGGCTTGAACTACTGGTGGTCGGTGGCTGCCCTTGGCGCTCTGGCCGATGAGCTTACGGCCGACCAGGAAAAAGTGACGCATCCCTCCGGCCCGGACAGCTCTTTTGGCCGAATTCATCAACACGATGGCTACATTCTGGGCCTGGGCGTGACCCTCAACACCACCAGCCTGGCCTTCCTGCCCGACTTCGAGCTGAACAACCGCCACTACATCACCGCCGAACCGCGTCGAGGGCCGGTGGTAGATGGGCAGGGCCGCAGGCTAGACAGCTGGAGCTACTGGGTGCTGCCTGAGAGCGTGCGCTATGTCAAGCCCGAAGCGGTTTGCGGCCCAGGGTTCCAGGCCATGCGTCGCCACGACTTTGAGGACGTAATCCAGTTTGCGTATCCCTACAAGGCCTACCATCAGCGTGCCCTGGAGCTTGGACGGGCCGCGCTGAGCCAGGGCCAACGCTCACCATGGTGGGGGTCCTTACCCTGAAGATCCTCAGCCTGACCAGTGGGGCCGAGGCCATGCGCATTCTGATCTCCCCTCTGACCGCCTACTTCGTGGACGGCCGCCATGAAGGGCGTTGCCTGGTGGCGGGGCCGGAATGGTCCCTGAATGCCTGTCCCTTTCCCATGCGTTCCTTCGAGGAGTATTCGCTGCAGCCCGAGGGTGGCCCGGAGTGGCTGGAGTCCGTGGCTCGGCGAGCCATTCTGGAAGAAAAACCCGATCTGCTCATAACCGCCGCCAACGACAAGGTCTGGGACCTGCCAGGATTGGCCGAGCTGGTCTCGGAGATGGGGGTTCACTGGCATCGCTATGCCGCGACTCCAAATCCCCCGCAAATCCAGGTCGTTGACCGGGGACCTGCCCGCACCGTCAAGCCTGAACTCGGTGCGGGCGTCGCTCCACTCAGCCGGGCTGCCGACCCGATCGCCCGCCTGCGTCAACTGGTCGCCGAGACCGGGCGAGTACGCTTTCAGGAGCCGGTCAACCTGGGTTTCGAAGGCGGCTTACGTCGCTTCCACTACGGTGATTATGACAACGAATTTGCCCTATCTCCGGCCGACCTTGACCTTCGGGCCATGCTGCGCGAGCAACTGAAACCCGAACAATTCCGTGTCACTTTGAATCAGGGACGCCCCGGCACCGCCGGTAACGGCCCTCACCTGGAGGCCAACGACGGTCTGGTCCAAATGTTCGACATTCAGGTGGACCTGGCCGGATTGCCCAACAAGAGCTGGACCGCGACCTACCAGGCTGGCTCCCAGGCTCAGTTGCGATTGCTCTTTGTGGACCTGCATAATGTGGCAGGCTCCGGAATGCAGCACGCTCTGGCCATCAACCGCTACAGCCGCAGCACCGCCCATGTGCTTTGCCACGAACCCCACCCGTTTATTGAGCCAGCCAGCTCCGACTGCAACGTGGTCTACACCCGGCCGGGCTGGACTCCTGAAATCAAGAAACTACTGCAGGACGCCGACCTGATCGTGTTTTGGGAAGAAGACGATGTGGACACCGTGGGCTGGCCGCTAGACTTCCAAGAAATCGCTCGCCGCAAGCCTCACCTGCACTTCTATGTCGGCCAACGCGTTCACAAGGGCGTGACCTTACGCCAGCGCGTTGGCAAAACCGTGCTGACCGGCCTGCCCCACGTGTTGCGGATGTATCCACACTCCAAATTTTACCACGGATTCTATCCGCCGGTTTTAGACAGTCTGCCCCTGCGCGAGCCCCTCTCGCAAAGCGATGGCGTGGTGCGCGTGCTGCACACGCCCAGTCTGCCCCATGCCTCCCAGCACCGTTACCTCTACCATAAAGATACGGCCTCCTTCCTGGAGGCCGCCGGTGTGCTGAAGGAACGCTTCCCTGCGGTGCGCTTCCTGCAGGTGGCGGGAGTGCCACATCACAAAATCTTGCAGGCTCGCCTGGATGCCGACATCATCTTTCACCAACTGCGGGGCTTCATGGGAATGACTGGCAACGAATCCATGTTTCTGCGGCGCCCGACCATTCAGGCCACCGACCGCGAGAATCTCAATCGTCACCTGGAACTGTGGGGCCTGGACACAAAAATTCCCTGGGTCCGCGCCGATCGCACCAACCTGGCCGAGTGCATCGAGAAACTGCTGGTCAACGCCGACTATCGCGAAGAAGTCGCCCGGGATTCGCGCACCTTCATGCTCCAATACTATAGTGCCGAAGTTGGAATCAAGCTCTTTTTACACTATGCTCTGCAGGCGGTTACTGGCTCTGGCGTAGTATCGACAGACTCTGAGGTCCACAGTTAAACATCAGGTCCACGATGGACAGGTGAGAGACAAATTCCTTGGAGCGCTGAGGGTAGACCGGATGTTGGTATCCGTGCCAGACCACCTCTACCCCAATGGCTTGAAACTGGCTCTCGTCCAGGTAATCCCGAGCCGCGTCCCCGGTCAGATATCGGGTGGCCCCGAGCTTGCGGCAGATGCCGATCAGGCGCTCGGTCTTCTGGCCCGGCACCTTCAGATCAGATGAAAACAGCCCGTTCCAGGCCAACCCTAAGCTGGCCGTCAGCCACTTTAACCCCTGCACATCCCAGTCCAAGAGCGTGGACCAGTCGTTGGCGTAATAGCCCTGCAGTTGCGGAAACAACCAATCAAAATAGGGACATTTTGAGTATGCCTGTCGCAAGCTCTCCAAATGCTTGCGCCGCCAGGGTTGGGCATAATCCACTTCCACCTGATTGATGAGGGGAGCACCCTTGACCTTGACCGGAATGCTCAGCCAGCTCACTCCTTGAGAGGTGAGGATGCGGTTTCGATTGCGCCAGCCGTGCTTGTCAAACTGCACGTCATCATAGATCACAAAGCGATCTGCCCAGGCATATTGATCCAGGTGACCCAGCCAGGGGAGGAAGCTGGGCTGCAACACGACGACTTTCATTCCTCAGCCTTGCTCGAAGTTAAGGCAGGAATCCTGGCTTGCCGCTTGAAAAATATTCTGCTTATGAACCGACTCGATGCCGCATTGGCGGCGATTCAACCCGTGCTGGACCAGGTCTCCCAGCGCTGGGGTTACCGCGCCTTCCAATCCGGGCTCCTCCAAAATGTAGAATTTTGCGATCAGTTGCTGCAGATGCTGCACGCACACCAGGGCATTAGCGAAGAGGTGCGCACGGAACTTTATGGCAGCTATATCGGCCCTGGACCTGGTGGAATGCAGGCCTTCTACTGGTTATTGCAGCACGACCACCTGGACCGCTCCCTGATTCGCGATTATCTGTTCTGTCTGCAGACCGGCCCCGCCCGCAGTGGAGCACTGAGCGAAGAAGAGTTTATGCCTTTACTGCACTGGCTGCTGGAAGATTGGCGGGGTGAATGCGAGGAGTTGGTGCTGGACTGCCTGTGCCGATTGCTCAACAGCCATGCCATTAGCGCTCGCGCTCGCTGCGCGGGCTTGCGCGTAGCCCTGGGCGATGAAGGCCTGCCGCCCGAATGGCGCACCCGAGTAGCCCATTGGGCCTGCCGTAGCAACCTCAACGATCCGGACCTACCGATTGCGAACGAAGAATTGCATCGAGCCGGTTTAATGGAGTGCGTGCGGCTGGGCGAACCGCCGGAGCAAGTGCTGGACCTGGCCGTGGCTCAACTGAGCGGCGAAGAGGATGAGCTGGTGGGTTCGACGGTGCTGGAACTGCTGCAAAAATTCCCCCGAGAGATTCGTTCCGAACGACAACTGGAGGTGCTGCTCCAACTGCGCGATAGCCAGCGGTCGGGACTGCGCCGCCGGGCTTTCCAACTGCTCGAGGAAAGCCAGGGCGAGGAGTGGATTCACCAGGGTTTGCGCGACCGCGACTCGGCCGTGCGCAGCTGGGCGATGCAGCGGGCGCAACAAAAAAAGGCCCAGACGGCCTGAAAAGGTCTGCCGGCTGCCCTCCCGAACATCGGGGGTGCTTTGAACGAGATCGAAATTGACCTGATCCAGGGCACCTTAAGGCCTGGCGAGACTCTTTCCGGAGTGGTGCGCGTACACGGTTCCGGTGAACCTCTGGTGCATCTTACTCTGCAGGGCGAGGAAGTGCTGGGGGCTGGCAACCTTGCTTTCCAATACGTGGTCCCCTTTTTCGAGCTCACCAGCACGATCGATTGCTCCCAGGGTCCGGCCCCATTCCAGTTTGTGCTGCCGGATTCGCTTCCGCCCACTTACTTCAGCCAGGACTTGCGTTGCCTCTACGTGCTGAAGGCACGCCGTAAGGGCGCAGGCTCAGCCCTGCCATTTTTCAAGCGGGACGCGATCCATCGCATCAACATTCCGATCTTGCCCCTGGAGGGCACCGCTAATCGGGAACAGCACTGGTTTGTGTTGCCCGCCGGTGGGGTGGAACTGGAAGTCCGCCTGGACAGCTGCCAGGTCGAGCCCGGTCAGTCCCTGACGGGCGAATTGCGCATCAGCAAGGTGTCCGACGGTCCGATGCCCCGCTCCCTGACTTTTCGATTCGCAGCCATTGAAGAGTCCACACAGAAAGACTACAACCATCGCAAAGTTACCAGCCTGCAGACCCAGGACATCACTCCCGAGCCCGATCTGGAATACCCGATGCAGGGCTTTTTCGAATTCCCGGTCGACCTCAACTCCCCGGCCTCCGGCCAATGGAATACGTTCAAGGTACACTATGGTTTCCGCGTGGGTCTGACCCTGAGCAACGGCGAACAGGTCCGCCAATCCCTACCGATTGAGGTTTGTCGCTACCCGGCGGAAGTCTTTGGCAACTCCGACGGTCGAGCTTCTTAAATGTTTGAAGTATAAGCAAGCTCGGGTATCTCATGGCCCTCAACATGCGGCAAACCGCATGGATCCTTGGAGGACGCATGACGACCACTCAAACGCAACTGAAACCCCTGGGCGACCGCCTGGTGGTGAAAGCCGACGAGAAGGAAGAGAAGACCGCCAGCGGCATCTTTCTTCCCGACACGGCTCAGGAGAAGCCCCTGCGCGGCACCGTGCTGGCGGCAGGACCGGGCCGGGTACTCGATAACGGCACCGTTCAACCCCTAGAAGTCAAAACCGGAGACAAGATTCTGTTCGGTAAGTACTCGGGCACCGAAATCAAGCTCGATGGTGAGAGCTTTCTCATCCTTAAAGAAAGCGAAGTTCTGGGCGTCTACACGAAGTAAGCCTGTCGACACGAGGAGATACAATGTCAGCTAAAATCCTAAAATATGATATGAACGCCCGCAAGGCGTTGGAGCGCGGCACGGACATCCTGGCCAATGCCGTTAAAGTTACTCTCGGCCCCCGTGGCCGCAATGTGGTGCTGGAGAAGAAGTTCGGCTCCCCCACCATCACCAAGGACGGCGTCACCGTCGCCAAGGAAATCGAAGTCTCTGATCCCTTCGAAAACATGGGCGCCCAACTGGTTCGCGAGGTGGCCTCCAAGACCAATGACATCGCGGGCGACGGAACCACCACCGCCACC
>JAFEBA010000090.1 GCA_018266105.1 bacterium | reverse complement strand
CAAAACCAATGCCCGCTACCTGGAAGAGCTGCCCTTCCAGGCTGACCTGGTCACAGCCGACCTTTCCTTTATTTCTCTGCGCCTGCTCTACCCGGTTATCTGGAATTGGGGGGCACCGCGCCTGATCACCCTGATCAAGCCCCAGTTTGAGACCGAAGCCAAAAACCTGCGCAAAGGGGTGGTGCTTAACCCACAGGTCCATCAGGATGTGCTGCAACGCTCTACCTCCGAGGCAGCCGAGTCGGGCTGGCAGCTCTGCGATCTGACCCATTCCCCGGTACGGGGACCGGCTGGAAATATTGAATTTGTGGCAGGGTTCACCCGTCAGGAATCTAAACCAGCCGCAGGGCCCTCGCTGGATTGGGCTCAAATCGTGGCGCAAGCCCACCAATCGGCGGTGTAATGCTTAGCAAAGAGGGACGGATCGGTCTGGTCGTGTGCACCATCTCCATGGTGTTACTCGGGCTGGCGCCTACCCAGGGCAAACGCACGCCCCTGCTGGGCTCCCAGTACAAACTGGTCTTTCACGCCTGCCAGGGGTTGCGCGTGGGCGACCCGGTCACCCTGGGGGGAGTGGACGGCGGCCGCGTAGTCGACATCGATTTTGCCCCCGAAGAAGACTGGGAGCGTCTCAATCCGCCGGGAGAAACCCGCCCGGTTGTGCTGGTCACGGTCGGACTTTACCAGGGCTACAAGCTGAGCGAGGGAACCGCCTACAAGGTCGTCTCCACCTTGCGCGGACGCCACTTTATCAACATTCTGCCGCCTCCACCGGGTGAAGCGGTGGCTTCCGGGGCCATCCTCAAGATGGAGCTTAACAGCTCGGCTGATGATCAGTTGCTGGCGACCATTAAACACTTCAAAACCCTGAGCGAATCGACCAAGCAGATGCGTTCCAACTTCGCTGACGCGAATTTCCGGCGCGACATGAAGGACCTGGCTTCCAATATGCGCTTCTATTCAGCCGAATTCGCTCGCGTCAGCCAGGGCTCGCGGGCCCAGGTCACTCAAATGGCACACAGCCTGGATCGCCAGGAAGCGGCTTTGATGGCCAATGTGCAGCGGATGGACGAGATGACGGCCCGGGCCCAGGCCAGAATGCAGACGGTGGTTCCGGTGGCCCGCGCCCAGCTGGCCATGTACAGGTCCCGACTGGATGCCGGCCAGAAGCAGATGGACCAGGCCTATAAACTGGCGGAAGGCTATACGAAGGGTTTGCTGGCGTTGAAGGCTCGCCTGGAATCCAGCCCGCTGGCCACCATGGACCCGGAAAAGCTAAGCCAGCAGATGCACGACTGGAAGAACAAGCTGGAAGACTACGCCAATCTGGCCGGCGACATGCACACGCTGTCCTCTGATCCCCAGATCAAAGACGGCTTCAAAGAGCCGGTGCGCAAGTACAAAGCCCTGACCGAGAAATGGAAAGAACAGGTTCACGGCTTCGAAGAACAGGTAGAGCCCTATCGTTGGCTGGCCCCTCGCGAGCACCAATAGGAAATTTTTAAGGCGGACGGAATATCGTCTTTGCATGTCACTTTCGCGGATGGAAGCCTTCTTTCAGGGCTATAACCCCTACACGGGCGGCAAACTGCCTGAGCAGTCCCAACGCGTCCAGACTCGCAACCACCAGAGTGGTGGAGCCGGCCAGGCCTATCCCCAGGACGGAATGGCTCCCCAGGTCAATCCGAACGAAGTGCTCGACCCCCTTTATATGGCTCAGACCGAGCTGAGCAAAGCCCGATCGGGAATCAACCAGGTTCGCCAGTTCTGGGGAAATGTGCAACGCGAAGTCAACTCCGCCTACACCCAGACCACTCGCACCAGCAACGACCTCTATCCGGCCGAAAGTGACACGGAGGAGACCGACAACTCGCGCACCGGTCAGTATGCAAGCAGCAGTTTGGACCAAATTGAACGCCAACTCTACAACTTGCGCTACGACCGCAGCAACCCGACCTCGGTGCTTTACGAAATCAAAGGACAGCTGGCCAACGCTCAAGCCTATCTCAAGCAAGTCGACCCCAACCGCCTGCCTCAGCCCTATCGCCACGCTGAATCCAATACTTCCCTGAGCCAGTTTCAGTCGCAAATCTACCGTATCGAAATGATTCAGCAGCAACTGGAAGACAAGTTGCAAGGTCTGCAAAACCCCATCAATTCGGCCCGTTATGACCTTAACGCGGTCAGCCGAGACACCGAAGGCGTGTCAGTGTCCTACCAGGCGCGCTGCGCCCGCAATAACCTGAACACGCTGGCTCAGCAACTGCAGCAAATCGACCAGCATCTGCGTTACGGCGACAGTGACCTGGCCCAGGCAGAGAGTGCCGCCACTTCGGCCGAGCAAAACGTGCAAACGGCTTATCAGGACTATCAGTACAACTGGCGCACCTCAGACCGCAGATACTAGGAGCAGCATTTCTGCGATGCGGCGCTCCAGCGCGGGGAAATAGACCCTGCAAGGGCGGATCTTTCCCGAATCGTCCCGCAGATTTGATACCAGGAGTAGGACTCAGGCCTGTCAAGGGAGTTTCCGGCCAAGCTCCTGGAGTCCGAAAGGCTTTAGGGCCTGCTGTTTCGTATTTAAGCATTCTCGGAGGTATTCAAAGCCGTGAAATGGACGCAGTTAATACCCGCACTCTGGTTGGCCAGCCTGGGATTGAGCTGGGCCGAAACCGACCGCCTCTACCTGGTGGTCGCCGCTGAAGGCCAATCTACGCTCCAGTCCACCCAGGGACACGGTCAGGTCAAATTGCTCAAAGCCCTCAAAGCCGGAGACAAAGTGGATGTCCCCAAAGGCGCTTCTCTCACCTTGACCAGCCTGGGTAATGGCCAGCGCTATCAACTCAAGGGTCCCTTCGAGTACAAGGTTTCCTCGACCGCTCCCAGCGGTGAGCAGGTGCAGTTGCTCAAAGACGTTCATGACCGCGAAGGCATCCGCGTCAGCCACAAAGTGGACATGAGCAAATATGGCGGATTTACCAGTCGCACCGTTCAGACCGGCGAGGGAATGCGCACGGTCTGCATCAACTTCGAAGGCAGTGAGCCGGTCGTGCTCGACCTTGCTTTGACCAAGCGCCGTATGAACGGCACGGGCGTGGTGCACTATACCCAGGCCAGTCTGCCCTACGAATGGGCAACCACCAGTGGAATGGTCAAGGACAACAAGTTGACCCTGCCCGGGCTGCAAATGAAGCCGGCCACAACCTACCTGGTCTACATTGAAGACGGCACTCCCGTGGATGTGGAGGCCGCCTTTGCGGTGGCTCGCCTGCCCAATGACCTGGTGAGTTCGCTCAAGGTCCAGCAGGCGAAATCCACCGACCAGGCCTCCCTGCTCGAGCTCTACGAATCCTGCCGTAATCTCCGACTCTACTGGCGAGCTCTTCAACTGAAAGACAGGATCAAAAGCAAGTACCCTGATGCCTCCAACCAGGCTGAGGAAGACTTCAAAGAGCTCTGGGCCCCCGTGGAAGAATGATGTTGCGCCGCTGGGTGGCCGGCCTGCTGGCCGGGGGGTTGGGCTGGCTTTCGCCGGCCGTCCGGGCCGAGGGCCAGACCTGGGCGGTGGTGGTGGGTATCGACGACTACACCAAGGAGTCCATCCCCGACCTGCGCTATGCCGGAGCGGACGCCAAGGTGTTCGCGCAGGCCCTGCAAAAACTCCTCAAAATCTCCCCAGAACACCTCTTCCTGTTCACAGGAGACGCGGCCGACAGCAATCAGGTCCCCAACCGGCTCAACCTGATCTATCGACTGGACTGGCTGAGCAAATCAGCCAAACCCGAGGATGTGGTCATCTTTTACTTCGCCGGCCACGGCGCCCAGGTTGGGGCCGACTCTTTCCTGCTCATGAAAGACTCGGATAACCGCAGCCTGGAGACCTTGAAGGCCTCGGCTCTGAACAGATCCGATCTGAACCGGCTCATCTCCAGAACCGTCGCAGCTCGAACCTTGACCGTGCTGGATGCCTGCCGCAATGACCCTACCGGCGCCCCCAGCATGGATGCCGGCTCGCTGGCCAGCTTCTCAGAATCCTCCAACGGCCGAGAGGTGGTTGGCCTGCTCAGCTGCAGCCCGGGCCAGCGCTCCTGGGAATGGGAAGAGAAGAAACACGGCTTCTTCACCTACTTTCTGGTGGAAGCGTTGCAAGGGGGACTGAAGGGCAATATCACCCCCAACTCGTTGGCGGAGTATCTGGCCGCCAGGGTTGCTCCCAACACCCAGACCGTCATCCATCAGCTTCAAACTCCGCGAATGTTCTACGATGGGCCTTCGACGACCAACTGGGTGCTGGGAACGGTTACGCAGGGCGGCCCCTCGGTGAAGGAGTTGGACATCAGCGCCGCCCGCAGCGACCTGGCCAGCGCCCGCCTGGCCGACCTGGAGGCCAGGCTCCGAGCCGAGGAACTACGGCGAAAACAGGCCGAAGCCAAAGTGGAAGCCCTGGAGAAGAGGAGCCCGGCCGCAGCCAGTTCAGATGAAATGCAAAAGTTGGTCGTAGCTCGCGACCTGGCCTTGAAAGAACTGCTGGACACCCGCAAACAACTCGAGTCGGTGCGCACCCAACTGACCGGCCGTTCCGGGCCAACCGCCGAGGCCCAGCTGCTGCAAGCTGAGCACGAGCAATTGCTGGCCGAAAATAAAGTCCTCAAGGCCAAGATTGTAGTATTGGAAGAAAGGCTGGGTGGTTCTGGGAGTTCCGGCGGAAGCAAAGCCGGTTCGCGCAGTTTTACGCTGGAAGAGAATGGACCCCTGAGCGCCGAGGTCAAGTCACTGCAGAGCAAGTACCAGCAGACGCCCAGCCCCGAACTCAAGCAGCAACTCATCCAGGCCCAGATTGAAAAGGAAGCCTGGGACGCCAAACAGTACGGCGAAGAAATCAACCGTCTGGGAGGCCTTTACCAGGCACAGGTCTTGGAGGGCATGGGTGACGGCGACCAGGCCGACAAACAGCAAGTTTTACAGGAACTGAGCGAAATCAAAGAAGTTGGCGGCACATTTGAACAAATCGGTCAAGTTCACCGGCGGCGCACCCAGGTGGGCATTTCCATGGCGGAAAGGCTTCTGGCCGTGACCGAAGGTTCGGCTCTTCCAGGAGCGGAGGATGAAATCAGGAGCCTCCGGGCCGAAATCGCCGCCCTCGAGAGAAAAGTGGCCGAGCTGACAGCCGCCAACCAAAAAACAGATTCCTATCGTCGGCGGGTCATCACCAAGTATTTTCGCGACATCAACACGATGCCCGGAATGGGCGACATTCTGGATGTGGTGCCTGTCGGTCCGGAACTTCAGTCCCTGCCCTAGAATCGAGTCTGCAGACCGGCATAAAGAGCCGGACTACGGCCCGTACGCGAAGGCGTGGGAGAGAGAGGAAAGCCCAGATCCAGACGCAGAGTGGCGTGGTCCACCCCGAAACGAAAGCCAAATCCGGCCCCGGTCAGGTGTGAGCCATTGGAGAGATCGCCCGGCAGCGCACGGCGCAGGCCCACACCACCGTGATCAATGAAGGTGCACACCTGGAAAGCATCCAGGTCGTCGGGGATGGGAGACCAGCGCAGCTCAGCACCCAGTACGTAGGCGTTGTCTCCCAACAACTCAGCCTGAGCGTAGCCGCGCACGGTATCCGGACCGCCCACCGCCATTTGCTCCGCCACATACAGGGGCTGCGTGGCGTATTGCCCGCTGGCTCGGAAAAGCGCGTAGAGACCATGATCGAGATTTTGCACGCGAGCCAGGTCCAGATTAAACTTACCAAAACCACCGCTCGCGCCCGAGCGACTAACCAGTGGATCGCTGGCACCGGTGCCTCCCAACCCCTGGGTGTAGGCGGCTTGTAGCAGCGTGCGACCGTCCAGGGCGCGCCAATCGGCCTGATAGGTCAGTCGAGCGCTGTTGTACTCGTCTCGCGAAAAAGGCTGCTGGCCACCAAAAAAATTATTGCGGATATACTTATGAGAGACGGCCAGGCCGAGATTGCTGGAGAACTCCAGCTGGCGCTCGAGAGGATGGCTTAAGGCCAGCGTAAAGATGTCAGCATTGCCGCGCACATCCAAAATTGCCCCCAGTCCTTGGGAGACGGCGAAAGCGCCGTTCGCGTAACCGAAATTCAGACTGGTTCCGTCCTGATTGATTGGAGTTTGATAGTTGATCTGGTAAAAACTGTTCTGTCGAGACGGAAACCCGAGCACGCCCCGCAAGGTGATCTGGTCAGCCTGTTGCAATACGTTTCCGGCTTCAAAACTCAGCCCGACCCGATTCTCGCCGGTCGCGGAGGTCCCGTAGTTGTTGTAGTCCAGCCCAACATGAACGGGAGTTGCGTCCTGGACCCTGAGAGTCACATCGGTGGTGCCCACCTCTTTGCCCGGTGACATGGCCGCTTTCACCTGCAAGTCTGGCAGTTCGTTGAGCAAAAGCATGGCGCGCTGGAAACGATCATTTCGGAATGTCTCGTTCTCGAAGCTATGCATAAAGCGCTCGCGGATAAATTCCGGGTCGTAATTCTCGGCCCCCTCGACCTTGACCGTTCCGACTTTGCCTTCCACCACGCGCAGCTCGATCTGTCCGTCTTGAATGGTCTGCTGGGGGACATAAGCGCGTACCAAAAAATAACCATTGCGCTGGTAAAGGGCCGTTAAATTGCGGGCAACATCTTTCAGCTCCCGCAGGGTCAGAGAACGACCTTCGTAAGACTGATAGGCCTTCTGCAATTCCTCGGCCGACAAAAGCGTATTCCCGGTCACGTTGAATTTAGAGACCACGATTGTCTTCTCTGAACCGGTTGCTGGCGCCGCTTCTTCCTTGAGGTCTTCGACGATATCGGAGGTTCTGGGCATGTGATCGAGCGGAGGTTGGGCCCAGGCCAGAGTCGCGCAGCCCAATGAGACCCAAATAAAGGCGCTTTTCATGGCCACCGCCTTTAAGCAAAAGAATGAGAACCCCTGCAAAGGCAGAAGAGCGCGACTGTGAGACAGCGTTTACAAAGGACCTTATTGAGCGCCTTGCTGGTCGGTCAGGCCGCCTGGGCCCTGCCGGAAGGCGGCCAGATCATTCAGGGCTCAGTTCAGATCGGCCAACCGCAAAACAACATTCTGCAAATTTTGCAATCCAGCCCCACCGGAATCATCAATTGGAACTCCTTCAACATTGACCGCAACCAGCTGGTGCAATTCCTCCAGCCCGGCACCACATCCGCCCTTCTCAATCGAGTCATCGGGCAAGACCCCAGTCAGATTCTGGGGCAGATTCAAGCCAACGGTCGGATTCTGCTGGTCAATCCAAACGGCATCCTCTTCGGCCCGGGCAGTTCGGTCAATGCAGGCAGCTTTTTAGCCACCACCCTCTCGATCGCGGACCAGGACTTCCTGCAGGGCCGCTATAACCTGCATTGGGACCCCGCCTCCCCGATGCGAGCAGTCGTCAATCAGGGCGATATTCGCGTCACCGACGGCGGTTTCATCGCTCTGGTTTCGCCCGTGGTGGACAACCAAGGGCTGCTCCTGGCCGAGCGCGGTCAGGTGGTCCTGGGCGCGACCCAACAGGCGAGCCTGACCGTGGATGCGCGAGGGTTGCTGCAGGTGACCATCCCGGACGGCTTTGCGGCCCATTCCCAGTTGCCCGGAACTCCTCAAACCGTGGTGCTGACCCAAGGGCAGATGAGCGATGCGCTGGCCAATCTGGTCAGCCACTCAGGCCAGGAAAGCGACCGTATCCTGGAGACGGCCGGGGGCATCGAACTGGTTGGCGGCGAGGGATTGCTGATCAATCAAGGCACCCTTCAGGCCCCTGGGGGTCAGGTTCTGCTGGACTCCAGTCAGGTTACTCTCAATACTCGAAGCAGCACGATCAACGTCAATTCCGACCAGGGTCCGGCCGGCGAGATCAGTGTGCTTTCGGCCGGCTCCGCCATTCAGGACGGACTCCTGACCGCCCGCTCCCAGACCGGTCCCGGTGGCCGCGTGGAACTGAGCGGTCGCTCGGTCGGACTGCATTCCACTCCCCTGCTCTCTCCGGGCGGGCGCTTTCTGATCGATCCCACGAATGTCTCAATCGTGGCCAGCGGAGGTGACGGAACCAACACCATCGACGCCAACACGCTGGACAACGGCGCCACCATGACCGTGATCGCCGATCAGAACCTCACGGTCGACGACAATGTCCAGATTCTGCTCAGCCAGCCCACGCAGCTCACACTGCAGGGCACCAGCGGCGACGTGACCATGAGGCCCGGTAGCAGCGTCAACGCAACTGACAATGCAGCCAGTCTGACCGTAATCGCGGGGGGAGTGGCCACGGTGGGTAATGTGGCTGTGTCCTCGGTCAATGTCAGCGGGAATTCCGTCCTGCTCACCAGCGGACAGATCGGCACCACCAGCGGTGCCACGAATCTGACCGTCAATTCCGCCACCGACGCCATCAGCGTGGTGGGCACCGACATCAATGTGGTCGGGGCCACCGCCAACGTCAGCATCAACGCCACCAACTCGGCCTTCTTTGGCGCCAACTCCCGCTTTACCATGAACGTGCCCATCGGGAACCTGACCGCCACCGGCAATACAACCGCGGTCTTGCAAAACACCACCGTCCAGTTGACCGGCGACGGCAACATCAATCTCGTTTCCAATGGCTCGGATCACAGCCAGCCAGCCAACCAGTCCGGGGTCTTTCTGCAAGAGGGCTCCCTGCTGCGAGGTGACGGAGTCACGAATATCACGCTCTCCGCTGCGGACGCTCTGGTCGACCTGAAAGGCAGCATCCAGGCTCCCAATCAGCTCTCTCGGGTGGACGCCCAGGGCGGGCGCGGGGTGCTGGTGCGGACCGTGGAAGTGCCGACCATAATCCTGAACCCCACCACTCCGGGTGTTGGGTTCGTCCAGTTTCTGACCGGCAACCTGGGCGTGGCCGCGACCGATACGGTAATTCAGGCCAACTCTCCAAGTATTTCCCTCTTCAGCAACAGCGAAGTCCACGTTCGAGGCAACCGGGCCAATGTAACCTTCCAGTCCAGCAATGACTTTGGTTTCTTTACGGGCTCTCAGCTCCAACTGGACAACGCCAACGCCAATCTGAGCGTCACCAGTCCGAATGGGGGATCCCTTGATGCCAACGCCCTCATCCACGCCAGCGGCAATGCCAACATTACTCTGCAGGGCGATGGCTCGGCTCGGGATACGACCCTGGGCAGCCAGGCTTCCGTCCGTGTGGATGGGGCGGGCCAGATCAACCTGAGCAACACCAATCGCAATGTCGAGCTTGGTCAACAGAGTGTTCTCCGCCTGGGCAGCGGCAACGTCACTCTGACCAGTAGCAACGGCAAAGTGACAGGCCTGCCCAATTCCAGTATCGTGATCGATGGAGCCGGAAACGTCACGGCCAACGCCCCCAACGGAGTGGTGGACTTTCAACCGGGCAGCAGCATCTCTGTTTCCGATCCCACGGGCCGGGTCAGCCTGACCAGCGGGCAGGACCTTTTCACCTCCAACCTGCTGGCTTCCAACATCAACCTGCATGCGGGCGGCAATCAGTTTTACAATGCCGGCACTTTGGGGCGAGCGGGAAACGCCACCACAATCGATGCCATCTCCGATGGGAATATGATTTTCCTGGCCGGAATCCTCGAGCTGGCCGGCAGCTCGGTGACCTTGAATCAGACCACCACCGGTTTCAGCTCCTTTGTGACGGGAACTGATGTTCGACTCAGCAGCCCCAGCAATAATCAGTTCAGTATCAACTCTGGGACCTTGATCGGCAACCCCGGATCCAGGTTAAGCGGCAGCAGCCCCGCTCAGGTGACCTTTCGCGGAGAATCCATCGGGTTGGACGGCCTGACCATTGATACGCCCAACCCCGCCTCCAGTCTGAACACCCAATCCCACGGCGTCACACGCCTGGGTCCTATCCATACCGGCACTCTTTCGGTCACTACCGGAGCTTTCGGAGACCAGGTCACTGCCGGCAATGTCCGCATCATCGGGCCCTGGGAAGCCAATAGCCTGACCATCAGCACCCCCAAAGATATCAACGGCAACATCACTCTCGGGGGCAGCACCGTGCTGCGCGACCGACCGGCGCTGATCGCACATCAAAGCCTGAAGTTGACCGCCAATCAGATTTACGGTCCCATCGACCTGCCCGAGGCCAATCTGGTTCGTGCCCTGGCCATCGCAACCGATGGTACCGCCATCGTGCAAATCAACGTGAACGGCTCCAACGACTCCAATCTGGGAGGCCGGGCCGGCAACATCTTCTACTACTTCCCCCAGAGCAGCAATGTGGCGCTCAATCATCCCGCCGGTGACGTCCTGATTTACAATCAACCCAACCCCAATCCGAGCTCCAGTCCCGGCCCCGCTCCGGCTCGGGTCATCAGCGCCCGGGCGGATTTAACCCCCAGCGAATTTTCGCAGATCACCAGCCAGGCCGCTCAATCTCAAATCCAGCTGTCCAACCTCTTCTCAGCGGCCTACCTGCCTTCTACTTCTTCGGTGCTGATGCTGGGTTACAACAATGTGGGCTTGACCCACTACGCCCCGGTCCCACTCAGCACACCCTTGCTGGAACTGGCCGTGCTCAGTCCGGGCAGTATCTCCCCGCGAGCGGATGCTTCGGGTTCCAGCTCGAGTTCGCCGGGCCCTGACTCGAGCCCGAACGGAAGCTCCGGCAACCCCTCGCGCAGCGACACTCCCACGGTGGAGACCGGAGTTTTGAGCCCCGAGGGGGTGGCCAGTCGCAATCGAGAGGACTCCCAACGCAATTCCAATCGGGAGGATCAGGCCAGCAATCAGTCTCTGGCCGGCAATGACGAGGACGAAGAATTGCGCTATTGGCGCCGGCTGATCGAAGGCTTCATCATCTGGGAGGACGAGTAGCCCCACCACCCCGCAACGAAAAGGCCCGGTCAGAAGACCGGGCCTTTTCTAATTCGAGAGGTTGTCTGCTCAGGCCACGCGATCTGCTCGCAAGGCATCCTGCTGACCAGGCTGCTGCAGATTGGCCAGAGTGCTGTAGTAGCAAACCAGCGCCAGACCCGACAGCGAGAGCATCCCGCTCAACCAGATCATCCCGGGCGAGCTACTGGCAACTCGACCGACGTGATTCATCAGAGACAGGGGCAGGCAGGTCCAGGGGCTCAGACCCAGCGGGCTGATGCCAGCCGCCAGAGCCAGCAGTCCCCAGCCGGTGGTCGCCCCCCGATGACGGCCAGTGGCCAGCGAGAAGAGTCCCAGAGCGGCGAACCCGAAGAAGAGCATTCCGCCCAGTTCGGTGCTGGCCAGGATGGGAGTAGCCACCAGCCAGGCCAGCGTGGCCGCCAGAGCCAGACCCTGAGCCGAGTGACTGGTGTTGCTGGCGCTGGAGGCCCAGAAGCCAAGCAGACCAGCGGCGATGGAGAGCAGAAGCGCGTAACCGACCAGCTGGAGCATTCCGGCCGGGGTCAGCGCATCAGCCATAACAAACAGGAGCAGTGAAGGTGACGCCACCAACAGTTGGATGGCGGGCATTAACAGCGTTCCGGCCGTCTTGCCGCGCAACACCTGACCCGGCTCCAGACCGGTCAGGGCCAGGTCAGTCCAGCTGCGACGGTCGCACTCGGAGGTTACGGCATTAGCCAGGAAGCCCGAGCAACGCACCGCCAGATAGAGCGAGAGCAAAACCAGACAGCCCAGAAGACCCTGGCCCAGTGCGTGCTTGCGAATCTCGTCCAGGGTATTCTGATTAAGATTGGCGGTATTGAGTTCCGGAGCCAGGGTGGAAACGCCGAAGCGATGAGCGTCTTCCACGGTCAGCGGCTCCTCGGCCGGCCCGGGACGCTTCTGAGGATCGCCAGTGGCCGAGGTCAGAGGCGCTTCCTGGTAAGGGTCGTGAATCACGACTTTGAATACTTCGCTGGCCGGCAGCGGCACCCGCATCGATTGATACAGGGCCATGCGCAGACAGGCGCAGTTGGTATGTCCTTTGAGAACGAACTGCTGGGTCTGATCGCCGGTCATCAGGCGCACATAAGGCGCCGGCGCGGTCGGAGAACCGCCCTGCTGAGTCGTCGTTTCGGGCTGCCGAACCTCATCGGGAGCACTGGCCCGCAACGGTGCGGCGCCGCGCATCTCGATCTCACTGGAGCGGCGAACGCTCCAGCTCTGAGAATAGATGAACGGCGCCAAAAACAAAGTTACAAAGACGGCGTAGCCCGGCCACTTGCCGGCTCCGCTTCGGAGTTGGGACGCCAGTTCACGCAGGAAAACCGGGTTTTCCTGAACGCCCAGAAAGCCCGGAACCCAGAAAGGGGTCTGGCGGTAGAGGCGGTGGACCTGACGGTCAGTCAGGGTGGGAGCGGCCGTCAGACCGCTCTCGTAGCGGCGAGCCGCCACCATCCACATCGCCGCGCACAGCAGCGAACCGAGCAGCGCGAAAGCCAGGGGAAGATGCTGGCGGACACCCATCTCTGCTTGAGGCACCACCACCTGCCAGGCGGCGGCAAAGGGATTGACTGCATCAAAAACGGGATAACGCTGGGTGGTGACAGTCACGGCCGAGACCACCAGGTCGAAGATGGGGGTCAACAGCAGCCAGCAGGCCTTGAGGGTCCAGCCCTGCACCACGGCGCGCGAGGTACTCGGAGCCAGGCTCGAGACAAACAGGCTGGAGACGATCGAAATCAATCCGCCCAGGGCGGCGATACCGAGCACGCTGACACCGGCGGGTAGCCCCGAGAAGGTCATCGTACTGCTCCAGAGCACGGCCGGTGCCGTACAGGCCAGCAGACGGACCAAGGATCGGAATTCGGGGGAGAGCTTGTAATAGAAGAGAGCGCTGGGGCTGAGCTGCGTCAGACGCAGACAGTCCAAGGTTTTCTTTTCTTTCTCCTCCGCCAAAACCCCAAAAGAGCGATTGCCCAGCAATAACACCGCCGATCCGATCAGCGCCCAACTATTGATGGCGAACAGCGTACAACCGCACCACCCCATCTTGAGCAAACCGAAAGTCAGCAGCAAAAGCGCGACACCAAACATCAGGGTGCCGCGGGTCGACAGGACATCTCCTGAGCGACCTTGCGCTAGCCTCATGACTTAGCTACCTCCCATCCCTCCCCGGCTCGAGTGACATTCATGTATGCCGACTCAAGACTCGGAGCTTCTTCGTAAAAGCTTACGATTGGAAATCCCTTTTGGATCAAAACTTTGAGCAGTTCATGCAGGTCTTCGTGATGCTGGCCACCCAACCGGAAGAGAATGTGGTCGTTGTCCCAGCGCACTCCGTCAATCTCTGGATAAGACTTGAGGAATTGAAAAAGTTCCTCACCCGGTCCTAAAGCCTTGACGCGAAGTCGGCGCGTGCCCTGCTCTTCGATGAGGTTCTTGGTTTCGTCCACACAGATGAGCTGCCCGCGACTGACAACTCCGATTCGGTCGCACATATCAGCCAAATCTTCCAGCACATGGGAAGAAATTACGATGGTCGTGCCCTGGCGCTGCAAAGCCCGCAGAATTTCGCGCAACTCCAGACGCGCCAGTGGGTCCAGACCGCTGGCCGGCTCATCCAGAAGCAGCAACTTGGGCTTGTGCAAAATGGAACGCCCCAGACAGAGCCGCTGCTTCATACCGCGAGACAGGCCGTCCACGGGTTGCTCGGCCAGGTGCTCGATTCCGACCGCCTGCATGGTTTCCCGAACCGCGTAGTCACGGGTTGTGGCTGGAAGCGAACTGGCGCGAGCAAAGAAATCTAGATACTCGCGCACCAGCATGTCATCGTAGACGCCCAGGACGTCTGGCATGAAGCCAATGACTCCCCGAATTTTCTTGATTTCATTGAGGCCGTAGCCACAAACCAGCACTTCCCCAGAGTCCGGCGGGATGAGAGTGGCCAGAATGCGCAGCAACGTGGTTTTGCCGGCTCCGTTGGGGCCAACCAGGCCGAACATCTCTCCGGCCCCGAGTTTCAGGCTGACATCGTTCAGAGCCAGCGTACCCAGGAAACGTTTGCTGACGGCGGTAACCTGAGCCACCACCGCCCCCTGGGGGCCCGCCGCAACCCTGGAACGTTCTTGCAGGTGCTTTTCGGCCAGTAAGCGCTCCTGGGCGACCGAGTCCCGACTGGCCTGCGAGGTCCCTTCCAGGGATGTGGGAGCGTCATTCAGCTGGCGAGTACGAGGTGCGGGGGTATTTGACATTTCTTTAAGGTTCTCGGCTCCCTCCGCCTCCCCTTCCCGGGCCAGCCGCAGTCCTGCTTCCCCGGGCCTCAAACAGCAGGAGCGGGTGCCTGCAGCGAGAAAGGTTGACCCTATGTTGGTGAATCCAGGCGGGCAGGCCCCCGTCTGTGAGGAGAATGGATCATGACTCCCAAATTCGGCGGCGGACAAAAGCCCGCCTTCGTAAAAAAAGAGAAGCCGCCAGGCTCTGGCGGCGGCACAGGTGACGGCTCCGGTGGTGAGGGCAAAGGCTTTGTAAAGAAGGAAAGCGCCTCCAGCAAGCCCACTCCTGGCTTAAAAGACGGCTATAAGCCGATTATCGGTGACATCGACGACGATAAGCTGGACGAGGCTCTGGCTGCCGTCAATAAAGAACTGGAAGCCGGCACTTCAGACAAAGAAGCACTTGAGAAGCTCCACGAGAAAAAATATCGTATTCTCAAGAAAATGAATGACCGGCCCGCCATGCGCGCCGCTCTGCAGACGGCCGCTCGCGAATGTGTCAGCCCCCTCTTTGGAGTCAAGCTGGCCGAAGCGCTGGAGGAAGAGGGCGCCTACGGTAAAGCCCTGGAATGGCGCCGCTGGGTTGCTCAGTTTGAACCCGACGGCCCCGACACCATCCGCCGTCTGGCCGCCACCGCCGTGCGCGCCAATAGCCTGCAGCTGGCCGAAAGCTCCTACATGCATCTGATCGAGCTCAAGAAGCACGATGAGGCACCGCTGGGTGGTACTTTCTATGAGGAAATGTTGGGCAAAGGCCTCAACGCGGAAGGCCGCTTCGCCCTCCAGCACATGGGACTACGACTGCTGGCCCAGGCCCTGACCCATCAGAGCCACAGCCCCTCCCTGCTGGAATCCGCGGCCCGTCTGGCCTACCGGGTGCGGGATCTGGATTCTGCCTGCCGTTTCTATGAACGCGCCATCGCGACCAATGCTGGCCATCGGAACTCGCGCCAATGGAAAGTGGAGTTGCTGCGCGCTTACGGCATGTCCGGCCTGCAGCGTCCCTGGTACGACCTGAGCCAGAGCTTCATCGCGGAATTGCGCGAGCACCTGCAGTCCGACCGCACGGACGCGCGCGCCTGGACCATCCTGGCGCAGCTGCAGATCCAGGCTGGTTACTTTGAGGACGCCATTTCCACCCTGAAAGGTGCTCTGGCGGCCGACAGCAAGAACGCTCAGGCTCTGTGGGAACTGGGCCGCCTGTATGTGCGTATGGGCCGCAGCCAGGACGCCATCGACTACTACCTCGAAATCATCAACGACCCCAACGAGAAGAAGTCGGTCCGCCGCGCCATCGAGCGCACCCTGGCTGACCTCTATTTCCGCACCGGCCAATACCAGGACGCGTTGGAACTGTTCTTGCGCGATCCGGAAGCCAACATGCGCATGATCGCTCCCATTTACGAGGCGGTCGGCGACCTGAAGACGGCCGAAGACCACTACCTCAAGTCGGTCAAGCAAGCTCCGCGTGACGCTCGCACCCACCTGGGAGTGGCCGAATTCTGGGTGCGTCGGGAAAATTGGGAACAGGCCGCCATCTCCGGCCGAGAGGGACTGCGCTGCACCTACGCCACTGAGGAAGTTCACTCCAACCTGGCAGTGGCTCTGGCCACTGCCCAGATGAACCTGAAGTCGATCGAAGAAGCCCTGGCTACCATGGAAGAGATCTGTCAGGCTTACCCTGATTCGATCGCGCAGACTTTCCGCAAAGCCAAGCTGCTCATCAAGATGAACCGCCGCAGCGAAGGCATGCGCCTGGCCGAGGAGGTGCGCACCTCAGCCACCCACCAGACCGGCTGCGCGCCCGCCTCCTCCTCGCTGTGGAGCCTGTTGGGCGATTGTCACACCCTGCTCAACGATATTGAGTCGGCCTGGGACGCCTACACCAACGCTCTGAAGTATGACTTCATGGATTCGGTGGCCGTGCGCGGACTGGGCATGATCGCGGAGAAACAACAGGAATGGCAGACCGCGCTGGACCTTTACGAGCGCTTCGTGGTTCTCGACCCACTCAATCTGGCCACTCCCACCGTGCGTACCATGGTCAAGAAGCTGAAAGATCGCCTGGGCATCGTGGATGCTCCTCCCGAGCCACCGGTTCTGGAAGAAGAGCGGTCCCAGGTAGGACCACCCACTGCGGGACCGCCGGTCGGCCCCCCCGTGGCTCCGCCCGTGGCCACTTCGACCCCGCCGCCGCCCGCTCCCAAGCCCCAGGAAGGCTGGATGGGCGACGGCGCGATCGACTTCTACGAATAAGGCCGGCTACTGGTTACAGGCATTTACGACGTTCTCGACCCAGCCGTCGCGAGCCGTTTTCCAGTCCTCTTGCATAAACTCCCATTTGAGGGCAGCCTCGAAAGCCTGCATTTGCTCACCCAAAGCTTTGCGTGAGCGGACGGCTTTGACTTTCGTGATCCAGCCGGCCCGGGCTTTGCCCCAGTTGACATCGACCGCCTTCCAATCGGTGGCGGCCTCCAACTCCAGCAGTAGCTTGGCCACCTGGGGCACGTAGTAGGAGGACAACACTTCCTGAGCCCAGGCGTCGCGCCGGCCCTTCCATTCAGGGGTATTCGACTCCCATTTCATCATGGACTCAAGCTGAATCACGTAAGGGCGCAAACTCTGCAGGCCCTTCTCATCCGTGCGAGCTGAATCAGGAATGTCCGCCATCTGCTTGCGCGGCTGATTCTGAGCCAGATAGGTGTCCGCGACCCCACCCGGCTGTTGAGCCGAGACTCCCAGCGATAGGCCGGCCAAAAGAATTAGAACTCCGAAACGCATTGATCCTCCAGGGTGGATTGGTCCCGAAGAATTGCCTGAGCCGAGCGAGGCTCCTGCCTGAAGGCCTACTTCACCGCCTGGATCGCCGTAATGACGGCTGCATCCACGATGTCGTCGGCCTTGCAGCCACGCGAAAGGTCATTGGACGGAAGTTCCAAGCCCTGCAGAATCGGGCCCACGGCGGTGGCCCCGGCCAAACGCTCGGTCAACTTGTAGCCGATATTGCCCGACTGCAGGTCCGGAAAGATCAACACGTTGGCGCGGCCGGCCACCGGAGACCCTGGCGCTTTCTTTTGTCCAATGCCCTCCACCAAGGCCGCGTCCAACTGGAGTTCACCATCCACCTTCAAATCCGGGCGTCGAGCGCGGACGGTTTCAGTAGCCTTGACCACTTTGTCCACCAGAGGATGCTGGGCACTCCCCTTGGTGGAGAAGCTGAGCATGGCCAGACGAGGCTCGACTTCCAAAAAGTTACGACAGGTGTCCGCAGTGCAGATGGCAATCTCGGCCAACTGCTCGGCATTAGGATCCACCACCACCCCACAATCAGCGAAAAGCATGGCCCCATTCTCTCCCTGGCTGGGGTCTTTCAAGACCATCAGAAAGAAGCTTGAGACCGTGCGAATCCCGGCAGCCAGGCCCAAACACTGCAATGCCGCGCGCACCGTGTGGGCGGTGGTGTTGGTGGCACCCGCCACGGTGCCGTGGGCCAATCCACGGCGCACCAGCATGTTGGCAAAGTAAAGAGGATCCTTGAGAGCCTTCTCGGCCTCGGCCTCGGTCAAACCCTTGTGGCGACGAAGCTTGAAGTATTCCTGGCGGCAAGCTTCCGCCTCAGGATGGGTGAGATGGTCCATCAACTGGCAGCCATCCAGGCTGACGTTCAGAGCTTCGGCCCGACGCTGCAGGTTATCAGGCTTACCCACCACCGTAACCTGCGCCAGACGACGCTTGACCAGACTGGCGGCGGCCACCAGGGTCCGGTCGTCACTACCTTCCGGCAAAACAATATGCTTCAGCTGCTCCTGAGCCCTAAAATACAGTCTTTCCAAAATCGCCACGGTCGAACTTCCTCCGCAGCCGCCATTCCTGCGTGACTTTCGAGATCCCTTGGAGGAAGAAGGGAATGGTTTCGGGCTCACAAAGTTTTGCGAATGAATAACCGTCAACGCGGCCTCTTCTGTGGTTTGGCCCTGGTGCTGGCCTGCCTGCTCCCAGAATTGTCCGCCCAACCGGCTCCGGCCGATCAGCCCATTGTACCCAACCCGACCATACCGGAGACCGCCTCCCCCACCCCCAGCTCTTCTCCCAGCCCCTCGCCTTCCCCCAAGGCCAGTCCCCAGGCTAAGACTGCGGATGTAGCCGAGGCCGGGATTTACATTTCAGACAGCGGGAATCACCGCATCATGTATCTCAAGGACATCAATGGCGAGGGTCGCAAAGTGCTGGGACGGCCGGGCCACGAGCCCGGATATTTCCTCTCGCCGGCCCAGATCTGGGTGGACCCCACCGGCAAGATCTTCGTGGCCGATCGGGACAACAACCGGATCGTGCGCATGGACCAGATCACGGGCCTGGGATGGAAAGAACTGGGTGGCTTCAACCACCCTGAGGGCGTGGCCAGTCGAGGGGACGAGGTCTATGTGGCCGATACCGGCAACAACCAGGTCCTGGTCTACGACGGCGAACTCAAGAAGACACCGCTCCGCACCTATAAAGATCCGCGCCTGGATCATCCGGTGGGACTCTGGCTGGATCAGAACAAGGACCTGTATGTGACCTGCGGACAGGATCCGCCGGGCGGACGAGTGGTCAAGCTCGTTGACCCCGCCGATACCACCGGCGCCAAGTGGGAAGTCTATGAAGGTCAGAACTTAAAACAGCTTGGCTTCGCCCCCAGCGGAATGGTGACCAACAACCGGCAGCTCTGGATGGTGGATCCGGCCGCCAACCGATTGGTCCGGGTCGACAATTTCCAGGGTCGCTCGGCTCGCGAGTGGGGAGGCTATGGCAACAACCTGGGCAAATTCCGCAACCCGGTCGGACTGGGCATGTCCAAAGACGGCAACCTCTACGTGGCCGACAGCGGCAACGATCGCATCGTAGAAGTGACCGGCAACGACCCCAAAGAATGGCATGTCTACGTCGGCAATCACGAGGGCGTGGGTCTGCGAAATCCAACTTCGGTCTTTAGCTGGTGCCCCGTTCCGGCCCCACCTCCCCCTAAAGAGGACGAGGACCCCAAGAAGCGCCCCAAAAAGCCTAAAGGGACCTAAGGGCTCGGCAACGATTTCCAGGCCGCCTCCAGGGCGGCCTTTTGTTTGTCGGTGTTCTCCCACAGAATGATGGCAGCGTAGGGCGGACGCACGGCCACCGCCCAGGTGACCACCTGTTTTTCCAATCGGGCCACACAGCTCCATTGCCAGCCGCCGGCACAACGCACCAGAGGAGCCAGATCGACAGCGGGATGCCAGGGCTCGGGGTGGTCGTTAAAGAGTTGACTGAGGGGCAGATTACCGCCGCTCAAAACCAGTCGGTAGGCCAGTTGGACCGGAGAAATCAACAGCTGGCCTTTAACCACCTGAGGTTCGGTCCAGTCCATCAGCAAAACAGGCCGACGCGGCAACCGCTTCCAATCCCAACTGGTGGCCAGCGCTCCAGCCGGGTAGACTCCTAAGAAGGCTCGATTGAGTAAGGGGGCCTGACTGTCGCTCTGCCACTTGCGCCAATCGCGACCAACCCGGGCCGGTTGAAAGCCAGGCTCAGAAACAGCCGCCAAAACCTGGGCTCGATCCAGATCGATCAACAAGGCCGCCCCGGGAAGGTTTGGAAAATAGCCCAGCAGGCGACGCTGCAGCCCCAGGTCCAGACTGAGACGCAGGTCATGTCCGCGCCTGGAGGTCTTCCCACCGTCCTCGCGGCGTTCTCGTAGGAGCTCGGTTTTCCAGCGCTCGGCGCCGGCCACCCCCCGATCGGGGCTGCAAAATCCGGTCCAATGGGCGGTCAGCTGGCCCTGGGGATAGACTCGACGCTCCCCGTGGGAACAGGCCAGCAAGGCCCCGTGGCGGTCCAGGATACGACCCCGATAGGCCAGACGCTCCTGCGTCCTGGAATTGTGAGGATCGCTATTGAGCTGATCGCGCCACAAGACCTGCAAAGCCACAAGTCGCAGGGGCACGGCCAGCAGTACCAGCAGAAACCCCCATTTGATTCGAGTCAGGCGCCGGTCAAAGCTCACGACGAGTCATCCTCAACAACAGAGCCAAAATCACAAAGTTAGACAGCAGCGAACTGCCTCCGTAGCTAATGAAGGGCAGGGTGATTCCAGTCATTGGCATCAACTTTAGAATCCCGTAAAGCACCACGCAGGACTGCCAGCTCATGAGACAGGCCAATCCCACCGCCAACAAACGCTCGAAAGGATCCTGAGAAACCTGAGCGGCGCGAAAGCAGCGCAGCAAAAACAGAGTCAGCGCCGCCCACAGCAAACAACCGCCCAGCGCACCCATTTCCTCACACCAGGCCACATAGATGAAGTCGGTCGGGGCCTCCGGGATTCGAGACGGCTCACCCAGCCCCAGCCCGGTCCCCAGCCAGCCACCCCAGGCCAGAGAAAAGAGAGCCTCGGAAATCTGATAACCGCTATCCTGATAGTTTCCTAGTGGGTCCAGCCAGGCTTCCACTCTCACCCTTACGTGACTGAAGCGGTTGTACGCGGCGGCGGAAAGCAGCAAACTCAGACACAGCAGACCCAACACCCAACGCAGTCGTCCGCTGACCAAATAGAGCATGACGAGAAACAGACCGAAAAACAGCAGCGCCGGACCCAGGTCCTTCTGCAAGACCAGCAACGTCTCCAGCAGCAGCCAGGCCGTTCCTAACATAGCCAACACCGGCCGGGTCAGGCGGCTCGGGTCCTGTGAAGCAGGGGCCAGCAAGATCGCAAGCAGACAAACCACCAGAACCTTCACGATCTCCACCGGTTGGAAACTGACCGGTCCGAAGGTGTACCAGAGCGCTGCGCCATTGCGCTCCTTCCCAAAAAGAAAGAGTCCGCTCTGCAAGGCCAGACACAACACCAAAAGCGGCCAGCGCCAGCGTTGCAGCTGGTGAAGGCTCTTCAGGTAAGCCGTCAGCAAAATCAGACTGGCCAAACCCACCAGGACCCAGCAAGCCTGATTGACGGCCAGGGCCACCTCCAGGCGCAACTGCATCACCCAACCCAGACCAGAGAGCAGACAGGCCAGCGGCAGTAGCAGGCGGTCACCGCGGCAGCGCGCCCAGCGCAAAGAAAAATAAGCAGCCCACCAGCCTAGCGCCCAGGTGCCCAGGGCGACCAGAAACCAACGACCGTGGCTTCCGGTATTCCCCTCCAGTATTCCGAAAAGAGAGAAGACCAGCATCTGAGCCAGCACCATGGTCAGGCCCTCATTTGACCAGGCAGCTCCCTGGGCGGGCACGGGCCGCGGCCACAGCATCAAGATCCAGCCCAGAAAAAGGGCCAGAGCGACCTCCCAGAAGAACTGCGGACCGACCACCGTGCTCACAGAGCGGTTTTACCAACTGGATGTGTCAGAAGCGTATCAATCAATCACCAGCGACTTCTGCGGGCCGTCCCAATGATAGTTGATGCTCAAGGCCGGCAGACAGAGACGTACGGGCAGGTAGAGTTTGCCGTCCAACACCACCCCGTCGGTGGGCAGGTAGCTCTGAGAGATCTCCTTATTGGTCAAAGTCACCGACTTGGTAGCCGGATCGTAGACCGAAGTCACACCCAGGCGCCTCAAGCTCTCGATGGAGGCGTAAATACCCTGACTGGATTTCAGCAGCAACCCTGGTTCGCCGATCTCCTGACCCTGAAATTGCAGCCCGACCTGGCCCTCGGCAAAAGTTTGAGGCAAGCCCTGGGGGTTGGCAACCCAACGAGCCAGGGTCTTTTCGTCCAGCCAATCCTGAACACCGGCCGCGGCCAGTAGTTCGTGAGCCCGGGGCAGCAGCGGGCAGCGCCCGTAAACATCCGGGAAAATGGAAAGGCACAGACTGCCGGTCTCCGGGTCGCGGCCCAGCTTGACCGGTTCATACTCGATGCGTACAGGCATTCCCACCTTCACCCGGTCGAACAAGTCATGGCTCATGGCGGGATACATCCGCATGCATCCGTGAGAGGCAGCCTGCCCGATCGAGGTCGGCTGGGTGGTGGAATGTAGGCCCAGACCTGACATCGACAAGCCCATCCAGCGATCTCCAAGGGGGTTGTTGGCACCGGCCGGAACCACAGTGTCTTTCCCCAACCCGGCCCACTCCGGGGGCATCCAGGTCGGATCCTTGACCCGACTGACCAGCTCAAACTGACCTGTGGGCGTGGCGAACCGCCCGGGCTGCCCGATCGCGACCGGATAGAACTTATCGAACGAGCCGTTCCTGAAAAGGAAGACGCCGCGCTCAGGAAGGTTGACCACCAACCCCTCGGCGGGGGGATTGTTGGGCAAAATTCTTCGGTTAGGGACGGTCAGTTCGCCCGAACGGGCGACCGCCAGCTGAGCTGGCAGATTGTTCGCGAAGGCAAAGTGCTCAATGGCCAGACCGTAGCGAAGACCGAGCTCATACAGGCTATCGCCAGCCACCACCTGGATCGTGCGCGCCTTGCCCACCACCTGAGGAAGCTCGGCCGCAGCCCCCCAGCTCAGGCCGAAAACGAGACAAAGAGAGACGAGAGCACGCATCTTATTGAGGTCGCAGGCCCCGATATTCTTTCTTGGTCTGAAACAGACTGGCGTCCTGACGACGAACTACCGTCAAAATCTCGGGCCAGGGCACGAAGTAGTGAGGAACCGCCTCGCTCGAGGCCAACGCCTGTTTGCGCTGCTCGGCTGGCTCCAGCCAGAGACCATAGCGATCCACACCCACCAAACGCCCGGCGCATTCCGCACCCAGGCCCAGCTGGTCTTGATACTCTTTGGACCGAAATCTGACCAGCACGTCCTTATCCAGACTGGAGGAAAGGTCGCTGCGCGGACCGTTTTGCTCTTGTTTGATTTCACTCATGATAAGTTGTCCTTAGCTCGGGATAGAGTTCCCGGTACATTCTCTCACTGTTGAGCACCGCCTCCACGTAACAACGCGTCTCGGCGAAGGGGATGTCGCTAACTCGGAAGTCATCCCCCTGAACGTGGGCCATCCAATCCTCGGTTTGCTGGGGACCCGCGTTATACGCAGCCAATATCGCGACAGGATCCGAACCAAAACGATCTCTAAGGTAATTCAAATAGGTACTCCCCAGACGCACATTGGTGGTCGGCTCCAGTAAATCCGGTTTACCCTCTCGACTTTCAAGCGATTGGTGAATCCATTCGGCCGTCTCGGGCATCAACTGCATCAGGCCGCGCGCGCCCACCGAAGAACAGGCGGCGGGATGAAATTCGGATTCCTGCAAAATGACGGCAGCCACCAGCGATGGAGGCAACTGAGCCCGTTTAGACTCGCGCAGCACCACCTCACGAAAAAGGAGAGGATAACGCAATCGCTGCACCGAGGGCTGGGGCCAGGCCCAGGCGGCAAGAACGGCCAGAGCCAGCCAGAAAAACAGCCAGCGAACCCAGCCCAAACCGGGCCGCCTTGTACTGATCTTCCCGTCCCGCGGACGGCGCACATTCCAGCCCGTACGGGAGCGGGTGGGCTTACGTCTGGGTTGAGCGCTCAACGCAGTTGATTCAAAAGTTGGAGCAGGGACTGGCGCAACTGCAGCTGATCGCCGGAATTATCAATCACCCGGTCGGCCAGCTTGAGCTTGTCCGCCAGAGGCATCTGAGCCGATATTCGGGCTTCGGCCTGGGCTTCGGTGAGTTGGTTGCGCGCCATCAGTCTCGCTTTCTGCACATCCCGCGGCAGGCTCACAACCCAGACTTCATCCACGAAGTCCTGGCGCCCATTCTCGAGGAGCAAGGGAACCATGACCACCACCACGGGATGAGTTTGCTCGAGCTGACGAACCTGCCGCTGCATTTCCGCCCAGATCACAGGGTGAGTCAGGCCGTTCAGGCGCTCCAATGCTTGCGGATTGGAAAACACCTTCTCGCCCAATGCCACCCGGTCCAGGTCGCCCTCAGGGTTCAACACGTCATGACCAAACGCCTGTACAATTTGGAGAAAAAGAGGTGAGCCAGGCCGCATAACGGCCCGGCTCACTTCATCGGCGTCGACCACCGGGATGTTTTCATTTTTCAGAATCTCGGCCACAGCGCTCTTGCCAGAGGCAATACCGCCAGTCAGGCCGACGCGCACGAATTACTCGGCCGGCTTCTCGCCAGACTCGGACGCCTCAGAATTGGAGGGCAGGAACTGGGCCAGTTGTCCCTGCAGACGGTCGCCAATGGTGAATCCGGAGTTGCCGTCGCCACGGGTGCTGGTCACGTTCTCTCCGCGGCCGCCACCACTGCCGCCACCCGCCTGGCGGATAGAGAGCAGAATGCGACGGCTGTCGGGCTTGATTTCCAGAACCTTGACCTTGACTTCCTGGTCCGGCTTGAAGTGCTCGGCCGGCTTGGTCACGCGGAAATCCGCCAGCTCGCTGATCGGCACCAGACCTTCGACGCCGTCGGCGATCTCGACGAAGACGTAGTTCTTGGCCAGCTTGCTAACCTTGCCCGGCACGATGTCGTTAATGCGCATGCTTTCAACGGCCGTCGTCCAGGGGTCAGGACGAGCCTGACGCAGGGAGAGCGAAATGCGGTCCTTTTCGGGACTGACCGAGAGAACGCGCACGTCCACCGGCTCGCCCACCCGCACCACCTCATTGGGATGCTTGATGCGCTTCCAGGAGAGCTCAGAGATGTGGACCAGACCGTCAGCACCGCCGAGATTGATGAAGGCACCGAAGTTGGTCAGACGAGCAACAGTGCCGCTCACGATCTGACCTTCTTCCAGATTCTTCATGGTGTTCTCGCGCATCTTGCCGCGCTGCTCCTCAAGAGCCTTCTTACGTGACAGCACCACCTTGCGGCGAGGTTTGTCGATCTCCAGAACCTTGAGTTCAAGCGACTCGCCGACGTAGTCGGAGAGGTCGTGCACGGGACGAAGGTCGACGTGAGAGGCGGGCACAAATCCGCGCAGTCCCAGGTCTACAATCAGGCCACCCTTGACCTGCTCGGTACAGGTAGCGGTCAGAACTTCGCCGGTTTCGTGGGCTTTGATGACTCGGAACCAGGCGGACTCCAGGTCGGCTCTCTTCTTGGACAGAATCAGAGTGCCCTCGGCTCCTTCCACACGGGTGACGGTCACGTCCACCTGTTCACCCACCTTGACCACCTCATTAGGATCGATGTCCTTGCGGTGGGACAACTGGTGGAGGGGAATCACGCCTTCGGTCTTGTAGCCGACGTCAACCAGCACTCCTTCGGAATCGATACGCACGACTTTGCCGCTCAGCAATTGGCCGGGCTTGAAAGCCTCGTCCATGGCATCCTGGGCAGCCATCAGGCTTTCCATGGATTCGCCTGCGTCAGCATTTTCGTGATCTGAAGTAGCTGCAGTCTCGTTCTGTTCTTCGGTCGTCGGCTCGGTGTTGGTCATGTTGGTTGTGCTCCTTAGTGTGGGGCGGGCCCCCGAAGCGATTGGCACTTGCGTCGCAAGTTGCCAATCGCTCCATCCGCCATCGCTGTGATTGCGTTGGGTGCCTGCGGTTCTCTAGTCGAGGAAACGATTCCTCTCCTCATTTTATCCCCCCATTGCCTATTTTGCGAAAGAATCCGGGCAAATCGTGGGTGACTTGCCCGGATCATCGATACCCTCGCAAAGCAGATGGCTCCGATTTAGCGGCCAGCAACCGCCAATTCTATTTCCTGGGTTTCCACCAGGTCGTTGCCCGTGCGAGCCCGAGTCTGAAGCGGCACCCGCAGCACGTCTTTAAGACGGGCTTCGAGCACACGCTCCACCTCTTTGAGCACTCGCAGATGGTGCTTGGGATCAACCTCCAGCACCACCTCGTCGCGCAACTGCAGAGAGAAGGTGGCCGGCAACTTGGCCGAGTGGATCAACTGATGAATCTCCACCAGCACCACCTTGAGGATATCCGCCGAACTGGCCTGAATCGCGGCACTGCGGGCCACCCGCTCAGCCGTGCTACGGATATCCGAGTTTCGACTGGAAATCTCGGGCAGGCTGCGACGGCGACCTCGAATGCTGCTCACCCAACCCATGGTGCGAGCCTGATTCAGCTGCCCATCGGCGTAAGTGTGCAAACCCGGAAAGCGTTCATACAGGCTCTTCAGCGACTGGCGCATCCGGTCGCCAGCTTCGGCCAGCGATAGGCCCTGACTTTGGGCGAAGCGATGCCGCCCAATCGAACCCAACAACACATCGAGAATCTCTCGACCCGTCTCCTGCTGAATGTCCTCTGGGAGCAAATTGAAGAGCACTTGCTCGACATCCTCTCCGCGGGCGAAGGCCTTGATCAACTCGGCATCCTGAGCCAAATGAGCAGCCACTCGCAGCGGAAGCTGAGTGTAGCTGATACCCAGGAGCGAACGCTTGGTGTCGCGTGCGCCCAGAGCCTTGAGGAACATTTCCTCGAACTCCTGACGATAGCTGGAGTTGGGCAGCAACTCGATCTCACCCAGCAGCCGATTGAAGGTCGCCACGGCCCCACCAACGGCGCCCGGCCCCATCCACAACAGTCGCTCGGAACTGGCCACCGGGTTCTGAGCCAGGCGGTGGAACCAGCCGTAACGAGGCTCGGCCAGCAGCGGGCGCGCCTTCTGGAAGCTATCCAGCAGGTCGCGCAGGCTGCGGTAGTCGCGCAGCACATCCCCGATGGGGTGCAGCGTGGCCACCTGGGCCACTACGTCAGGACCGATAGGCGAACCATTCTTGGGACGAGACGGCACGGCCAGACCCAGCTTATCGAAGAGAACTTCGGCCAGTTCGCGGGGATCATCCACATCAAACTTGCCGCCGCCCATCTTCTGAACCTGAGCGTGGCAGGCGTCGCGCTTTTCTTTAAGAGTCTTGGCGAAACCATCCAACTGTTTCTGATCGAGGACAGCACCGGTGCGCTCCATCTGGGCATAGACCCAGGCCAGGGGCTGGTCAACGGTAGAGAACTGATCCCACATATTCTCGGACCGAAGGCGGCCCTCCAGGGTTTGCGCCAGACGCCGCAGACCCTGAATACGCAGACCAGCCCAACGGGACAACTCCTCGACGGGAACTTGGGACAGCTTGCGAGCGCCGCCTCCCCGACCCAACAGAGCGCCTTCACCGGGAATCTCGATTCCGTGGCGACGACAGATTTCGTCGAACCAGGGATTGCCCTCCACCGAATCAATCAGGTGGGAGGCGATGGCGACGTCAAAGAAGTTGTGCTCGGGCAGAAGACCGTCGGACAGCTCCATCATCAAGAAAGCCCTCATATTGTGGACGTTCTTGCGGCGCTCCGGGTCTTTCAGAGCCGGGCGCAGAGCCTTAATCACCTCATCGGCGGTCAGAGCGGACTCGACTCCCGTGAAAGGAATCAGCTTGGCCGGCTCATCACCGCAGGCCAGAATCAGTCCAACCCACTCGTCGCCAGAACCCAGCAACAGCATGTCGATGGGATCTTTGCTCTTCTTGACCAGATTGGACAGGGCGGTCTTGCCCTTCTTTCCGACCAGCACTTCGACTTCGGGCTGAGCGATAGGCTCGTGAACCTCGATCGGTTCGCGCTCCAACAAGCTGTTCATCAACTCTGTAAGCTCGAGGCGAGCAAAGATATCCTTGAGACGCCAGGTCGAGACGCCCCGGAACTGGCACTGCTCCCAGTCCACCTTGAGGTCGAGGTTGGTGCGAATGGCGGCGCGGGTCCGGAAGTCCAGAGCTTCAGCCCGGTGCTCGGAGAGGGGGTTGCGCCACTTTGCGGGCAACTGGTCCAGCGAATTAAGCAGGTCGTCGAGGCTGCCGTGCTGCGAAAGCAGCTTTTTGGCGGTCACTTCACCGATACCGGGTACTCCGGTGATGTTCTCCGAGGAGTCCCCTGCCAGGGCGCGCAGATCCGCCAGCTGATAGGGCAGCAGATTGAAACGCTTCTTGACTGTATCCTCATCGTAAACCATCAGGTCCGTCAAACCCCGACGGAAGGTCATGACCTGGACGCGTGGGCCCACCAACTGCAACAAATCCAGGTCACCGGAGAGGATGAGAACATCCATTCCGCGCTCGGCCGCCTGGGAGGCGATGGTGCCCAGACAATCGTCACCCTGGTGACCACGAACGCGAAACACCTGGACACCCAGGGCTCGAATCATATCTTCGATCGTGGGCAACTGAGAAGCCAGGTCTTCCGGCATTTCCACGCGCTGAGCGTTGAAATCGTGATAATCAGCCACTCGTTCGGTAGGAACGCCTTTGTCGAAGGCAACCGCGACGTGAGTTGGCTTCTCCTTGGCTAAGAGACGGATCATCAGCTCGAAGAAGCCGGCTACGGCGTGGGTGGGAATGCCATTGGCGGTCTGCACAGGAGGAACCGCGTAAAATGCGCGGTAGGCAAGTCCGTTGCCGTCAATGAGAAAGAGTTTCGACTTGGGTTCCGTATTGGTGGTCATCCGATGATTTAGTCTCCTAACTTACCGAAGCGGGGCCAGAGGTGGCAGCTTCAAACAACCTGTTCCACTGTGGACACAGCGTGCGCCCTTGGGGGCGCCCAGGCGTTCTAGGCTGTCCTACGCTTTCCCTCCCCCGACATCGGCCAACATTCCCCGGATTTCTCCGGATGAATCCCTGTTGTCCAAAATTCGTACCCTCGGGCTTGATTTATGGCTCTTCCGAGGACGAGTTAAACGGGCTTACATAGTTTTGGGTACCTGTCGAGACCTCCCCTTCTGGTCGGACGCACTCAAAGCAAGCTCTTGTCTGCCGCTCCGAGCCCTGCCCTAAACAAGAACCAACGGAAGAATCCAAAAAAAGTCACTCCTCGCCCAGGTTGCGCCGATTCGATTTCACAAACAGAGCGCATGAGACTAGCCAATCGGCCAGGGGTCAGAAAAAATGAAGAGGCACCTGTTGCGGTGCCTCTTCATTTTCTAAGTGCGGCACCGGCGCGGGGCCGGTCGTCGCCTCCCAACAGGCCTCAGTGGGCCGACGAGCCGCCCACCTCAGCGGGTAAAACCAGAGCCTCGGCCACGATTTCCACCACGTCGCGAGTCTGAATCTTGTCTTGCAGGTCCTTGGTGCTGACTGCGTCACTTAACATGGTCAGACAGAAGGGGCAGGCCGAAGCAATCACCTTGGGCTGCACGGCCAGGGCCAGAGCATCCCCGAGACGCATGTCGTTGACCTTGGTGCCGTGCTCCTCCATCCACATCCGGCCACCGCCAGCGCCGCAACAGCGACCGGTGGAGCGAGAGGGGCCCATTTCCTGAAGGCGCAGACCGGCGGACTGCAGAGCCTCGCGCGGCTGCTCATAGATATCGTTGTAACGACCCAGATAGCAGCTATCGTGGAAGGTGGCGTCCAGCACGGTGCCAGGCTTGAGCTTGATCTTGCCTTCGTTCATCAGCTGATGAATCAGTTCGGTATGATGGATCACTTCATAGTTGCCGCCGAACTGAGTGTATTCGTTCTTGATGGTATTGAAGCAGTGCGGGCAGGCCGTAACGATCTTCTTGACATTGTATTGATTGAGTGCGGTCACGTTCTGCTCAGCCAGCACCTGATAGAGATACTCGTTGCCGATCCGTCGAGCAGGGTCTCCAGTGCAGGCTTCTTCCTTACCCAAGATCGCAAAACGCAGGCCAGCAGCCTTCATCACCTTGACCAGAGCGGCCGTGACCTTCTTGTTGCGCTCATCAAAAGAGCCGGCGCACCCAACCCAGAAGACCACATCCAGCTCACCCGGATCCTCAGAAAGTTCCTTGATGTCGAACTCTTTGGCCCAATCGCCGCGGGTGGCAAAGCCAAAGCCCCAGGGATTGTAATTGTTCTCCATATTTTTGAACGAACGCTCAACCTCTTTGGGGAAGCGACCCTCTACCTGGACCAGGTAGCGACGCATATCAATGATCTCTTGAACATACTCAATGAAAACCGGGCAGGCCTCCTCACAGGCCCGACAGGTGGTGCAAGAAAACAGCGCCTCCTCAGAAATGGCACTGAGACGATCCTGGATGATGGTCTCGGGGGCCTCAGGGGTCTCACCCTTGGCCCGAGCCTCGGCCGACTTCTTCACGAATTCGCCGCCCTTATTGTCCACCAGCTCGTCACGCAGTTGTTCAGTAATCTTCTTCGGGTGGAGAGGCTTGCCGCTGGCAAAGGCCGGACATTGCGAGGTGCAGCGCCCGCACTCGGTGCAGCTGTACCAGTCGAACATGTTCTTCCAGTTGAAGCCGTCGATCTGGGCGATGCCGAACTCTTCCTTCTCCATGTCCGGCTTGGTCAACTGGCCATAAGGATACTTACGGCGCATAAAGACATTAGGAAGACTGGTGATGATATGGAAGTGCTTGGAGTAGGGCAAATAGGCACCAAATCCGAGCACCAGCATCAGGTTAATCCACCAGGCCACTTCCTGAGTCGTTTCCAGCGTCCCCTGCTCCAGGCCCATGTTCAGGAAGCCCTGGCCGATGCGGTAGGTAAATAGATGACTGGGAATCAGCTCGGTATCGCTGGCGGTGATGTTCTTCAGCGCCATCGCGCAACCGCCCTGAACGAACTCGACCAGCATCAGGGAGCCGATGATCACGAGAATAATCAAAGCTTCGTTGGACGGTTCAGGGAAACGGGGGCGCCAGATGAGTCGGCGATATAGAGCCATGCCCACCCCCAGCATCACCATGGCCATAAACACTTCTTTGATCGCGTTATAGACCATACCCACAGGCTCGTTTTCGGCCAGGAAGGGCAGGCTGAATTCAGGACCCCGGAAACCTCGCAAAATCAGCGTCAGGTTAGCAATGGCCAGCACGCAGAAGCCCCAAAAGATCATCACGTGCATCGAGCCGCCGTAGGCCCGGTTGAGCAGGCGTCGTTGCAAGAACCCATAGTAGATCAGGTCAACGATGCGTTCTCCCGGCTTATCGAAGCGCTCCGGCGATTTTTGAGCCACCTGCATGTAGCCCCATAAACGCATCATCTGTTTGATAAAGAAATAGCCCGTTACGGCCATGATGATCAGGGTTCCGACAATTCTCATGAACAAGCGGTTTAGCAGCAGGGGGCGAAAATCCTGGGAGATAGAGGCAGGTCAGTAAAATCCCTTCCTGGCAGCGAAAGTTTTTGCAGACCAGACCGCTGATCAGGGGAAGCTTTTGCGCAGATACTCGGCCAAAAAGTCGCCGCCCAGCTTATGCAGCTTGGGGGCGGGATGAGTGTCTGGCTTAGGCAGACAAAGGTCGGAGTCCTGATACTCAGCGATATTGTTGGCCTTCATCACTTCCACCAGCTTGGGAGTAAAGTCGCAGATCTCATAACCGTCGGCTTTTGCAAAAGGAATAACCCGATCATCACGATGTGGAAAGCAAAGCAAAACCACCTTGAAGTGATTCTCTCTGGCCATCTCACCCAACTCTCTGTAAGAACGTTCGACCGCCGACCAGCCCACCAGGTCCTTGTACTTGGCCGGCACACGGGCCGGGTCATCCTCATACTTGAACTGCTTCTTCTCTTTATCCAGGAAGATGGTGGGAGCCATCTGCAGCCCGTCGCGACTCAACTGGCCGCAGATCCAGTCCATCAGAAAAGAGGCCGACATGTCATCAGGAGTGCGCTGGATGTAGAAAGGCAGCTGGGTGTCATTGCCGATGTAGTTGATAATCACGACATCGGGCTTGTACTTCAGACCGTAGACCCGGAAACACTCGATCTCCTGAGCAGCGTTGTAACCCGGGCGCCCCAGATTGATGAACTCCCAGTCCTTCATCTGATCGGCGGCCACGCGCACATAACCCTGCTCAAAGTTGACGCCCCAGCCGAACATGTAGGAATCTCCCAAACAGACGGCCCGGTGGCGGATTCCCGGCGGACGCTCCAGCGGGTGATCCACATCCCGGAAGCCCTCTGCATTGGTTTTCACATTGACAGACATGAACTCCACGTCGATGTTGGGGCGCAAGTCGTAGATCAACCGGGGATTCTCATTGAATTTGACCATCTGGCCGGCGGCCACGGGCCCCTTAGGGGTGACGTAGCCCGCCTGACGGACACGATAATTGTCAAAGGCCACCTTGCAACGCAGGCCGATTTCCAAAGTCAGAGCTCCAGCACCCAGGCCGACGGCCACCAATCCGAGCCGGAGCGCGATTCCACGCAGGTTCATGTGGGGCCGTTCAATCCAGCAGAGAATGAACCTTCTCACGCAGTTGTAGGGGACTGAATGGCTTGGGTAGGAAGCTCGCGGTTTCGGCCTGGAACCCGCGCTGCTCCAACTCGGAAAGACTGCAACCTGAAGTAAACAGCACTTTGGCCGGCTGAAGCTTCTCGGCCAGCTCCACCCCGGTCATTCCCGGCATGGCAAAGTCGGTCACCAGTAACTCAACCCCGGCCGGAGCCTCCATGGCCTGCTCACCGCTGCCCGCCTCGACCACCTCATAGCCTTCACGCCGCAGCAGAGTTACGACCAGGCGGCGAATCGAGTCGTTGTCTTCAACCACCAGCACCAGTGGCTTCTTGCTCGGCGGCGGCGCGGGTTCGGGAGTCACCACTTCAAGGGCGGTCTCTCTCTGACTGGAAACCGGAAATGTCACAATAAAAGTGCTACCTTCCCGAGCCGGGCTTTCCACCCAGACCCGACCACCGCTTTGAGCGACGATCCCATAGACGGTGGACAAACCCAGGCCGGTGCCTTGCTTACCCTTGGTCGTATAGAACGGCTCAAACACTTTAGCATAGAAAGCCGGGTCGAGGCCGGGCCCACGGTCCTTCACCTCAAATCGCACCCAATCACCGTCTACCCGGGTGCAGATCCGGATGAACCCTCCCTTCGGCTGAGCTTCGCGGGCGTTGACCACCAGATTAAGCACGACCTGCTCCCACTGGCTCTGATCCAGCTCGACCGGAGGAAGTGGCTCGGCCAGGTCGAGCTCCAGCTCGATATCGGCAGGAATCAAGCGGCGGAACATGCCTTGCATATCGCGCACAACTTCGTTCAGATTCAGCAGCCGCGGCTCCCTCAACTGGCGTCGACTGAGTGTCAGCAACTGCCCTGTCAGCCGGCTGGCGCGGTCCACGGCCTGCAGAATCTCGTTCAAATCTTCATTCTCCGACAGCTGCTCGCGCAGACTCAAGCCATAGCCCAGCATCACTGTCAACAGGTTATTCAGGTCGTGCGCGACCCCCCCGGCCAGGCGACCCAGCGCTTCCATCTTCTGAGAATGGGCCAGAGAATCCTGAGCCTCCCGTAGCTGGGTGACATCCTGCAGAATTCCCACCAATCCCTGATCGGTTCGGCGACCGCGGATGCGAACGACACAGGAGCGACCGTCTGGCCGGGGCCAGGTCAACTCCACCTCACCTGGAGGGGTATTCTCAAAATGCTGACGCAAACGCGAGCGGTCCTCGGGCTTCAGCGCCAGCCACAGGGCCTGAGGGTCCTGATAGGCCTCCGCCACGGGATGCCCCAAGATCCGCTCAAAGGCGGGGCTGACGTAAACCAGCTGACGCTTTTGAGGGTCATAGACCCAATAACAATCGTCGATGGCTTCAACCACCTGAGTGAGGCGCTGCTGGGCTTCGAGCTGACCACGCCGCAATCGCTCGCTTTGCAAGATATTATCGATTGTGTGCGGCAAGCGACGCATGTGACTGGCGGTTTTGATGACGTAGTCGGTGGCGCCCAGCTTCATCGCCTGAACCGCCATTTCTTCGGTGCCCGTGCCGGTCAGAATAACGACCGGCATCTCCGGATGCTGACGCCTGACCATCTTCAAAACATCCAACCCGGAGAAACCGAGAATATTGAGGTCAGTGATGACCAGGCTGAATTCCTGCCCGGCCAGTTTGCCCACAAAATCTTCGCGGTTCTCCGCCTCGATCAACTCGTAAGACTGAGGCGCTTCCCGAAGAGCCAGTCGCACCAACTCCCGATCGAGTTCGGCGTCATCCACATACAATAGTCGCGTGGTGGTTGGAACCATGATCAGCCCGCCTCCAAGGAAACCTGAAAGGTCGACCCCTGGCCAGCGACACTGGAACAGAGCAGGCGGCCCTGAATCGCAGCCAGGGCCCGCCGGACCAGTGTCAAACCCAGGCCCACTCCGGGTCCAGGGTGAAACTTCTGGAACGGATTACCCAACAGAGGTAGGCAATGCTCCGGTATTCCGATGCCTCGGTCCCGAATCGTGATCTCCACCCGCCCTTCGCAAACTTCTGCACGAACCGAAATCTGGGGCCGCTGGCCTGGAGCACAAAACCGCAGAGCATTTTCAAATAGCTCAGCAAAGACGATCTTCAGGACAGCCCGGTCAGCCCGGGCCGTCGGAAACGCTCCCACAAACTCAACACAATCCTCGGGCCAGCCTGACTTTTCGAGCTGTTGCAAACTCACGCCCCGCATCAAGGGAGACAACTCAACGGTTCCAAGCTCGACTCTCCTGGAACAGAAGCGGGCGTAGTTTGCCAACGCGTCCATCTGCCGCTCTAACCATTGGGCCGACTCGCAGATTTTCATCGGATACTGCCCGCACTCGGGGGTAGCTGCTCTGCCTTCCGCCAGATGCTGACCAAAACCTAAAATAGACCGGAGAGAAACCTTCAAATCACGAGAGAGAGCGTACCCAAACAACTGCACATCTTCTTCGGGCTCAAGCGTTGGAATAGGGACCTCGAACAGACCAGTCACTTCCTCGCTCTGGATTCTTTTCCGGCATTTTCCCTTTGAGAAAAGGCTAAACCTGCCAACGTTTGACCGGTCAATCCTACAATGCTCCGCTCTTTTTGGAATTACAATTCCGCTTAATGAATAGGTATAATCCCTTCGAGCATACGTCACACGACCCCGTTCGACCAGTAGGGTTTACCCTATTGGCGGGGTGGTCGGGGTCCAAGATACTGATACATGGTGCACTCAATCATTCCGTTGTAAAGCTTGCGACGCTTATCCGGAGCAACGCCAAAGCAGCGGACGAATTCGGGATGATTGGTGATAATGTAGGCAGACCAGGTCTTCAGCCAGGGGGACACGATGCGGCCGAACTCCCCGTAAAGGCCTTCCACTTGCTGGCGATCGGAGAGTCTTTCCCCGTACGGCGGATTGGTGACCAGCACGCCGTAATCGGTTTGGGTGGCGAGCCCGCTCAAGGAACGGCAACGAAACGTAACTCCGCGATCCTCCAGGCCCGCCCGAGCCAGATTCTGGTTGGCCAGACGAATCACCTGATCGTCACCGTCTGATCCCGAAATTCGGAGTTTGCTGCTTCGGTCGAAGAGTTGCTCGACCTCCTCGCGCGCTTCACGCCAAACCTCCGCTCCTACCGAGGGCCAGGCCTCGGCGGCGAATTCGCGGCGCCAGCCAGGCGCCCGTTTCAGGCCGATCATGGCCGCTTCCATCAGAATTGTGCCGCTGCCGCAGAACGGATCGACCAGCAGACGACCCGGCTCCCAGTAGCTCAGCAGCATCATTCCGGCCGCCAGGGTCTCGCGTATCGGGGCCTCGGTCGTGAGCAACCGATAGCCACGCTTGTGCAGTCCGATCCCACTGGTATCCAGACTGAGGCTGGCCTGGTCCTTGGCCAGGGCGATTCGAATCGGAAATCGAGCACCGCTCTCGGGAAAGGTCTGCGCTCCATACTTGCCGGCCAGGGCTTCCACAATCGCTTTCTTGGTGACCGACTGCAGGGCCGGCACGCTGCTCAACTGGGAGCCGTGACTCAGTCCCTCCACAGGAAACTCGGCATCCCTGGGCATCAACTCGGCCCAGGGCAAGGACTTCACCCCTTGAAAAACCTGCTCGAAGGTGGTTGCCGGGAAATGGCCCAGACGTAGCCAAACCCGATCAGCCGTGCGAGCCCATAAATTGGCTCGAGCCATGGCCAGAAAGTCACCGCGAAAGAAGACATGCCCGTTGTCACTGCGCACATCTTGCAGGTCAAGTGCCTTGAGCTCGCGAGCCAGCACGGCTTCCAGGCCAAAGGCGCAAGTGGCGTCAAAATCAAACATCAATCCTCCTATAGAACCCCCGAGAGCCATCCGGCCAGCCCTGACAATACCATAGTAGGCAAGATGCCCAGCCGTTTACTTCCCACCAGACCAGCCGCGACCAGTGTGATCAGCCACTGCGCCGCGTGCTGATTGGTAGAACTGGCCACCAGCGTGGCCGAAGCCAGCATGGTACCCACAGCGAAAGGACGGGTGGTACGCTCCAACATGCGTCGCCAACGGGAGTTGCGCAAACGATTCCAGGTGTGTCTCACGTTCAGAACGAGCAGGCTGCTGGGCCCAAACATTCCCAGCATGGCCGCCAGGGCGCCCGCCACCCCGGCGGCCTGGTAGCCGACCAGAGCCACCACCATCATGCTCGGCCCGGGTGTAACCTGGGTGAGCGCATAAAAGTCCACAAACTGACTGTTGCTCAGCCAGTGCTGTTCAATCACCGCCTGGCGCTGGAGTTCCGGAATGATGGCCGAGCCGCCACCCAACGCCAGCAACGAAAGTGCGGCGAAAACCAGCAAAACCTTCCAAATCACGGCTTGGAAGCTCGCCCGCGATCAAAAATCAAGGAGAGCCCCAGCACCAGCGTAACCACCGCCAGCATATGCAGCCGCAACCCGGCCAAAGCCGCAAACACCAGGGCAGCCAGAAAAACCAGCCAGGCATCGCGCAGATGCTTCTGTCCCATCTGTAACGCCGTTCCCAAGGCCACCCCCGCCGCCCCAGCGCCCAACCCACCAAAGCTCGCGCGGATGAGTGGCCCCTGCTCCAGACGACCATAGGCCAGACCCAGGCCCAACACGATGAAGAAAGGCAGGGTGACAAGTCCAAGCAGGGCGGCCAGCGCGCCCGCCCAGCCACGCATCTCCGAACCGAGAAAGACAGCCATGTTCAGGGTGTTGGCACCGGGCAACAACTGACAGACGGCGACCGCCTGGGCAAACTCGTCCTCGCTTAACCAGTCGCGCTTCTTGACTGTCTCCTCCCGGATCCAGGCCATGGTGGCTCCACCCACACTGAGCAAAGAAATCCGCGTGAAGGCCGTAAAGATCGCGCCCAGAGAGGGACGATCAGACAAGCGACAGATGAGAGGGAAGTGACACGGCCCAGTCTTGTTCGAAAGTTTGACGAAGCTGAGCCAGTGGCTGGGGATGACTGACCAGGACGCCCAATTCACGACGCAGTTCGAAGCAACTGCGATCGAGATTCATCGATCCAACCAGGGCGTTGACACCATCGACCAGGACAAGCTTCGCGTGCATGGCCGGCTTTTTGATTTCGCGTACTTCCGCGCCACCCTGCAGCAACTGGCGCAAGCTGGCTGAATTCTCAGCCACGTCCCAATCCGAGAGGCCCTTCAGTCCACTGCTCAAGAAACAAATGCGCACCCCGCGCGAGAGCGCGTCCAGCAGGCGGTCCAGGATCTGCTGGTCAACCAGCTTAGGGTTTTGAATCAAAATTTCTGACTGAGCTCCATCCAAAAGCTCCTCGAGTTTGGCTCGAGCGTTGCCTTCATGGGCCTGGCTCCAGACCAGCCGACCGGGAACGAAGGCGCGTCGCTGCCAGTCTGCCTCGAAGCCCTCAACGACCTCAGCCACTTCCTCGGAATTTCGTGTCACCACAGCATAACCACGGGTCTTCTTGAAGTACTTGTCAGCGAAGTTAAAGGTGCAGATGAAGGCCAGGTCATCGGCCACCATGGACTTCTCGTGGGTCACATAAAACTGGGGATTGGTCCATTCCACCGCCACACCGCCCTGGCGCAAAGCCTGGGCGGCGTCATCATTGGCGCGCGAGCCGTCGGAGCGACTGGGATTCAACATCACCCGGACGTCAACCCCACGGTGAGCAGCCACCACCAGGGCCTGCTGAATGCGGGTGGACGTCAACTTGAACATCTTGACGTAAATACGTCGGCTAGCTCCGTTGATCACATCCAGAATGCTATGAATTCCGGCCTCGGGCATAGCCAGAACGGCGTGATCAAGGTCTGGAACCGCCCGCAGCCGGGCACGGCGTTCGGGTTGCTCACTCTGTTGCTGATGAACGTTTTGTCGCAAAGCCTGGCTGTCCACCTGGATTTATGAATCCCTTCGGCAGTCTTTTCTTCATACTAAAGTATGGAGCCCACCAAGGGTTTTCAGATCTGTTACAGACTCGTCAAGCCAGCGTCAAAATGTAACATGTAGTCGACCGCCAGACGTGAAACTCCCAGCACCCCTAGAGAATCGTCTCCCGCCTGCACTTCAATATGCAGCCTACCAGAGCTATAAGCAAAGCGAACCGAGCCGTCCGGGCCCAGTTCGACCTCGTCTACCAGCAGAGGATCAAAAACCAGAGGGATGGGCTGCTTCTGGCGCGCTCGGGGGCGATCCAGGAAGAGTCTCCCCTCTTCAAAAGAGATGGTATGAACCTGAGCGCTTTTGAGAAAACGACACTGATGCTCATCCACCTGCTGGAGTTGACTGTCCCAAAGCAGGCTGCGCAGCCAGTGGAGCGCATCGTGAGCACGAATATAGGCGCGCCTCTGGGCCGTTTCTGGCTCAGTTTCGATCAGTCCAAGAGTGACTCCAGCTCGAATCATATAAGCGACAATAGATAACCACATCGAAGCAAGTTCACATCTTACCAACATTGGAAACAGCTTATTCACATCTGGCCAGGAATCTGGCCGAGCCCAAGGCGTATCCTGAAGCTATGGGAACGATCTCCAAACACACCAGCGGCAAACACTCGGCCACTCCGACTAAAAAGGCGGCCCCACCCAAGCCGGCTCCCGCCACTCAGCCCGCCCCCAAGGTTCAGAAGCCGGCCGATAAGGCGGAGGTGAAGAAAGAAGCCGAGGCTTCGCCAGGAGCTCAGAGCATGGCCACCGGCCTGGCCCAAAACTTTGGCGCCCAATCAGTGGATGCGGCCAAGCAGGCGGGCAAAGTTGATCCGGGCCAGGCGGCCGTAGACGACGCCCGCAAATTTCTGGACCAAAAATCTCAAACCCTCAAAGGCCAGCTGGACAACTTCCAGGCCGCCGGTGGCAAAACCAATAACTGCGCGGACTTTGTCAGCGCCAACTTAATGAACAACGGCCTGCTCAAAGGCAAGCAGGTCAATGTTGACAAGCTGCGCGAGCAGTTGCAAAAAGAGGGTTGGAGCAAGGTCGAGGCCGGCGACACCAAGCCTGGGGATGTTGCCTTCTACAACACTCACCGCCACGTTGAGTTGGTCAGCGAGGCCGGCGGAACCAGGTCGATCGGCTCAAACAACCAGGATCCGGTGACGCGTCAACCTGTCGCCGGGCAGCAATGGGTTACTGAACGCGACATGGACCCGAGCAAAGTGACCTACTGGCATCGCCCCGAGCTAAACGGAAAGCCCTAAGAACTCGCGCAACCGATGCAGTGAAACCATGACCTTCTGCTCGGCCTGATCCGGCTCTTCAGGGGACTGCTTCAAGCACACCAGAGCACGCTGGAAGTCTCGAAATGTTCCGTCCATATGAGCACGCAAGGCCCATTCGCCCCAGGCCAATGTTTCGACCCATTCTTCCGGGCTGATATCGCCCAGGTGCGCCTTGTGAGCTTCGTTCAGCAGTTGGGCCCAGAGATTGGTGGTGCGCTCGCGTTCGCAACCCGCTTCTTCCTCGTTCTGAATGATCTCCAGCAGGGCCAGGTACTCTTGCTCGCCCTTTTCCAAAAGCAATCTGCCCATGCGCAGGGGCGCTCGATCATCCCCCACTCTGTAGCCTTCAAGTTCCTCCAGGCCATATTGGAGCAGATTGAAGGTGTCGTTCAGAGCCTCCATCAGACCTTCGCGATAGCCCTGCAGGTTGTTGCCGTTCAAGATCGATTCAGCCATACGCCCGCGCAGGCGCTGAAAACGACCCTGAGCCTTTTGAATGCGGTCAATGTAGTCATCCGGGGTCAAATGCCCGGTCTGCATCTGTTGCGACAATTCGAGGAGCGGGGCGACCAGGCCAGGATTGCGCAGTCCGCCCGTGACCGGGTTATCCTCCTCGCGCCAGGACATCTAGCGACCGCAGAGCACTTCCATGTCGTCGGCGCCGAGAGACATTCCGTTCAGGGCTCGCCAGACTTTTTGGGTGCGAATGGTGAAGCGACTCAGCAAGTAGAGAGAACCCAGAGCCAGGGCTACACCGGTGAAAGCGGCCAGGGGTTGGGCAGGCGGCATCCAGCGCAACCAAACCATCACCACCACTAGAGCGACCCAGAGCGGATGAATCCGGGGCAGGGCCAGAGGCCGAGTGGCGGCCTTGGGGCGCTCCATCTTTTCGTGAGCCAGCTTATGGGTGTAGTAGGTGTATACGTTTACGGTTGCCATAAGTCCAATTTAGTCGGTGCCCCTGAAACAGCCCTGAATTCCTGCCTTCAACCATTTTTCAGGGCGAGTGATTAAGATTTCCTCATCAGCAGTTCGAAGGAGACATAGATATAGATGTCCGGAAGCTTTAACAGCGTTGGCCCCATCAACCCCAACACAATTGGATTCTCAGTGGCCAGCACGCGCATGAAATCGGCCAGCATTCGCTTTCAAAACACCCCGGGTGAACTGGTGCTGGAGGACAAGTGGTTCCGAGACAAGGCCACCTTGCAGGTAAAAGGCGCCAGCCCTGACGCACTGGTTGGGGACCTGCGCAAACTCTCTGAGGCAGCCGGAGTGCCCTTCAATGTAGAAAAAGTTCGTCTGAGCACGGGAACTCAGGAAGCCATTCCCCAGCTCGACCTGGCCAAAGGTGAAAGCCTGGAAAACATTGCCAAACACAACCGCCAGGAGCGTGACAAGGTGGCTGGGGTTGAAGTGGGCCAGGAGTATTTCATCGCCACGCTTTCGACTCGGGTCAAGGATGCCGGTGACACGCTCACCGGAATCGCGCGTGACAAGGGCGACAGTCTGCGCTTCATTGAGGTGGCCGAAAAAGACGGTGGCGACTACGGGTTCTACACCGACAAAGCTGACCATCCCACCCAGATTCTGGGGGACATTCTCCAGGGAATGAATCAAGCAGCTCAAACTCCCGAACCGCCCAAAGAATCTTAACAAAGTTCACATCCTGTTAAAGCGAAGCCGGCTGGCTTCGCTTTTTTGTTTTGTCATAATCAGGGAAACTCGCGAAGGCATGGTGTGTAGTGTGAAGAGCTCTGGGATCAACCGCGACCTCCCCAAGGTATCCCCAACCCGGACCCAACCCAAGGCATCGTCCGCCAAGTCGGCTCCCAAGCCGTCCCAGGCCAAATCCGGAGGCGATGGAGCCCGCATCAGCTCGCACGCAGGCGAGGCCTCGAACGGAGTCACGCCCAACTTCGGAACCTGGGGCGCGGCCAGCCCCGGTCTGCGTCGCGGCCAATCCGGCGAAGACGTCAAGAGTCTGCAAAACCAGCTCAATGCCCAGGGAGCAGGCCTGAAGCCCGATGGTGAATTTGGACCCAAGACCGAAAAAGCGCTGCGCACCTTTCAGCGGCGCAAAGGATTGGAGCAGGATGGTGTAGCCGGGCCGGATACCAACAAAAAACTGGCCAAGGGCCTAACACTGCCCAAAGGCAAATTGCTCAGCGAGGGCTCACAAGGATCCAAGGTGCGTGGCGCTCAGGAACTGATGAACCGCCTGGGCACGGACCTCAAGACGGACGGAAAGTTTGGCCCCAAAACTCAGGAAGCACTCAAAAAACTGCAGCGCGAGCACGGCCTCAAAGAAGATGGAATCATCGGAGCCGAGACGCTGAAATTGTTGAACGGCAAGTCCAAACCAGCCGAACCCAAGGCAGCACCCAAAGCTGAACCCAAGTCAGAACCCAAAGCGGAGCCGAAGCCGGACCCTAAAGCTGAGCCCAAGGCCGGTCCAAAGCCGGAGCCGAAGGCCGAGCCGAAGGCCGAGCCGAAGGCCGAGCCCAAACCGGAGCCCAAACCGGAGCCGAAGGCCGAGCCCAAACCGGAGCCCAAGCCTGAACCCAAACCGGAGCCGAAGGCGGAACCCAAGCCTAAACCAGAGTTTGCTTACTTGAAAGACAACGTGCGCCAGGCCCTGGAAAAGAGCGGCAAGCTGGAGACCTTGCGCAAACTCCCCCCTGAGATTTCGGGCGTCTACGAAAAGCTTTCCCCCAAGATGCGCGCCGACTTCGGCCAGCAGCTGAGCGGCTCGACCTTTGGCATCAGTCATCGCGAAGCGTTCGTGAGCGGCCACGCCATGGGCACGGACACCTTCACATACATGGCCGATGGGCTGGCCGGCAAGGTCAAAGACGGCAGCATCAGCGCCAAGGATGCGGAAAGCCTTCAGAAAGCTCTACCCCTTCTGAGCAAGCTGACCCCCAAACAACGTGACGCCATCGCAGAAATGTTTATCCTGCAGGGTCGCTAGGAGCCTGTCCCAGGCTCTTGTATAGCGGCCTGACCTTTTCACACTCAGTGGCTACCATTGCTGCTCTAATCGGAGCTTTAGCGGAAGCGCAATCCCATGACCAGCAACTATTCAAGACGACTTTGTTCCGAGGAGGAATCAACCGCAATCAATCCAACCCCCAGGGCGATCAGACACAATCCTGCCCAGTGCCTCGAACCAACCGGCTCAGAGAGCTCCCAGCTCGACAACAGACTGTTTAACAAATAGCTGAGAGCAGTGCAGGGCACCGCCACGGACAGGGCCAGCCGCCTCAAGGTCTGAACCCACACGTAGAGGTGAGCAAAGAGCAGGGTCAGCGCCAGATAAAACAGCGGTTCAGCCAGAATCCATGGCCAGACTGCCACTCGGACTCGCCCAACAGCCAGCGCCAGCACAATATCCCCCTGCGCGCTGAGGAATACCGCCAGAAGAACCAGCCCAAGCCCACCCTTCAGGCGCACAGATAGATCCCCAGCATGATCAGTACAGTTCCCCCCCAGCGGACTCGACTGATGTGTTCCCCCAGGAAGTGAATCGCAATCCAGGCGTTCAAGAGCGGGCCAAAGGCCGTCCACGGGATCAGCCTGGTCAGAGGAGCCAGAGCCAGAGCCTGGCTCCACAAGAAGAAATGGGCCGCCAGCAATCCAAAGGCGAGCAGAAAGGTCAGATGAGACGGCCTGGGATGACGAAGGCAAAAGTTGGCCAGAGTCTGGGCGGTAACCGCCAGCAAAGTCCAAACAGCACCCAGGCTAATCAAAGTAAGATTCCAACACGCCTCTGCGCCTGATATCCAAGGTAGCGCAGTGAAAGGAACCTCCAAAAGGAGCATAGTGGGTGAAAGGCAGTGGGATGGGCTCGAAACCCCATTGCTTTAAGGCAGCAATCATGCCTTTCTGGTGCCGCTCGACGATCACCTGACGGGGATTGACGACCAGGACATTCATGCTTAACCAGGCGCTACACAAGGAAATGATCTGGCCCGGCGCCCGATCGGGTTGAGGAGCAACCAGGACGTCCCAGCCCTTCAGGATGGGGGGCAACCTTTCCAAATCAATGAATTCCGGGTTCACCATCACCTTTCCGGGCGCAAGCGGAATAAAGGTGGAATCAATATGCATGGGCTGACGACATTTGCTCTGAATCTCGTGAATTCGGTAGCGATCGCCAAGATGACGACGGAGCCAGTCAATACCTTTCTGGTTTGTCACGTTACTGCGCGTGACAAACAGGTCTCGCCCACAGCGAGCGAAGTCTGCCGCGTCGAAAACCGGCTCAACTTCAGTCAGCACGTATCGCATGGGCTCACCGGCTCGGGGCACCTCATAACTCGAGTCGAACAGATCGTCAGCCAGGCGAGGCCGAGGCGCGACCGTCCAACGGGCGCCCCCCTCGTAGTATTCACGGAACAGCCTCTTGTAGGCCAAACCCTCAAAATATCGACAGCGCCAGGGCATCGGCGTTTCGATAATCTCGTCTCCCACCACCAGAAATCCGTCGCGAGGACAGGCGGTGCAAAAACCTCGGCTTCTCCAGACAGGAGTGCTGAAGGCGGTCCGGCCGTCCAGCGCATCTGGCCGGCGCACCACGACGCCCAGGCTCTGCAGGGTGCTGATAAAAATCTCCAACTCCCGCTGTGCCGGCCGAATCATGAACTGGGGATAGCGCATCCCGGAGAATAGCGAAAACAGAGGACGGACTCGACGGGGCACGCTAATATTCACGCTAATGTGATTGCTGGGAATCACCGCGCCCTCAAGACGTCCGACAATAATCTCTTCCAGAGGATCCCATTCATTGTAAGAATTGACTGCGCTCAATGTTGCCTCCATGTCAAAAGAACCCCCGAATTCAAGAACAAAGCCTGGACTGGTAACGCCAGGATGGTTGGGGATTTTGTAGCTGCCCACGACCATAAAGTCGTGCTCGTGATTGTGATAAACCACTCCCGTAATTAAATTCCCCAGCTCATGACGTCCGGAGAACCACTCAGCCACCAGGCTAACCTCTTCTGTAAGTGGATGCTCAACCGCGGTCATCACGCACAAGGTATTCTGGCCAAACAGTTGACTGGTTCCACCGGCCAGGCCCAGAGTCAGCCGCGTGTCGGTCGAGCTCAGTCGACCGCTGGCGTGGACGTAACCGTATGCACCAACCCCGCCCCCTCTTAAGTTCACCGGCAACATGAGTCCGTGAGTCAGCTTCAGCTCTCTCCACACCTCACCGTCCTCGGCCAGGTCAAACTGCGATTTATAGCCCAAAGCGGCGGCGAAACTACGCCTGGGTGGACTGGCCAGGTCATACAGAGTGGCGCAGAACTCGGTATCATTGCCGACCCCATATGTGTAAAAGTTCACCGAACTCCACTCCTTCGAACCAATAAAGGATTCATTCATTAGAAAATGCCGACCCTCCGGGGTGATGTCAGCTGAGGGTAAATTGACAATGGCCTGTTGGCTCCAACAGGGAATACTGAAGAGCAAAACGGTCAGCAGAGCTTTCAACGGTCCTCCAGATCTTGAGTGGTCCGTTCGCACCATAAACCGTCTTCATGAAATTGACTCAAAGACCAGGTGAAGATTTGGTGAAATTCGATCCCGCTGATTCTACTCTGGCCCAGGCCATGCTCCGGCATGATCCTACTACTTAAAAGTGAGAGACCTGCCCCTGACAGTAACAACAGTTCAACTGCTAGACTGCAATCATCTGGAGAACAGGCGGTAACCTATGTGATTCATTTCGATGCCGATGCAATGAAACAAGGATCCCTGAAAACCGTCCGGGTCGACACCGACGAGCTCGCGGCCATTCTGCCGCCCGGCAGTCGCTGCCAGGTTCTCGGTGTCAGCCCGCAGCAGCTTTCAATGGGAGACCTGGTGGCCACCCAAAGTGGCCGAATCCGCCGCTTCTGGTCGAGCGAAGGAAAGCTTATGTGGGTCACCGACCAGAGCGGACTGCAGCACCTACCATCCCAGGTTAAGCAGGGGGTGGTCCGCAAGGTCATCGTCAAACCTTCATTTCTGCAGAATCTGCTCTGGATGCTTGGCGCCGCAGCCGGGCGATTGCGCCGCAAACACTAAAGATGCGGCTCCTGACCCAACTGTAAGAGCTCAAGTTCCCCCTTTGCTCGACTCATCAGTCAGAGTTTTTTGAGGCCTCGCTCCTAGACTGTTCCGAGAAGACAGAGATGCAAGGAGCGACGCCATGAGTTTAGTAGGAAGCCCGTTTGGAAACTGCTGGAAGCCCAGTACCTATCCCAAGAGCCCTGAACCCAAGGAAAAAGCGCCCGAAACCGTCGGCGCCGACGAAGGCGACCTGAACCTGAAGAAGTTTCTTGGGATGAAAGGCAAAGAACTGGTCGCGGAAGGCTCATTAGAAGACGCCAAACCCGCCACCGTGCTTCAAGAGTATTACCGCGAAACCGTTTCGGAAGGCTCCGGTCAGTACGATGAAAAAGCCATGCGCAAGTTTGGTTCGATGATTCGCGTGAAGCCCGCCGACGTCGAATGGTTCGAGAAGCAGGTTGGACCTCTGAGCGACGATTTTGCCAGCACCGTTTTCAGCTCCGTTTTGCAGGATGCCATGCAGGCCATGATTGGCGACCCCGCCGTGGCCATTGCTCTCTGCGCCAGCACTCGTCGATAATCCCCACTGAATCTGCGGCCGCTCACTGGTCGATGTCCAGGTCGCGATGATACGAGGGGTCAGAGTTATCCCAAGTCTGAATCACCAGAAAATCTGGCGGGTCGTTTCGATTATCGGGAACGTCCCGCCAGAGCATCGTCCTGAGTTCAGCCGGATATTGGTGAATGCGAAATGAGACCGAGGAAGCATTTCGGTGATAGTAAGTATTCACTTCGATGTCAGGGAAAGCGTTCATCTTAAAGAGCGTGTAGCGGTCGTCACATTGAAGGACCGAGTCGGCATTGCCGTCCAACTCAATTCCCTTTAATCCCTCTTTGGGAATGCACATGAATCCAAATCCAAGGTCCTTGGCATTGGTATGCACAACGTCCAGAGGAAATGCATCTTTGACGCCCGCAAATCGATTGGCTGGCGTCGATCCCGTGCAGCTGTAGTGGAGGCGAAGCGTGCCAGCGGCGCCGTCAAACTCGACGCGATCCGGCCAGATGTCCTTGCCGAAATTAGGCATCGCATTCGTATCCTTGGTCAGGTCCATGCTAGCATAGGCATAGTCGGTCCCGATCAGAACAAACGGGTTCACGATCAGGGCACTGTCGCGAGATGGCCCCTCAGCAAACTTCTGGTGAAAACCTGCCTCATCACTGTAAGCCAGCCCGTCCAGCCCAATCCAGTCCCGACCGTCCACAATTTCCTTGAAGATGGGACGCGTATTGTCAAAGTAATCGGGAGGAACCATGGGCTTGAGCGCGGTGCTGGCCAGGATCTCTTTCTTACGAATTTCTTCGATTTCTTTACGCGTCTTTCCGTCTAGCTCGATCGCGGCGTGATAAGGAAGTTTGACCTGAACCTTCGGAATCGTCGGACCCTTGGAGAGTAGATTGCAGCCGCTCAAGAGCGCTGCGGCGGTCAGACACAAGGAGATCTTTTTCATTTTTGGGAGCTTCCCTGAATGGTCGGGCCGCCCTACTACAAATGAAGCGTCAGATTGGACGAGTCCCGAACAATTTCTAGTCTAGCCTCACCTGGGAGTGGCTGCCGGCTTGAGCGGAGCCGGTGGTCCCCAATCGATCGGATGGGTGTAGCGCCACCAAAATCCCAGCACCAGGGCCAGGGCGATGGCCAGGAGCGGAGCGGCCAGACTGCGCTCGGGCGGCAAAGGTGGGCGTTCCACCACCTCGGACGGGCGCTGAGGGCGTTTCGCTCCCTGTGGACGGGCAAATGAAAGTGTGAATTCATCCACGGGTGCGCCCAATTGGGCCAACCATCCCTGCCAGACTTGCAATTGCGCCTCGGGGATCTGTCCCTCATAAATCAGGTCCAGAAATACTCGCCAGTTACTCAGGGCCCGCCTTCCGGCCCAACGGTCGGCCGGCAACTGGCGAGCCACCAGCTGCTGCATGTTCCGGACAATCGGGTCCACCTGCGCGGTCCCTTGTTGGCAGAGCAGATAGGTTTCCAGCTCCAGCAGTAAGTTCTGATCATCTTCGCTCAGGCCCGAGACCAGCTGACGGGCTTCCTGCAGGTGCGGCAAGGCTTCCAGTAAAGGTCCACGCTGCACGGCCAGGTAGGCTCGACCCAGAGCCAGTTCGGCCGGATTTTCTCCGCCGCCCAAAGCGATCTCAGCCTGAGAATAGATGCCGCGATCGACAAGACGAGCCCAGGCCACAGGAGAGACGCGGGCGAAGCCGACTCGCTCCCAGACTTCCTGAGCATTAAGCCACCCCGTCACTTCCTGCGAGGATAGCAGTGCCTTGAGGGGCAGCCACTCCCCGCTCGGTCCAACCACGTGGCTGAGCAGGGGATCCCACTTTCCGCTGTGGCCGCCTACTCGCAGACCTCCGTCCTCGAACAACTGAGGCCGACCACGTACAATCAGACTGCGCTGCGATGACTCCTGGGTCAGCACATGGACCAGGGCGCGCAGGCTGGAACGTGCATCCAGATCGGCCTCGAAAAGCTGGCGCCCGGCCTGGACCGCTTCCAGGTTCAAACGAGCTCCGGGCCCCACCGCCAGGCGAATGCGGGCCGGCTGCCCGGAGAGCGCGCCCAGTCTGCATCGATGGTCTGGAGGGGGAGCCAGCAGGCGCTGAGCCTCGCGCACGATGTCGAGAAAATCCATCCGCTCCTGGGTGTCCAGACACAGACCCAGGGCTTCCTCACCCAGATTGGGATGACGAAAGACCAGATGCAGGAACTCGGCGGAAAATTCCCAGGCCAGCTCAAAGCCCTCGTGCTGCAGTATGGTTTCCAGGCCCATCCGGCGCGGTTCGGCACACCCACGGGAGGCACCTCGGGCCCGACCAGCGAACCCGCTGAGTATGCGAAGGAACTGCTTGATTCTACTGCTCGCCCTGACTACTGCCGCGGCTCAAGCCGCTCCCGATGGCAAGGCTCTTTACACCACCTGGTGCGCTGGATGCCACGGTGCCCAGGGCTTGGGTGATGGTCCGGACGCCAAAGGCTTCGATTCCAAGCCATCCAGCCTGGCCTCGGCCACCTACAAGCGCGGCACCGGTGACAAAGCCGTGTTGAAAATCATTACCAACGGCATTCCCGGTACTCCTATGGACAGTTATGGAGACAAGCTGGCAGAGGACCAACGAAAGGCCCTGGTCCAATATTTAAAAGTGCTGCGTGGCGAAAAATAGGCTATTTCAAGCTTTTGAGATAGCTATCGACTTTCTCTGAAGCCAGGATGGCGGAGCGTACCGCGCCTTCAGCATGGCTGCTCTCGGTCCAATCCCCGGCCAGAAACAGCCCCAGATGGGGAGTGCGGATCGCTTCGGAGAGTTCGTCCAGCGGTGAACGACCTTTAGGCCAGTAGGTGACGGCGGCCGGGTGGTAGCTGTAAAAGAACGTCTCGTGCACATACTTGGAGAATCCGGGCCAGACCGCGTCCATGCCTTCCAGAACCTCGCTGCGCTTGATGTCCCGGGGAGCCATGTGATAAGCCTCAGCCTCGGGACCGTAAATCAGGAATGAGAAGACGATCTCCGGGCCGTTGGTGTCGGTAGCATGCGGCCCATAAATCACGCCCAGTTCAGCGTTGCTCAGGACCGGAAAGGGGTCGGCCTTGGCCCACAACCCAGCCACAGCCTTATCCAGCAACATATGAATCACGGTGTATTGACCACGGCCCAGACGAGACAGGGCTTTCAGCTGCGGGGCGGTGAGGGCCGGTTCGAACTGAATCTGGTGCAAGATCACCCAGGGCACGGCCATAACAACCGCGTCGGCCTGAATTTTCTGCTCGGTGGAATTCTTTAAGTAGCGAACCTCGGCAACCAGCCTGCCATTTTCCTGGCGGCGCACCACGTGAGTCACGGTGGCGCCCATAACCTTGGGCCCTTTCAGGGCTTCTCCCAGCTTGCCGATGATCACGCTGTTGCCGCCCGGCACGTGATAATTCTTTTCGCCGCCAAACAAAAATGTGCGGTACTCCAGCACGGCCGAAAGGGCCGAGAATTTCTCGGCCACGGTAGCCAACTCGACTTCGATGGTGAGACGTACGGCCTGTTCCACCTTGGAGGGTAGCTTGCGCTCCTGCAGCCACTCGGCGAAGGTCTGGTTCTGGAGCTTGAGCATTTTAGCAGTCAGACCTTTGCTGGTGGCCTCTGTGTAGCAACTCTCCAGCTCGGCAATGGTGGCGTCAAAAGCCTTCCGCTCGACGGGCGTAAAAAGCTTCAAGAAATATTGCTCACGCGTATCCTCGGTAAATGCGTACAGCTTTTCGTCGATCAGCAGGCTCGACCAGGGGTCATCGCTGGCCTCCAACTGCAGGCCTAGCTCCTTGATAATGCCGATCAATGGGCTCTTTTCCCAAATCTCTTGCATGCCGTATTCGGCCTCAAGGCCCTGAGGATAGTGGGCCGTGCCGATGCGTCCGCCCAAACGGTCGCTGGCTTCCAGCAGACAGCAGCGATAACCCCGTTGCTCCAATTTGAAGGCCGTCACCAGACCGGCAATTCCACCTCCCACAACCACAACCTGAGGACGCTCCTGTGACCAGAGGGGCAGGTTGCCAAGAAAACTGAACATTGTAAAAAGCACAAGCCAGAGCCGAATACGCATGGGTCCGGTGTTTGGCCAACCCGGGCGCGGGCTCCTCCATCGAGGAATTTGGACCGAAAGATGCCGAATAGAGACACGTGAAGATTCAATCCCAGCCCTCTTTGGCCCGACCACTTAGAACACCGACGGCGGCTCCTCCGACCGAGCCTTCACGCGATGGCCTGGTGGGCAGCGTGGAGGCGGTCCCGACCAGGCCCGGGGTGGCCCCGCCCGTGGTCCTTCCACAACAGCTCGCCCGTGACCAGCAAGAACTGGCCCTGAGCCTGGCCCGTTGCGCCGGAACGAATCTACCCGGGGGATTGGCTCGGAGTCCTCAAGAGGGTGTGGACTTCGTCAACCAGTTCAACTCCGAACTGGAGCTCCCACAGGACGTTCTGCTGCGACGCAATCAGTTAACGGTCTCAAGCCCCTCTCGCTTCTTCCGGGTCAATCCAGCCCTTTTCTACAAGGACGTCATGGGCTGTTATTTCGAAATGTCCAATCTACTGGACCGTAAGGCGCCGGAAATCATTATCGGCGGCGACTGTCACCTGGGCAACCTGGGAACCATGCGGGCCCCCGACGGCACCTGTTTCTGGGGCATCAATGATTTCGATATGGCCGGGAGAGGCAGCCCGGAAGACGATCTGGAGCGCATGGCCACCAGCCTGATGTTGATGGGACTCGGTCGGTTGAAGCCAGCCGAAGCCGACCAGCTGGTGGCGGGGATGGCCGGCGCATACCTGCAGGAACTGAGCCGACTGGCTCACTCTGACAGCGCCCCGTTGTGCGGCATTCGCGCCAACGAAGCCCGAGGCGAGGTGGCTGAATTGATCGCCCGCCAGGCCCAGGCCAGGCAAGAAGACCTGTTGGAGAAATTCACCCATCATCATCATCAGAAGCTCAAGCGGAATGAGGAATTGCGCGACGTGGAAGAGCCCGAGGCCAGCCACCTGCGCGCCTTCTTGCAACACTACGACCAGGATCAGGGGCCTACGCCTGACCTGAAACGTCCACTGGAAGTCTTGGACATCGCGCGAAAGATGGAGTCGGGCGGCAGCACCTATGGTCTAAATCGATACTTCATCCTTGTGTCCGGACACGGCCAACATCCCCGCATACTGGAGTTGAAGCAAGAGCTGCCGACGGCTCCCGAGCAGTCCACAGGCGATCTGGAACAGGCCAATGCCGAACACATCTTTACCGGAATGGCGGCCTTAGGGGGCATTTTCGACCCCACCATGGCCTACTGCACCATTGATGGCGACGCCTATTACATGCGCGAGCGCCAGCGGGAGAAGGGCTCCCTGGAGCCCGACAAATTTGCCAGCCTCCAACAATGGCGTGATCTCAGTGAGCAGGCGGCAGTGGCCCTGGCACGAGCCCACGCGCACCAGTCAGGTGTGGCTCATGCCATTTGCGACTGGGTTGGCGGCGACCAGGACCTGCTCATTTCACGACTCCAGCACTTCGCGCGGGTTTACACCGAGCAAACCGTGCAGGATTGCGCCGCTTACCGAATCGCCAACAAGCTGGCCTGAGACTCCAAAAAGGCACCCCTTTTACCCTGGTCCCGTTCCCGCTCGGTCGGCTAAGATGGCCTGGAAAATGCTGCGGAGGTCTCGCTGATGCCTACACAAGAAGAAAAAATCTGGGGAGCACTGGCCCACGTGAGTTACCTGGCCGGACTGCCTCTCATTTTTCCACTGATTCTCTACATATGGCAGCGCGAGCATTCCCCGTTTGTGGCGGCCCAGGCCAAGCAGGCGGTTGGCCTTCATCTGGTCACCCTGATCCTGGTCGCGCTGACCGTTGGCGTGAGCTTTGCCACCTTCGGGCTTGGCCTTCTGGTGGCCGTGCCCGCCCTCTCCCTGTTCGGAATTCTGGCCTTTATTTTCTCGGTGCTGGCCGCCATCCAGGTGGCTCAGGGTAACAGTTACCATTATCCTGTCTTTGGCCGCTGGGTTGACAGCTTCTAATCAGCGCACGCCACAGCTCGGTTGAGCTTCGGCTGCCAGCCTCAGCAAAGCTTGGGCAGTGCCATCGCTCACCCCTAATTCAGGGAGTAGTTTCTGCACCTGAGCCCGCTCCAGGGCTCCACCCACGATGGCGTTGGCACGCATGGTGGCGGTCGCGTCGGTAAAGGCTACGTCCCCTGGAAACATAGCATAGAAGTCTTTCACCACGCTGGACTGCTGCAAATAATACTTCTGATGATAATCCTCAGCTCGAGTGAAGACGCCCACCGGCTCCAGGCTGGGACAGCCCGCCTCTCGGGCAATCCGCTCCTGTTCCGGATCATGATAGAAAATGACACTTCGGTATTGGCGACTGTAGGCCGGACCGAAGCTGCCCTCAGCCAACGCTTCTCGAACCAGCTGGAGATAGCTGATCCGTTTGGGATCAAAGTCGATTTGAATGGATTCGCTGTGGTCGCCCAGGCTGTGGTAGGTCGGGTTGGGGGTGGTGCCACCACAGTAACCAACGCGGGTGCGAATGACGCCGTCAAGACGCCCAAACTGGGCGTCCGGTCCCCAGAATCAACCGAGGGCGAAGGTCGCCGTCTGAAAGTGCCGGGTTTGGGAGGCCTCCAAAGGCGGCAAAGGCAGGGCTGCCAAGCCCCCGGGAGGCCGCTTCGGGGCCAGCCAGCGCATGCTCAGCATGGCGACGGCCAGAAAAAAAACCAGGAAGATCATCGTATTGCGCATTCTCCCCCAATGCCCTGAACTGGCTGCGGGTTCCGTTCCCCAGATAAAAGCTAACGACCCGGAAAAGAGCGGCGCAACAGCGCCTTCAGGTAGAGTCCCAAAAGCTTGAGCTGGGAACCGCTCAGTTCGCGGAATTCGAAAGGCTGCAAGCCATCTTCTCGAGGCTCCAGCGTGACGCCCTCCAGTCTAAGTTCCTCGAGCTTCAAGTAGGGACCGACCACGATGGCCTGCTCACCCAGCTCAAGCCGGGGACGAGCCTGAATTAAGGCCCCGCCTACGCCGAGATTGGCCACTTCGACCTGGCGCTCCCCCACCCGGGCCGGCAACTTGCACTCAGCTCGCACCCATCGGCGTTTGCTCCGCGAACTCAGACTGGAAAAGCCCAGCAACTGAAGCACGCTGAAGACCCAGGAATGCGGGGTCACACTAAATCGGATCCCTGAGTTGTGCAGATCGCCCATGGCGTTGGTCCAGCAAACTTCGCCCTCAACAGGGTCATTCGGACCTTCAACGTCCACAAAGGGGCAAAAGACTTTAACTGACTGACCCACCTTGAGGGGCTCTCGACTGGACAACGCCAGGCCGCCCTCGCCCAGGTCAGTAATGGTGCCGGGTAAACGCTCTGCTCCGTGGCAATAAATGCTGCGATAGCTGCACTTCAGCCGAACCAGACTGCGCCGCTCCTCAAATCCCCAATTGGGGCCCTTGCCCTTGACCAAAGACAGAAACCCGTTCAGAAAGTCCTTCACCCGGGAGATTACGCTTGGGGGGGCTTGTTGTCCTTGGATCGGCTCTCGACCATCTTCACCAGAGTGCCGGCGGCGACTCCCGCCGCCAGGCCGACCCCCCCTCCAATGAGGCCGCCCATAATAGCCCCACCCACCGGTCCGTATCGAGCCGTATCGAATGTATGCTGGACTCGCTGCAACTGAGGCGTGCCATCGCCATTGTAAGCAGGCACGTCCCGGTAGACTCCCTGGCTCGAACCCTTGCCGAATCCTAAACCAAGTCCGGGCACACCCAACCCCAGGTTGTGCTCATAATAGTCGGCCGGAATCTGCCCGATGCGCTGATTCTGCAGCACCGGACCCATCCAGTCGCGGGTGTGAACTTCCTTTTGGGCCTGTTCGATCACGCCCGAAACATAGCCCAGCGTACCGCCGCCCAGCATTCCCACTGTAGCGCCGCCCAAAGCCAGCAGACCCGCTCTCGTCTCCAGGCTTTGACGGGCCTGCTGAGTCTGCGGCGGATGACTGGAAGCGCCCGCCTGGTCGTGCTGGAGAGAATGCTGGATGGCGTTGACCCCCACCCCCACTCCCAGACCCAGCAAGCCTCCACCCAAGGCACCCAAAAATCCGCCCAGCAGCGGCTCGGCCCAGCGGGTGTTGTGAAACTCGGGCGCGGTATAGGTGCCGACCTGATTCCAGCTAATGTTGGGCGAATAGCGATGCCACCAGCCGTCCAGGCGATCGTGGCAGACTTCGTGCTGATCTTTGCCGCTGCCCTCGGTGTGGCAGACCCGCGTATAGTCCGGCACAGCGCTGTGAGAATACCCCGTGAGATGAGGGTGTTCAATTCCATGGGTGCGCCACTGCTCTTGAACCTGGTTGCCCTGCTGGCTCTGAAATCCCAGGTAAGTTCCGATGGCCGCCCCCAATACCGCCCCCCCGGTCGTGGTCAGCACCAACCGGTCGCGTGAAGACTCCGGTAAATCGGTGCCAAAATCACTGTCGATCACCTTCTGACCGACATTGCGCACGAAGTCACTGGCTGGCTTGGGGGATGGGTTGATCATCATCCGCTCCAGATTAGGGCAAAACTGGCAGCTGGTGTTGAACTCGAGGTTTCCATTCGGACGCCACGAACGCTCCTGCCGTGACAAAATTGGAGAAGCTGGTGGTCCTGGCAATGCTGGCGGTGTTTTTAGGCCCGCTGCTTTTGCATCCCAGGCCCCTGCCAGGTCAACCAGAAACGGGAATGGCCGTGGCTCGCCGCTTGCTGCAGGATCTGGTGGCTCGCAAGGATATCCAGGGCCACCCCGAGACCTATGTTTACGGACACTCCCCCGAGGAACCGGCCGAGTATTCCTATGCGGTCTTATCCCGCGACTTGAAAAACGGCCTTTACGAACTGGACGTGCAAATTCGCTGGAAAGGCATACCTGATACCAAGGCCCAAAAAGGCCTAAGACCCATGGAAGTGCACCTGGGCCAACTGGTCAGACGGGAGCCTATTTGAAAAGGTCGTCCAGGCCGTCCTGAATCGACTTGCCCACCTGAT
>JAFEBA010000008.1 GCA_018266105.1 bacterium | reverse complement strand
GCCGTTGGTGGGCGCGGTGACGACCCGGCCTCCGGCCGCATTCTCCTCGTTCACGGCCAGAGCATAGACTTCCACCCAGTCCAGTGGCGAGAGAGGGTCTTCGGGATCCAGAGCTGAGGCCAGCGCCCGAGCCCGTCGCTGGACTTGAAGGCCTCCCGGCAAACTGCCCTGGGCCCTCATCCCACGCTCCACACACTCTTGCATGACCCGCCAGATACGCATCAACCAATCGTCGATTTCGCTCAGGGAACGCCAGGCCAGCTCATTTTCCAGGCCAATTTGCCAGATGGCCAGCCCTTTCTGCTGACCGATCTTCAGCAGTTCGTCGGCGCAGCTGTAGGGATGGGGCAGCGAAGGCGGGCTGCTGTCCTGAGTCCCCTCGCCAGCCATCCGGATTGTGCCTCCGCCCACCGAATAGTAGTGGTGCTCGAGTATCACCTGACCCTCACTGTCCCGGGCCTGGATCTTCAAGCCGTTGGGGTGCTCGGGCATCCATTCCTGTTCGTGAAAACAGACTCGAAATCGCTGGTTGTCGATCGACCGCAGGATTTCGGCCACCTGGTCCACAGGAATTCCTTCCGGGGTGTGGCCCTGCAATCCTAAGAGCACCGCTCGGTCGGTGGCGTGTCCTCTCCCGGTCAGAGCCAATGAGCCGTAGAGGTGGCCTTCGAAGCGATGGGTGTGGGCGGGAGCCCGCTGAAGGAAGTGGTTGGCCGCCTTCATCGGTCCGACCGTGTGGGAACTTGAGGGTCCGAGGCCGACCTTGAACAACTCCAGCAGGCTGGTTTTCATACTTCTCTTCTTTCCGTCCTGGTTTCAGGAATCTTTGATGGGTTCTGTCTAGTGTGGACGCACACACACAGAGGAGACATTAGGACCGTGCAGATTCAGAGTTTTACCCCTGGCCTTCAAACCGCTCGCAACCTGGCCCCCAAGATTCAGGCTGATAACACCCCACCCCAAGGCGACAAAGTTGAACTCAACAACCAGCCGCCGACCCCTCCAAACCCCCGTCGCTTCGACGTCGAACCGGGTCGAGTTTTTAAAGCCGCTCTGGGCGGAGCCGCAGCCCTGGCGATCCCCACCGCGATCGGCGCCGCTGCCGGTGTTCCGGGAGCTGTCGTGCTGGGCCTCGGTGGCGCCGCCGCCGGAATCCTGGGCGGCAAGGCCAGCGGTTTCATCACATTGGATTTTCGCGCACCGGCGGCTCTGGCCCTGGGCGGTGGAGCCTTCGCCCTGGCGATGGCCGGACACGCTTTCGGCGGACCGGCTGTGGGAGTGGCCGCATTGGCTGGTGGCGCCGCGATGGCCGGACTGATGCTCCGCAAGTAAGTCACCTGTCCGCGGAAAATGCACCTGGGTCGGAAGCCTCAGGTGCATTTTTAGTGTTCAGGCATTCTCCAGCAGCTTGTCCAGTTTGCGCAGCACTTCCGCCATGGTGGCCTCAAGGGCCGCCACCCGCTCTTCCAGGTCGGAGGGTGAGCTGGAGAGCGGGGCTGAATCCCCCGGATCAACTGGTCCGCAAAGTTGGTGAGCCCAGCGGGCTTCGCGCTTGCCGGGTTGGCGAACCAGTTGCACCACCAGTTCGCGCTCGGCCAGTTCCTGGAGCACGGCTTCTACCGCGCTCAGATCGGGAAATTCGAACATGCGAGCAGTGCGCGAACGCAATTCCCCTGCTGTCTGCGGGCCGCGCAGCATCAATTCGGCCAGAACCGCTTCGAGAGGGCGGCTCAGGCTCAGGCGTTCCCCCAGGGTCTCTTTGAACTTGGCCACCCTCTCACCCGTGAAAATCAGAGCATAGTTCTGGGAGCGCAGGCTTTTGAGAGCGCTGTCGACCGTGACCGCATCGTAGTTCTCGACCGGGTCGCGATTGGAGGATTGGTTGCAGGCATTGACCAGCGAGTTCAGGCTCAGTGGGTAATTGTCGGGGGTGCTGTAGCGCTTTTCGATCAAGCAGCCCAGTACGCGCACTTCCTCGGGACGAAAACTGAACACAGCTTATTCTTGAATCTGCACCAGTACAGAGTCGGCGATGGAAGCAGACAGATGGGATTGGCGTCCGTCCACCTCCAGCAATACCGAGCCGTCTCCGCCCAGGGCCAGGGCGGTGACCAGGGCTCCGGGCAGGATCCCTTCACCCTGCAAAAAGCCTCGAGCCACGCCTTCGCCTTTGAGCTGCACCACCCGGCTGCGCTGGCCCACTCGCGTTTGATTGACACACAGCACTCCGCCTCCATCGTCTTCGCGGGGGGCGCGGGGGATGGGCTTGCCCTGCGGCGAGAGTTGAGGGTCGCCCAGATATTCGCTCAGACGGTCAGCCACCTCATCGGTGGTCAGGTGTTCGAGGCGGCAGGCCAGCTGATCGGCCGAAGGCAGGGCCAGTTTGAGCTTTTTGACCAGGAACACTTCCCAGAGACGGCGGTAGCGCAGGATTCGGGTGGCGATATTGGTGCCGGCCGTGGTCAGCACGATGCCTTTGTAGGGAATGTAGGTGACCAGGCCTTCGTCGGCCAGTTTGCGCACCATCTGATTGACCGAGGCCGGCATGATCGAGCGAGCCTGAGCCAGGGCCGGCAGCGGCACCGGTTGCTCCATCCCGTCTTCGATCAGCATGGCTGTGGTGATGAGATACATCTGCTCGCTTTCGCTCATCTCCGCCTCGAGCGTGAGCGGGTCGCCTTCGTGACTCTTTTCTATCATAGAGCCAGCATTCTATCCGGGAGCGGGCACTACCTGGGCAAGGGCTTCAAACAGGGTGGCGGGCTTGACCGGTTTCTGAAAGAAGAAGCGAATTCCGATGGCGTGGGCGGCATCCGCGTCGATCCGCTCGCTGAAACCGGTGCACAGCAAAATGGGCAGGTCCGGACGCAAAGCCAGGGCCTCGCGGGCAAAGACGTCTCCGGTTTTGTTGGGCATGGTCTGGTCGGTGATGACGGCTGCGTAGGCTTGAGGGTCAGCGGTGAAAGCCTCCCAGGCCAGCTTGCTGTCGGTGTAGACGTCCGCCTGATAGCCCCGGCTGACCAGCAGTTTGCCCAGCATTCGAGCCAGCATGGGTTCGTCGTCAATCACCATAATCTTGTTCGGAGCAGGCCCACTGTTGGCGGCGGTGGGCGGAGGAGCGGGGGAATTGGGAGCGGGTTGGAGCAGCACCCGGAAGTGGGCTCCCGGCCCGGGGGCCACCACCACATGGCCACCGCGCTCGTGCACCAGTCGATGGAGCACGGCCAGGCCCAGCCCGCTGCCCTTTCCGACCCCCTTGGTGGTGAAGAATGGGTCAAAGATCCGTGAGCGAATCTCAGCCGGGATGCCCGGGCCGCTGTCGCGCACCCAGACTTCCACCAGCGGGCCCTCGACCGGGCGTAAGCAGGAACTGCACACCAAACTTTCCAGTTCGGCGTAGCGCAGGCCGACCTCAATCAAGCCTTGCTCGGGCAGTTCATCGCGCGCGTTGATCACCAGGTTGGCCAGGATTTGGTGCAGTTCCACCGGGTCTAACTGAGCCGGCGGAGCCAGTTCGCTAAGATTGAGTCGCAATTGAATACTGGAGGGAATGACGGCCGACAGGATGCGACACACCTCTCGAATGGGTTCAAGTAACGGTGTGGCAGTCCGGCTGGAGGGGTGCGGATGGCTGTAAGAGAGCATCCTTTGGGTCAGGTCGCGAGCGCGCTCGGCGGCGACCTGAATTTCTTCCAACAAGGTCGGGTCGGGATCGAGACGGGCCAGTTCCAGATTTCCCAGGATGGTGGCCAAAATATTGTTGAAGTCGTGAGCGATGCCCCCGGTCAACTGACCCAGGGCTTCCATTTTCTGAGCCTGAAGCAGAAGCTGCAGCAACTGGATGCGTTCTCGTTCGGTTTCTTTCAACTGACTGAGGTCGATCTCCAGGGTGTAGACTTCCATTCCTACACCCGGGGTGGTCAGCGGCACGCTGGTCCCAAAAACCGGCACCAGCGTGCCGTCTTTCCGGTAGAGTTCATACTCATTGGAGGAAGAATAGTGGGCTTCGCCGCAGCGCGGCAGCGCCTGACCAATCGCTTCCTCGGCCGTGTAACCGAACAGTTTTTCCGAAGCTCGATTCCAAAATCGCACCTTGCCGTCCGGCGAGCAACCGCGTACCGCCACATGGGGTACCTCTTCGAAGATGCGGCGAAAGCGCGCTTCGCTTTCGGCCAGCGCGGCCTGGTTGGCCAGGCGTTCGCTGATGTCGTGAAAGGTCAGAAACAAGCGCGTCATTTCACCGTAGTCATCACAAACCCGAAGCACGTTGACCTCGCAGTGGAACTCGCTGCCGTCAAAGCGCCGGGCCGGCGTGATGGCTCGATTGGAGACCCGATCCAGGGCCTGAAAGGGCTCGCGCTCAGGGAAGAAGTCGCCCAGCGGGTGGCCATCCGGGTTGCCACCCAGCAGCTGGCACAGAGAGTCGTTGGCCTGATGAATCAGCATCAAAGGCGAGCGCAAATCGCAAAAACAGATGGATGTCTGAGTGCTGAAATAGGAGCTGTCCAGGGTACGAATGGTTTGCAGCCGCTCCTGGCGTTCCAGAACCAGCCGGGTCAGGTCGACTGCGCGCGCGATTCCCTCGTTTTCTTCGCGGGTGGGCAGGCCGGTCTGGCCGCGCAGCACCGAGAATGTCCCCAACAGTTGCTTTTGCGAATCCAGTACGGGATAGGACCAGCAACTGGACATTCCCACCTGACGCAGGATGGGGAAAAACGGTTCGAGGTCTGCGCTTTCGAAGAGGTTGTCGGCCAGCACCGGCTCCTTCAAGGCTGCGGCTTTGCCGCAGCAGCTTCCGGTCAGAGCGATCGGAAGGGGGTTGACTGCCTGAGCGAACTCCGGCGGCAGACTGGGGGCAACGCAGCCTCGCAACTGGTGGTTGAGAGAATCGGCAAAGAGGATGCTGCAGTGGTGGCCGGGGTAGGCCGCTTCGTGTTGAGCGCAAACCTTGCACAAGACTTCATTCAGAGGCCTGCCCCAAAGAAGCAGATCAAGAATCTCGAAGCGGTCGGACTGATGCTGGCTGGACATAAATATGTTTTCGGCCACAGACTGCCCTTTTTCGAGGGGGTGAATGCAAATCTTTTCGAAGTCACCAGATTGTGACGTATCTCCTATGACGACCGATCCGCCACTACTAAGATGGGTCCACGAGCACGGTCCAAATGGACCGGAGAAAGAAGGGTAAAGTGAAATCACCACGTCGGCTGGCCGTACTTTGTTGCGGACTGGTAGCTCTAGGAATCACAGGGTGCACCCGTCAGGGTGGAGGCAGCCTGGACAAGGAGCTACCCAAGGAACTGCTGGACGTTCTGCCTCTGGGCGAGAAGCGCCCGGTGGAGGTGGTTCTGGCCTCTCCCCAAGGGGATATGGCCGCTCTGGACCAGGCTCAGTCCATCGTCATGGCCTTCAATCAGCCCATGGTGCCACTCAAACCTGTATCCACCGACGTCGACCTGGACTTCGTGGAAATTTCCCCCAAAATCGATGGTCGCTTTCGCTGGAAAGGCACGGCCACCCTGGTTTTTGAGCCGAAAGCCAGGCTTCCTTATGGAACCCGTTTCAAAGTTACGGTGAAGAAGGGCGTGAAGTCCTGGGCTGATCAGCAAATGGCCCAGGACTACAGTTTTTCATTTGTGACTCCGACCGTGGCTTTGGAGCACACGCTTCCCATGGAGGGGTCGGAGATGCAGGGGGTGGACGAGCCGATTTACCTGCACTTCAATCAACCCGTCAAAGCTGAGGACATCCGCGCCTCGATCAAGTTGCGCCAAGGTGATGAGACGATGGGCGTCAATGTTCGCGCCTACACTGAGGAGGACCGCAAAGCGGAATCTAAGGCGGCGGATGTGCAGGATGCATACGAACTGCCTCGCCCAAACGGACTGGTGGCTGGAGCCATCGAGAATGCGGTGGTGGTGACTCCCGAAAAGCCTTTGAAGGCCGGTCAGTCAACGGAATTGTTGATTCTGTCCGGTGTCAAAGGAATGGGCGGCCCGGAAGGCTCGGCCAGTGAGCGGTCCTACAGTTTTACCACCCGCAAGCCTTTTTCACTGAATGACCAGAATACCAGCATTGATCCTGAGGGGGGCCTGACGGTCAGCTTCACCACTCCGGTCTCCCCGGCCGTTTTGCGCAAGAACTTGACCATTGAACCCCCGGTCGAACTGCCGGAGTTCGAGACCGGTGACGATTACGTCAGTTCGGATTGCTATCTGGGCGGCAGTCTCAAGCCGAATACCACTTACACCCTGCGTCTGGGATCGGCTCTGGTCGATCGCTACGGGGCCAAGCTGAACGGTTCCAATGAACTGACAGTCACCACCACCGATTTCAGCGAAATGCTGCAGGGTCCTGAGGGAGCGGGTGTGCTTGAATTGCACGGTCCACGCAAGCTGCCTTACGGCGTGCGCAATCTGGATAGCCTGACTTCCAAGGTGCGTAAGTTGAGCCCGACTGAAGTGATCAGCGTAAGCGGCAACAACAGAGCCCTGTATAACTCGGATGCCTATACGCCACCCGGCGGCTTTACTCAAACTCAGAATTTAGGCGGCTCCACTCGCAGGAACGAGGAGCAACAGCGCGACCTGACCCTTCCCGGTGGGGGATTTTACTATGTGCAGACTGAGGGTGGGCGTCAGAGCTCGCGCAGTCTGGTGGCCGTCACCGACGTGGGCGTAACGGCCAAGTTCTCGGCCGAAAACTGCCTGCTCTACACCACCACGCTCAAGGATGCCGCTCCGGTGGGGCACGCTCAGGTGGAGATCTACTCGTCCGAGGGGGCCCGGCTCTGGTCGGGTAGTACCGACGGGGATGGGTTCTGCCAGGCTCCCGGTTGGGCCAAGCTTGGCCTGAGCAAGAGCAATGAGTGGAGCCCGCCCGACCTTTGGGTCTTCGTTAAGAGCGGTGACTCTCAGTCCTATGTGCATAGCAGTGGCTACAACAGTGTGGGCCCCTGGGTTTTCGACATTGACTATACCACCAATCAATCCGCCCGGACTTTCCAGGCCTTCTCTTTCTCCGAGCGGGGCGTCTACAAGCCGGGCGAAGTGGTGGAGTTGAAAGGCTCGCTGCGCGAGATGGCCGAGGGCAGCTGGAAACTTCCATCGGGAGTGGACAAGGTCTTCTACAAGGTCTTCGACAGTCGCGATAAGGAGATCAGCAAGGGTGAACTTCCGCTCAATCGCTTTGGTGGTTTTGATCAGAGCCTGAGTCTGAAAGCCGATTCGGTGACAGGTTTTTATCGAGTTGAGTACCGCTTGCCCGATAGCCTGGAAAAAAGCCTCAAACAATCTGAGGCTCTAACTACGGTTGGCTTCCAGGTGGAGGCGTTTAAACCAGCCCAGTTCGAAGTGACCGTCAGCAGCTCCAGGCCCTACTTCGTGATGGGCGACAAAGCCCAGGTGGAGATCAAGGGATGGTATCTCTTTGGAGCTCCCATGAACGATCGACCGGTGACTTGGACGGCCCGGCTTGAGCCTTCCGAGCTGCGTCCTGAGAAGTTCGAGGGCTACGATTTTGGCCTGAGTTGGGACGAAGAGCATCAGGACGAGTCCAAGGAGCTCACTTCGGGGTCCGGAAATCTGGACGCCAAGGGTCTGAGCAGCCAGCAGATTGCGCTGGATAAGATCCCTTTCCGGGGCAGCGCAAACCTGGTGGTGGAAGGTACGGCCACTTCGCCCAATCGGCAGAGCCTTTCCGGCCGCAAGGTCATTCCGCTCTACCGCGGTGAGTTTCAGTTGGGGCTGCGTAATGAGTCCAGCTTCTGCGAGGCGGGTAAGCCGCACAAAGTCGAGATCGTGGCCGTGCGCCCTGAAGGTGAGACTCAGCAGGGTGTCAGTCTTAAGGTGGAATTGCTGCGCCGTGACTGGAATTCGGTGCGCAAGGCCGATGAGTCCGGTGGTTATCGCTGGGTTAGCGAAGTCAAGGACGAGAAGGTTGAAGAAAAGAGCGTGCGCAGCTCAACCTCGCCGCTTTCGCTTGACCTCACTCCACCCAAGGCGGGTTATTACATTGTGCGCGCCAGCGCCAAGGACGATCGCGGCAATGCGGTGGTCAGCGAGAGTGGTTTCTACGCTGAAGGCAGCGACTACGTTGCCTGGGAGCGCAGCGACGACGACAGCATCAAACTGGTGGCCGACAAGAAGCAATATAAACCTGGCGATACGGCCACCATTCTGATCAAATCTCCTTACGAGAAAACCCGAGCCCTGGTCACCCTGGAACGGGACCACGTACTCGAGAGGCGAGTGGTGGAGTTGACCGGCACCGCACCCACCATCAAGGTCCCGCTGACCTCGCGGCATCTACCCAATGTCTTCGTTTCGGTGATCCTGCTGCAGGGCCGCAATCCCAAACAGGAATGGGGACCGGACGGCCAGGACCTGAGCAAGCCCAGCTTCAAGCTGGGCTACATCAATCTGCCGGTGGCTCCCGAAGAAAAACGCCTGACCGTCAAGATCAAAACGGATAAAGAGAAGTATCAGCCCGGCGAGGAGGTGGTGGCCGACTTCCAGGTAACCGATGCCGCCGGCGCTCCCGTTGAGTCGGAACTGACCGTAGCCGTGCCCGACCAGGGGGTGCTGGCTCTGACAGGTTATACCTTGCCGGATTGGTTCAGTGCTTTCTACGCCGGCCGAGCTCTGGGTGTGACCACCTGTGAGACTCGCATGGACGTGATCGGGCTGCGTGCTTATGGCGCTAAGGGCAAAAATGCTGGTGGTGGCGGCGGTTTTGATGCGGCTCTGGGTCGCGACGATTTCCGCTACACCGCCTATTGGAACCCGAGTCTGACCAGCGATGCCAGCGGTCACGCCCAGGCTCGCTTCAAGCTGCCAGACAATCTGACGACTTTCAAAGTGATGGCCCTGGCCCAGACAGTCAACTCGCGCTTTGGCTCGGCCGAGAGCAAGTTTGAAGTGGCCAAGCCACTGCTGCTGCAGCCCTCGGTTCCGGACTTTGCTCGGCTCAACGACGACTTTCAGGCGGGTGTGGTGGTGCGGAATAACACCTCCAATAATTTGACGGTGAAGGTGACGGCCAGTCCGGAAGGCGTGAAGCTGGACGGCGAGTCCAGTAAGTCGGTGGAGTTGGAGGCCGGCAAGGAGCAAGAAGTGCTCTTCCACTTCCAGGCCGACAAGCTCGGCGATGCCAAGTTCAACTTCCAGGCCGAGGGAGGTTCCTACAACGACGGTCTGACCCTGCCGCTCAAGCTGCAGCAGTCGGTGATTCTTGAGCACGTCAGTACCAGCGGCTCGACCGCCGAATCAGCGGCCGTGGAAATGGTGGTGCCCTCGCCCATGAGCGCTGGAACCGGACTGCTGCGATTGATGCTCTCCTCCAGCGCCCTGATCGGTCTGGAAGGTCCGCTCAAAGAGCTGGAAGATACCACTCTCTATGGCCTGGAGCCTCGCCTCAGTCAGATTCGAGCCGGTCTTTCGGCCCGAGAGCTGGCTCGAGCTCTGGATCAACAGCGCAAAGACGCTCCCTTGCAAAGATGGCTGCAGGAGGTATCCACTTTCGCCGTCGGTGAAAAGGGCTACACTTCCTATGAGGGTGGCAAGGCCGATGCCTATCTGACCGCCTACGCACTGGAGACCTTCTACAAGGCTCGCCAATCCGGCCTCACCGTCGAGAATGGAGAGATCGATAAGGCACGCTCTTTCTTGAAGAGCTTCCTCAACAGCCCGGAGGAATACAGTCAGTCCATGCAGCCGGCGGAGGTGCGGACCTTGCGGGCTTACGCGCTCTACGCCCTCAGTCTGGGCGACTTCGACGGACTTTCCTACTTCAACAATCTCTTGCGCAACCGACTGGATGTGCCGCTGGAAGGCCGCGTCTATCTGCTGATGGCAGGGCGTAATCTGGGCGCGACCCCGGCCGATCTGGAACTGCTGCAGCAAGACCTGATCAACTCCGCCAAGGTGGAGGCCAATACCGTCTACTTCGAGGAGGCCAACACCAAGAATTCATACTGGACCTTCGCTTCCAACAACAAGTTGACGGCCCTGATTCTGGGGGCTCTGATGGATTCGCCCAAAGGTTATCCTCAGGCCAGCAAAGTGGTGGCCTGGCTGATGGAGGCTCGCACCAAGGAGGGCGATTGGGGCGACACCCACGATAACGCTCGCGTGATGGAGACGCTCTACCAGTATTTCAGCAAGCTGGAGAAGGACCGACCTAACTTCGAGGCCACAGCCTTTGTGGGCAAAGAGCAGGTCGACAAGGTCTCCTTTGTGGGTCGTGAGCTGAAAGTAGAGCAGACTACCAAGCCGATCGCCACGGCCGTGGAACGACTGGCGGTGGGCCTCAAGAAGATCGGATCTGGTCGGCTCTATTACGAAATGCGTCTATCTTATGTGGCTGCCAAGGAACCTCCGGCACGCGACGAGGGGATGGCAGTTCTGAAGAAGATCTCCACCCTCAAAGGCGACAGCTTCCCGGCCGCGCTCAAGGCGGGTCAGACCTATATGGTCACCATTACGGTGGTTTCACCGCGTGACCGTCGCTTTGTGATGGTGAATGACCCGCTACCGGCCGGCTGCGAGGTGGTGCAAACTCAGTTCGAGACTGAAAGCGAAGAAATGAAGCGCATCCTTGCCTCGGCTCAGAATAAGTCGGGCAACTCCACCTTCGTTCACTTCGAGAAATACCCCGACCGGGTAGCCTTGTTCGCGGACGGTCTGCAGGCCGGTGAGCATACCTTTCAGTATCTGGTGCGTGCCAATCAGCCCGGTAAGTTCCAAATGCCTGCAACCAAGGCCGAGGAAATCTATCATCCCGAGATTTTCGGAACCACCATCGGCCGGGTGGTGGAGATCCAGTAAGTGCGAAAATCGGCCAAAGGCCTGCTGGGGCTGACCGTTTTGGCGGCAGCCCTTTTTTTCGCGCCTTCTCTGCCAACCGACCTGCAGCAGCTCCATCGTTCTTACAACCTGCGCCTGCTTGATCGTCAGGGCCGCTTGCTGAGGGAAGTGGCCTCCAGTCAGGCGGCCGAACAGAACTGGCGTAACCTGGATCAAATCAGTCCCTGGCTGATCCAGGCCACCCTGGCGGCCGAGGATCATCGTTTCTACGCCCATCCTGGAGTTGATCCCCTGGCCGTAGCCCGGGCCATGCGGGCCAATTTCAAGGCGGGTCGGGTTTTGGAGGGGGGATCGACGCTTTCCCAACAGGTGGTGCGACTGTTGCGACCTCCCGTCCGGCGCGGCTGGGGCGAGAAGCTGGCCGAGGCCTACTGGGCCTTGCGACTGGAGCGCAGCCGCAGCAAGCGCGAGATCCTGGAGTGCTATCTCAATCTGGCGCCCTACGGCCTGCAGACCTACGGGATCGAGGCGGCGGCCCAACTCTATTTCGACAAACCTGCCAGCCAGTTGTCGTTGGCCGAGAGCACTTTCCTGGCGGTGCTGCCGCGCGCGCCAGAGTCTTTTGCCCCCTATCAGGATTTCGACGAAATTGCCCTGTTTCAGAAGCAGCTGCTGGCCCAGATGCTTCAGTTGAAGATGATCAGCCCCGAGGACGAGAAGCGGGCCCTGGCCGAGCCTCTCAAATTGCGCCCGCTAGATTCCACCTGGGAAGCCGGCCATTTCTGTGATTATCTGCTGACCCGCCTGCCCGCTCAAACCACCGGCGAGGTTCGCACCACTCTGGACCTGGAGTTGCAACACGCGGTGGAGGGCATCGTCAAGGTTCACCTCAAGCGTCTGCGCTCGCGTGGGGTCAGCAACGGTGCGGTGGTGGTGATGGATGTGCACAGCGGCGAAGTGCTGGCCATGGTGGGCTCTATCGATTACAGCGGAGCTCAGTTCAATGCTTGCCTGGCCGGCCGTCAGGGAGGTTCTTCACTCAAGCCTTTCACCTTCGGGCTGGCGCTGGAGAGAGATTATACCGCTTCCACCATCCTGCCCGACCTCAATCTTTATCCCAAGCAGCTGGAGAAGGGCTTTATTCCGCGTAATTACGACGAGCGTTTTCATGGTCCGGTCCGGCTGCGCGAGGCGCTGGCTTGCTCTTACAATGTGCCCGTGGTGCGGGTCCTGGAGCGGGTGGGCGTGGAGCGATTGTTGCAGCGCCTGCGAGACCTGGGTTTTGCGGGGCTGACGGATTCGGCCCAGCATTACGGATTGGGCCTGACCTTGGGAGCAGGCGAGATCAGCGTTTTGGAGTTGGCTCGAGCATATCGGGCTCTGGCCCGGGGCGGATTGTACGGGCCAGAACGAGTTTGGGAGGGCCAGCCCGAGGGGGTTGAACGGCGCGTCTTTGATTCGGCTGTGGCCGCATTGCTGACGGATATTCTCAGGGACCCCCAGGCTCGAGCGCCGGCCTTTGGGCTGTCCGGACCGCTCAACTTCCCTTTCCAGGTCGCCGCCAAGACCGGAACGAGCAAAGGCTACCGAGACAACTGGACGGTCGGCTATACGCCGCTGTATGTGGTGGCCTGCTGGGTGGGGAATTTTGACGGCAGCTCCATGCGCAACGGGGTTTCCGGCATTACCGGGGCCGCTCCTATCTTTCACGACGTGGTCAGCACTCTGGCCCAGCGCGATGGAGGCTCGCCGCCTTTTGCTGCGGAACCGGCCGGATTACGCAAACTCAACGTTTGCGCGGAATCCGGACAGTTGCTGGGACCTGACTGCCCCCATCCGCTGCAGGAATGGTTTTTGGAGCGCCGTCTACCGGTGGGAAAATGCGCTTTCCACGAACGGGTCGGTGGCCGGGTATTCTGTCATTATCCGCCGCTTTATCGTAGTTGGGCCCTGGCCCAGGGCATTCCCCAGCCTCCCGCCCAATCTTCCCAGAAGGGAAGCGAGGTGGCAGTGGCCTTCCCGGACAGTGGAGCGGTCTTTCGGATGGATCAGGTTCTGCGTGGCGATTATCAGAAGTTGCATCTCAAGGCCACCGTGCCGGATTGGTGCGAATGGGTGGAGTGGAAGGTGGGCGAGGACAAGATCAAAGGTTCCAGCCGTCCTTTTGATGCCTGGTGGGTTTTGCGTCGGGGGGGATTCTCTATCACGGCCGTGGCTCACGGTGCCGGCGGTCGGGTCGAGGCCAGTCCGGGGGTGCGGATTCTGGTGCAGTAAAGTGAATGGGGGAGGGAGCAGTGAAAACCGTCGAAGGTGTGGCCGTCATGACCGATCCGTTTTTACAGCAGTTTGAAAAACGCCGCGTGGAGCTTGAAGCTCGCATGCTGCGCATGCCGACCTCTTCTCAGATTATTCAGCGCTGGGGTGGACCCAGTGGTATTGGCCAACAGTACCTGCACGCTATTCCTACGATCACGACTCTGATTGAGATTATGGCCAAGTCACCGCGCACGGCCGGAACTTTCCGCGACCGGGTCGAGCGGGCCGGCCCGACCAAGATGCGCCATCACGAAATGGACAAGGCCTTCTCTTGCTATGGCCTGGCTTATGTCTATCGGCTGATGTCCAAGCAAAGCGGCGATCCGGAACTGGCCAACCTGCTCACCCGCGTAGCCACCCTGGCGATTTTGAGCCCGGCTGAACTGGAGAAGGTGGACTGGGTGGCGCGCGCCTTTTCTCATCGCCACCCGGACGGGAGCAAGGATATCCTGGCCCCGGCTCAACTCATGCTGCACTGGCTGACGGGCAGCGACACCCCGCAAAAAACCTACCAATGCGATTGGGTGCTGCAGCGTTACGCTGAATTTCTGACGCAGGCCTGGCAGGCCGCCCTGCAAAACCAGATTCACCTGCAGTTCCCCTGGTGATCTGATGGAAGACCGTCTCCTCATCAAACTGCTGCAGTTGCGCCGGCGTCAGGCGCTGGTGCAGGCGGTGGAGAGGGGATTGAGCTGGGGCCTTTGGGGAGCCTGGCTTTGCTTACCGCTGTTGCTGGTTTCGGCCTGGGCCCGGCTGGACCCGCAGGATCAGCTCAGAGTGCTGTGGCTCTGGCCTGGGTTGGCTCTGCTGGGCTTTGCCTACGGCTTGCTGACCCCCTGGAGTTTGAGCCGGGTGGCCCACGCCGCCGATCGGACTCACGGTTTGCAGGAGCGATTGCTGACCTGCTTCGGCCATCAGCAGGGGCGCAAACCTCACACGGTGGTCTCCCAGCTCTTATTGCAGGAAACGCTGGAGCGCCTGGACGGGATCGACCCGGCCCGAACCTTTCCTGCCACCTGGAAGCGCCCGTTGCTGCGTTGGTCTGTGCCGGCCCTGACCCTGGCGGCCTCGTTTTGGCTGGTCCCCGGCTGGCTGCCGGCAACGCCCGCCGATCCTCTGCAGCAGGAGGTGTTGGCTTCCCGTCAGCGTCTGGGCCCACTGGCCCGGCGGCTGGCCCAGCATCGGGTGGCCGGGCAAAAGCTGCAGCAGTTGCTACGCAAGTTGCCCCAGCAGGTGCCGGCTCAGGCCGCCCGGCAGATGCGCCAGGCCCTGGGCGAATTGCAAAAGCAGATGGAGAAACAGTCGGCCCAGGCGGCGCGATTGGGCCAGCTGGCTCAGGCTTCTCCTCAACAGCAGCGTCAGGAATTGGAAAAACTGCGCCAGCAATTGGACCAACAGCCGCAGGCCAAAGCTCTGGTGGAGCAGGCTCAAAAGGCTCTGGAACAAGGTCAGAAAGAGCAGGCTCAAAAGGCCATGGGTCAGGCCCAGAAGGAGCTGGCCGAGGGGCAGCAGATGGCCGAGAATCAGCAACTGAGCCAGGCCTTGCAAGACGAGATGAGCCAGTTGGGGGGGGCACCTGAGGCCGGCAAGCAGGGTGACCAGCCAGGTCAGGGGGAGGTCGCTTCAAAACCGGGCCAGGGAAAAAAAGGGAAGGGTCAGGGCGATTTCGGCACCGGCTCCACCAATGAGCAGGGTAAGACCGGCGATCCGGCCCGGCGGAAGGCCCGCAGCCTGCGCCAGAACGAGGAAGAGCGCCACAAGCAGGAGGCCTTCAAGCAGCTCTATGGCGCTGAGCGTAAGGATCTGCAAACCCGGCGTGAGCGGGTGGCCTTATCTGGGGGTAAGGGCAAACTGTTACGGATGACTGAGAGCAGGTTGGGAGACCCGCGCCCCGGGGATCCTGGCCAGCGCCAGGAGACGGGCGACTTTCTGGCCGCCAAGGCTCTGGCCGAGCAGTCGGTGGCCGAAGAAAAGGTGCCGGTGGAACATCGCGAAGCGGTGCGTCGCTATTTCGACAACATCGACCCTCGCCGTTAGATTTTCAGCCGCCTTTCAGGACTCCCGCTTAGACTCTTGGGACAAAGATAAAAGTGGGAGTGTACCAACATGCAGATCACCTCGCAGTTTCACGCGGCTCCGCTGAGCCCGGCCCGAAAAGGGGCCGTTCCCGCTCAGACGCAGCAGGCGGCCGCTCCGGCCGACAGCGTCCAGCTGAACAACCTCGCCCCCTCCCAGACTCCCAGGACTCACGGCGGCGGTTGCCCTTGCTGCATGGAGAAAGTTGCTTTGAAATCGGCCGTGGCGGCTGCCACGGCGCTGCCCGGGGGTGGTGTGGCCGGCTATTTGGAGACGACCCCCGAGTTGCGGGCCCGAATCGATGCGCTGCCGGTCAAGCCTGAAGAAATTACGCACGTTCTCTATCACGCTGATTGCTTCGATGGCTTTGGCGCTCGTCTGGCCGCCGAGCAGTCCCTGGGCGACAAGGCTCAGTACATTCCTGTCAGCTATAAAGAGGGGCCGCCCCAGCTGCCGGCAGACGCCAAGGTGGCGATCGTGGACTTTTCCTATCCCCGCGAGCAACTTTTGGAGTTCAAGGACAAAGTTGCCGGCCTGGTGGTGCTGGATCATCACGAGAAGGCCCGCCAACAGCTGGAAGGTCTGCCGTTCGTGGTATTCGAGCAAGAGCGGGCCGGGGCGGGTCTGTCCTGGGCTTACTTTCACCCCGATCAGCAGGAGCCGGAACTCCTGAAATACGTGGAAGATCGCGATTTGTGGAAGTTCAAGCTGGACAGCAGCGAGGAAGTCAGCTCGGCCCTGGGTTCCTATCCGAAGGACACCAAGACCTGGGAAAGCCTGGATATCGAGACCCTCAAGAAGGAAGGCGCCACCATCGAGCGTTACAAAGCCCAACTGGTCAACGGCGCGGCCGATCGGGCCGTAATGGGCTCGGTGGCCGGTTACAAAGTGCCGATCACGTCCTGTGCTCCGGAGTTACGCTCGGAGGTCGGCCATGCGCTGCGCCAGAAATTCCCGGAAACGCCTTTCGCGGCCGTCAATTACGTCGAGAACGGTCGAAAAATGTGGTCGCTGCGTTCGGAAGACGGCGGCTTTGACGTTAATGCGGTGGCCAACAAGTTCGGAGGAGGAGGCCACAAGGCGGCCGCCGGTTTTCGCGACCCGGGTGGCCCGGAGCCGACAGAAATCAATCCACCTCAGGCCTAGTTCTGCCTCTGACTCGGTTTCGTTCATGGAAATTTCATGCTGGTGGCCTAAGTTAAGTGTGTGAGAGTAACCAACGCTGCTAAGGCCGTCGTCGCCTTTACTCAGCCCAAGCAATCCAAGGTGAATCCCGGCACCGACACCGCTGGCGATATTCCCGTTCCCCGCACCAGCGCGCAGGTGGATGCCTTGTGCAATGGGGGTGCTCTATCGGGCGGGATTCAAGGGTTGATTTCGGGAGCCCGCCTGGGTGGCCTGAACGGAGCCGTCTCGGGCGTGGTGGCGGGCGCTGTGGGCGGGTTGGTGGGCACCAAGGTCGGATTCAAGTATCAGAGTTTTCCTCTGGCCCTGGCGGCCGGAGCCGGCAGCGGCGCCGTCAGTGCGGCTGCCATTACGGTTGCGATGGGTCTGTTGACTCAGCAGCCATTGACCGTTGCCAATGTGGCCGGCTACTCTTTGATGGGTGGGCTGACCGGTATGGTTGGCACCCTGGGTGGTTCACGCCGAGCGGTGACCCGAGATAGTGTTTACGGAGGCTATACCGCCGGCCTGGTGGCTTCCCAGTATACCCATAATCCTCTGGCCGCTCTGGCCGGGGCGGCCGGTGCCGGCATCGGCGGTCGGGCTCAGACTGCAGTTGGACGTGCTGCTCTCGGCACGGTCAGCGGAGCCGCCCTGGGAGCCTTGAGTGCCGTCCCCTATTTCCTTTCCGGTCATCCGCTGGCCGCTCAGGCCCTGGTGGAAGGTATCACCGCTGGCGCAATTACTGCTCCCGCGGGCACGACCGTGGGTCCCGTCTTTCGTCAGGTCACCCGCAATGCCCAGGATGAAATGGTGGCTGGCATCAATCAAAAATTGGATCCCTGGTTGGAAAAGCATCCTCTCGGAACCGGCGGAAAGATGGCGGCCGGGGCAGCTCTGGGGGCGCTGACCCTGGGATCATTCGGTATGCTGGCCCCGGTGGTGGGCGTGCCCATGCTGCCGGCTCTGGGAGTGAGCGTGGGAGCGGGTGCGGCCCTGGGGGCCTATAAAATTAGCAGCGCGATCAAGCAAAAAGAGAGTGCTGAAGTGGCCGAAAAATACTTGCGCACCTACCTCCCGGCTGCGCCCGCTGTGGGCAATGTGCTGGCCAACCTTAAGGTCGCCGAGCAGCGCTCCTAACTGGCCGCGGCCTCGGGGTTGGGAAAGATCTGAAAAAGCGCGTCAAAGCCGGAAATACTGAAGACCTCTTCCACGTGCGGCCGCAAGCCCGCCAGCCGAACTTCGGTGCCAATCTTCTTGCTCGTTTTGGCGGCCACCAGCAGCACTCTCAACCCGGCTGAACTGAGATAGTTAAGGCCAGTCAGGTCGACCACAACGCGAGAATTGGGACGCTTTTCTACCTCGGTCAACAATCTTTCCTGAAAGGCTGCTGACGAATTTGCGTCCAACCGGCCCTCTACGGCCAGCACCAGGTGACCGTTGAGTATGCTCTCTTTGACGTCCATAGCGCTCTTACTACGTGCCGGTCAGGGGGGTTCCTTTGCCTGGAAGGTGAATCTGGGTCGATGCGAAGGCTTTTGTTCTTTGTTTTGCTAAGCCTGGTGGCTCAGGCTCAGGAGCCGATCAAGATCGGAATGTCGGCCGCTTTCCAGGGCCCGTCGCGTGCCCTGGGCATCGAATTGTATCGGGGCGCTCGCGCCTATTTCGACAAGGTCAATCAGGCCGGGGGGCTTCGTGGACGCCTCATTCAACTGGTGGTGCGTAACGACGGTTACAACCCCGGCCCGGCGGTGCTCAACACCATTGAGCTGGTTGAAAAGGAAAAGGTGGTCCTGCTGTTTGGTTATGTGGGCACTCCCACCGTGACGCGCGTGCTGCCTTTGCTCAAAGGCGGTTTTGAGCGGCCGCAGTTGATGCTGTTCCCTTTGACTGGAGCTCAGCCGCAGCGCATGCCCCCCTATCAGGACATCTGCTTCAATTTAAGGGCCTCCTACGCGGAAGAAACCGCGGGACTGGTGGATCATCTTTATGCCGCCGGCTGCAAGAAGACCGGTATTTTTTATCAGTGCGACGCTTATGGCCGCTCGGGCTGGGAAGGCGTAAGGCGGGCCCTGGCGGGGCGCAAGCTCAAGATCGGGGCCGAGGCTACCTACCGGCGTGGTGCCCGATACGAGAGTTCCTATGCCCAGCAGGTCAAGATTTTGCGCCAGGCCGGAGTGGATCACGTCATTTGCGTGGGCACCTATGCGCCTTGTGCCGGCTTCATCCGTGATGCGCGCGACCAGGGCTGGAGTATTCCCATTGCCAACCTTTCCTTTGTCAGCAGCGAGTCCATGCTCGATCTGCTCCTGAAAGAGGGGCAGAAGACGGGGCTTAACTATACAAAATATCTGGTCAACAGCCAGGTCGTTCCGACTTACCAGGATACCCGACTGGCGGCGGTGCGCGAATATCGGCAGGCCATGGACAACTCGGTTCCGATGCCTGATGCGACCTTGCTGGGCCAATCCCCGGAGTATACGCCCTTGCGTTATAGCTTTGTGAGTTTTGAGGGCTATCTGTGTGCCAAAATGCTGACTGAAATTTTGCGACGCAGTCCGGAAGAATATGATCAGCAACATATTACACAAGCGGCCGAATCTATCCGTAGTTTCAATTTGGGTCTGGAATCCACCGTGAATTTCTCACCGGGCCAGCATCAAGGATTGCACACCGTCTATTTCACAAGGGTTGAGGGCCAGCACTTCGTGCCTCTATCCAACTGGCACGCTTTGCTTTCTTCCAAGGTGGCTGGACTTTGAGAAAGGCCGGCCTGTTCTGGCAGACTTTGTTGCTGACATCCCTGATGTTCCTGGTGGTTCTGGTTATCTCCGTGGGCCTCTCGGTGAAGGCCGTTTACGCGAACCTGCTCAGTGAGTGTGAGAACAAGGGCAGAGCCATCGCTCAAGGAATTGCACGAACCTCGGATGAGCTGCTGGTCAACCGCGATCTGGCCACCGTCCAGGCCATGCTGGATGAATCGCTGGCGCTGGAAGGAGTCGCCTACCTGTTTCTGACCGATGCTGAAGGTGAGCCGATTTGCCACACCTTCGTGCCCCAGGTTCCCTCCCAGGTGCTGGGTCTGCCGGTATCGGTCACCGGAATTGTGGTGACACGCCTGGAGTTCGCGCGGGACCAGCGCAGGCTGGACATTTCAGCCCCGATCATGGCCGGCGCTGGCGGTTTCATTCATGTCGGCATGGATCTTGAGAAGGTCTACGCAGCCGCTTTGCGCCAGGCCGGGGTGCAGGGCGGCGCAATTGTGCTGATCTTTGTGCTCACCCTGGCTGTGGTCAGCCTGACAGTTCAGCGCATCACCAACCCGGTGGCGGTGCTGACCGAATGCGCCCAGGCTCTATCCCATCACGATTTCGCCACCGACTTTCCCAAGCGCGAAGAGCTGGCCGGATTGATACCGCGTTCAGCTGCTGAGATCGGCACTCTGGCAGAGTCTTTTCTCAACATGCAGCGCATGATTCAGGAAAGCGTGTTGCATTTACGTGAGACCACCGCCGCCAAAGAACGCATCGAAGGCGAGTTGCAGGTCGCCCGGCATATCCAGATGAGCATTGTGCCCAAGAAGTTTCCGGCCTTTCTGGCCCTGCCCGAAGTGGACATTTATGCCACCCTCGAGCCCTCGCGCGAGGTGGGCGGCGACCTTTATGACTTTTTCCAACTGGACGACGAACATATTTTCGCTGTGGTGGGGGACGTTTCGGGCAAGGGAGTGCCGGCCGCTCTGTTCATGGCCGTGACCCAGACGTTGGTCAAGGCCACTGCCCGTCAGGGACTGGGTTTGGCCGAATTGATGGCCCGGCTCAACAATGAGTTGTGCGAGAACAATGAGGCTTCTATGTTTGTGACCCTGTTTGTGGTCATTCTGAATGTGCGCACCGGCTGGCTGGAGTTCTCCAACGGCGGTCACAATCTGCCCTTTTTGCTTTCGCACAGCCACGGGCCCCAGCAATTACCCCGCACTCGCGGCATGGGATTGGGAGCAGCCGAAGATGTAGCTTTTCAGACCGGCACTCTGCAGATGTTGCCCGGTCAGGCTCTGCTGCTTTACACCGACGGCATTAGCGAAGCTCACAACCCCGATTGCGAGCTCTATGGCGAAGACAGGATGCGCAAGTTCCTGAGCGCTCAGAGCGATTTGCAACCGCGTCCTGTGGTTGAGAATTTACTGGCCGAGGTCCGCCGTTTTGAGGCTGGCGGACCGCAGGCTGACGATATCACGGCTCTGGTCATTTCTTACCTTGGACCCAGCGGTCCGGTTTTGTGCCCCTTGATCAATCAAATGTCCGAACTGGATCGGCTGGCCCAGGTTCTGGAAGGTTTCGCCGCTTCATTCCATCTCTCAGCCGGCGTTGCCAATGCTCTGCAGTTGGCGGTGGAGGAGCTCTTTACCAACGCTGTCAGCTATGGCTACGAACCCGGTGTCACCGGCTCACTGGAGTTGAGCCTGGACGTACGTGAGGGCTTTCTACTGGTGGAACTGAGCGATGATGCGCGCGCCTTCAATCCATTTCAAGACGGACCGGCCGTGAATCCTCAGGCCGGGCTGGAGCAGCGAGGGATCGGCGGATTGGGCATTCATCTCACTCGCACGCTTTTCGACGAGATGGAATATGTCCGGCAGGAAGGGCGCAATCGAATTAAGTTGCGCAAGCGCCTCCCTCCGCCGCCGGGGATTTAGGAGCATTTTCTGAATGTCAGCCGCCCTGGTTGGTTTGAGGTGCGTGGTTGGGGGCGTAGATCTGCAGCCTCTGGTTGGAACTGGCCTTAATGCGGTGGTAATGTTTCTGTAGGGCTGAGTTGACCAACTGTCTCCAGCTCTTATCCAGGTCATCTTCGACGAAATCGAATCCCACGATGATCCAGGGAGAGGTCTCTGCTTCAATGGTATTGGCCAGACGCTGCCACTCCTCCAGGCGGAACATTTCGGTGAAGGAGTCGAATTCCAGAAACTGGCTATCGGTCAGCTGATGGAGCAAGGCCGAGTGATTAGAGAGAATGATCATTCGCTTAGGGTAGCGCGAATGCTGGTTTTCTAGAAAGTCGACTTCCTCGTGAAGCTTGTGGCCGGCGGGTTCGGTCGGCTGACCGATCAGTCGCACTTTGACGTAAGGAGCCACTCCCTTGAACGACAACGGCAAGCTGATCGTGAAGTTGACCAAAAGGGTGATCAGCAAAGAATAGATGGCGATCGAAAGGCGCCCTCGAGTCTGGGGGTGATGCAGCAACTCAGNNCGCCAGAACCGAGGCGGGCCAGCTGGCCAAAAAGAGCACCCAATCGTGGCTGCGTCCCTGGAAGTAACTGAAGCAGCCCAGGCCAACGATGGAAAGGGCAAAAACAAGCTTGGGACGCAACTGGTCGTGGTGGCGTCTGAGTGCCTGGAAGGCATAAGCCAGTCCTGCAAAATAGAGCAAGGCCACCAGCGCCCAGGAGTGCGGCAGTTCCATCGGTAGCATGTAGAAGCCCAGGCCGTAAAAGACCTTGTGGATGTGAATGAGGCCCTCCAGGGAAACCCATTGGGAACATAACCAAAACAATCCCAACTCCACCAGACCGGCCACCCCCAGCAGGCAGCCGATCGCAATGGCCAGGTGGTTCAAGGCTCTGCGCAGGTTGTGACGCCAGGGGAGGGGGCGCAGGAATTCTGAGTATCCCAGGGTCAGCACCCAGGTTCCCCAGGCGGGAACCCCAGAATCAAGGTTCCAGAAACAACCTGCAGCCAAAAGCCACATTCCAGACCAGTAGAAAAGTTTTCGGCGGCCCTCAAAATACCGGCACAGCAACAGCAGCATCAGGCTGGGAAACAGGAGCCGAATGGGCCAGTATTGGAAATACGGATCCAGATAACTGATCACCGCTTCAATGGCCAGCACCAGTTTCATATGGAAGTAGTTGAAATTGAGACAGGCCAAGAAGCCAATGGAAGCCAGTGTCTGGCTTCGGCAGCCTTTCCGCAGCACCAGCAGGAGCATGCCGAAGCTAAGCATTGTGAGCAATCCCATCACCACGCTGAATGACTCTATGGATAGCCCGATAAGCCGAAACACGGGCGCCAAAAAGTATGGATAGAGTCCATACTGGTTGTAGAAGTCGTGAAGCAAGATCCGGCCTTCGTAGACCTGTACCACCGAATAGAAGGCGGCGTTGATGTGCGGGTGAAGCATGTAAGGATCTTCGGCACGCAGAAAACAGGTCAATCCAAGGGCCAGCAGGCTGAGCACAATAGTTGAGGTCAGACCGGCCTGCGCAATAGGGTGATGCGCCAATTTTCGCCATTTCCAGGCCATAAAGAACAGTCCAAAGACAGCCATCCGGTAGGGTAGATCTAGCCCCAGCACCGAGTATTTCAGATACCAGCTATTTAGATGGATTGCCTCGGGGCCCAGCAAAAGTGCCATCACATAAAGCCAGACCGGAACACTGGCGATCCGGTCAAACTTGAACAAGAATTCAGAGCTGCCGAAATAGCGCTCAACGAGCAGAATCAGTCCAGGGATAGCGATGGGGAAAAAGAGTAACGAGGCGAAGTAGCAAAGCCTTTCCGCGGGCTCAGGACGGACCTCAGTGGGGTCAAATGCATACTGTGAAAGCCCTCCGTGCGCAGGCACGGTTACCAAATGAAAGATTACCGAGACCAGGGGCGAAAAAATCAGCACGGACAAGCATATGGCCGCTGCAGCCACAAGAAAACCGCGATATTGCTGGTCGAATTCTTTCACGGGGGCGCCTGTTCGCTTCTGAGATACGGGCACCTTTCATTGTCAGGACGCCGCTTTGCGCCCTGCTCAAGGGTATGAAGGCGCAGTTTTTAGGAAACAGACAATTGTGGCTCCAACTCGGGCCCGTCCGGCAAGGCACAGGAATCTGTCGGACCGGCTCTAAGCAGGGCCAATGCGTAGCCGTTTCATTCTCATCGCGGTGCTGGCGCTGGTCGCAATGGGATGCGGGCAGAGCGGAAACATTGACTTCTCAGGGGGGGGTCCTCAGGCCATCACTCTGGCCCTGGCCAGGACAGTGGTGGTGCCGGCCGGCTCGTTAGACCGGGTCGCCAACCTGACCTCGCCTCCACCCCAGGCTCTGCCCCCGCTGCATCACACGCGCGTGCTGGGAAGTGCTTTTCGATTGAACCTGGATGTGGCCGAAAGTGTAGGTCCAATTCAGGTGATTTTTCCTGAGCTGGCTCAGGGTAATCTGGAAGTCTGGGCCCTGATCGAAGGTTCCAATCAGTATTACCCCCTGCTCACCCAGGGCAATACGGCCACGCTGGATGTGGGGAGCGCTCAACTGCCCAATCTCGGTTCGGCCGGCCTGGACGGTCGCGATATTCACTTCGTTCTGGTCCAACCAGAGGCTTCTGCCAGCTATCGGACCTGGAATACCTACAACGGGTATGTTTTCGAATTGAATGGTAGCGGGCAGGCGGTGCGCCGTCCGCTGGTGGTGGCGGGGGTGGTGCAAGGGGCTCTGCCTGACCTGGGGTCGCGACCTCTGATGCTGGTGCACGGATTGGGCGACACCATCCGCGACGACGCGCGCTGGACCGACCTCGCTCAGCGTTTCTTGAGCAACGGAGTGGCCACCGGGGTGGTGGCTTTTGAGTATGATACTCAGGATTCGGCTGCCAACAACGGTGTGTTTTTGCGCCAGTATTATAACTTGCTCGGGGGGCAGAAACAGTGGCGTCATGTGGCCCATAGTATGGGTTGTGTGGTCTCGCGTTGCGGTTTTGAAGCCGGCAATTAACCAATCCAGGCGACCTCCAACAAGGCTTTTTTCTTGTGCGGCCCACACCAGGGAAGCCCCGCCATTTCGGTCCTGCAGGGAAGCCTGACGCTCAGTCAACGAGTGTTTCGCTACCTGGTTCTGAACGGGGTGCTGGACTTTGAAAATGTGGATGGGTCCAGTTGTGACGTGGATACCCGGCGGGCCGGTTTTAGCGACTTGCGGAGCGACAGTCCGCTTCTGCAGCAACTCAACAACGGGGCGGCCTCACGTCATCCGCAACTGGACTACGCCACCCTGGGAGGCAACTCGCGAGGCCTGTCCTATTGGTTTTTGGATTACGTGATGGGAGTCAACCTGGACGACGGACTGGTCAATTTACCCAGCGCTAATTTTGCGGGCATGGGGTCTGTGCAGAGCAATATTGCGCCGGTGGATCACAGTGGAGCCCTTACCGAAAGCAGCTCACTGGACCGAGTCACCAGCTATTTGCTTCCTTAGCTGCCGTCGACTCAGCGCTCCTGGTAGGGGGACATCCCACCCAGGCTCTCGTTGGTATGAACCTGGTAGGCTTTTCGGATCTGCTCCCGGCTGCTCAGGCCCTGGAGCGTGAGGGCAAAGTCCTTGGGACGACGATGGTCGGTTTGCTTTTTGGTCGCATTTTCGTAGGCGTAGACCGCCGCTCGTGTATCCAGCAGTTCCATCAAGCGCAAACTCGGGTCGCCAGCAACCAGGGTTTCCGCCGCATTGGCGGGGTGCTTGTAGTTGAGGCTTGAACCTACGTCGCTGTAGCTGGCCAGCTTGCCTAAAGCCAGCTGGATTTTGGCTTGCTGGGGCTCGGAGCTGGCGGACAGGTTGATCAATTTGGGTTCGAAGCCTGGTGCCTGGGAGCTCTCCAATTTGAAGGGCCGTTTTTCGGATTGAACCGCCCACGCTTTGGAGCCCACTCTGTGAAAATGACTGCGCACAAACATCGGGCCGGCGCCCGGAGCCAGCCAGATTTCGTAGGCGTCCGCCTCTGTTCGGGTGGGAGGAGGATCGCCCGCCAGCACATTTGATCGAAAGACCGGGGTCTCCCCGAGGAAGCGGGGGCCCTGAGGGGTCATCACAAAAAAGTGGGCTTCAATCTCTTCACTGTCCTCCACATTGTGGCTGAGGACCAGGTCGGTCCGTCCATCCTGGTTGAGGTCAGCCACCTGGGCGGAGATGTAGTGGGCGTATTCGGAGGGAACGCCGTTGTAATGCCCGACCACGGCACCATTCTCAAGGATAATGACTCCGCTAGTCAGCCCCAAGCGATAGAGAAATAGCTTCTGTTTGGCTCCGGGGCGCGTGAATGAACCTGGCACCCCTCCCGACACCATAAACTGATCGGAGCCCTGGGCGATTTGGACCTGTCCGACGAAGGCCTTGAGGTAGGGCTCACTGGCCTTGCGACGGACCTCCTCTTCAATGGCGGGAAGGTCCGCCAGAGAAGGGCCTGGGAGGGTGGTCTTACCGTCGAGCAGACGTCCGTCCAGCAGGGATTCGGGGGCTGCCAGGCTGACCAGCGTGAGAAGTAGGGCCAGTCCTGCAGGAAGAATTTTGAAATGCTTCATGCCTTAAAGCTTTGTTAAGCCAGACCGAAGTTCCCTGCCTTACTCGAGGAGCTTGGCCGGATAGCCCGCATTTCTGCGCGCGGATGCTCTAGGGAGTTTCGGCAGGTCCCTAGCAACCCAGCTCATCCAGCTGATCGCTGTTGAGGGTGGGGCGCAGGTGCAGATGATTGTGGTGGCCTTTGTAGTATTTGGTGAGGCCTTCCTTGATCAACTGGCTGTCGTTAAAGAGGATGGTCGCCCCGGGATCAATCCGTTTGACCAGTTGGCACCACTGTCGGGTTTTGTCGCGGTCGTAGCTGGGGTCGTTGATGTTGGTGGGCTCCATGGCGCCGTCTTTGCGGAAGGGGCGCAGGTCGGCTTCGGTGCCGTTCTTGTGTGCTTCGTGGGGAGGGAAGTCGCCGCCGCCAGCGCGACTGATGTCGCCCACTTGGAACGGGAGCTCGCTGCTTTCTTTGTCCCATTCCACGCCCAGGCGCTGGATGAAGGCGATCATTTCGGGCAGGCCCACCTGGTCCACGCCGTTCTCTTCGCGATTGTAGGTGCGGTAACCGACTCCGGATTCCGGAAGGGTGGTGTTGATATTTGGGTTGTTGCCCTTGGGAACTCCACTGGAACGCACGGACCCGGTTGAACAACACGAGTCGGCCTGATGCCAGGACTGAACTTTCTGGTAACCGCGCATGGCGAGCAGCATGATGGTCCTCCCACAGACTCTATCTATCTTGGCCTCACACTACACCAGGGGTCGGGCGGCAAATGCTACGAAAAAACGAACTTTTTTCCGACCCTGAAAAAGATCCGAAAACGGAGCGAGCGCCCCGCAGGTGGGAGCGCTCGCCAGAGTCTGCTAGAACCGGTTGACAGGCTAGGACTTCAGCCAGGCCAGCTTCACGAAGCAGGTGGGGCAACGCCAGCCACCCGCCGGTTTTTCACTGCCGAAGGCAACAGTTTTGGTGTAGCCGCAGCACTGGCAACGGAACTCGCCAAAGTCAGGTTGGGTGGGCACGGGTGCAGGCGCGGCCGCCTTGATCGTCGTGCGCGTCGATTTGGTTTTGGTGGCTTTGGTTTCGCCATCCGCGGTCTTGCGGCTGGTCTTGCCCTTGGCCTTGGTTTTGGTGGCGGCGCCCAGGCCACCACTGGAAGAAGGTGCGTTGGCGGCGGCGGCGGCGTTCTCAGAAGTCTTGATGTAGGGCTTCATGTCGATTTCGCAACGAGGACAAAAGACGGTTTCCTCTTCGCCCTCTTTGGCGTTCACCACGGTGCGCCGACGACATGTCGGACAGATGTATTCTACTTGTTCAGAACTCACGACTGATTTCGTCCTCTACCTATGTTATTCTACCCGCCCAAGGAGGCCGGCATTGTCTGTGCCTCGCTAACGCCCTTTACCCTCGCCACTCATGTCCCTGCCTAATTTTCACCAATCTCTTGACAGGCTCACCTGAGAACCCTTGCGAACGAGAGTCCTGTGGAAATTTTAGATCTCTTTGATCCTTCCAGGCAACGGGCCATTCCGCTAGGTGTATATCCTTACCAGGGGACCTTTCAGGGCTGGATCTTCTTCTCGGTGGGCTTTGGTGGTGCGCGAACCGGTTACGCTTATCTTGGGCGGGCCTGGAGTCGTCTGGGCTTTCAGGTCGCAGTGATTGAGCATGTCGGCAGCAATGCCGAGATCTTAAAGGGCCTCCAGCGCCCGGGGATGCGCAACGCAGAACTGGCTCAGGTGGTGGGTGAGAAAGTGCGCGAGCCGCAAGAGTTAATCGATCGCCCGTTGGATTTAGCCTATGCCCGCGGCTTGCTCTGTCCGGACCAGGTTTGGGCCGGTCTGGCCGGCCACAGTTTTGGCAGTTATACGGCCCTGGCTGGCTGGAATCAGCAAAATTGGGCCGGGCTGGTGCTGATGTCGCCTCAACCTCCAGGCGATCGCCACAGTCAAGTAGAGCTGGGCAAGGTCCACATTCCGTGCATGGTCCTCACCGGCACCCTGGATAGCGGCATGCCGACCGGAGTCACCTATCAGCAACGCATTCAGACCTATGAGGCTTTAGCTCCCGGACGTAAGACTCTGGGGGTGCTGCAAGGCGCCGATCACATGGCCTTTGCCGGCATTGGTCTGGGAGTGGCCCCCTATATGGAGACGGTGGCGGCTTTGACGGGCGAATTCTGGTCGGCGCTTCGGAGGGGAGAGGCGCCCCGCTGGCCGAGCGGCTTGCCCGTTCAGGTGGATGTGTGTAGCGACGGGCCGACCCGGCCGGCTTCTGGTTAGAGGCTCCAGGCCACCAACTGACCTTCCGGGCCGGCCAGTACCAGCTTGTCGCCCGCGAGCACGGGAGCCAGCATAATGGGTTCAAAAGAGGAGAAAGGTCGCCGACCCTGGACCACCCGGGGCTGCTCCTGCTGCAGGCTCAGTTGATAGACCATGCCCTCGTAGCTGACCAGCACCGACCAGTCCGAACCAAGCAGGGGTGGGAGCACACAAGGTTGAGGCACCTGTAAGGTTTGCTGGCGGCCCGAATCCAGACTGAGCAAGTGCAGATTGCGTCCCGAGCACTGCAGAACGTGACGAGGGCCGGCCGCGAAGGCAAAGCAGCTCTCTCCGTGGCCCGGCCAACTGCGTTGAATCTGAGCGCCGCGGCAACGCCAAAGCTCTCCCCGCTGACCGCACACCCAGAGGTCCTGGCCCTGGACTTGCAGACTCAGTGCTGGGGCGGGCAGCTCGAGCTGGCTCATTCTACATCCCCGAGCGTCGTAGAGGCTGAGACCGTCCTCGCCCAGGCACCACAGGCCCTGCTCGCTCCAGGCCAGGTCCAGGCAGCCGCCCCGAACTTTGGCCGTCCAGGTCCGCTCAAAGCCATTGGGTCTTACGCTGAAATGGACCAGCTGTTCTCCGGCCAGCCAGGCCAGTTGTCGGTCTTTTCCCGCCAGGCGTGACCTCAGCTGTCCGGGCGCCGGAAAGCGGCAATTTCGATCATATCGACAGAGATCTTTGCGCAAAAACGGTGTCAGGTGCACCACCTCGACTTCCCTCTCGCGCACCAACACCAGCAGGTTGTCCACCAGAGCCGCCGCCTCAATGCCAGGTTCCAGTGACAGCTCTCCCAGCCGAGCACCCGAATAGGGATTCCAGAAATCCACTTTGTGGTGGCGCACCGCCGCCAGCAAAGCGTGATTGGCCAACAAGCACTCCAGCGGTTCCCCTTCGTTCTGGGACCAGCTTTCGGTCAGTTGCGAACCGGCCGAAAGTGGTCCGGGCAGGCGCAAATCCTGGCCGCAGCGGGAACAGAAATTGGCCAACAACTGCGCGACCTCGTGACAACGGGCGCAGGCGGGCAGGCAGGGGCTCGGGGTCAAGGCAGGATGGTCTTGGGCGAGCCAGAAGCCCGCCTGCATCCCGGATGAATTTTGATCAAGCGGATGTCCAATCTTTGAAGTTGCGTCCCACCCTGATTTTGGGTCTGGGGGACGCCGGTGGCGCCGTATTGCATCGGCTGCGCGCCAAACTGGTCGGGCATTTCGGGGCCGAGTTCGACATCCCTAGTCTGGCCTTACTGTGGCTGGACGACCAGCCTGGCCCATCGGCCATGGAGTCAGGTCTGTCCCGGCTGTCATTAGGATTGGAGGAGCCCTCCAAGGTGCTGCGTCGCCTGAGCGGTCCGGCCTACGCTCACGTTCATCGCTGGTGGTATCCAGGCTGGTCCTCCATGGGAGAGCTTTCGACCGACCTGGCCGAGAGTCGGCCGGCCGGACGCACACGTTTCTTTTATCATTATGCCGGGCTGCGCCAGGCCTTGCTGGAGAGTCTTAGTCGCCTGCGTGATCCGGAAAACGCCACGCGCTTGTTGAACTCACCCGACCTGCGCAGGCGCGGGCTGGTGGCTCAGGTCCAGTTTGATCAGCCCACCCAGGTGCAGGTGATTTGCGCCAGCGGTGAGGGGTGCTCGGGAATGCTGGTCGACCTGGGTTTTCTGCTGCGAGACCTGGTGCCGGATGCAGCCGTGACTCGCAATTGCTGGTTGGCTCTGCAAGAGCCCGTGTCTCCCCGATACAAAGCCAACAGCTACGCTCTGTTGAAGGAACTCAATCACTATAGCTTTGACCAGCACGGTTTTACGGCCGAATGGGAGCCGGGCCGCACGGTTCGCCCTAACTGGCCCGTTTATGATGGCTGCTGGCTGCAATCAGGTCCTGCCGAGGAGCTGCAGGAAACCATCGCGGACTTCCTCTGCAAAGATTTGCTGGTGGCCGATCTGGGTGAGCATCGGCGCAGTCTGCGTCTCAACGTGCTGACCCAAGGTTCTCAGGCCTCGGCGGCATTGCCCGAAGAACTCCAACGCCGTCTGGCCCGGTCTTTTTCGCGCCTGAGTCAGAGCCGACTGCAGCTGGCCTTTGGCGCCATCGGCGAGGCCTGTAGCGCCCGGCTGGCCTCGCAATCGCTGGCCAGTTTGCTGGGCAGAGAGTCGGCGGCGGACGGACCCGGCGCCTCTGGCCGAGTGCTGGACTTGCTGGAAGAGGAGCGTCTGACCAAGCGCCTGTGGATTTCCCGCCTGTTGGAAACGTCTCAGGGCGGCAGCCTCAGTCAGCAGATCCAGAACTGGGGCCAGGAGAGCTGGCGTTCTCTGCAACGGGGACACCGCAGTCGTTCCACCCATCTTAACTTACTTTTGCAGCAAGGAGAGCGCTGGCTGGAGCAGGAGCTGTTGCCCCAGTTGCAAGCTCAGCGCCTGCAACTTCAAGCGTCTGAGCTGTCTCGGCTGCGAGGGTTGTGTGCGCGCGCGGTGGAGGAAGGCGGTTGGGGGCTGGCCCAGGTTTTGGGGCGCATCCCTGGAGCGGCTGCCACTCTGCGCCGATGGGGTGAGAGTTTCCGACGTCAGGCCGGCAGTCTGGTGGAGTTGCAGCGCGATCTGGCCGGACAGATCGCGCGTCAACTGGCTGAACTCTCGCGAGCCGAGGGCCGCAGCAATTGGGACGGACGCCGCTCGCTGCTGGTGCAGCATCACCTGCGCAAGATTCTGGAGATGCACCTGGGCGGGGCGGATTCGCCCGGCCTGTTTCTGGCTCGTTTGATGCAGGAGGCCCATCACGAAGCCTTTTTGCTTTGCCGTGATCTGAGCCTGGCGTTGGAAACCGCCGAGCCTGCCGGGGAATTGGTGAGCGAGCTTCAAATTTTGGCACAACAACTGGAAGGCTTGATCGAAAAGCTGGAGTCCAGAATCCGAATTCCCGTGGATCAGCCGCCTGGCTGTGTGAATCTATGCACGGAGCAGAGCGTCTGGGAAGAAATCTATCCCCGTTACGTGGACGCCGAGTTGCCGGCCCGCCTGGGTCGCGACTTGTTGCGCGAGGGCGGTGGCCTGGCCGCCTGTCTGACTCACGAACCTTTTCGTTATGAACTGCTGCTGCGAGCACGTCAGTATTTCCTCGACCTGCCCAAGGATTATGGCTTGCTGCAGCTCTATCCGCGCTATGAAAAGGGGCTTCCCAGCCTGGTTGAAGCCGGAGCGCGTGCGGCCCGCACGATCGATCCGGCCCTGGCCTATCACGTGGTGGCCCTGCCGGCGCTGGCCCCGGGGCTGGGTCCATTGCCCAAAGCTCAGGGCGAGCGCAACGCGGAGAAGCTGCAAGCTCAGGTGGTGCAGTTGCGTCCTGGATTGACCCACTACTTCTCCATGGGCTACAGCGAGGAAATTCTCTTCTTTTGCGAGGCGGTCGGCCTGAGCGTGGCCGAGCTTTTGCCTCTCAAATCCTGGCGCGAGGCTTATTTTCATCTCTATACCCAGGGTGAAGCATTGCACATCGACAGTCTGGATCAGCAATTTGTCGACCTGGCCGTGCCCAATTCGCAGGAACTGCAGGCTCTGCGTGAGTCGCAGGAGGCCTTCTTGCTGGGCGATCTGCTGGGCGTATTGCAGTGCGAGGGGCGCGAGTGGATCTGGCGCCAGGGGCATCCAACCGGTCAGCGCGTGCATCCGCTCGGCGAGCGTCACCGACTGATCGCCCGCCTGACCCGAGCGCCGCGCTTGCGCCAGCAACTGCTGACTGAAAGCCGTTGTCGCCTGGAGGCGATCTTACAGGGTCAGGCCCTGGATCCGGTGGTGCAACTGGCGGGCCGCGTGGCTCAAAACAAGCAGCGTCTGTGGGACGGCGACGGAGGTCGAACGGACCTGGAGTTTCTGGCCGGCATGGAACAAAAGATTTGTTCAAGTCGACTCTATGAGCAGCATCGCGAGAGCTTTACCGATCTGGTTCGAGTTCAGCTTGAGGTGGGTCAGCCGTGAGCGCTCGCTGCCTGGGACCCGAATGCGAAGGCTGGGAGCTGTCCGAGACGGATCGCTTCTGTCCAAACTGCGGTCTCTGGCAATACCCTGTGGCCTTGAGCTGCCCGTCCGGTCCGGTCATGGATGTTGGCCCGGTGCGGCTTCGGGTGGATTTTCAGGGGCACTACGGTTGGCTGGACCTGACCGAACTGGAGTGGCCGAGCTGGATGCGGGCCGAAGCTGTGCCCGCCCGGTTGGAGCCCGGTCAGAGTCTGGATCTTGAGCTTCAGGTGAGCGAAAGTCGCCCTGAGGGTCTGCCCGGGCTGATTCGGCTCGGGATGAGTCAGCTGGAGGTCTGGAGTAGCCCGCCCGCCCAGTGCCAGTTGGTCTGGGACACGGCTCCAGTCAATCCCGAGCACAACCTGGTTCGCGGTTGGTTACAGGTCGATTCGGGCGCACTCTGGGTCTCCGAGTTGCCCCCGGGCTGGAGCTGCAGTCAGACTCTCCCGTTGGTTCTCAGTCAGCGATCACGTCCGCGCCTTGAGCTTTGGGCCCCGGCCGTGAGGGGCCCATTGCGGTGGGAACTGAATGGCCGTTTGCTGGAGAGTCACCTGGAGTTTGCCCTGGCCGGCCAGTTGGAGTTGCCCGAACGACTGGAGTGGTGTCTGACCAGTTCAACTCGTCTGCGCATCTCCGTGCGCAGTCAGGGTCTGGTTGAGATCGAGCGGATTGACTCACCTTTGGAGCTGGCCGGGTATTTTCCGGCCCGTCTGGAGGGGGAGGGCGAACTTTGGGTTGAGCCCGAACACACCCTACCCGCCCCTGGCCTGAGCTGGCTGGAAGTGGTCTTGCGTGATGGCCGCCATCGTCGAATCTGGCTGGATATCGTGCAGCCCGAACGCACGGACTACGAAGGCTGGCTGCTCATCGATCTGGGGAGCACCACCTGCACGGCGGCCCTCCTGGATGGGCAGGGGCATTTAACTCAGCTGAACCTTGATGGTCATTCTCTGGAACTGCCCAGCGGTCTGGCTTATTTTGCCGGGAGGCCACCCGAGCCGACCCGTCAGGCTGCCGCAAATGTGGTCTTGCAGGCCAAGCGGCACCTGGGTCTGCCCGATTTCAGATTCCGCCTGGTCCTGCCCGACACTCAGGAACTGCTGGAGAAGACTCCCGAACAGGTTCTGGCTGACTATCTGGCCATGCTGCTGGGACGGGTGGCCGCAACCCCTCAACTGGCGCGCCACCGGCTGCGCAAGGTCTGTCTGGCCCATCCGGCCGCCTTTTCACCTCGTCAAATTCAACTGCTTCGTCAGGCTATGGCTGGACAGCTGGACTGCCAGCTGGAGCTGATCAGTGAGCCACTGGCGGCGGCCTACGATTTCCTGGCGGGCCGGAGCTGGCCAGAGCGCGAGTGGCGCCTGTTGCTCTACGACTTTGGCGGCACCACCAGCGACGTGGCTTTGCTCAAGGTGGATAGCCGACGTTCCAGCATGGTCAAGGTCGAGCTGGAGCACGTGGGCGGCGATCGTTGGTTTGGCGGCAATGATGTCACCGAGCTTCAGGCTCAGCTGCTGCCTCCAGAGCAGCGCCCTCGGGCCGAGCAGATCAAATGCCAGCACACGATGCGCGCCCAGTTGGACCCTCTGGTTGAGCCGCGCCTGCGCCTGAGCCTGCCAGAAGGCCCTGTCCGACCTGATTTGATTGTGCTGAGCGGTCAAGGCTCGCTCTACCCGCTGATTCCGGAATGGCTCCAGAAGCAGTTCCCGGGCGTTCCCTTGGAGCGCGCGGCCCGTCCCAAGCATTGTGTCGTCTTGGGCTCTCGTCATCATCCTGAGGTGGTGCGGTCGGGCCCGCCGCGCAGCCTGACTCCAGGCCAGGCCTGGCTGGCCTTTCCTGAGAATACGGGCGCGACTGTCTGCACTACCCGTCTCGGGGTCAAGTTGCTGGGTGAGCGAGGGGCTCGTTTTCATCCTCTTGTCGGCCTGGGGCAGGCGCTTCCGTGTACGGCCGAGTTGACTCCCGTTTCCCTCCTGCCTGGGGAAAACTATCTGGAGGTGGTGGAGAATCTGGGCTGGGAAGTGGACTATGTATTGCCAGATGGGAGCCTGAATTCCCAACTGGTCACCTTGGATAAGCTCAAGTTGCAGGTGTCGGGAGAACTCGAGCCTGCCTTCACCTGCCTGCGCTGGGCCCTTTCGGCCGATTACCGTCTTTTCGTGAGGGTGGAGAACGCGGGTCGCTCCGTGCTGGAGGTCGGTCCCTTCACCCTTTGGCCGGAGTAAGTTCTCCAGGGAAGGGTGCAGGTGAGTCGCGAACGGATGACCCATGCATTGGGTTGAAACAGGAGATGGTTACGCGCTCAGGCTGGAAGCCGGCAAGCTGCTTTGTCGCAACGCCAAGGGCAAGGTCCTGGCCTCAGTTCCCAAGACCGTTCGTGAGTCTCCACAAGCTGAACAGCTGTTGCAGTTGCGGGATTGGTTGGCGGTGCACGCACGGGAGTGTCTGGCCACCGTGGAGCGCTGGATGCTGCGCAGTCTGCCGGTGCCCCTCGAACTCGTGACCCGGGTCTGGCCGGATCCGGATTGGCGCAACTCGCTGCTCAACCTGCTGGTACTAAACTCCCAGGGCGAGGTGCTGGGCTTTCTGCGTGAGGCCAGTCAGCGCGGGCTGGGCGTGGTAGACATGGACGGAGAGAGCCAATGGCTGGAGCCAGCCCAGATCGTCATCCCTCACCCGATTTTGCTGCCGGATCTGAATGAATACCGGGAGATCTTGACCGAGTTGCAGTTGAATCAGGTCGTCAATCAGCTCTTTCGCGAGAGCTGGAGCCTGCCGGCCGAGGACGTCACCTCGGTTTCAAGCTTTGCGGAAGGCAAGTTCGCTCAGGTGCTGCACGTTCAAAGCCGCTCAAAGAATCTCGGCTATCCGGTGCGCGGCGGCTTTGCTTGCTGTTCGGTCTGGCAGGCTGGGCAGGTCGTTCAGGCACGCTTCTGGATTGGAGCCGGCAGCCCGGAGGAGGAGACCTACACCGGCAATCTGGGCTGGGTGGATTCTCGCGAGAATCCACTCAGCGCTCATCAGGCCGGTCCGGTTGCTTACTCCGAGGGGATGCGCATGGCCAGCCAGATCTACACCGGCCGGGTCGTCGAAAAGGAGAGCGAATGAACGACCAAGACCTGGTTCGTGCTGGTGGCATCGCCCCTCTCGCTACCGAGCATCAACCTGCCTGGGATAAAGTGATGGCCAGACGCTACCTGCACCCGGCCCTGGGCGAGCGGCCGGTCGTGCGACTGGTGGCCGAGTCCTTGGGAGAAGCTGAGGACCTCACCCTGGAGTTTCACGGTTTCCAGCCTCCAGTGGAACTGTCCGTGGTCGGTTGGCAGCAGCGCAGAGCTTTGGGCTTTCCCGGTTGGGCTCTGGTCCATGATCCTGAGAGGGCTGCCTTTGCCCTGGAGGTGGTGAAGGAGTTTCGCGCTCAGGCTCGTCTGGCCAAATCCAGACCGGGAGCGGCCAAAGAGGGGCTTGATCAGATTGCGGCCCGTTTGGGCCGATCCGTCCCACACTTTCTTCCTTCTTTCTACGAGGAGTGCGGGCGCGCCCTGATTGGCCTGGAAAATGCCAATCTGGCCGCCCAGTTTTTCAATAAGGCTCGCGAGGCCGAGAAGGTCCACGCCTTGCAGGTGGATGAGGATTTGCGCCGCGAGTCTTTTTTGGAGTTCGCACTGGCCGGAGCCGTGAGCGTGAAAGCAATCTCCGAGTACGCTGGCGAGTTAACCCGGACCCACCGTCCCGAACAGGCCTACCACCATTTCCACGAACTCTGCTTGCGGCGCACCCTGGGCGGTCTGCCTCCCTGGGCCAGCATGCTGAAGGAACTGGCCCGACTGGCTAAAGCGGCCGGCCGGGACCCTGGGCACGAGGAACGCGAGTTTTTGCTCCAGATTCTGGATTCAGCCTCGGTGGCGCGCGGCCCCATCGAATTCTGGTCCAGCGCTTCGGCCACCATCAAGGGGCTTTGTTCCCAATCCGTTCCGCTGGCCGACCGCCTGCTGGCGATTCGCCCCGAATTTGGTGGCGACCGCATCAAGGCTGGCGAAAGCTGGTTCAAGCTTTTGCAAGACTGGGGCGTGCTGGAGCGCCTCTATCAGGACGCTCAGGTGGCTGGAGGAGCGGCCGGGTGGTTGCAGTCCATGATCGGACAGTTCTACACCTGGCGTAACAGCAACCCCAATCCCGACCAGCTTTTTCAGGTGGTTCGCCGGTTGGCGCCACGCCTGCGGCGCGAGGCCAGGCCGGTTCAACTTGCCTCTGCATGGCGTAAATTGGATCTGGACCTGTTCGAGTTGCTGGCCGAGCTGGACGTGCCCATCGATTGGACTGAACTGGCCAAGGTCAGGGCGCCCATTCAGTCCTGGGAGGGAGGGCAGGGTCCCGAGCGCCTCAAGGATCCCCAGGCTCTAGCTCAGATTGAGCAGCTCTGGCCCTTTTTCCGGGGGGGGCTGGATCAGTGCCTTGGGCGACATCCTTTCGAGTCCCACTGCAAAGGCAAACCCGGCTGGCAGGCCTTACGTCGTCGTTGGTTCGAGGAGGCCGTGGCTCGACTGGAAAATGGAGGCCTGCCCGGTCTGCGGGCGACGCTGGAGCGTTGGGAACGGGCCTCAGACCCGGGGCTGTTGACCCCCTTCCCCGAACTGCAAGCGCGCCTCAGCAAGCTGTCGCTGGCCGACCTGTTGGCCCGCAGTGTGTCTACACTGGTGATTCAGGAGTTGAGCTGGCCGGCGGCTGAGCAGGCCATGCGCGAGTTATCGCCAGACGCTCAGGACAAGCTGCAGTTCTATGGTCTTTATCCCAACCTGGTGGTGGTCGGCGGTGGCCGGGCCATCGCCGTGTCGCCCGACCAGATCGAGGCTCGCCACGACCTGGTAATGCCAGCCGGCTCTCGGTTGCATGGCATCGCCTACCTGGAGGGACGGTTTCTGGTCAACTATTACCTCAAAAACTCGGTCAGCTATTGGAGCGATCGGCCTGACGAAACTTTCGAATTGGAAGGTTATTTTCAGAACTTTAAAGGCAATGAAACGCTGATTTGCGCGGAGGGTGGCGTCAGTGTGGGTCACCGGGCCGTTCGTGCTGGGGATAAGTCTCTTCCTCAGGTTCACAAGGTTTTTGGGGACGGTCAGAGTTGCTGGCGACTGGAATGGACGGATCTGCGGCACAGGTTGCGTGAGTTCGATCCGCGCACCGGCCAGGCCGGGCGCTTTTCGATGCCCGCCTTCCTGGAGGACTATGTCGAGCCGGAAGCTCCGCTGGAACTTGCCTGTTGCAGCCTGTTTCCATTGCCCGCCGGACAGAGAGAATGCCTGCTGGGTCAATCTGGAGGTCTGACCGGTTGGCGCATGCGGCGGCGAGCGGACGGAAAGCTTGAGGCCCAGACCATAGACGGTCGCGAGTGGCTGGGAAACTGGGAGGGCGCGACCAGTGGTATGCCCGGCGGACTGCTGCAGCTCCCCGGTGGACAGGCCATGCTGGCCGGTCGCTACGAATACTGGCAGGTCTATCACCCTGAACAGCACTTTCTCGCGGCTTCTCCCGCGGATGGGCTCGCCAGTCTGGTCTGGCACTTGCCGCGTCACTGGTGGACGCTTTTGAGATTGCGCGATGCCCAGGCCTCCCGTAGCTTGCGCGTCTTCGATCGGCAGCGAGCAGCCGGGCTGCTGGCCAATCCGGGGCGCCCGGACATTCAGGAACCGACTCTGGCTCTAGCCTTGACCGGTCTGGCTGAACACGCCAAAGCCTGCAAGAAACGCCTGGATGTGTTCCTGAAGGCGGTGCCGGCCCAGGGGCCGGACGCCCCCAGGCGCATTTACGACAAGCAGGTGGAACAGCTTACTCGCAGTCTCGGGCTGAACAGCTCAAACGATCGGGACTACACCTCGGAGGTAGAGTTCTTCCAAGAGTTGTGCCAGACGTCGGCGGCCTCCGCCCCAACCGGATTGCTGAGCAAGCTGACCGGTCTGTTCACCGGTAAGTCTCCGGCAGCGCCTCCCGCCCTCGAAGTTTCGCCTCGCCCCCTTGGCTTGATTGGAGAGTGTGCGGGCCGACTGGGTGGGTTGGCCTGGCGGTCGGTAGCACCCTTCACCGATCTGGAGCAGTCGCAGGCGGCTTGGGAGTTGCTCCGCCAGTGGTCGGAGTCGCCCTTGCTGCAGCGTGCCGCCCATTTTCGTCGCATGCATTTCAAAGAACGACTGGGTTTTCGACCCAGCCTGGTGAGAGTCGGTCAGTCTATTTTCGCGGTCGACTCGGATTATATGGGTTGTCGAGCCATCGAATATAGCCAGGACGGGGTTTTTCGTTTGCCCGAGGGGGTGCACGAGGAAAGTTCCGATCCCTGTGGCCAGGCGGTCTGGGACTCGCCCGAGCGAATCAAGAGCTTCCTGCAGGAGGCTCGCCAGCGCGGGCCTCGCCCCTGGGATCCTCAGCATCCAATGAAACTCTCCGAGCGGACCGGGCTTTCGGTGGCGGAGGCCACCCTGCTGCTGGCCGGAATGCCATTTGTCTACAACTACGAGTCGAATTTTCTGCCACCCGCCATGCGCGAAGCGTTGGGTTTGAAGGCCGCAGACGCACGTGCCGCCCGTGAGACCTTTCGGAACTTAAGTGCCCGTCAGCGCCTGGGTATTTACAACCTGGCCATGCCCCTGGAAGCTCGCCTGCTCTGGGAAGACCCGGACGGCTGCCTGGAGCGCCTGGGCCAGGCCTGGAACCGGATCATGGGGCAGCGGCTGGCGGTGGATGAGGAACGTCTGCACAGTCTGGATCAGTTGGGCGCCCCCCGCAAGCCGGCTGAGGTACTGACCTTTTTGTCTCAGGCCGAGAGCGGACCACTGGGCAAGGATGGCCGGTTTTCCATCAAGGATCTTTCTTTGGATTTTGAGGAGGGCTCGTTCGACGGGGACTGGTTGCGCAGTCTGGTGCTCTATAGCGCTTACCTGAATGAAGCCGCACCCATCGGGGACGGTTTGCGTCAATCGGTGGCTTCTGCCTGGCGACTGGTGCAGGCTCGCCTGGCCAATCCCCACTTGCTGCTCAGAGCTGGAGCTCATTATCTGGAAACCCCGGAGAAGAAGGCCAATCTCTTTCAAGCTTTTGGCTTGAAAGAGGTGCAGGACGTGGCCGATTTGGGAGCGACCGTTGTGGCCGATCGTACTTACTCCATCAGTTTGTTCTTTCGGCCCGCTCGCCCGCTGGACACGGCACTGCAGGTTTGGGCGGGGGTTTCCGGGGCCGAGCAGCTCCAGGCCTTTCTGGTCAGCCAGCAGCCAGGCTTTAAGGCTCTGATCCAGCGGCTGGAAAATTCACCGCTCCCGGCCGGGTGTTACGAGGCCAATCCGCTGTTGAGTGCGCCTGAACTGGTGGCCGAGGTGCAGGCCAAGTTTGCTCTCAGCCAGCCCGCGGCGACGCTTTATCTGCAGACGCTGGCACTGGCCCGGCCTACCAGCAAGAATATTCAGATCTGGAACGACTGGAAGGCCCCCCTTTACAAGCAGGCCAGCGAGGAACTCTGTCGGGCTGGCCTGTTGCTGGAAGCCAGGCGAGCTCGAGCCGGTCGCTCCCACTTTTTACCGGGCGGCTGGGAGAATCGACGTGCTCCGGATCTGCCGCTGGAAAGCTTCAAACTGCCGCTTTACAACCAGGTGCTGGGTCGGGTGCTGGCTCTGGAGCCCTTACATTGTCTGTTTGCTCGGGCCTGGAGCCTGGTGCTCGAGGGCAAAGGGCCAGCTTATGAGGAGGTCCGATGACTCAGGCCCAGGCTCCGCCACCCGAGAGTGTCTACCAAGCCGAACTGGAGCTTCTGCAGGAGCTCGACCAAGGAGCCAGGCCGGTTGGCTGGCGCCTTTCGCCCGCCTCGGTGGTCACCTTTCTGCTGGGTTCCAAGGGCCCCCTCAAAGGTTCCAGGACCATCACCATCACGCCAAAATTTGTGGGCGAGCGGGCACTGGTCGAGCGCTGCGTGGTCACCCTGGCCGGCCAGCGCGGGTTGTTGCTGGTGGGCGAGCCGGGCACGGCTAAGTCCATGCTCAGCGAGCTGCTGGCTGCCGCCATTTCTGGCTCCAGCCAGTTGACCGTACAAGGCACGGCCGGCACTCATGAGGAGCATTTGCGCTACGGTTGGAATTACGCTTTGCTCTTGTCTCGGGGTCCAAGTCCGGAGGCACTGGTGCCCTCGCCGGTCTTAACCGCCATGCGCAGCGGATCGTTGGCGAGAATTGAAGAGTTGACCCGATGCCTGCCAGAAGTGCAGGATGCTCTTGTGTCTTTGCTCTCGGATCGGCGCATGAGTGTGCCCGAGCTCGGAGAATACGAATACGCCAGGGCCGGCTTCAACCTCATCGCCACCGCCAATCTGCGCGATAAGGGCGTTTCCGAGATGTCTTCGGCTCTCAAGCGCCGATTCAATTTTGAGGTGGTGCCCCCGATCGCTGATCGGGCCGCCGAGGTGGCACTGATTCAACGACAGGCGCGCGCCCAGCAGGCGGATTTTCGCCTGGATGATTCCATCCTGGATGCACTGGTGACGGCCTTCCGAGATTTGCGCAGCGGCCTCTCCAGCGAGGGCTGGTCGGTGGAAAAGCCTTCCAGCGTCATGAGCACGGCAGAAGCGGTGGCGGTGGCCAGTTCCATGGCTTTGCAGGCCTGTTATTTCGAAAGTCAACGCGATCCTCTGGGGCTGCTGCCCGGCTATCTGCTGGGCACGGTTACCAAGGACGACCCCAAGGATCGGGCCCGCCTGCTGGCTTACTGGGACGGTCCGGTGCGGCGTCGAGCCGAGCAGGGTTCGCGACTTTGGAAACGACTGCTGGAGTTGCGCTCCGCGCTGGAAGAATGAAGTCGCTTGCCGATTGCCGCACGCCTTTTCTGATCGGCGTGCGCCACCATTCGCCCGCATGCGCGGTGCGTATGGGCGAGTGGCTGGACAGCTTTGGCCCGGACAAGATTTTGCTGGAGCTTCCCCCTGAGTTTCAGGACTGGCTGCCCTGGTTGGCTCATCCTCAACTGCAGGCGCCCGCGGCCTTGGCCGGTACCGACCAGAGCGATCAACTCTTTTTTTATCCCTTCGCCGACTTTTCTCCCGAGCTGGCCGCCCTGCGCTGGGCTCAGCAACGGGGGATCGAGGTGGAAGCTTTTGACCTGGAGGCCGCCTGTCAGACCCCACCTGAGCGCCGTACACTGGAGGGCGGCCAGCAGGGTCTGCTGGATCAGTGGCAGGTCGCGCTGGGCAACCAGGACTTCGAGTCGCTCTGGGATGAGCGAGTGGAGTCGGCGGCTCCGGCCGCCCAGGCCGAAGCTCTGCGTCAGGCGGCATTGCTGGTGGGTCTGGTGCAACGTCTGCAGGAGGCCGCCGAAGGCATTCGCCTGCGCGATTTGATGAGAGAGACGGCCATGCGCAAGCGTCTCGGCCTGAGTCTGGGTCAGGGAAAGAAAGTGGCGGTGGTGGTCGGTTCTTTTCACGCCTGCGCGCTCTTGCCGGAACCCCGGCTCTGGGAGGAGTGTCATCCCCAAGGTGGGGGCCGCCGGGAACTGCGCACCTCCCTCGTTCCGTACAGTTTTGAACTGCTCGACTCGCGCTCCGGCTACCCCGCTGGCATTCGCGATCCGGTCTGGCAGCAACGTATCTTCCTCAGTCAGTTGCAGATCCCGAAGATCTCCCAAAGCCTCAGTGAGCTGGCGGTTGAGCTTTGTCACCATTTGCGTCAGGCACGACAACCGGCTGGCACTCCCGACGCTCAGGAAAGTGTGCGCATGGCCTGGGAACTGGCCGAGCTGCGAGGCTTGCCGGCCCCCGGCCGGGCTGAGTTTTTGCAGGCCGTTCAGTCGTGCATGGCTCAGGGCGAGGTGCTGGGCAGGGGGCGAGCTCTGGCCCGGGCCCTGGAAAAGACCCTGGTTGGCCAGCAGCGTGGACAGCTGGCCGTGGGAACCCCGCGCTCAGGACTGGTGCCCGAGGTCGAGGCACTGTTGGTTCGTCTCAATCTGCCGCGACACTCGCATGAGCCCGTGCGTCTCGATCCGCTACGCTCACCTCTGGACCGCAGTCGCCAGGTCTTTTTGCGCCGTCTTCAGCTTTTGGGAATTCCCTACGCCAGCCAGCGCGACTCCGGCGATACCTTGACTCAGGTTTGGAGCTTCCAATGGACCACCAGCAGCGAAGCCGCTCTGGAGCTGGCCGGCTATCGTGGGCCCAGTCTGAGTCAGGCCTGTCGTGGCGCCTTGCGGGGTCAGGAAGACCTGTTGCTGGGGCTAAGCCAGTCGGCTGAGTGCGGGTTGGGGCAACAGGTGGATGAGTTTCTGGCCCGCCTGATGGTCGAATATCCCCAATCGGCCCGACTGGATCAATTGGTGGGCGGGCTCGGGCTGTTAGAGCGCATCGCCAACGGTCAGTTGCCGGGGCTACCGGCCCAGGCTTGCGGAAGTCCCGAGTTGCCGGTGTCCGCTTATCAGCTCCCTGCTGAAGTGGACAGGCAGGTGCTGTTGGCGGCGGCGGTGCGAGCCTTGGAAGGCCTGGCTGGTTCGCGGCAGTTGAGCGACGTGCTGGCCCTGCGCGAACTGTTGCAGCTCGAGGGCGGGGGGCTCAGGCTGCGCTGGGCCTTGCGAAACATGAGCCGGGAGGGCTCGCCTCTGATGCAGGGCGCGGCGGCCATGGCTTTGAGTTTACTTCAGGAATCCGGCTACCGAGTGCCCGATTTCGTGGCCGGGCCTCCGGGCCGGGAGCTGGCTGAACGTCTCAAGGGGGCTTTGGCGGTGGGGGTAGCCTGGATCGAGGCGCGCCCTGAGTGGCGTCAGGAGCTGCTGCAGGCCGTGGCCGATCTGGAGGATGAGCCTTTCTGGCGCCGTCTGGCCTCATTGCGGGAGGGCTTCGAAGTTCTAAGTCAGGCTGCCCGGGCTCGATTCCTGGAAACCTTGGCACTGAACCGGCTGGATCTGCCGCTGGCGCCCGACCATCTGGTCGCATTGGCACTGGCTGACCGGGCCGGCCTGGAGGCTCTGGCGGACTTGCCCATTCTCTGGGTGGAAACCACCGGCGAAATGCCCGCCTCGCCTTCGGATGTTCCTCTGGCCCGCGGCCAGGTCAGTCTGAACGAGCGTTTTCGTCTCATCTTAGGTCAACCTGTGGATAGCCAGAATAGCCGGGTTGGACGAGCGGCTCGGGCTTTGGACGAACTCTACGGGCGGGGTCACGGCGAAGGTTCGCGAGCGCATCTGGGTGGGGGAGCGGGAGAGGGGTCGGGTTATGCCGGGGCACGCGAATGGGGCGATGAGCTGGCGGATCTGTTCGGGTCTCCGGTTCGTGAGGAAGTGCTGGGACGAGCGGCTGAAAAGGGTAGGGCCGCCGCGCTGCTGGCCCTGGAACCAGATTCAGTCGTACCTTCGGTGGAGTTGCTGGAGCAAGCGCTCTCGCTGGTCGGCGCTCTCTCCGAGCACCAACTGGGTCAGCTGAGACCTCTGGTGGCACGAGTGTTGCGCGAATTGACCCGAGAGTTGTCCCAGAGACTGCGTCCAGCCTTGCAGGGTCTGCTTTCGGCCCGTCCCACTCGTCGACCAGGAGCGCGGTTGGACCTGGCGCGCACACTGCGGGCCAACCTGCATACGGCCCGTCCGGGTGGTCAGGGGGGCTGGACTCTGGCTCCCGAGCGGCTGCTCTTTCAAACCCGTCAACAGCGCAGTCTGGACTGGCGAATTGTGCTGGTGGTGGATGTCTCCGGCTCGATGGAGGCTTCGATTATCTATAGCGCCATTACGGCCGCTATCCTGGCCGGACTACCGGCCTTCTGCGTGCACTTTCTGGCTTTTTCCACTGAAGTCATCGATTTCACTCAGCGTGTCAGCGATCCGCTGGCCCTGCTGATGGAGGTGCAGGTGGGGGGCGGCACTCTGATTGCTCCAGCTCTGCGCTATGCCCGCGGATTGCTGACGGTGCCTTCCCGCAGTCTGGTTCTTCTAGTCAGCGACTTTGAAGATGGTGGTCCGCTTGCGGAGTTGTTGGCAGAAGTGCGCGCGCTGGTGGAATGCGGTGCTCGTCCTCTAGGTCTGGCGGCCCTCAGCGACGATGGGCAGGCGCGCTTCTGTCAGGCCACCGCTGAAGCGGTGGTGGCGGCGGGTATGCCGGTGGCGGCCTTGACTCCGTTGGAGCTGGCCCGCTGGGTGGGGGAGCAGGTGCGCTCATGAAGCCTGTCGCGGCCGGAAACCTGCTCTCCCTTTTGCTGGCTGAGACTCCGCCGCGCCTGGTCAAGAAGTTGGAGAGCCAGCCGCAGTTGGCCGAGGAATGGCGCTGGGAAAACCAGGAGCAGCAGTGGCTGGTGACCACCAGCCAGGGGGAGAAAGTCCGCCTCGAGTTGCGCCAGGGTGTGCTTCAGAGCCTGGAGGACTTAAGTTGCAGCTGTCTGCTGGCCCCTCGCTGTTTGCACCGTCTGGCCGTGCTTTCGCTGCTGCCGGTTGGAGTTGAGTCCTCGAGCGAGCCCGAAGGCTCAACTCCAGGCCCTGCCTTCGGCCTGAGCCTGAGTCAAGAACAGCGCAAGGCGGCGGAGGATCTATTTGCGGCGGGCTCACGTGTGCTCCAGGTGGGGGCCGAGGGTTGTGGATTGGTCGAGCAGGGCGAAATCCAAAGGGTTGCCTTTCAATGCCGACAGCACGGCCTACATCGAGGCGCGGCCGCGGCGGCCCGGCTGCTGAGCAGTCTGCGCTGGCTGAGAGACGGGAAATCGGAGTTTTCTCAGGCCGAATTGGCCGGCCAACTGCGAGAGCTGCTGGAGGTTGGCTTGCGTTTACAGCAGCAGCCTCTGTCTTTGCAGTGGCTGGGCCAGGCCCGGCGCACATACCAACCCGCGGGTGCGCTCAAGCTTTGGGGACTATTTTCGGAGGCGGTGGTGACGGCTTCAGGTTATGCCGGTTGCGTAACCTATCTCTGTGACCGCCACGGGAAGGTGTTTAACGTTTCCGATGTGGCTCCCGGTTCTTGGGAACGAGCCCAACAGGCTTACCGGGCGGGCACAACCCTGCCCGGATTGTCGATCGGGCACCAACAGCTGAGTCGCCGGGTTTTGCTGATTCAGTCGGCGACTGTTTCTCCGGATGGGCGGCTTGGTTCTGGCCAGGCGGTCAGCGCCGCAATCACCGGAGCCAGTCTCTGGTCTGAACCAGAGCTTCAGGCATTGTGGTTGCGGCCCTGGGAACGCCAGTTGGCCGAGCAGGATTTGCTCTTTTTGGAGGCGTCCGTGCTGGGAGTGGAGCGAGAGGCGCTCATCTTGGAGAAAGACTCGCTGCCGTTGCGCCTGGTGGTCTCAGGTCTGCCCGAGGGCCTGCCTGCCCGCGATAATTTGGCCCTGCTGGGCCGCGCTCCGGCCGCTCCCTTGCGTTGGATTGCACGTTTGCATCCGAGTCTGGAGCGCACCCTGGTGGGGTTGGCGGTGGCCGGGCCTTTTCCTCAGGATTGGGAGGGACGCGCCAATCTCGGTCTGGACCGCCTGATGGGAGCTTACTTTCCCAATTTGCAGGTGCGCCCTCGCGAACTCGCCAGTCAGCCAGCACTGCTGCCCTGGTCGGGACTGGAACGACTCCTCTGGCGTCTGGCCCAGGCTGGACGGAGCTGTGCCCACCCGGATGAGCCCGCCTGTCGGGTTTGGCTTGAGCATCGCCTGGAGGGAGCGGTCCGGTTGTGGCGGGCACTGGTGGCCCAGGCTCAGTCGGGTTCGCGCGATCTCCGGGGCCACTGGCTGGCGGATTCCGGTCCGGGGTTGGCTTTGCACTGGTTGGCGGCCATGCTTTATCTGGAAAAGGGTCGGCAGACCTGGCTGCGCGAGTGCTGGAGCCAGTTTAGTGAAGGTCCAGCAGAACCAGATTGATCAGGTCGACATCTCCATCGTCGCCCGACCTCATGGGGTCTGCCTGGCACATTGGCTGAGAAGACTGATTCATGATACCCCTCCGCTGCTGGACGTTGCACACGCCCTGGACAGAACATCGGCAAGCCTGTGGACATGGTTAAGACCGTGGCTTTGAGCACAATCGGGGAGCGCCATCCAGAAAAAAGGCCCGGTCGAGAGACCGGGCCTTTTTCGGGTGAGGGAGGTCTTAGCCGCGGGCTGATCCGGGCATGGCGGCGGGCTTGGGAGCGAGGCCAGCCTGGAACTGAAGGACTCGAGCCACCTTCCCGTCGACATTGAGTTCGATATTATAGGTGCCGGGCTGGGGCAGCACTTGTTGGGCAAAGGTGGCCACCAGCGGCACGGTGATGACTTCGTCCGCCTTGGCGCCCTGATTGGCGCCCACACTGAATTCCACCGAGAATTCGGCGATCTTTTCCTTGCTTTCGTGGGTTACGGTGATCACCAGCTTGTGGTTCTTTCCCATGTCCTTGGCGGTGCTGTGGAGCAGCAGAGCCATCTGGGTGCCCATCGCGGCCGGGAATTGCTCGCGGTGCAGGCGGGTAATGCCCGCACCCAAAACGTTCAGCAGTCCTTCGCGCACAGTGGCGGCGTCGCACAGCATTGCATCAACAGTCATCATATCTACCTCCTCAAAATGGCTTGGACGCGCTCGGCCTCAGCAGCCACGGCCAGCCTTAGTTCAGCTTCATCAATGGCCGGCACGTTGCCGTCCGACATCACCAGGTGGCCTTCAATGTAGACCTGCGTCACATCGCTGGACTTGGTGCTGTAACAAAGTTGCGAAATCGGGTCAAAGACTGGTGTCTGATGGGGCGAGTCCAGTCGGACGACAATCATATCCGCTCGCTTACCCACTTCCAGGGATCCTACCAGGTGATCCAGGTGGGCGGCCCGGGCTCCACCCAAGGTCGCCATATGCAGCGTATCTCGGGCCGTCATCACGGTGGAACTATTGCAATGCAGCTTTTGCAGGAAGTTGGCGGTTTGCATCTCCTGCCACATATCCAGGTCATTGTTGGAGGCGCAGCCGTCGGTGCCCAGCCCAACCTCCACGCCCGCCTGCAGCATCTGGACCACGGGCGCGATGCCGCAGGCCAGTTTAGCGTTGCTTTGAGGGCAGTGCCCAACTCCTACCCCGCAGGCCGCCAGTCGGCCAATCTCGTCTGGTTGGGGATGGACCATGTGGGCTGCCATTACGCGTTTGCTCAAGCATCCGAGATGATCCAGATGATCGACCGGGGTTCGCCCGTGGCGTTGGCGGATCAGTTCGACCTCACCGTGAGTTTCGCACAGGTGAATGACCAGCGGAGCGTCCAGCTCTTCGGCCAGGCGATGGCACTCCTGAAGGTGCTCAGGAGAGACGGTGTAGGGGGCGTGAGGCCCGACCGCGCCGATGATCAGCGGGTGCCCTTTGTAGTGCTGGATGAACTCGCGGGTTCCATCCACCGACTCTTGCCAGGTCTTATATTCGGGGGTGGGAAAGTCGATCATGGCCTGGCCGAAGATGCCGCGCATTCCCACGCGAGCACATTCCTTGGCGACCACCTTTTCGTACATATACATATCCACCACGGTGGTGGTCCCGCCGCGCAGCATTTCCCAGAGCGAGAGGGCCGTGCCGGTGCGTACGAAGTCCTCGTTGAGGGTGGCCGCTTCGGCCGGGAAAATGTAGTTGTTGAGCCAGTCCATGAGCTCTTTGTCGTCGGCCAGGCCGCGAAACAAGCTCATGGGAAGGTGGGTATGACAGTTGATCAAACCCGGCATCAGCACGCGCCCTTGTAGATCATAGCGCGTCAGCAAGGGGAACTGTTCGACCACCTTGGGACTGGGTCCAACCGCCACGATCTGACCGTTGCTGACGGCCACGGCCCCGCCCGCAACCATGCTGAACTTGTCATCCATGGTCAGGACCAGGGCATTGTCCAGGATATAGTGGGTCATACCTGATGGATCAGCAGAGCGTCTCTCAGCTTGGGCTCAAACCAGGTGGACTTGGGAGGCATGATTTCCCCGGCGTCTGAGATGGCCATCAATTCATCCACCGAGGTCGGATACATCGAGAATGCGACCGCTTCACCCGCCTGGACCCGCTTTTCCAATTCGCCCGTGCCGCGGATGCCACCCGAGAAATCAATCCGCTTGTCGGTGCGCGGATCGGCGATTCCCAGCAGCGGGTCGAGAACCTGGGACTGAAGGATCGCCACGTCCAGCTTTTCCGAGGGAGAGCCGGCCTGGCTGGGAACCTTGAGCTCCAGCCCATACCATTGACCGCCCAGATACATGCTCACCTGGCCGCGTCGCTTGGGGGAGGGGTCGGCCGGCTGACTGACCTGGCAGACCTGTTTTAGGCGGGTCAAAAACTCTTCCGGAGTGTGGCCATTGAGGTCCTTGATCACGCGGTTGTAAGGCAAAATCTTGAGCTGGTCGGCCGGAAAGGCCACCGCCAGGAAGTGATTGGAAGAGCCATCACCCTTGAGTTCTGCCCGAGTGCGGCTGGCGCTGGCGGCGCGGTGGTGGCCGTCGGCGATGTAAAGGTCGGGCACGGCCTTGAAGGCGTTGACCAGGGCCTCCGTTTCGGTGACGCGCCAGACGGTATGGCGGACTCCGTCCGCCGCCGTCAGATGATAGAGTGGTTCTGTCTTAGTGATGGCTTCCACCAGCTGGTCGATGGCTTTCTGGCCACGGTAGGTGAGAAAGACCGGACCGGTCTGAGCGCGCAGAGTGATGATGTGGCGAGTGCGGTCGTCTTCCTTTTCGCGCCGAGTCTTCTCGTGCTTTTTGATCTTGTCATGGTCGTATTCGTCCACCGAGTAAGCCGCCGCCACTCCGGTCTGGATTTGGTCGCCCATCTGCAGTTGGTAGACGTACAGGCAGGGCTGTTCTTCCTGGAGCAGGTGGCCTTCCTCAAGCAATTTCTTGTAGTTGCTGGCGGCTTGAGCGTAGACCTCATCGCCATAGGGATTCTGATCTTTGGGTAGATCGATTTCGGCGCGCGAGACGCGCAGGAAGCTGAGGGGGTTACCCTGGGCCAGGGCGGCGGCTTCGTCGCGGTCGACCACGTCGTAGGGCACGGAGGCCACTTTGTCGACCACGCTGGTGTTGGGGCGAATAGCTGCGAAAGGGCGTAGATTTGACATAGGCTCAGCCAGTTTGCCGCGGGCTACCGGCCTCCTGCACGGGCAGGCTCAAGGTGAAAACAGAGCCTCGGCCTTTCTGGGAACGATGGGTCAGGCTGCCCTCGTGCTGCTGCGCTAACTGCAGTGAGGAAGATAGCCCGAGGCCGGACCCCTTGCCCACGCTTTTGGTGGAGAAAAAGGGTTCGTAAATGCGGGCTGACTTCTGGACTCATGCCGCAGCCGTCGTCCTCGATCTGCAAGTTGACGCTGCCCTGGCCTGCTTCTAGACGGAGTTCAATGTCGTGGGCGTCAGCATCGATGGCGTTGAGAAGCAGATTGCGAATGATCTGCTGGACTTCAGCCGGGTTGGCCCAGACCGGTGGCACTTGGGATGGTAGCAGCCGAATGTTGACTCCTTTGTGGTTGATCAGAGTCAGCGCGTCGGCCGCCACCTCGGCCAGGTCGACCGGGCGCCGACTGGCCCCGGTGTAACTGCTGTAAAGCAAGAGTTTGGCGATGATGTCCTGCATTCGCTTGGCTGCGCCCATGATGCCCTCCAGGCGTTCGCCCGCCTTGCGCACATCGCGGTCAAGGAAGGTCTGAACCAGCTCGCAGCCCACCGTGATGGCGCCTAAGGGGGTATTGAGCTCGTGAGCGACTCCGGCTGCCAGCTGGCCGACTGCTGCCAATTTGGAGGTCTCCACCAGTTGCACCTGAGATTGTCGGAGCTGCTCCAGGGTCTGGCGCAGATTGTCCTGAAGTTCGGCTGCCTCCATCAAGCACGAGAACTGGCTGGCAAACAGTCGCAATAACTCGCGGTCCAGGTCGCTGAGTGGTGAGCCGGCGCTGGTCGAGAGTCTGAGGCTGCCACAGGTCTCCAGGCCGCTGGTGAGGGGCCAGTTCAGTTCGGAAGCTCGATTCAAGGCCAGGCCCTGTTTGAAGGTTTGGCCACGCCATTGAATATCCGCCTGGTACTTCGGGATCAGTTCCGGCAGACTGGTCTGTGCGGTGTGGGCCAGCTCTTCCAGGCTGCGGCAGCCGACCAGGCGTGCCAGCAGGTCCAGGGTGGCGGTGAGGCGGCTGGCCAGCCGACTGAGTTCCTGGCGGCGCACCTGCTCGTCGCCCAGGGCTCTAGCTTGATTGTCCTGGAAGCGGATGGAGTCCAGGCAGACGGGCAGATGAGGCATAAATCGCTGCAGCAGATCTGCCTGGGCGGGTCCAAACGGGTCGCGCGAGCGCAAAACCAGTCGCTCTCGCTCCTGGGCCGCCAGTTGATAGACTCCCTTGTGTTCCGAGATGACCGGCCGGGCTCGATCGGCTTGAACCTCCGGGGCCCGGTTCAGTTTGAATTCAGGATCGCCTACCCCGGTTAACATGGCACCGTCGGCATGAAAGAGCCCGACCCAGGCGCAGGGAATCAGGTTGCGAACTGAGTTCAACAAGGAATTACGCAGATGGGCTGCGTTTTGGACTCGATTGGACTCGCTAAATAGGTCGGAAACCACTTTCAGGCAGCGGATTTGAAGACTGATTTCCTGTTGCTGCAGGTCCAGTTCGGCCTGGCGAAGGTCCAGAGCGGCCAGCTGGCTGGCCCGCAGGCCGGCCAGCTCTTGCTGCTGATGCTCCAATTCGCTGGAGAGTTGAGTCTGTAAATGAGCCTGCACGGGCACCGCCAGCAACAGGCTGGCCAGCGAAATGGTTACGGCCGGCAACGGCGGTGCCAGACAGGCGGCTGCCCCGAGGATGACCAGCATGCCGGCACTGGCGAGAGTGCGCTCGCCGCGCGCTTCCAGGCTCCAACTGGCGAGAAACACGGTGGCTGAGGCCCAGGGCAGCAGGGAGGGGTCGAGCGGCATCAGTCCCGCGGCTGCACCGGCCCATAGTTCAGGAATGGCTTCCGTCAGGGGACGCTTGCGAGCCAGTCGCAAGCCCAGGCCCGCCAGCACGGCCACAAGCCAGGCCCCACGGCCCGCCCAGGGGGAAGCAGCCAGGGTCAAAAAGATGGCCGCGGCCAGCGGAAACGTGGGTGGGGCAACCACTTGAGCCAGTACATAGAGCGCCATCAGGCCAGCCCACAGTCCGGCTTGAGAAGGTGAAGTGAAGGGGCGAGCAGCCACCAGACTCAGCACCAGACCCAGGGTGAGAGCCAGCCAGCGTAGCATTCTTAGAGGTTACAGATTGGGCGCCGCTGTCCTGCGCATTGCCGGTCCTGGCCTGGAATGCTAAGATTCAAAGCGATGAGGGGTCGGGGGTTTTCTTTGCTCGAGACGGTGTTGGCTGCGTTTCTCTTTGCCACCATCTCGATTTCGCTGATTTCGCTCTGGCTATCCCATTATCGGCTGCAAGCCCAGACCCAGCATCGGGTGGTGGCTCAGTATGTGTGCAAACAGATGATGGAGGAGTTGCTCAGTCAGCCGGTGAGCACCATCGTACCCGTTCCGCGAGGAAGCAAGCCCTCCATCGTGATCGACAGCATGATGAACGGACACGCCCGGCGGGTGGTCTACGATTTCGCCGTTACCTGCGTCAACACGGCCAATACCAAGGACGTTACCGTTCAGGTCTTTTGGAGTGAGGGCAAGATGGAGCACGAGTTCCACTTGGAAACAATGTTGTTCAGTGGCTACTAAGCGTAAGGGAGCCAGTCTGCTGGAAATGAGCATCAGTGCCGCGCTGATGAGCATTGTGCTGACCTGCATCTATGCCCTCATGGTGGCTGGCGTGCGCTACTTGAACGCCACCAATACAGCCGTTGAGATGCAGCAGCAGAGTCTGTTGGCCATGGTCTGGATCTCCCACGATTTGGGTGAATCCAATGCCCGAACCATCAAAATTTTCAACAGTCCGGCTGGTATCCTCTTGGGGTCGCCGCGCGACGACGCGGGAAATACCTGGGTGGACGTCAGCGGTTCGGTACGTTGGCCGCGCTTTATGTGCTATTACCTGGACACCTGGCACGGAGCCAGCTGCCTGCTGCGTAAAGAGCAGTATATGGATGACCCGGACCTGCACACCAACCCCCCGCCGCTGCTGCCCCCCGCGCCACAGGCCTGGCAGGACTATGCCTACTATCAGGCTCTCGAGATCGCCCCTCGGATGGTCGCGCGAGATGTGCAGTCTTTGAAGTTTGCCGGCACCAATCCGATTCAGGTGTCTCTGACCGTAGGAAAAGAGGAGTGGGGACGCAAATATACCATGTCACTGCAGGTTAAGGTCACAATGCGCAATTAGAGGGGGGCCCTTGAGCAAAAAGCGCGGGAATTCTCTGTTCGTAGTGGTCATCATTGCTTCATTGTTGCTGCTGATAGCAGGCGTTGCCACCAATAACTTGACCCACAATCGCCAACAGACCCAGAAGTCCACGATGCAAGAACAATGCCGCTATGCGGCCAATGCCGGGCTGCAGAGGGGTCTGGTGGAACTGGCCACCAACAACGTGGCCATCCAGTTCTCAGATCCGCCTCAGAATCCGCCTCCCACTCTGGATGATCACCTGGCTACGGATCCGAAGCTCAGGTATAAACTGCAGTTTCTAGCGAACGGCACTCCCAATATGCTGGATGCTCCCGACGGCTCCCAGATTCCTCCAGGCGCGGTCTTTATCTACTCCAAAGGCTACATTGAGGGGACCGAGGTGACCAGTACTGCCTCCGGCTTCTCGGCTCTGGCCTTACGAGCTAAGCCCCAGTTCGATTATGCGGCCCTGACTGATGCCAACATCAATGTGACTGATAACGCCTGGGTGGATTCTTGGGAATCTTCTTTGGGAGCTTATCCAGGACCGAATCCTTTCAATCCGACCGATAGTAGCACCTATACCAAATCGGCCAGCCTGGCTTCGAATCTCGGAACCTCAGCCATTTCGTTATCCGGGACCACGGCTGTGGACGGTGACTTGCTGGTGGGTCCAGACGCACTGAACCCCGCCGCCAGTGTGAATTTGGGCGGCGGGGTGACCGTCAGCGGTCAGGCCGACAATCTCACCGGGGTACGCAAGATTCCGCTCTGGGAAACCACCCTGGACACCTCCACGGCAACTTCTTCTCTGAATGTGGCGGCTGGAGCCTCTCAGACTCTCACGCCTGGCGCCTACAAGCAGTTGAAGGCGGGTCAGGCCGGCGGGGCTCGCACCACCCTGACCGTTACCCCGGGTGAGTACTACTTTGACCAGAACGTCGACCTCAACAATCTGGATTTACAGATTACGGCCTCTGGAACCGATCCGGTGATCATCTACGTGAATGGAGACTGCAACATCTCCAGCGGGTCCATCTTAAATCAACAGCCGCCCGGCACGCTCCCGGCTCGCCTCCAGATTTACTTCACAGGTAAAGATAAGTCCCTGACTCTGGAGCAAAACAGCTCAGCCCAGATGGTGGCTGCGGGCTCGACCACCTCGATGAAGCTGGAGAGCAGCCAGCTCTTCGGTGCCGTGATGGGGCACGACGTGGCCATGCAGGGTCCTGGTTCCAAGTTGCACTATGACAAATCACTGCGCGGAGTCCAGCTCCAGGGCAATGGTCGTTGGGCCTTAACCGGCATTCGTCAGCAGGACGGTAGTTCGGTTATCGGTCTGGGTGGCGCAGGGGGGCCCACCGGTCCGGGCGGCTCAAACCCCAGTAACCCCAGCAACCCGAGTAACCCCAGCAACCCGAGCAACCCGAGCAACCCGAGCAACCCGAGCAACCCCGGCAACCCCAGCAATCCTGGAAATGGAAATCACAACAGTCACGGTCACGGTCGGGGTCAGTCCCACGGCCATTGAAGGGGGTTCGGGATCAAAAAAGCCCGCCGGGAAGGCGGGCTTTTTTGATTCAGGACGCGGCTCTGATTAATCGCAGTAGGGGAGCAGGGCCAGAAAGCGGGCCCGCTTGATGGCGGTGGTCAGCTGACGCTGCCACTTGGCCGAGGTTCCCGTAATGCGACGGGGAAGAATCTTGCCTCGCTCGCTGACGAAGCGACGCAGCAAACCTACGTCTTTGTAGTCGATGGTGGTGAACTTGTTGGCGCTAAAATAGCACACCTTGCGCCGGGGGCGACGTCCACCACGCTTTTTGAAGCCTTTATCGTTGTCACGATCCATATGTTGATTGCGGTCGGACACAGTTCCTCCGGAATGGGTCAAAATCTAAGGCCACATGTATACAACGGGTGCAGGGGTTTGTCAACAGGTTGGCCGGATTGAGGTACTAGTCGCGCGGATGAGCCTCGCGCCATTCAGCCGCCAGTTGAGAGAAGCGCTCGAAACCTTCTGGGCCTTTCATCAATTCATTGGGGGTACAGTTGAAGCGGGCTTTGCATTCCTGCGCCAACCAGCCGGCCTGGTCCAGGCAGTCTTTGTTGAAGTCAAAACGGTCGCCGCTGGATGCCGCCGTGGTTTTCGGGCTGGCTTGAAGGTTGGGGGCGAGACCGGGCTTGGCGAGAGAACTGATTTGCATGACCTCAAGCTAAACGATCGCCCTGAAAGGTTCCTGATGGAAGAGGCGAAGGCGCAGCCCGATGGAGATATCAGGTAAAGTCGGCTCGGTGTTGCAGGGCCGATACCGCATTAACGGCTTTCTGGGTCGGGGCGGCATGGGTGCCGTATATCAATGCGAGGACCTGCGCCTACCCGGCAAACGTTGGGCAGTCAAGGAGATGCTGGTCTTCGACCCGGCCTCGCAAGAGCAGATTGAAGAGAGCTTCAAGCGCGAAGCCCAGATGCTCAGTCGACTGCGCCATCGGAATCTGCCCATGATCGTGGACTACTTCATTGAAGAGTCCAAGCAGTATCTGGTCATGGAGTGCATCGAGGGCGAGAACCTGGCGCAACTGATCCAGCGCGAGGGTCAGGCCACCGAGCTACAGGCCATGCGCTGGGCCCTGGAGCTGGCTCAGGTGCTGGACTATTTGCACCGTCAGGAAAAGCCGGTGATTTTCCGCGATCTGAAACCGGACAACATCATTATCACGGAAGACCGCCACATCAAGCTGGTTGACTTTGGTCTGGCTCGTCAGTTCGACCCTGGTAAGCGTCGCGATACGCAGGCTTCAGGTTCGGTCGGCTACGCTCCACCGGAGCAGTGGGAGGATGCGGCCCAGACGGATGAACGCAGCGACGTCTACTCCCTGGGCGCCACGCTCTTTTACGTTCTGACCAGCCGGCCGCCCAGCCCGGTCTACGGTTCGCAGCGGTTGCGCCCGTTTCGGCCCAACCTGGACCCTTCGTGCGAAGCCGTGGTCCTCAAGTGTTTACAGCCAGAACCCTCTCAACGCTACGCCAACTCGGGCGAGCTGATTCGAGATCTATTGCTCTGGCTCTCCAAGCAGCCGGCTCCGGCCACAAGCGGAACCGCCAGAAGCACCGGTGAGGCTGCTTCGACCGAGATGCTGGCGGATAGCGCAGTTTTGGCGCCGCCCGTTTTTACCCCCGTGCAGCGTCCCCCGCTCACTCCAGGCTGGTTGCTGCGCTTTCTGCAAACCTCGACGGTGATTTTCTTGGCTGCTGCCTCGCTGGGTCTGACACAGTTCTGGGCTCAGAAGAATCCACTTCCGCCGGCTCAGGATCCTTTGATCCCGATCCTGGCTGCCACCGCCGATGAGAAAGCCAAGGCAAGAAGTCTGGTGGCTTCCAAAGAGTATGCTCGCGCCATCGACGAGCTGGACAAGCTGATCACTCGCTATCCAGAGGATGCCGAGGCTCAGATTCTCAGCCAGAATACTTACGTCATCTTTCAGAAGAAGCCGTATTATAAGATCCCGGTGATTACCAGCACTTTGGGCAATGATCGCGAGGGTGTGCAGTTCTATCCTGGCCTGGCTATGGCCCAGAAGCAGATCAATCTTGCGGGCGGGGTGCGGGGTCATCTCCTCTATCTAGACCTTTATGACACGGCCAGTCGCCCGGATCAGGCCATTGAGATGGCCAGCAAGATCAAGAACGATCAGGATTACCAGGTCGTACTGGGACCATGGACCTCCCAGCAGGTGATTGCAACTGCTCCGGTCTTTGAAGGCGGGGGAATGCCGGCCCTGGCGCCCACCGCCTCCGACCCCAGGGTTTGGGAGATCGGCAAGCACATCTTCACGGCTTCAGATAGCGACTTGCAAAGAGTTGAGCGGATTGCCAACTATATGTGGTCAAATGGCTGGAAAACGGTGGCCGTCTTTACAGCTCAGGACAGCATCGTGTCTCGCTCTGAGAGCGACGAATTCAAAGAGGCCTTCACCAAGCTGGGAGGCAAGGTGGTGGCGCCAGACCTGCCCTACAATAATGCCGCGCCAGACTTCGCCGACCAGTTGCGCGTTCTTAGCGAGAACTCGGCCGACGCGGTCTTCCTGGCGGAATATCGCAGTGACATCGTGCTTCAGTTTACCCGATTGTTGCGCCAGAGCTATCCGAGGATACCGCTGGCCACCCAGGTGGTGGCATTCTCCAGTTCCATCGTCCTCAATGGTGGAAATGATGTGGACGGGATGCTGACCTCCACCTACTTTCATCCCGATGCCAAGAGTCAGCGGATCCATGACTTTACGGCCGCGTTCACCCAGCAGTTCGGCTCTCTGCGTCCCTCCCATCGGGAGGCCAACGCCTATGATAGTCTGATGCTCATCGCCGATGGCATCAACAAGGTTGGTTTTGATCGTGCCAAGCTCACCGAGTATTTTCAGCAAATCGGGGATAAGGTGCCGGCCTATCCGGGCGTTTCCGGCGATTTTGCGCCAGGGCGTCGATTGGACCGGAGGGTTCCCTATCTGGTGCAGATTAAAAACGGTCAGTATCGCCTGTTGGAAAACTAAGCTTGCTGTTATCGTAGTTTCCAGTCTGGCTGGTCTGCCTGGCCTGGCATGCAGGCGGACTGATAACCGAGCAGGCTGGCAATCAGAGCGCAGGCCAGCCAGGCCGGGATGGAGACCTGGCCGTGGAGCAGCCCTGCGACGGGGAGGCCAGCCAGCGAGCCGACAGCGCAACCCTTGAGGGTTCCTCTCCCACCAGGAAAGCACCACGCATAGCCAGCCATGGCCCCCAGGCTGCCGCCCAGGATCACGCCAATCTCGGTGACGGCGATAGGAGGAAAAGGCAAATGGTAGGCCACACACACGGAAATGCCGGCCACAAAGCCCACCAGGCCGAGACTGGCGGCACCGATCTTGGCGCCGCGCCAGATGCTCTGATGAAGCTGGTTTCGGGGAAGCATGGAGGCTTAAATTCTGGTCTCCAGCCTTCAGGCCTGCTAGATCGGCTTGCCCAGTAACTGCGCGGAACTGTCACTATCCGCCTGTGGCAGATCGATGAAGGTCCAGATCCAGTGAATGTTCTCGTTGTCGTTCATGGATGCGAACATATCCGATTGGGCGCCGACTCGGGTCCCGGAGTTGTTAACTTGTCGCCATTCCAGCCGGATGTTTAAGTCGTTCGCGGAGATGTTCAATGACCGCTGCCGTAACCTGGGTGCCGGTGCTGGCCTTTTCTTCGCCAATCAGGTCGTAGGTGAGAACGCGGCCCTCTTTCAGCACCTGTTCCACGGCCGTCTCAAGGGCTGAGGCGGCCTGGTTGAAGGCCTGCTGCTGGGCGGCGAACTTGGGTCGAGTCGCCAACCAGGTCAGAGCCTCTTTGACGGATAGAATCATGGCCAGCGGGTTGACCTTGTCTTTGCCGGTGTATTTAGGAGCGGACCCGTGAATGGGTTCGAACATGGCGTGATGGTCTCCGGTGTTGCAGCCGACCGCCATGCCCATACCGCCTTGCAGAACGCTGGCCAGGTCGGTCACGATGTCGCCGAACATATTCGTGGTTACGACCACGTCGTAGTGTTCGGGCTGGCCGATCAGCCATTGAGTAAAGGCATCCACGATGGCGGTTTCTTGCTCGATCTCGGGGTACTCTTTGCCGACTTCGCGGAAGACCTTGGCAAAGAGCTTGCAGCCTTGCATGACGTTGTCCTTGACCACGGCCGTCAGGCGTTTCTTGCCGTCTTTGGGGGCGCCCTTGGGACGCGCCCGGCAGACTTCGAAGGCTTTGCGAATCACTTTTTCGCTGGCTTCCCAGGTGATCACGCGAGTGTCAACGGCGACTTTGTCCTTTCCCCCAGGTCGTAGCGTGCCGCCGATGCCCGAGTAGAGGTCCTCGGTATTTTCTCGCAAGATGACCATGTCCACCATGCCCGGTTGCCAGACGGATTGAGGCTTGCCGTGAATCCGCTGCTTGACGCCCTCGTAGAGCTTGACCGGACGGATATTGGAATACAGGTCCAGACGAATGCGGTTTCCGATGACCGGCGACCAGCCCGCCATCTTGCCGTCGCTCATGGTGACCGGACCCGAGCCGTCGGGGGCGGGCCAGCCGACCGCGCCCAGCAAGATCACGTCGGCTTCAGCGCATTTCTGTTCCGATCCCTCCGGCCAGTCCCGGCCGTGCTCCAGGTAATATTGACCACCGCATTCCACACGGTCGACTTGAAATTCAACGCCGGTCCACTGGCTGACCACCTCTAATACCTTAAGGCTGTGCTCCAGAACCTCCGGACCCGTCCCGTCTCCGCCTAGCGCCACCACCGATACGACCATTACGAACCTCCTGAAGCCCCCTTGCTATTGCGGGCAGCTCTCAAACCTTCGGCGATCTGATTCAATACCACCAGATTGCCGCGCTGTCCCTGGCGATACTGCTCCACGGCGTGATCCAACTCCCCCTGGTCCAACCAGATTCCGCGGCAGCGGAAGCATACGTCCACCGACACCTCCCCCAAAGAAGTTTCGCTGAGGGGAATGCGGCAGCTGGGACAGGTCCGTTCTCCCGTGCTCGTCGGGGCGGGGCTGCTGGTCCCTTCGGAAAGTCGCTGGATCAGCTCAGGCTTTTGAATGAACTCCTTGAGCTCTTCGCGATCGAACCAGATACCAAAACACTCCGGGCAACTGTCCACTTCCAGGCCGTCGTGTTGGTATGTCAGCATGGCCACCTGAGAGCAGGCCGGGCAGAGGCGCAGAGTCAGTTTAGAATTGCTCCTGAATCCAACTGGCCACCAGGGCTGCCAGTTCTTCGGCTCCCTCGTGGCTTGAGAATGCGCTATAGGCGCCGTAGCGGAAGACAATCGGGAGCAGTCCGGCTGGTTGATCCGGCTCAGAAATCAGCCCGCGCAGCTTGCACTGCTGTTCATGGCTGAAATGGGGGAGCTTCTTTGACCACTGGACCACCACCTGAGATTGGCGGGCGTGCCGTTCCACGCGCACGACCGGCAGGCCGAGGTCGGCGCAGTAGAGCAGGTGTTGGTCGACCAGGGTGCGCTGATCTTTGCGGCAGACCAGGTAGCCTTTGCGCGTGGCTGCATCCAGGGCGCGATTCTCTGAAGCTGTCATCCAGGCGACCATCGGTATTTTCCCCCAATTGAGCGGACCGACGCATCGGCGCCATCCGCAAACGAATCAACGTTTGGTCTACCCGTTGAGCGGAACGCCCAAACCTGGTTCGCTCTGTTTGGGGTAAAGGAAGCGAAGCACCCGGTCCACTCGTCGACCCCAATCGGCTTCGGTATGGGAAGCGCCGGATATCTCCTCGACGTGGAGGTCAAAGCCCTCCTGCATGCCTCGCCCCAGCAGCACGTAGCGCAGCATTCGAAGATCGTCCAGTACGTCCGGCACTCCGTTGCGGTTGCGGTCTTCGTTGCTTTCTCGGGTACCCATGTCCAGCCACAAGCGTTGCGGGTTGTGAAACTCGTTGGCTCCCGCGATCGAACTCACCAGATCGCGACCGGACCACCAGAGCGAGGGCGACAGGGCAGCCACTCTCTGGAAGACATGGGGAAAGGATTGGCTGGCGTAGAGGGCCAGCAGTCCGCCCAGGGATGAGCCCATGATGCCGGTGGAGGGGGCGTCGGTGCGCGTGTGATACTGGCCATCGATAAACGGCTTGAGTTCCTCCACCACGGCCGTAAGAAACTCTCTGGCCTTGCCGCCCCGTTCGCGATAGTCCACCGTGGGCGTGTATTCTTCCATACGGTAGCGGGTGTTGTAGATGGCGACCACGATCATTGGAGTGATGGTCTGGGCGGCCAGTTCTTTTTCGATCACCTGGCCCAGGCCCCAATCCACGCCAAATGCCGAGGTTTTGGGGTCAAAGATGTTCTGCCCATCGTGTACATAAAGCACCGGATAACGCCAGGGATCTTCGGTGTTGTATCCGGGTGGCAGATAGACCAGCACCGGCCGACGCCGGTGCAAGGACTTGGAAGTCCAGTGGTGGACGCGAATGTCGCCGGGGCAACTGGGCAAGGGGGAGGACCCGCGTGGCAGCAGGTGCTCGGTGTCCAGGTTTTTCACAGTGCTGCCTTATCTCTCCCCAGACAAACCTGGTTTTTGCCGCGTCGTTTGGCCCGATACATGGCTTCGTCGGCAATCCGGATCAGTTGCTGCCGGCGCACGGTCAGGTTCTGCTCGTGATCTTCAAATTCGCAGTCGCGGTAGGAAGCAACGCCGATGCTGGCTGAGAAGCGTCCTTTTAAGTTGAGGGCGGGGCGTCCTTCCGCGCCGGGCTCGCACAGGAAGACCCCTTTCAGGATGGCCAATCGGATGGTCTCGGCCACCTGTAGAGCCCGTTTAGAATCCGCTCCGGGCAGGACCACCACATATTCGTCCCCACCGTAGCGGGCCAGGGTGGCTCCGGGATGTTCCACCGTCTGGGCCAGAAGCTGGCCTACCTCGGCCAGAACCTGGCTCCCCACCAGATGGCCGTGCTCGTCTACCACCGACTTGAAGTGGTCCAGGTCCATAAAGATCAGGCTGAGATCCCCTCCGTAGCGTTCGCAGCCCTCCAGATCGACCAGCAGTTGTCGATAGAAAAAGCGGTCGTTGCGTAAACCGGAGAGGTAGTCGCGCAAAGCCATCTCGCGATGGAAAGCGGAGTCCACGCTGTTGCGGATGGAGGTGGAAAGGTAGCCGCAAAAGATTTCCATCAGGCGCAAATCGTGGCGGCGAAAGCCGCGTTTGCCCCGCCGATTGATCAGGCTGAGAACTCCGCATTCGTCTCCGTCAAAGACGATTGGCACGGAAAGGATGGATCGGGTCAGAAACTGAGTTCGTTCGTCCACTCCGGCGTAGAAGTTGCTGTCGCGCGACACGTCGTTGCGCAACTGGGCTTTGCCTGTTTTGAAGACCTTGCCGGTGATGCCCTGTCCAATTTTGAGCCGGGTCCCGGGGATCAGGGAGGCGCTTTCGCCGAAAGAGGCGACGAAAACCAGTTCATCGGGCGAGTCAGGGAATCCACTCAGGCAGATGGAGCCGCATTCCGAGGGCACATACTGGTTGGCAGCCCAGAGGATGCTCTCAAAGACCTCATGCAACAGGGGTTCGGCCCGATGGTGGTGGCCCTGAAAGAGGTGGTCCACCCAGTTGTTCAGCTCGGTGGGAGAGAGTGTGGCCACTTCACTGTGCTGCTTCTTAGAAGAGGACATCGGAGTCTTCCTCGTCCCAGCGCCAGTTCTTGGTAACGAATTTGCCGAAGGCATAGCCGATCACCGTGAATCCATCAGGGGATTGAGTCAGGCTGGCGTTCTTGATCAGTTTTTCAATCAAGTCGCCGGGTGGTAGGGCCACCAAGGATTGATTGTGGCCCCAGGCGGTGCGATAGGGTTCCAGCGCCTGCAGCATTTCTTGCTTGATTCCGCGGCCGAAGGTGGCCACGGAAACAACAAAGGGGCTCTCCACCCCCCGTTGTCGCTGCTGTTTGGCCGCTGCGAAGATGAGTTCGCGGTTGACCTCCAGCATCGCCTCGGCGTCGAGACTCATAGCTCCTCAAGCAGCCCCGTGCGTTGATTGAATTCGTTGATCAGCGGGTCGATCTTGTCCACCATTTTGCGGATGGAGGTCCAGTAGTCGCGTTGATACCACTGAGCCACGATCTCAGTGTGGGTTTTGCCCTGTTGTTCGACCCAGGTGTAATATTTCAGGTTGTGCACGCGTTTGCGTTGCTCGTAGGTCAGTTCCTGGGTGTGGTCGGTCGCCTGGCCCAGCAGCCAGCGATGGTAGATGCCGGCACAATCCACCTCGGTCAGGGGCTTGCGCTCCTGATCGTATTCTGTAAGGCGGCTGCCGTACATCTCCATGGAGTCAGTGAAGACGGTCAAAATCACGTCGTTCTCTTCCATGTCGTAGTATTTGGCCATTTTGATGGCGCCCATAAGATTACCCACGCAACTGATTCCCATCCAGCTCAGTTTCTCGATGGTTTCTTGGGGAACTCCCTGTTTGTGGAGAAACTCGTGGCCGACCTTGCAGTTAAACATTCGCATGGCTGAGATCGGACCCTCGTCGTCGACGGCGATGACCATGTCGGTGTTCTTTACATTGTGAATCCAGGGAATGTGCTTATCCCCGATGCCCTCCAGGCGATGTTCGCCGAAGCCATTGTAGATCAGGGTGGGGCACTGCAGGGCCTCACAGGCGGCGATCTTGGAGAGGGGGTAGACTTCCTTCAGGTAGTCGCCGGCCGCGATGGTTCCGGCTGAACCGGTGGAGGAAACCAACCCGCGGAATTCATCATGGGGGCCCATGACTTCTTCAAGCAACTCGGCCATGGACGGCCCGGTCACCTGATAATGCCACAGATAATTGCCGAATTCTTCGAACTGGTTGAAAATCATCAGATCCTGGCCGGACTTGCGCAGTTCCCAACACTTGTCGAAAATCTCTTTGACGTTGCTTTCGCTTCCGGGGGTTTTGATGATTTCTCCGGCAACCTTTTCCAACCACTCGAAACGTTCGCGAGACATGCCCTCGGGAAGGATCGCGATGCTCTCGCAGCCCAGCAGGGCTGAATCGTAGGCCCCGCCACGGCAGTAGTTTCCGGTGGAAGGCCAGACCGCCTTTTGACGGGTGGGGTCAAACTGCCCGGTGACCAGTCGGGGCACCAGGCAGCCAAAGGCGGCGCCCACCTTGTGCGCACCGGTGGGAAACCATTTGCCCACCAGGCCAATGATGCGGGCCTTGACTCCGGTCAGGCTGGAGGGCAGCTCCAGGTAGTTGACGCCGCCGAAGCCGCCGCCATCAACCTTGGGCTCATTATGCCAGTTGATGCGGAACAGGTTGAGGGGGTCGATGTCCCACAGGCCCACTTTGGCCAATTTGCGCACCAGAGGAAAGGGTACATAGCCCGGGTCGCGTTGTTGCCTGAAAGTGGGAATGATGATTTTGCGTTGGCGGGCAAGCGCTACCGCATTCTCGAGTCCTTTCGAGTCTATGCTGAGATCGATCATGGCGGTGCCCCCAAAATGGAAGGTTTAGACAGGCCGGTTCGTGCTCCCCCCGTGACTCTCCCTGCTAAACAAACCCTATCGACCGGCCAGCTCGGCCCGAGTTAAGGGAAGGCGCCGGCGATTGAACTCCTCACCCAGTTGACGACAGAAGAACAGGCTACTCGAGAGTCGGGTCGAGGTACTGAAGTAGGTCTGGCTGTTGCGTTCCACCAGGTCGAACCAGGCTGCCGCGGCCGCCTCCGCCAGATGGAAGCGATCATAGTTGATCACGGCTCTGGCTTTGCCGGTGAAGGTGAAATTGGGCAGCAGTTGGCGTTCGAAGTCGTGAACTTCATCGGCGCTATGGAATTCCAGGCCCTCCAGGTTCAAGTAGAGAGTGTTCTGGTCGGCTCGGTAGCGCACCCGGTCGGCCACGGATCGCCTTCCCAGACGCGTCAGTCCGATGTTTTCGGGCCCAAACAGGCAGGCGTCCATGACTTTGAGATCGGGCGCGACTCTGACGCTGAAGGGCAGGCGATCCAGGATGTGGGAGTGGAGATCGATTCCCGGCGCGATTTCCACCAGGGTCAGGCCATCCGTCTCCATGGAAAAAACTGCTCGCTCGGTCACGTAGAGCACTTTCTGGCCTTTGGATCGGGCGTAACTGCCATTGAAGGTGATCTGCCCGACCTCGGCCACCAGTTTGCAGGGGCCATCTTTCTCGATCACCAGCGCCTGATTCTCAAAGCGCACAACGGCCTTGTTGGCGAAGGTGCCCATGAAAAATACCTGTCCGGCGTTCTGACTGATATTGATAAAACCGCCAGCGCCGGCAACTCGCTTGCCGAAGCGGCTCACGTTGACGTTGCCGTGGCCGTCCATTTCAGCCATTCCGAGAAAAGCCTGGTCCAGGCCGCCTCCGTCGTAGAAATCAAACTGTGAGGGTTGAGCCACAATCGACTCCGGGTTACGCACCGCCCCGAAGCTGAGGCCACCGGCGGGCACGCCGCCGATTCCTCCCGGCTCCACGGTCAGCGTCACCTGTTCCAGCACTCCTTCCTCGAAGGCGACCGAGGCGACCCCCTCGGGCATTCCGATGCCCAGGTTAACCACGGCCCCGGGTACTAATTCCAGCGCAGCCCGGCGTGCAATGACTTTGCGCTCGTCCAGTTCCATGGGGTTGAAGCTGGTCGAGGGTGCCACCACCTCGCCCGTATAAGCGGGATTGTAGTGCTCAGCAAATGTTTGCGGATGATACTCGGGTGGCGCCAGTACGACCGCGTCCACCAAAACTCCCGGCAGGGTGACCAGCTGGGGGTGGAGCTGGTGGCGCTCGGTCAGGCGCTCCACCTGCACGATCACAAGGCCGCCGCTGTTACGAACGGCCTGGGCGATGGCCAGGGCTTCCAGGCTGAGAGCCTCCCGTTCCATGGAGACATTGCCCCGGCGATCGGCGGTGGTTCCCCGCAACAAGGCAACTTGAATGGGGAAGGCCTTGTAGAAGAGCCATTCCCGCCCGGCCAGTTGGACGACCTCCACCAGGTCCTGGGTGGTCCGGGCGTTGAGGCGCCCGCCCTCGTGGCGAGGGTCAACGAAGGTGTGCAGTCCGACATGGGTGAGCACGCCAGGCTTCCCTGCGGCGATGTCTCGGTAGAGGTGCGAGATGACGCCTTGCGGCAGGTTATACGCTTCAATCTGATTTTCCACCGCCAGGCGCCCGAGTTCGGGAACCAGGCCCCAGTGGCCGCCGATCACCCGTCCAACCATGCCGGGATGGGCCAGATGGTTGAGACCGCGAGACTTTCCGTCTCCCTGACCGGCGGCGTAGACGAGAGTCAGGCCAGATGGTTTTTGTTCCTTGTCGAAGCGCTCACGCAGGGCTACGGCTAGAAGCTCGGGGAACCCGATGCCGACAAAACCGCCTGTGGCAACTGTGTCTCCGCAGCGTAAGAGTGCCACGGCCTCCTGTGCGCTAAGGAGCTTGGACACTATTTCTTCTTCATCATCTTGCCAAAGACTTTGAGGTTCTGGCCGATACGTGCGAACAACGAACTGGTGCCGAAGAAAGTCAACTCGTTTTTCCAGCGAGCCAGTTGAGATTCTTTTTTGAGTGGATCAAAGGAGACTCCCTTACTTTCCACCGAGTTGACTTTGCCCACCACGGCTGTGTCGGGGTAGACCTCGCGCTTGGCCGGATTGGCGCGGGCCACGGCCACCACCGAGCCGGTCTTGCCGATCTGGAAACCGATGAAGCGTCGCAGCACCATTTCTTTGCCAGCGCGCACGAAAACGACGTCCCCGAATTTGAGTCTGTGAGCGGCCACGGGAGAGAAGTCGATCATCGAACCGGATGGAATCAGGTGCTCCAGGTCGGACTGTCGAATCCGAACCTTGGTGCCCTTTCCTCCCTTTTCCATTCCCATGGCCGAGGCTGAAGCCGAGGCCATGTCAGCTCCAATCTTGTCTTGAAAACCACGGTAGTCGTGTCCCATCCGTTACCTCCGAAGTTTTCCCCCAGTCTTCAGTTGGTCTTCGCTTCAGCCCGCGAGCGACCCTGGCACGGCGCCTAGGAAGTTCATGCGGTTCTGAAGAAATGGCCCGCCTACCAAGGGAGGAAGAATGTTCAACACCAAGCTGGTCACGCTCAATCGCCACATTCTCGAGGAACAGACTGCATTTCCTGAAGCCAAAGGTGACTTCACCTCGCTGATGATGGACCTGACGCTGGCTTTTAAGATTATCAGTCGCGAGGTCAACAAAGCAGGCCTGGTCGAGATTCTGGGCGCCACCGACGAGGAAAACATTCAAGGCGAAACCGTCATGAAGCTGGACGCCTTCGCTCAGGACCGCATCTTCAAGGCCATGGACCACGGCGGCAACCTGTGCTGTATGGCCTCTGAAGAAGTAGAAGACATCATTCCCATCCCTCCCAAGTTTCCCAAAGGCAAATATATTCTGGTTTTCGACCCGCTGGACGGCTCGTCCAATATCGACAAGAATGTCTCCATCGGCACGATTTTCGGTGTCTTTCGCCGTGTGACCCCGGCCGGTGACGGCAAGCTTGAAGACGTACTGCAGCAGGGCTGCAAGCAAGTCGCGGCAGGCTATGTGGTCTACGGCTCCTCCACCATTCTGGTCTACTCCACTGGTTCCGGCGTGCATGGCTTTACGCTGGACCCGAGCGTGGGTGAGTTTTTGCTCAGTCATCCCGACATTCGCATTCCCCACAAAGGCAAGACCTACAGTATCAACGAGGGCAATTTCAACACCTGGGATGAGGGCACCAAGGCTTACATCCAGCATCTGAAGGAATCGGATAAGGAGACTCAGCGTCCTTATGGCCTGCGTTACATTGGCTCGCTGGTGGCCGATTTCCACCGCAACCTGCTGGCGGGCGGGGTCTTCCTGTATCCCGCCAGCTACAAGGATCCCAAGAACCCCAAGCCCAAGCTGCGTCTCGTTTACGAAGCCAATCCGTTGGCCTTTCTGGTGGAGGCAGCGGGTGGAAAGGCTAGTACGGGCACGCAGCGCATTCTCGACATCCAACCCAGCGCATTGCATCAGCGAGTTCCGTTGATTATTGGTTCCACCTATGACGTGGACCAGTATTGCCAGTTCGTGGCCCGAGCGGGGGCCACCGTTTAATGCCTCCACGCAAGAAGAGCAACGGAAAGAAACTCGGCGACAAGAAGATCTATCTGTTAGACACCAGTGTGCTGCTGCATTCTCCTGAGGCGATTTTTGCCTTCCGCGAGAATGATGTGGTTCTACCGCTGGTGGTCCTGGACGAGCTGGACAATTTCAAGAAAGGGTCGACCGAGCTCAATCGCAACGCCCGTTGGGTTATCAACCAGCTGGACGAGCTGCGGGGTCAGGGCCCGGTCAATGAGGGGGTCACGCTGCCTGACGGGGGCAGTCTGCGTGTCGATATCGGCCAGATGCGCAAGCTGGACACCCTGATTCCGCCCGGCTTTGCCCACAACGTGGACAATCGCATCCTGGCCACGGCTCTGGGCATCAAAAGCGAATCGCCCGAGCGCAAGGTGGTGATCGTGACCAAGGACATCAACATGCGCGTGAAGGCTGAAGCGCTGGGGCTTTCGGCTGAGGACTATCGCCACGACCAGATTGTAGAGCTGTCCGAGATGTATTCTGGGCACCGTGAGGTGGTGACCACCGAAGAGGTGCTGCAGCAACTCTACGAGCACAAGTCGATCCCCGTGGACGCGGTCGACCCGGGGCCGGTTCCGCTCACTCCTCACGAGTTCGTCATGCTGCGGGCCAGCGGGGGGGCGATCACTCGTTACGATTCCGCCAGTCACAGTCTGCAGCAGGTGCGTGAAATGCGCCACGATATCTGGGGACTGCGTCCGCTGAACCGTGAGCAGCGCTACGCCCTGGAGATCTTGCTGGATGACAACATTCCGCTGGTCACCCTGGCCGGCAAGGCCGGCACCGGGAAGACGATCCTGGCCATTGCCGTGGGTTTGCATAAGGTCTGTCAGGAGAAGACCTACCGCAAGCTGGCCATTTATCGCCCGGTCATTCCCATGGGCCGAGATCTGGGCTACCTGCCGGGAACGGAGCAAGAAAAGCTGTCCCCCTGGATGCAGCCCATTTTTGACAATTTGGAATATCTACTCTCGGAGGGCGGCAGCCCCAACGGGAACAGTGGAGGCGGCCATCGCAAAGGTGGGGCCAACCCCAACGGCGGAGGCACCAGCCGCATCGACTATCTACAGGAGACCAATGTGCTGGATATTCGAGCGCTGGCCTATATCCGCGGACGCAGCCTGCCCCAGCAGTTTATCATCGTGGATGAAGCTCAGAATCTGACCCCGCACGAGGCCAAGACCATCATCACTCGAGCCGGTCAGGGAACCAAACTGGTCTTTACCGGAGACCCTTATCAAATTGATCATCCCTATCTGGACAGCACCTCCAACGGGCTGACTCACATCGTGGAGAAATTCAAGGATCATCCGATTGCCGCTCACGTCACCCTTTTCAAGGGCGAGCGCTCGCCGCTGGCGGAAATCGCCTCGCAGATCATGGAAAATTAACCCCCGGTAGAAATCTGGTAGTACTCCAGCCTTCAAGCTGTCGACATGAAAATTCGACTGCTCTTTTTGACCTTTGTTCTGGTTTTTGCCGCTGCTCAGGCGCAGCCCGCTCGCTGGCGCCTGTGCACCTGGAACCTGCACAATTTCTTTGACTCAATTGACGATCCATACGGGGACCAGGTGCATAGCCAGGCTCAGGTGGACAAGAAGATTTCCGACCTGACCCAGGCACTGGGCATGATCGGAGCCGATGTGGTGGCCGTTCAGGAGGTCGAGAAGCGAGTTTTGCTGGAGCGTCTGGCCCAACGGGCCGGCTACCGATACGCCATCCTGGTTCCGGGCAACGACGAGGCACGGGGAATCAATATCGGGTTACTTTCCAAACTCAAGGTCCGTGGCTACGCCAGCCACCGAAATGACCGTCTACCCTATGTCGAAGGCGCTCCCCTGGATACTCAGTTCTCGCGAGACTGTCTGGAGGTCCACCTGCGCACGCCTGAACCTGTCATCTTGCTGGTCAATCACTTCAAAAGCAAGGTCGGTAAGGGCAAGAGTTCGGATGCCAAGCGTCGGGCCCAGGCCTTGCGAGTGTGCGAAATCCTGGCCGATTTGGAAAGAGCCTATCCGGGCCAAGGCGTGGCCGTGCTGGGGGATATGAATGACAGTCTGGAGAGCTGGCCGCTGGAACCGCTGGCTCACTCGCGCCTGCTCGACCCTTTTGTGAAGCTCTCTCCGGCCGCTCGCTTCACGTTGAAGCACCGGGGCCAGCCCGCCGCCCTGGACCAGATCTTGATCAATCGCCGCCTGAGTCAGAGCTGGCTGCCCAACAGCAGCCAGGTCGGACACGACCGCGTCTATAAGCGTTGCAGCGACCACTATCCCATGTGGTTGGACTTTTCAGTCAGCCTCTAGCTTCAAACGGATCTGCCGTTCAGTGAGAACCGGCTTGCCGGCCGCCTCGGCCGGGTCCCACTTCCAGGTTTTGAGGTCGTTGAGCACGGCTGCATCCAATTCAGCCGAGCCGCTGCTGACCAGCACCTGGGGTTCGATATGGCCGTCCGGATGAATCTTGACGGTCAGGCGGATCAGGTGTTTGCCCCCCAATTTCCGCAACACAGGCCGGCTAAAGGTGTTGGGCGGGTTGGAGCGCGGTACAGCCGGCTTCTCTGGTATCGTTCCCTGGTCAGGCTTGTCTCCTCCGCTGCTGGGCGGCGGGGTGGGCTGGGAGTTGGTGTCCGCCGTCAGGGGGGGGGGAGAATCGCTCGGGGCCGGGCCAGGTGTGGGGGTCTCACCGCCGGTTTCTCCCAGCGGCTCGGGGCCTGCCGGAGCTGGCGTGCTGGCATTGGCTGGAGTCGTAAAGGGGGCGGAATTTCCGCTCCCGGGCGGGGGCAGGGCGGTTTGAGCTTTCTCGTCAGGGCGGGTCAACGGGCCCGAGGGCACAGTCTCTTTTGTTGGTTTTGACGAGTGTTTGCGGGGCTCGGGACGGGCCTTGGGGACTTCGTCCTCAGGAATCTGGTTCGGATCAGGCTTGCTGGCCTGGGCTTTTGAGACGTTTTGCTGGCTGGGCCTGGGCTTCTCCTCCGGCGGCTTCGCCTTTTCCGGCTCGGGGGGGAGCTGAGCAACTGGCTGCTTGGAGGGCTCCAGTTGTTTGTTGAGCAGGCGAACCTGCACCGGTGGACGCGGGGCCTGGGTGGCGGCCCCACCCCGTCCCAGCAAGAATGTCATGAGGGGAGCAAAGCCCACCAGGTTGAGCAGGGCCGAGAGGGTCAAACAGACTCCCAGGCTGCTGATTCTCAAGGTTTGGCGCCCTCCTGGGTGGAGATGGAGAAGTTGTAGACTCCAACCTGTCGCAACTGATCCATGACCGCTACCGTTTGCTTCATCTGCGAGGTCTGGTCAGCATTCAGCACCACCCCGTCCTTCTGCAGGGCCTCCATTCCCCCCGGGCGCTTTTCGGCCAGTTGCTGCACCCGCGCACCCAACTCGGCCACTTCAATTTTGTCTTGCATCAAGAAGACTTCTCCCTGAGAGTCTACCGTGATGACCACCATTTGCGGCACGGCGTTGGCCTGGCCAGTGGCCGCTGCCGGAAGGGCCACGGCGATCCCTTTGTTCTGACTCATGGCCAGCGAAGAGAGTACGTAGAACACCAGCAATAAGAACATGACGTCCACCATCGGGATGATCTCGATGCGCGGACTGCGCTTTTTGCGGGGCCGGGCGAAGCGCTTCACTCGCTAACCACCTGGGCTTCCTGGGAATGGGCCAGCAGCAACTGGTCCCCAACCCTTTCTGAGGCTTCCAACTGTGATTCGGCCAGGGCCTGGAAGAAATTGTGGGCCAGCAGGGAGACCACGGCCAGCAAAATTCCGGTTGCGGTGGCCACCAGCGCTTCACCAATGCCGGCCAGAATGTGGGAGGTGTCGGCGTTGGGGGTATTGGCCATCTTGGCCGAAACAGCTCGAAAGACGCCCATCATACCGGTGATTGTGCCCAGTAGTCCGATCAGCGGACTGGCCGTAACCGTGGTCTCAAGCACATTGAGGTATCGGTAGAGTCGGGGGGATTCGACCCTGGAACGGGCCACCACCGCATCCTCCAGGGTCTGCCGGCCAGCCGTCCAGTTTTGCAAGGCGGCCAGGGCAGTTCCCGGCACCGGACCATTTCGGCCCTTTAACCACTCGATGGCCGCAGCCCGATCGCCCTTGCTGAGCAGGTCCTGAAGATGCTGCAGGAAACCGACTCCGCCTCGCTCCAGCGAGGCGAAATAGAAGCCCCGCTCGATGCAAATGGCCACTGTCAGGATGGAGCCCAGCAGCAGCGGGAACATGAAAACGCCCCCCTGGTGTAGCAACGCGGACAGACTCACGGACCCCTCCTAGAAAGAATTTTAGATGCGTCTAAATTTACTCGAGCGGATGCTCTTGTCAAGGGCCCAGGAATGAAACTCAGACCATGGAATAAGCGCCAGATGCAAGCCGATGTTCCCTCAGTCCGACTTTCACAAGAAATTCCTCAACCCGCCCCTCGCTCCAGCGACTGGGAAGCGATTGGGGAAGCCATGGAGACGATGGGTAAGATTGGCCTGGCCTTGACCGTGGGCTTTACAGCCGCGGCAGTTTTTTGCCGCTGGGCCGATCAGAAAAGACTGAAACCATCCGCGCTCAAGCAGGCGATCCAGCGGTTGACGTGATCCAGTTCACAGCCTGAAAGCTCCGCCAGGAGCATTCTATGGCTATGTGGCAAGAATTCTTTCAGGCAATGTGCGGCTTTGGGGATCTGACCCAGATCGATTTCAGCGCACTCAACAACCAGTGGGCCAATGCTCAGAACGCTCAGATGGACCAGCAATTGCAATCCAATCTGCAGCAGTTATCCTACAACCCTCAATTCAATCAGGCCTATCAGACTTATCGGGCTCAGGGCGGCCCCATGACTCGGGAGCAGTTTGCCTACGGATGGATGGCCACGGCCGGCTACTCTCCAGAGGGGATGCAACGTTGGCGGCAGAGCGAGTCCTACAATCAGCATCGCGAACAGTCCGCCTGGCAGGGGATGCGGGCGGCTGAAGATCAACGCCGTCAGGCTCAGGCCGACAACTCCGCTCACTACGCGCACAATCAGAGTATCGCGGGTATGAACTTGATGAATCAGGCTCCCTATGCAACCCCCGTGGGGCCTCAGGTCCTGCCTTACACTTTGCCTTCAGGCTGGCACTTTGGCCCCAATGGTGAACGCTACTACGTCGATCCCCAGGGTCAATACTATTTCGTGGATCAGGCCAACAACCACTATCCTATCCAGCAGCAGTCAAACTTCCCCTTTCATTAGGCTACTTCGTGTCGCATGAAAATTCTCACACGACTCTAAAACAGCCCCTCCGGTAGGGTCTGAAAGAAAGCTGAAAGTGTAACAAGAATGTTTGTATTTGTGTAACATCGGTAAGGCCCGATTAACGCTCGAGGGTTACCGTCATCCCAAGAAATCACCGCAAAGGGAAGACGGATCATGGCAATCGGCGCATTCAACCTGGGTAACAATAATGGCAGTCCGCTGAATTACACTCCGGTCAAGCCTCAGGAGAAACCTGAGCCTCCAGCCAATCCGCTGAGTTATCAGGACAACTTTACCCCCGCCAACAACCAGCAAGCCATTGCCCTGACTCAGGCCTGGCAGAGAGTCCCTGCAGAGGATAAGCAAAAACCCTACGTTCAGGCCCTCTTCTCCGGGGCCGGAAACTACGCCCGGCAAGGCAATCAGGACTACAATCTCAACAATCCTCAGGACGTGAAAGAGCTTCTTCAGAACTCCCCGCAACTCGACGCAAGCACCTCCACCACACACGACGCCAACCGATGCGCCGGTGCCTCACTGGTGGCTCTGGGTTTGCTGGATGGGAAGCCTGAAGCCAACGCCCAGGCCATGCGCAAAACGGGCGAGCAGTTCGATGTCACGCCCACCCCGGCTCAGGCGGATGCTCTCAAGTCCTGGGAGGAAGGGCATCTCAAGCCGAACCAGGTGGCCGAGTTGCAAGAATACGCCTGGAAAGCTTCGGGCAATGCTGACGGCGCGGCCAATGGGGACAAGCGGGGGATCAATCTCTCCGAGACTGCCGGCGTGCTTTCGGCTTACCGCAACAACGGCGGCATCACCAATCTGGAAAGCGCCAGCATCAATGGCGGCAAAACCCCCACCGGCGCCCATGCCACTGCCACCGCCACCAACTCCTTGGGGGAGACCGTTACTTACGACCCCTGGCCCAATTCCGGCACCGGAAAGGCTGAGGTTACCCAGGCCAAGGGTGTGAATCCCACCAGCAAAGACTTTATGGATCAGGTGACGGTCGTCAACGACGTCAACGGCAGCGCCCGAATGGACGTGCGCCAGGCTGTGGATAGTCAGGGCAAAGACAATTTTGGCGGCCCTAACCAGAAGAAGAACTATGCAGTGGCCGAGACCCAGCATAGCCTGGATGAGGGAGCCATTCCCGCCGAGCAGGCCATGGATGGTGCCCGCACCTTCTATGACGCGAAAACGGGCAAGCCTCTGCCGCCCGCCGAGCAGGAGCGTCTGCGCAATCAGCAACCGGCCTCCAAACCCAAGGCCCAGAATCAGGCCGCGCCGGCTGTCGAAGGCGAAGCCGCCCCGGCCGCCCCCGCCACCGCGCCGGCTCAGGTTGAAGCTCAGTCGGCCACCCCCGCTCCCCAGAGCGCGGCGACCGCCCCGGCCGCCACTGCGCCTGATGCCCCCGCGGTTGAGGCCGCGCCGCCGGCGACCCCTCCGGCGCCTGAAGCGGCCCCCAAAAAGAGCTATGTGGACATCGCCCCTCTGCAGATCGATGCCACCGGCCACATCGCCTCCAAGGAGGTGGGCGTTTCGGCTGCAGCCGTGAACAAAGGCGTCGCCTATCAAAGCAAAAATGTGCAGGCCTCGGCCGGAGTGCAGGTGGCCAGCGCGGCTGCCTACGCCGGCGCTTCAGCCAGCGTGGATTTGAAGAACCTGAAGATCAATGCCGAAGTGCACGCGGGTGTGGAGGCCAATCTGGTGGACGCTCAGGCCAGCGCGAATGTGCGCCTGGGCACCATCGGCGACCTGGGTGGTAACGCCAGAGCCAGGGTGGGTGCTGACGCGGTGGGCGGAGCTGGAGTCGGATTTGACCCAAAGAACGGCACGATTAATGTCGGCGCCGAGGGCGAAGCCTTCACGGGCGCGCGCGCTAACGCTGGAGTGAACCTGGGCCTTGGCCCCGTGGGGGCGCACGCCGGCGTGGCTGTCCAGGCTGGTGTGGGCATTATGGCCGGCGTGGATGTGGGCTTGAAGAACGGGAAATTCAGCTTCAACCTGGACTTCGGATTTTCGCTGGGACTCGGGATTCGCTTCAACATTGGCTTCGACATCGACTTCAAGGCCATTGGCAAAGGCATCGTGGATGGCGTGAAAGCCATTGGCAAAGGCATCAAGAAGCTGGGTCAGGCCATCGGCAAAGGCGCTAAAAAGATGGCGAAGGCAGCCAAGAAGATGGCTCGCAAGGCCAAAAAGGCGGCGAAAAAAGCCGTCAAGTGGATGGGCAAGACGGCTAAAAAGGCGTTCAAGAAGGTGGGCAAGACGGCCAAGAAGGCCGCGAAGAAGATGAAGAAGCTGGGCAAGAAGGTGGGTAAGAAGCTCAAGCGCCTGTTTGGTCGTCGCAAAAAGCACAAGCACCACAAGCATCACAAGACGGAAAGCCACAAAACCCACAAAGCCGAGAGCCACAAATCACCCAAGGCTCACAAGCCCGAGGCCAAGCACGAACACCATCACATGAAGGCTTTGAAAAAGGCTTTACACCTTCACCAGTGCACCCTTGAGCACGTCGCCTGAGCTACTTTTCAAACTGCGGATTGCGAATGGTGAAGGCCAGGTTGCTAATTTGCGAGCCCAACTGACCGAGCGCACGCTGCACGGCCGGATCGGCTGCACCTGGAAGAGTGCGTTGAATTGCTTCTTCGCGAACATTCGAGATGGCCTGGTTGCTGAATCCGACTTGAAAGCTCCGTTGTTGTCCCTCGGCCTTACCGGGGGCGAACCAGCTTTCCACCACCTCTAACTGTCCACCGTTGGGACGGAAGGCGACCTTGGTGGCGGGTTGGTGGGTGTATTGCTCCAGGGGAATGGCTTCTAATGAAATGGGGCCACTGGGAGCCAATACCGGGCCCGACTGAAGACTGCCTTTGAGAATGAGCCGCGTATCTTCTTGAGACAGGCTGGCTCCGGTCTGAATGACCTGGTCGACGGTGACCAATCCGACTTCCGGACTCTGATCGGCTGAACTCTGATCGAGTTCCTTGACTCTCTCCACCATCTGCTGGTAGGCGCGCAAGTAGGTGGCACCGTTTTTTGATTGGATCTCAACCATGTCCGTCTCTCCCTTGGGAAGTCAATAACGGAATTCTAGAGCGGGCGCCTGAAAGATGGTTGAAAAGACACTAGGGGAGTTTCGCGGGTCGGTAGGTGACGCCCTGATCGCTCCCTTCGACGGTGACCCTTGGGCGTTGCCGGCCGGGACGCTCGCTGATTTTGACGCGGTTGCCCTGGCCTTTCAGGTGCACCCGCTCGGGCCCATCCAGGCACTCCACGGTGTTGTGGCTACCGTCCACGATGAGATACTCAACTCGCCCCTGTAAAGTGACGAAGTTGTCCTTGCCCTGCAGGCGCAGTTCGGCAAAGTTGCCACTGAGTCGCAGGCCGCAGTCATCGCAGCGGGCATCCAGCCGCTCAGAGGCTGTCAGTTGCAAATCCTGCATCTGGCCCTTCCCGCTGAATTGACGGGTGGAGGGAGTGCAGCCCAACAGGACCAGTGCCCCCAAAAAGAGTAGCCGTCTCAGGGCGAAACGGGCAGAACCCGGTTGTTGCTGCCGATGGATTGCAGGTTGGGTGCGTGACGGTTTTGCAGCTGCACCCAGTTCATTTCGTTGTCGCTGCCGACCACGTTGACCGAGTCCAATTGCCCTTCCAGGCGAAAGTGATTTCCGCTGCCGGTCAGATTAAGATGGGCGCAGTCGCCCTGGATGGTGATCTGGTTGGAATCGCCCACCAGGTCTATGTGATCGCCCGCCCGGACTTTGATCACTTGGTTTTGTCCGGTCAAGACCAGACTGTGGGTTTCGCACCAGCCCGGGAGGGTCAGGAGCAGGACCGCCATCAGCAATTTTTTCATCCGTTAGTCTTAGCTGCTTGCTCGCGGATTACTTCCCGTATTTCCTCATCCCGCAAAACTTTCATGGAACTCTTAGCTCGAGTCAGGATGGCCTGGACCAGTTCGGGGTCGTCGCCGTGACCATTCTGTTCCAACCAGTAGTGGACATTGGATGCTCCGGCCATAGGGCCGACCTCGATAATCTGTCGGAATCCAAACTGGGCGGCGGGAACTCCAGAATAGATCAAATCCGCCAGCCATTCGTGTCCTTTCTTTTGGGCCTTCATAATGGCGGCCGCGTGGACTCCGGTGCCGGTGCGAAAGGCGTCCACTCCGATGACGGGCAAATTGGGATAGATTTCGATGCCCAGCGTCTGCGCCAGTTCTTGACTGACATCGCACAGCGAGCGAAGCTCCCGGCGCACGCTGCCGGCCAGACTCAGGTTGACCAGCAACTGCTCGGTGGCCACCAGCCCACAACCTTCGCCCAGACTGAAAAAGGCGCAGTGCAGAGCCTGGGCCCCGGCTCGCCAGGCGCTCATGGCGTTGGCCAGGGCCAGCCCCCTGTCATTACGTCCGCTCCATTCGATTTCCAGACTCAAGCCCAGGCGACGCAGTCCTTCAGCCACGTAGGCGACGATTCTGGCCGTACCGGCAGGGGTCGAGCGTCCGCCATCGTCGCTCAAGCAAACCGAACCGATGGGAGTGCCTGCCAGGTTGCGTAGCAGTGTGGCGATTTCGCTCGGACTCCGGCGGCTGATATCCTGGATGACCAGGGTCGCCGGTCCATTGGCCTGCTGGGAGCGATCCCGCCAGTGCTTGTGGCGGTGGCTCAGATAGCAACCCAGCGGGGCCGCTGGCATAGGCCCTGGTGGGGCTTCAGCCCAACCTTGAATGTCCAGTTCGCGAGCCGTTTCCACCAGCTTGCGCACCTGACCGTCGCTCCAACTTCCTAAGCAAAGGTGATGAAGCCCCAGTCGTTCCAGTTGCGAAAGCAGCGCCTTCTGGCCTTCCAGGTCGGGCATCTCCAGCCAGGAGGTCAGGCGTGCGCTGGCCAGCGTATGGTCGATCAGGCGGGGCGGAGCTTTGGGTTCATGCTCTTCGTTCAACCGATTCCAATCGTAGATCAACTCTTCTTCCGAGAAACTCACAGACGCGCCTCCCGTGCAACTTGCAAACAACGTCCCACCAGCGAAGGCGGCACCGACGAGAAAAGGGCTTCGGCCAGTTCCAAACGGCCCCGCTCCAGAGCGTCCTGGATGACCCGCTGGCGGTCGCCGCTAACCACTCGAAAGCTGTCCCGACCGAGTCCCGGCCAGTTTTCCGGCAGCGGCACCTGGGTGTAGCGATGGACAGTTTCCACGTAATCGGACAGGTAGGTGAGGTCGTTATTGATGACTCCTGACAGGCGGAGATTCAGGAGCAGATGTTCCATCGGGGTATTGCCCACTCGCTCCCCGATCCCCAGGGCTGTGCCGTGAATGCGGTCGGCTCCGGCCTCGACCGCCGCCAGGGTATTGGCGACGTCCAATCCGCGGTCGCGATGGCCGTGCCAATCAATGGCCACTTTGGCACCGCTTTCTCTCACGATTTCACGGGCGAAGCTCACCAGGGCCCTGACTCCGTCGGGTGTGGCATGCCCCACCGTGTCGCACAGGCAGATGCGAATGGCGCCGCAACTGATCGCGGTGGAGTAAAGTCGGCGCAAGGTATCCGGATGGCTGCGGATGGTGTCTTCGGTCACAAACATGACCTCCAGGCCGCGCTTGACGGCGTAGCTGACGGCTTCGTCCACGATCCGTAACTGTTTATCCAGGTCCCAACCTTCGGCGTACTGGCGCACCGGGCTAGAGCCCAGGAAGAGGTCGGCTTCCAGCAAGACGCCGGTTTCATCTGAAATGTCGGCGATGGGGTCGATGTCCACCTTGAGAGTCCGTCCTGCGCAGGAGGGTTTGACGTCCAGCCGGTGGTTGCGTATTTCCTCAACGATGCGGGTCACGTCCGCGACCGCTCGCGGGCCGGCGCCGGGCAGGCCTACGTCGGCCCCGTGGATGCCCAATTTGGCCATCAGGTGCAGAATTTCTAGTTTGCCCTCAATGGGTGGATCCACGACCGAAGGGCATTGCAGGCCGTCGCGGAGTGTTTCATCCTGGAACTGGATGGGTGGGCGACAGCCGAGAAGGGCTTCGTCCGGTTGATTCCAATCGAAATGGTGCGAACTCTGGGACATTCGCGGGTGTTCCCCGCGCAGGACTTCTCCCCCTGGTCAGGTAGCCAGTCAGCATGCAGTTAAGCGAAGAACGCTTGCAGCGCGACTTGCTGGAGCTTACCCAGGACCTGATCACGCTGCTCACGGCCAAATACCCTCGCCTTCACAATGCCTTTATGGCTCTTAATGAAGAAGAAATGATCGATTTAATGGTCGAGCTCTGCGACATCTTCGATCTCTATCGTGACCTGACCGCGGAAGTCGCTCGGCTCTATCAGGAGCACCGTCGTTCCACGGGATCGCTGGAAGACCGCGATTGGCCCGAAAATTAGTCCTGTTTCTCTGCCTTACGCTGTGCGCCTGGGCTAAGAACTGCCCTGGTTGCGACTGCCCGGCCGAGGATTGTTTCACGCCCTGCTGCGACTGCAGTCTGCCCGTAACCAGAGCCTGGTCAGAGGGCACCCTGGCTCGCGTGCGGCTGCGCCTGGTGGGCGCTCTGGGGGAGCGTATGAACGTGAAGCGGAACCTCCGCCTACGCCTGGTCCATCCGGACCAGTTGCTGCAATACGGCGGGGATGGCGTTCAGGGCGTCTACGACGACGGGCAGATCTCCGTCTGCTCTAATCTTTCTCGGCGTCAGGCGGTGGCCGTGCTGGCTCACGAATACGGCCACGCCTGGCAGGATGAAAATCACCCTGGTTACGACAAGGTCGACAACTCACTGCGCGAGGGTTTTGCCGAGTGGGTCGCTCTCCAGGCACTGAAGCGCTTCGGTTTCGGCAGCGGGGGGGACATTTTGCGATCCAACCGCGACCCGGTTTACGGTGGCGGATTACGTTGGTTTTTGCAGGTTGAGGAGAATTTTGGGCGCGAGGCGGTCTTCCAGCAGGCCACCAGTTGGCTGGATGTCAACGGCGGTCGCCTGCCGCCGCCCCCACCGCCCAAGCCCAAGCCCAAGAAAAAGCCGGAGGAAAACCCTGATGACCAAGGTCTGCCTGATGACATGCCCCAGCCCTGAAGTGGCACAAACGTTGGCCCGGCAGCTGCTGGAGCGCCGTCTGGTGGCCTGCGTCAACCTGGTTCCTCAGGTGACCAGTCTCTACTGGTGGGAGGGACAGATCCAGCAGGATTCGGAGGTCTTGCTGGTCGCCAAGACGGTGGCCGAGCGAGTGGAAGAGCTGAAGTCGATTTTGCCGGCCCTGCATCCTTATGAAGTGCCGGAACTTCTGGTCCTGTCCGTAGAAGATGGCTTGCCCGCCTACCTGGGCTGGGTGCTCGCCAGCGCCAACGGGTTTTCTCCGGGGAAGACGGGGTAACATGCCGCCAATGCGCCTGTCTTTCTTGATCAAGATTTCGCTGCTCTCCGCTCTGGCGGTGGTGCTGATGCAAATTCAAGTGCCGATTTTTCCGGCTCACAGCTACCTGACTTACGACCCCTCCGAGGTGCCCGCCCTGGTCGGGGCTTTTGCGCTGGGACCTGCAGCCGGGATGGCGGTGGTGGTCTTGAAGGATTTGCTGCAACTGGTTTCCCACTTTAATCCGGTTCAACTGGTAGGCCTGCCCATCAACGCGATTGCCGGATGCACCCTGGTGGGAGTGGCAGGGGCCGTCTACAAGGCTCGCAAGAAAAAATCGGTGGCTGTGCTGGCCCTGTTGCTGGGCGTGGTTAGCATGACTCTGGCGATGATTCCCTGTAATCTGATTCTGCTGCCCATTTTCGAGCGCATCTTTTTGCCTCAGAGCCCGCCCTCTCAGCCCGACCAGGTACTGCAGTTGCTACTGGCGGTCTTTATTCCATTCAACCTGGTCAAGGGCACCATCACCTCGTTCATCACCTTCCTGGTTTACAAGCGCGTTTCACCCACGCTCAAGAGCGTGCCACGTTGGGACGTGGGTCTGACTTCATACAACGAGCCGTAGGAACCGGTCGGGGAGTGGCGGGGAGCATTCGGGACTGGCTTGCGCGTCGGAGCGGCGCCCAGGGGGACGAACTCGGCCGTATCTTGCGTTGCGCGGCCGCGCTGTTCTTCCTTTTTCTCTCCTATTATCTGGTCAAGCCTCTCCGTAATTCACAGTTTCTCAACGAGTTTGATCCCCTGTTCATGCCCTGGATCTATCTCCTGGTCAGCGTGACCTCGATGTTGGTCACCCGTATTTTTCAGTGGTGTTCGCTACGCTTCACTCGCAAGCAAGTGGTAGCCGGCACCTTTCTCTGGGCCGGTCTCTGTAAGTTGTTCTTTTTGCTGACGTTGTCACAGGGCGGCCAGCGCATCACCGCGCTCTTTTACCTGTGGGCTTCGGTCTACTTTCTGTTGCTCGTTCCGACTCTATGGGGCTGTCTCAACGAGCGCTTTCGACCTGACCAGTGCCAGCGCTGCTTTCCCTTTATCGCTCTGGGCTCGACCGTGGGGGGAATTGCCGGCTCTTCGGTGGCGCAGGCCCTCTCCAGTTGGGGAACGCAGACATTGCTCTGGTCCATCGGCTCACTCATGCTCTCGCTGGCCTTACTCTGGCCGGAGTTGAATTACCCGGTGCAAATGTCAGAGGGCAAGTCCGTGCCCGGCCTTCCCCCCCAATCCCGCTTTGGCTGGTTGGGCGATCAATTCTTAAAGGCTATCGCGGTCATGGTTTTAACTCTGGCCATCTACTCCACTGCCGCGGATTTCATTACGCAGCGCCGTTTGGACGCCATTCTGGGCCAGGAGGCCTATCGCCAGGAACTCAGCTCTATCTGGCCAGACGGTTACAGTCAGCTGAACGACCTGCGCAAACTGGCTTCGGATAAGCGCGCACCCGCTCTGGAGCAACTGGCCGCCAAGAACCGGCTCTCTCCTTCGCAGCTAAAGGAGGCTTATGAGCGCTTCCGAGAGTACCGCGAGAGACGTTCGAGGGAAGTCTTCGCCAACATTTTTTACTATCAGGGCATCCTGGGGGTTTTGCTGCTGGGGGTGATTTGCCGTCCGTTCCTTCGTCTGTTCGGGCTGAAAGCGGCGCTGGTCATCTTGCCTAGCTTTGCTTTATGTGTGTTGCCACTGTTGTTGACCCCCCTGGATCTGGTTAGCATTCAGCTGATTCTGGTTTTTTCCGGCAGCCTGAACTACAGCTTTAACAATGCCACCAAGGAAATTCTCTATTCGGCCACCGATCGGGCTTCGCTTTTGCAGGCCAAGCCGGTGATTGAAGGCCCTCTGATGCGTCTGGGAGACGTCATCTTTTCCACCGAATCCATTCTGGTGGCTGCGGCAGTGGCTTATTTCGCCTGGTCGCCAGAATGGATCGAGCGGCTCATGGTGGCTCCCTGCTTCATTGCCGTGTGGGCCTGGTGGGTTTTGGTGGGGCGAGCCGGGAAGGCTTACCAGGCCAAGGCATCCCTACTTACGCATGAGATACCAGCCAATGAAGGCGCGGAAGAAGCCCTCCGGCGCTAACTTACGAAACCAGAGCACATCGGCGCTGTTGACCGGATAGCGCATTTTCCAGGAGTTGTCGGTGGCGGCCTGCCACAATGTCTGGGCCACCAACTCGGGACCCGGGGCGTTATAGCCGGCCTGCTGCAACCGTTCCATGGTTTTGTCGTAGAAGGGCTGGTAGTCGGGGGCTTCGACCCGGTCTTGAGAGCGGTCGTAAAACTCTGTTTTGATGGCTCCGGGTTCGATCAACTTGACCTTAATATTGAAAGGCTTGAGTTCGAATTGGAGCGACTCGGAGAAGCCTTCCACCGCCCATTTGGTGCTGTGATAGCAACTGTAGAGCGGAAAGGTCACCCGTCCTCCAACCGAGGATACGTTCAAGATACGCCCCGAGCGCTTCTGGCGAAAGTGGGGAAGCACGGCTCGGGTTACGTTCATCAATCCGAAGACATTAGTCTCAAACTGGCGACGAACTTGCTCCGGGTCGGTGCCTTCGAACGGTCCGACCAGTCCGTACCCAGCGTTGTTGATCAGTACTTCCAGGCCGCCCCAGCGTTCCAATACCTGGGCCAGGGCGGCCTGGATCGATTGGGTGTCGGTCACGTCCAGCGCGACCGGGAAAAAGCGCTCGTCGCGAGGAGCCCAGTCGCATAGTTCGGGACGGCGCATGGTGGCCGCCACCTTCCAACCGCGTTGATGGAAATGCAGCGCGGCCGCTTTGCCGATGCCGGTGGATGCGCCCGTAATCAAAACAACTTCACTCATACTCGTTTCCTTAAGGCAGGGCCCCTTTGGCACGGGAGGAATCCACACCGATGCCCGCCGCCCGCCTTTTGTCCAATTACACCAAACCGGTCGAGGTCCCTTGATTCCCCTCTACCGTCCCTGGGTGGGCGAAGAAGAGGCGGAAGCGGCTCGGCGACCGATTCTTTCCGGTTGGCTTACTCAGGGTCCTGAGGTCAAAGCGTTCGAGGAGGAATTCGCCAGTTACGTTGGCGCGACCCGAGCGGTGGCGGTCGCCAACTGCACGGTGGCTCTGCAACTGGCCATGATCCTGGCCGGTTTAGGCCCGGGCGATAAGGTCTTGACCGTCAGTCACTCCTTTATCGCTACCGCCAATGCCGTGACCTATGTGGGCGCAGAGCCGGTGTTCTGCGATGTGGAACTGGATACGTTCAATCTGGATCCTTCGCGCTTGCGAATGCAGGAGGGTGTCAAAGCTCTGCTGGTGGCACACCAGATCGGCATGCCGGCTGATCTGAGTCGAATTCTGCCGTGGGCTGAAGAACACGGATTGGTGGTGATTGAAGATGCGGCCTGCGCCATCGGCAGCGAGATTCTGTGGCAGGGGGAATGGCAGAAGATTGGACGTCCTCATGGTCACATCGCCTGCTTTTCGTTTCATCCACGCAAGTTGTTGACCACCGGGGACGGCGGCATGTTGACCATGGCCAATGAGGAATGGGCCGAAAGGGCCCGTCGCTTGCGCCAGCACGCTATGAGTTTGCCTGACACCGCCCGACACGGGGCCACTCGAGTGGTGCGCGAGCATTACGATGAGATCGGCTACAACTTTCGGATGACCGACATTCAGGCGGCTGTGGGGCGGGCTCAGTTGAGACGCCTGCCGGCTCTGCTGGCGCGTCGGCGCCAGCAAGTGGAATGGTTTCATCAGCGCCTGAGCGGCTTTGGCTGGCAACATCAGCCTGGTTGGGCTCGTAGCAACTGGCAGAGCCTGGCCCTACGCCTGCCGCCGGGTGCCGACCAGGCTCGCTTCATGCAAAATCTGCTGGATCGGGGAGTGGCCAGCAAGACCGGAATTATGTGCGCCCACCGCGAGGCAGCCTACCCGGGTCCCTGGTCGGACCTGGAGCAGAGTGAACGCGCCCAGGATGAGTTTGTGTTATTGCCTTTGTATCACGAAATGAGCGAAGAGCAGATGGAAAAGGTGGCGCAGGCCGTATGCCAGAGCTTTCCATAATCACTCCCGCCCACAATGAAGAGGCGAATTTGCCCCTCCTTTACGAGCAACTGCAAGAGCATCTGGCAGACTACGATTGGGAATGGGTGCTGGTGGACGACCACTCCAGTGACAATACCCTGGGGGTTTTCAGTCGCCTGGCAGCCGGCGATACGCGCCTGCGCGGGCTTCGCTTTTCGCGCAATTTTGGGTCCCACAAGGCTTTGATTTGCGGTCTGCGCGAGGCGAGGGGTCAGGCGGCCGTAATCCTGGCCGCCGATTTGCAGGACCCGCCCCAGGTCATCCCTCAGCTGGTGGCCGCCTGGAAGGCGGGCGATCAGGTCGTCTGGGCGGTCCGACAGGGTCGTCCGGGCGAGAGGGCCTCTAGTCTGGCTTTCGGTCGGTTGTATTACTGGATTATGCGGCGGTTTGTGGGACTGACCAGCATGCCGGCCACGGGTGCTGACTTTTTTCTGGCCGATCGGCGGGTGCTGGACGCGCTGGCTCAGTTTCGTGAGAACAATGTTAGTCTTTTCGCGCTGGTCGGCTCGCTGGGCTTTCGCCACGGCTATATCCAGTATGTGAAGGAAGCTCGACAGCACGGCCGCTCAAGCTGGACTTTCGCCAAGAAGTTCAAGCTGGTGCTGGATTCGGTGATCGCCTTCACCTACCTGCCGATCCGCTACATGATGGCTTTCGGCTCCTGTATAGGCCTTTTGGGCTTCGTCTACGCCTTGTTTGTGATCTACAACTATATCCACGGCTCTCCCTCACAGGGCTGGTCCTCGCTTATGGTTGTGGTTTTGTTGCTGGGCGGCATGCAAATGATGATGCTAGGGGTGCTGGGTGAGTACATCTGGCGCACCCTGGATGAGAGTCGGGCCCGGCCGCTTTACCTGGTCGAACAGGTAGTTGTGGGAGGCGACCAGCAAGTGGCAAGTTCAGAAGATGGCAGAGAGTAGTTATAAGTTAAGCTGGGGGAGCGTCCGGGACGTTTTTGTTTTCACCCGGCGGGCTTTCGGCCTGGTATGGACCACCAGCCGCTGGCTGGCTTACGGATTCTGTCTGCTTACGGTATTGGCCGGCCTCTTGCCCGCTTCTCTGGCCTATGTGAGCAAATTGCTGGTCGACAGTGTGGTCACGGCCCGAGCACTCCATGACCCCGGACCGGCTGTTCATTACGTGGTTTTGGAGGCGGCTGCGGTTATTGCCCTGGCCCTGGTCCAGCGAGCGATTGGCGTGATCCAATCATTACTGCGAGCTCAGTTGGGCCATCGCGTCAACGAAATGATCCTGGAAAAGGCCCTGACTCTGACGCTTGTTCATTTTGAAGACTCCGAGTTTTACGACAAGCTCAGCCAGGCCCGGCGCCAGGCCAGCCAACGCCCACTCTCGCTTGTCAACCGCACCTTCGATTTGCTTCAGCAGTGCCTGATCCTCAGCACCTACGGAGTCATTTTGTGGAACTTCTCGCCCTACGCGGTGGTGCTGCTGGTGGTGGCCGGGCTGCCCACTTTTTGGGTAGAGGCACGGTTCGCCAAGTCGGCCTTTCAGCTCTTCACCTGGCGTTCACCCGAATCGCGTATGCAGGCCTACCTGGAAACCTTGATCGCTCGCGAGGATTATGTTAAAGAGGTCAAACTCTTCGGGTTGGGAGACCTTTTTCTCGAACGATACCGAAGGATTTTTCATAAGCTCTATGCTGAGGATCGGGCTCTGACCTTGCGTCGGGCCATCTGGGGTTACGGGCTGGGACTTCTGAGCACGGTCGCTCTCTATGGTGCTTACTACTGGATTGTTCAGGCTACCGTGGCCGGCCGGCTCAGCCTGGGCGAGATGAGCATGTATCTGCTGGTCTTCAAACAGGGCCAGCAGGCCGTTACCAGCAGTCTCTCCTCAGTAGGCGGCATGTACGAAGACAATCTCTATCTGTCCAATCTCTACGAGTTTCTGCAGATGCCGGTGCCAGAGTCGGCAGGCGAAGAACAGGTTGGGCCCAAGCCAGGTGACGGTCTGCGTTTCCAGAACGTAAGCTTTACATACCCAGGAGCCTCGGAGCCTGCGCTACGAAACGTGACTTTTCATCTTCGTCCGGGACACAAACTGGCCCTGGTGGGTGAGAATGGTTCGGGCAAAACCACCATTGTGAAGCTGCTCTCGCGGCTCTACTCGCCAACGGAAGGCTTGGTTTTACTCGATGGTTTGGATTTGCAGCAGTGGAATGAGAACGCTTTGCGCCGACGCATCGGGGTTATTTTTCAGGACTTCATGCGCTATCACTTTCAGGTGGGCGAGAACATCGGCGTGGGCGACGTCGAGGCCCTGGAGGAGCGAGGCCGCTGGCAGGATGCGGCTGAGAAGGCGCGCGCCCAGGAGGTCATCGGCTCCCTGCCCGAGGGTTACCAGACCCAGCTGGGGCGATGGTTTAAGGGGGGCCGCGAGCTATCCGGTGGCCAGTGGCAAAAGATCGCCCTGGCCCGGGCTTTCATGCGCACCGGGGCTGACCTTCTGGTGCTGGATGAACCCACCTCGGCCGTGGATGCCAAGGCTGAAGTGGAGATCTTTGAGCATTTCCGCAAGGTGACCGAGAATCAGATGGCCATCCTCATCAGCCATCGATTCTCCACGGTGCGGATGGCCGATGAGATCATGGTGCTGGAGAAGGGTGAAGTGGCTGAATTTGGCAGCCACGAGGAACTGCTGGCTCGTGACGGGCATTATGCTACGCTCTTTAAGCTACAGGCGGCAGGGTACCGCTAGAAGCCTGGCCGGTCCCTGCTTTTCAGTTTTTTGTAAGGCCGTTCACATCGATTCAACATGTCCCCAGGGGGGTGGCGCCTATCATTGGCTTACACAACACACCTACAAAGGGGACCAGGTAACTACAATGACTCTCTCTTCCGTATCTCAGGCCCGTCCGTTTATCGCCTCCGCATCCGCTCGTCCGTCTGCTTCCGCCGCTGAGCAGGCACCCCTGTCCGGTGACAGCGTCACCCTCGGACAGCAGCAGCCGCCCGCGCAGCAGCCGCCGGCGCAACAGCCCCCGGCCCAGCAGCCCACCCAGCCCACTCCTCCTCAGCAGCCGCCGGCCCCGCCGCAGCCCGAGCTGAAGGAATGGACCGTGCTGGTTTACAGCGTCTCTGACAACAATCTTTACAGCTACATGCAGACCGACCTCGACGAAGCCGAGCGCATCGGCTCCACCAACGAGATGAACCTTTTGACCGAAACCAGCCACCAGCCGCGCGGCGGCAGCGTGGTTCGTATGAAGCTCGAGACCGACAACACCCCCGGCCTGAAGTCGCCGGTGCTGCAGGACCTCGGTAAGAACTATGACATGGGCAAGTCTCAGAGCCTGTCCGAGTCCATCGCCTGGGCGATGAAGGAATATCCCTCCAAGCACTTCATGGTGATCCTCTCCGACCACGGTGGTGGCTGGCAGGGTGCCAACCAGTCCGAGTCTCAGAACAGCTGGATGAACATCTCCGATATCGAAGCTGGCCTTAAGGGCGCTCAGCAGCTGACCGGCAAGAAGGTCGACGTGCTCGGCTTCGACGAGTGCTTAATGGCCTCCACCGAAGTTGCCCACGCTCTGCAGGGCTGCGCCGACTATATGGTCGGTTCGGAAGAAGTCGAAGGCGGCGCCGGCTGGCAGTATGACGAAGCTCTGGGTGGCGCCAAGACCACCAACGGCAACAGCCGCGTGCTCAACCCCAAACTGTTGAACTACGCCGCAACCGCTCTGCGCGCTCGCGACACCATCACCCCCGAGTCGATGGCCAAAGGCATCGTGCAGATGGCCGAAGGCCACCAGCGCGACCTGGGCGTGATGAGCGCTATCGACCTCAACAAGATGGGCGCCGTTTCGGCCGCCGTCGACAACTTCGCTGGCGCCGTGCTCGACTCCAACCTGGGCAAGTCTGACTTCGCCCCGGTCGCTCAGGCCACCCAGAAGTTCTACCGCTTCGCCGACCTCGGTCACTTCACCGAGCTGGCCGGTCAGAAGTTCGGTGGTAAGATCGCCGAAGCCGCCGCTGGCGTCAAGCAGGCGATGAGCGAGGCCGTTATCGCCGAGCAGCACAGCACCAAGTATCCCAACGCCAAGGGCTTGAACATCGAAATCAACCGTCAGGCTGGCTTCGTTGAGAACGGCCCCGCCGACATCCCCAACATGAGCCAGGAGAGCCGTGACCGCATCAACACGACTCCCTACAAAGACCAGAAATGGGCCCAGGAAACTCGTTGGGATGAGATGCTGCGCAAGGTTCGCTAAACCGAATCGGCACTCTGAGCAAAAAGACCAGGTTCGCAAGGATCTGGTCTTTTTTCTGTTGCGGCGACCGAGGGCGAACCGGGCCTCCGGCTGTGCTTTGTGCTCGAGGTGACAGCCTGTCTGGTCGAAAGAGGGTATGCTCAGGGCGTGCGGACTGACCGGGTGGCGGCCCGCGCCGTGATAAAAGCCAGCTAAATTCCGAGGCTTGTGTTTCCCAAGTCTGCGCAAAAGAGTCATTGTACGTTAAGAGATTCTTGGTATTCTTTGAGCAGATTCCAAGGAGGTTCCGTTCGATGGCTTTTCCGTCCCTTGATCCGCTCAGCCAACTCGGTGGTGTCAGCCCACTCGGTGCTGGGTCCCTTACGCCGGCCTTTCAGGGTGGGGACCTGGCCAGCATGCGTTGTGCGGGCCTTCCCGGAATGCAATCGATGGACCCGACGTCTTCCTTGCTGGCCAGCAGTCAGCAGCTGATGGGGCAGATGCTGCAACTGATGACCGTCATGTTGATGGGCTTGATGCTCAATGGAAGCGCAGGCGCCTCCGGTTCTCCCTCAGACCCGCTCGGGGCTGTCAACGGTGGAGGCGGTGTCAATGCCGCTGGAAGCAGCTCGGGCGGAGGAGACGTGGCGCAACAGCCGGCCCCCGGCGGTGGCAGCGTAAAATCAGGCAGCAAAGTATTGGTCATCGGCGATTCGCACACGGCCGGAGCTTTCGGAGATGAACTGGACCGCCTTTTGCGAGCCAAAGGCGCCCAGGTGCACACCGTCGGCAGCAGTGGAGCCACCGCTGATAACTATATTTCCGGCAAGGGCACCACGGTGGGCTACGCCGATCACAAGGCCAACGGCCAGACCGAGAAAACCTCCTCCCACGCCACTCCCAAACTTGAAGACCTGATCAATGAGGACAAGCCGGATACGATCATCGTCAATCTGGGCGCGAACTTCCGGGGTGCCGGTCCTTCTGGGATTAAGAAACAGGTGGACGAAATTGGCGAGATCGCGAAACGTCACAACATCAAGATTACCTGGGTCGGGCCACCCACCACGCGCCAGGATGAGGGTAACCCAGGCTCTCTGGACAAGTTTGACCAGGACATGAAAGCGGCCGTGGCTCCTTATGGAAACTACGTATCTTCACGGCCCTTCACTCCCCATTACAACGGTCCCGACGGCATTCACTACAGTGGCGCGGAAGCCAAAAAGTGGGCGGCCGGAGTGGCCGGAGCGATATGATTTAGAAATTTTTAAGCCTGGATAGGCGTTCACACCGGGTCAACATGTTCAGGTGGCATCAAGATTTATGATGTCACCAGACACACGACTCCAGGGAGAATGCCTTACCATGAACATCTCTTCGATTTCTCAAGCTCGCACTTTCGCGCCCACGGCGCGCGCGGCCGCGCCCGCTCAGTCTTCGTCCCTGCCGGGCGATAGCGTGGTGCTTGGTCAACAGCAACCCCCGGCCCAGCAGCCCCCCGCCCAGCAGCCGCCTGCTCAAGAGCCGCCAGTTCAGCAGCCGCCCGTGCAGCAGCCTCCGGCTCCGCCCCAGCCCGAGCTGAAGGATTGGACCGTGCTGGTTTATTCGGTCTCTGACAACAACCTTTACCGCTACATGCAGATGGACCTGGATGAGGCCGAACGGGTTGGGTCTACCAACGAGATGAACCTGGTCGCCGAGACCAGCCACCAGCCGCGCGGCGGCAACGTGGTGCGCATGAAGCTGGAGACCGACAATACCACCGGCTTGAAGTCGCCAGTCGTGCAGGACCTTGGACCCAAGCACGACATGGCCAAGCCCCAGAGTCTGGCCGACTCCATCGCCTGGGCCATGAAAGAGTATCCTTCCAAACACTTTATGTTGATTTGCTCTGACCACGGTGGGGGCTGGAAGGGCGCACACCACTCCGAGAGCACCGACAGTTGGATGAATGCCAACGACCTGGAAGAGTCCTTCCGTCTGGCTCAGGAGCAGACCGGCCGCAAAATCGATGTGCTTGGCTTCGACGAGTGCTTGATGGCCTCTACCGAAATCGCTCACCAGTTGCAGCCCTACGCTGACTACATGGTGGCTTCTGAGGAGACCGAGGGAGGAGCCGGCTGGCAGTATGATCAGTCGCTCGGCGGCGCCAAAACCAGCAACAGCAACAGCCGTATCCTGAGCGGCAAAGTTCTCAACTACGCGGCTGCCGCGCTGCGCAACCGCGACCCGCTGACTCCCGAGTCGATGGCCAAGGGTATCGTGCAGATGGCTGAAGGCCACCAGCGAGACCTGGGCACCATGTCGGCCATCAACCTCAACAAGATGCCGGCCGTGAGCGCCGCCGTCGACAACTTCGCTGGCGTCGTGCTTGATAGCAAGCTGACAAAAGCCGACTTCCAATCGGTGGCCCAGAAGGCCCAGAAGTTTTCGGACTTCGCCGATATGGGTCACTTCGTGGAGCTGGCCGGTCAGAAGTTTGGTGGCAAGGTGGCCGAAGCTGCTGATCAAATCAAGGCGGCCATGGCCGAGGCGGTGGTGGCCGAGCAGCACAGCACCAGCTACCCCAATGCCCGCGGCCTCAACATCGAGATCGACAAGCAGTATAGCCTGACCAACCTGCCCAACATGGAGGGTCAGGATCTCAATCGTCTGTCTTTCGACAAATACGGCAACACCAAGTTTGCGAAGGAGACCCGCTGGGACGAAATGCTCCAGAAGGTCCGCTAGTAAAAGTTCAAAAGAGAGAGACTGTGTGTGCCCGAGGGAACCAACCCCTCGGGCTCTTTTTTTAAGGGCGCCGGGCTCGCCAGGCTAACCACAGCAAGGCCCCCCCTCCCAAGGCCAGGCAATAGGGCCAGCCGGGGGGCGTGTAGCGCCACTCCACCAGGCCAGACTGATCGTCCACAATCACGGCTGGAAACATCAGATTGACTCGCAGAACGGGCGCCAGCTGACCATTGATCCGAGCGCTCCAGCCTTGCGTCCAGGATTGACTGAGCACCAGTAGTCCCTTGCCTCCGCTGTGCTCAAGTTCCACCAGGACGCGCTCCGGTTGGCTGGCCAGGACGCGCAAGACTCGTCCGCTCCCCTGCAGTGCGGGCAGATTAGTGTCGCAGGCGGCCACCTGGGGGTTGAACTCCTCCAGAATCTTCTGCTCGTCGCTCTGCAGGACGCTTTGATGGATCAGGAAAGCCGGTCCCAGGCTGGCCGGATTGGCCCAGACGGCCAACGGCTCAAAGCCGGGGACCGGTCGCCAGCCTGGAGGTTGGGGTTGCTGCACAAGGGCTAGCAGGTGTGAAACGTCCATCCAGCTCCACCAGGGAGAGGGGAAACGGGCCGGGGCCATATGCATTTGACGACCGGGCTGCTGGTTCTCCAGATAGCTGATGACCTGCTCGCTGTGTTTGGGTAAAAAGCTATCGTAGCCTTCGACGGTCTTGATTTGCTCCGGTAATAACTGGTTGGGCTTGATGGTGCTTCGTCCGACCAGTCGGTGCTCACCCAGCAGAGCCCTGAGCCGGGGCGCCAGAGGATTGGGCGGGATGATGGGACCCGCAACCTTCGGATTGATGGCAATGCCGAAGACCAGCAATTCGACTCCCGTGAGGGCTACCAGCAAGCCAGCCCGGGTTGGGGAGGGGCGACCGCTCAGAATGACCGAACCCAGGAAAAGCACCAGCAAATGGCTGAGAAGGGTGGGATTGAGCCAGTCAAAGCTACTTTCCAGTCCGCGCTGACATGCGGCTTGGTAGTCGGCTTCGGGGACCGGCAGGAAGGGGGAGGGCACGAGCAAGGAGCTCCGGTTGCAGTATTGGGCAGTCAGAGCGGGCTCGTGGGTGTGCACCCAGCCCACCCAGCCCAGCACAACCAGCGTGGCCAGGGCACCCAGTGCGGGCAGCACGCGCCGACCCCGCCCCTCATCCGTAAGCCAGGCTTCCAGGCCGAAGGCAGATAAGAAAGCGACCCCCAATGAAAGCAGCCAGCCCAGCCGGGTGGGGTTCAGCTTGCTGATGGGTCCGGCCAGACGGGCCAAAGCCGCGTAGACGGGCGTAGCCGGCAGCACAAAAAGAAGCAGACCGAGGGCGGCGTAAGGCCGCAGCCGGGGCCGGCGCCAGAGGGCGTAGACAGCCAGCAGATTGGGAAGATTGCCGGCGAACGAGCATAGTTCGGCAAAGATAAAGGTACCGTATCCGTGGATTCGATGGATCTCGAAGCCGTTGGTTGGGGAGCCATAGGCTTCTGGATAAAGCATGGTGATGGGCAGACTGGCCAGATATTGGCCATGCACGCTGCGGAAAAATTCGGCCGGACGATCCACGCGTTGGCTGCCTTTCATGTGCACCAGCATGGGGAACCACATAAAGGCACAAAGCAAGCAACCGAGGAGGCTGGCTTCCACAACACGCCTGGGGGCCGCGCGCACTCGCAGGAGAAAGCTGATTCCCAGAGCGTAAAAGGTCCACTGCAGAAAACCTCCCAACACTCCCGCAGCCATGGCCAGCGCGGCGGCGGCCATCCAACGCCGACTGCGCCCGGCCCGGCCCAAGGCCAGTAGCAGGAAAGCGAACCAGGCATGCGAGACGACCGGGCAAAAGACCGTCATCCAGCTGAGAATGTGGGGATTTAGAGTCCAACAGGTGGCCAGTAGCAGACTGGGCAGATTCGAAAGCTTCTGATCTCTCGCCAGCCAATAGGCGCTCCAGCCCGCCAGTCCCAGATGGAGAAGCAGACTCAGGTGGTAGGCTGCCCCCAGGGGCAGACTCAGCAGCAACGGCCAGTGCAATGGATAGAGATAGCCGCTTTGTCCGTTGAAAGCGCTGGGCAGGCCCAGGAGATAGTCCGGATTCCAAAGCGGGATGCGCCCCTGCCACAGGCTTTTCTGGAGATAGTCCAGCGAAGGAAGAGCAAAGAAGATGTTGTCCAGGGCATCTTCGCTCTGGGTGGTGACCGAAGGGTCGAACATCGTGGATGTTTGGTAGAGCAGATCGCCAGCGGCGTAGGATCTTCCGCCCAACCACCAGGGCGCGAAGAGCAGCAGCAGCCAGCCCGCCACCACCAGGATCGGCAATCGACGTTGGCCGTCACTCACAGTAGCTGCAGGTTCCTTTCGAGACACGGCCTTCCTCCAAGGAAAGGCAGTCGGGGACGAGAACCCGGCTCTCTATGAGGATCGGCCTCGGCCTGCTGGGCTTGGTGATGCTGTTGGGCCTGGCCTGTTTGACGCCGGCTCAGCAGGCCCGCTACGAATTGGCCCAGGGTGATCGCGAGCTGAAGCTCAATCGTCCCGATGGTGCTCTGCCCCACTACCACAGGGCCAGCCAGCTCCAGCCTGGCTGGTGGGCGCCTCACTTCTGGAGCGGCTACGCTCATCTTCAGGCCGGTCAACGCCAGGCCGCCTGGGAGGCCTTTCTGGAGGCTTCGAAGTTGGACCCGCGTCAGGGGGCGCCGGCCGTCAGTCAGGCCAATCTTTTGCTGGAGGCCGGCCAGCTGGCCGCGGTCTGGACTCCCTTGAGAGTGGCTCTGGTCGACCGCAAAACTCAGAAAGAGGCACTGCTGCTGGCCGGACGGGTGGCCGTGGCCCAGGGGCGTTTGAGCGCTGCTCGACGTTGGTGGCAGCTCGTCTTGGTGACCAGCCCCTACGACCCCACTGCCAGTCGTTATCTGGCTGCGTTGGAAATGCAGCAAGGCCATTGGGCCCGGGCCGCCGACCTGCTAGGCCGAGGCGCCATTGGCGATTCGGCCTTCAACGCCGAAATGTTAATGGTCAGGAGCCAATGTTTGCTGAAGCTCGGGCAGGCGGCTCAAGCACGTGAGTGCCTGCTGGATTCGATTCGACAGGCACCTCACTGGGCGCCCAATCGCCTGGCCCTGGCTCAGTTGGTGAGGGGCTCTGATCCGCAGCTGTTGTCTGAACAGATTCGTCAACTCTCAACGCTTCAGTTGAGCCCGGAGCAACAGGCCGAATTGAAGGCTTTGACTCAATGAGGTGGCTGGCCCTGGTGGCGCTGGCCGCTCTGCTGCTGGTCAGGATTCATAACGCCCTGGACTTCCCCGAGGTGCGCGGTTTTGATGCCAACGGCCACCTTGTCAATCTGTTGGTGATGCAACGAGAGGGCCGCTGGGCCCACAATTGGGAGAGCTGGTCTGGTTACCATCCCCCGTTATTTACCTGGCTGGCCTGTGTGCCGGGCTGGTTGCTCGGGCAGAGCCAATCGGCCTGGACGTTTGCCTGCGGTCGCTGGCTGTCCACGATGGCCAACCTGAGCGGACTGGCCATCGCCTGGGTGGCCCTCAAAAGGCTGCAACCCGGTTCCCATCGCGTGGCGGTGCTGATGCTGGGTCTCGTGCCCGGCAGCATACTGACCAGTTGTATGTGTTATAATGTTGAGCTGGCCGGTTTCTGGCTGGCCCTGCTCTGGTGTCTGATGCTCTGGGCACCGCCCTGGAAAGGCCTGCGCCAGGCCTCGTTTTGCGGCCTGGTGTGCGGTCTGGCCATCCTGAGTCGACTCGAGGCTCTGGCCGCTCTTGGTGTCATAGCTGTGTTGGGGCTTTCGCAGCTGCGCGCACAGCCTGGGCGTGTGCTCGCATTGACCGGCTTGAGCCTGGTGATGGCTTTGGGCTGCGCCTCGCCCATCTTTCTGAAGAATTTGGCCGAGAACAATCGGCCATTGATCTCCAATGTCGACCCCCAGCTTTTCCCTTATCCCTATCAACGAGCCGATTTGCTGGTTCCTGACGTGGTCAACCTGCGTGGCTGGCTGTTGCCTGAGGTGCAGCCCTTGTTCAAGCCTTACGCCCCACAGGCCAGTGGAAACTATCTGACCATGACTTACCTTTTTGCCTGGTCCGACTATCTAGGAGTGCTGGAGCGAGACCCCTGGCCGCCAATCGATGCCGTTGTCGCCTGCGCCGGTCTGCTATTTTTCGGTCTTTGGGCCTGGGGTTGGACGAGCGGGCGCTGCGAAGCCGTTTGGTTTTGGGCCACAGGATTCTGCTGGGCCTTTTACCTGGCTTACAACCTTGTTTTGTGTCAGGAGGTGGCGGTCAAGTCTTGCTATGTCTCGGGATTGAGCCTGCCCTTCGCTCAGGCGGTGGCCCGTGGCCACGCCCGACTTTCACCTCCGCTTCAAAAAGCTACTGAGGTTTTTGCCTGTCTGCTGGCTCTGGTCGTGGCTGCACGCTACTGGTGCTAATCTCGAACCCCGTGTTTGGTGAAGCGAAGCGGCCAAACGCGGGTTAGGGACCAACGGAGTCGCGTGCCCTGAAGTTTGATTCTCATCGATTGCGTGGCACGCGACGGAGGCTAGCCCCGAAGTTCCAGCCGGCTTCCCATTCAGATTCCGCCCGTGCATATTCGGCTCGTGTAATGCGAAACG
>JAFEBA010000089.1 GCA_018266105.1 bacterium | reverse complement strand
TGGGCTTCGGCCGGTTTGTGGTCGGGAGTGCCTAAGCTTTGGGCTGCCGACCTGGGGAAAGAAACTCCGGAAGAAATCGAAGACAAGGCCACGTAGATAAACCTCTGAATCTAAGCTTGCCCGGGAACCCATTTCATGAGCTCCTCTGGATTAGAACCAGACTACCTCAGCGGCCTGAAATAAGGTTGAAAGGCACTTCAGGGGATGTAGTTCTCGGACCAGATGTCATTGGTGACATCGTAGTAGTAGAGCGAACCGTAGACGGGGTTGGCCCAGAGCTTGCTACCATCCATGTTGGCGGCCAGCGCCTGAGGGATGTCCGAGGTCAATTTGCTGGGCATGCTCCCGGCTGAAAGCACGGAAGGGGGCACCGACCAGGTGCCGCTGGCGACGTCCAGGATGTACAGCGTTTGCTCGTCGCAAGTGAAGACTTTCTTGCCATTGCCGCTGACTGCCAGGCCAACCAGATTTCCCGGGGCAGGGAGAGTGGAGTCTGGAAGATACTGGCTCCAGGTGCCTGAACTCAGGTCGTATTTGCGCAGGCCTTTGGCGTTGACATCCACGACCCAGATTGAACTCATCAGGTCGTCGCTACTGAGACTGGCGATACGCCCCATTCCCGGCGTGGTGAGGGGGCCGGTCCAGCTGTTGGTGGACTGCTTGTATTCCCACAGGCAACGGTTTTTATCGTCACCCAAGAAAATATGGCACGTTCCGGGGGAACCGACCTTGCCGGTCACTCCGGAAGGATGTCCGATCCCGGTGGGCTTGGCCAGGGTGCTCCAGGTGGGTGAGCTCGAAGAAATGAAACGGATCCCGAGGTTTGTTAAGTCCACAGCGCAAAACGCGCTGAGGTCGGGATTAGAACAGATGGCTCCGGCTTTCCCGTTATTCGGCATCTGCGGTTGGGTCGCGTCAAGAAAAACGGTGCTCGGGTACCAGTTGATCAGGGATTGATCATAGGGCGAGCCGACCACGGCCGGATTGGTGGTGTTGTTACAGCTGATTGGCTGATACTGAGTAAAGTTGACCGGATTTTGAGTGAAGACCAGGTTGTCGTCGATATGTGAAGCGACCAGACCGTAGAGCGGCGTGGCGGCCTGGCGCAGGGCCACCAGAGTGGATGAGTTTCCGGAAGGGTCGGTGACGGTGCAGATCACTTGCTTGAGATCGGGGTCGTCACCCGTGCCGGTGCCGGTGTAGTCTCCAGCGGGCTGTATGTCCACGTTGTAGGTGTAGTCTTGCATGGGCGGATCGAAGTGGGCGGTGGTGGAGGGGATCTGGTCGGCTGTGAAAGCCGAGAGTCGCTCCAGCGTGGAGTGGGCCATAATAGCGGCGGTGGTGCGCTTCTTGGAGGTCTCACCATTGCGGATGCTGGTGATAAAGAGGCCCATCAGGAAGGTAATAGAGAGAAAGGTGAGCGTCATGGCGATGACCAGTTCCAGGAAGCTCAGGCCTTTGCGCTTGGTCTTTTTCATAGACTCCTCACCCGAATGTCCATGCTCATCGCATTGGGTTCCGCCTTCAACTTCAGGGTTACGGTTACGAAGTCGATTGAGTTCACCTGGATGTGTGTCAACTTAAATTCTTCCTCCCCGGGGGATAAATCCTTGCGGCTCGTGATCGTCTGCTTGCTTGGATCGGCCGGATCGTAATCATTCTGGTAGATCAGCTCGGTGATCGTGTTGTTGTTGACATTGAGTTGATAGCCAAAGACCTTGGGGCCCGTGGCCGTGTTACAGCGAAAGACGAAGGGCGAGGTCTTGGCCGTAAAAGCCGAGCCCAGCACGGAGATGGGCGGCAGGCTCGGGTCCGGATGGTAGAGCTGATCGCAGGCCGACATCTGCCGCGAAATGCGATCCAGCGCGATGGAGGCACTTCTCAAATTGGCCAGCTTCTGACTGCTCTGTACATGGCTTTTGTAGGCGGTCACAAACAACTGGGTGACCATGGTGATGAAGAGGGCCAGCACGGCACAGGTCATCAGCACCTCGACCAGCGAGAACGCGCGCGGCCTACAGGCTGGCATCGTACTGCTTGGAAAAATTGCCCCCAGGGGCGATAATGGTGCGCGTCACGTAGATCTTGCCGGGGGCTTTGTAGATAATCCCCTGGCTGATGATGTCACCCGAGGGTAGTACTTTGGTGACTTTGAAGTGGTGAGTGGCATCGCCGGCCGGAACCCCGTATTCCTTGGTCACGGACCCGGGGTTGGGCGGGTTGAAGAGGGTGGACCGCGCCTTGTAGTATTCCAGGCCGGACTCGGCCAGCAGGTAGGCCTGCTGGCCTTGCTGTTGGAGCGCCCCGAATTGATAATCCATCTGCACCATGGTGGCGAAGGCGATGCCCACCACAAACAGGAACATCATGAACATCAGCGCCGTCATGAGGGCGATTCCTCGTGGCCGCTTCATGTGCCGCCCATCTGTGTGATCAGACCGTAGATGGGCAAGAACATTCCCACGCAAACCAGGGCCATAAAGGCGCCCATGCAGGCGATCGCCAGGGGCTCCACCATGGCCGTCATTTGGGTCATGCCGACTTCGTTCTGCTCTTCCAGCAATTTGCGAATGGAGAAAAGAAGCTCGGTTTGCTGGCCACATTCCTCGCCGACCAGCAGCATGGACTGGATGACGGGCGGAAAGTAGGGTGCCAGCTGGACTGCCGTACTCAGATGCTCGCCGTTTTGGACCAGCACCGCCATCTCCTTGACATGTTGCCGGTAGACCTTGAAGTTGGAGGTGGCGGCGATCAGGTCCAGACTTCGCTGCAGCGGGACTCCGTCGCGCATGGTGGTGGCCACCGTGTCTACAAACTGCACCGCCAGGAAGTTGCCTACCCAGCGGCGCGTCAGGCGAAATTCAATGGCCCATTCAAACAACTTTTGACTGATGGTGGCCCAAAAACGCGCCACCAGAAAGATGGCCAGGGCCACACCGACCAGGAAAAGCGGACTGTTGAGCACGTTGACCAGCGCGATCACCAGCTTGGAAACGAAAGGCAGGTCGACCCCCATGTGTTCGTAGAGAGCCAGGAATTTGGGCAGCACAAACTTGGTAATGCAGAACAAGATGAGCATACAGGCGCCGGTGGTGATGGCCGGGCTCATGAGCGAGGATTTTAGTTTGCAGCGCAGTTCGTGCTTGCGGTTAAGCATCTCCGAAGCGCGCAAAAGACGCTCTCCCATATCGCTGCTTTCTTCGCCGGCCCGGACCAACAGCATGACAGCCGGGTTGAACACGCGAGGGAAGCGACTCATCGAGAGAGAGAGGGAGTGCCCGTGAAAGAGTACGGATTGGGCGATTCCTTCGAAAGCCTGGCGCACCAGCGGATCGGTCGATTGTCGAGCCATCGACTCCAGGCAGTCGCCGATCGGAACCCCGCTTTGAAACATAAAGGACATTTGAGAGAGAGCCACTGAGACGGCGTGAGGGTCGGCCTGACCCTGGAAAACATTGCCAAAAAGGGCTTTCAACCTGGCCTTCAGCGCGTTCCATTTGCGCGCGCGCTCAATGGCTGCCGCCAGACGCACCTTTGTCAAAGGATCTAAGTGGTCCGGGATCGCCCCCGCCGCCGATTGCATTCACAGAATTTTAACATTTGCCCGGAGTACCCTGCAGGGGCAAGACAAGGGGTCGGAGGAACAAACCAAGGTGTTAGATCCGTTTAGTCGCAAACTCTTCCTCAGGGCAGCCATTTTAGCCGGTTGTGCATTCGCCTATGGCTGCAGCCGTAAGGATGAGCGCGTCACGAAAATTGACGAGGCTCTACAAAGCGGCACTGGCTATCTACTCACGCTGCAGATTCCTGATGGCGCCTGGAAATCTCCGCGCTACCCGGTCTTTCGAGACGGTTATTCATTGACTCCACTGGTCTGTCTGGCTCTGCAGGCCGGCCACGGACCGACCAAGGCCCTGGACAAAGGCGCTGATTTTATGCTGGCTATGAGCAAGGAAGCCAGCGAAAAGCTGATCTTTCCGGTTTATTGCCTGTCTATGACCCTGGTTGCCTTTGCCCAGCGCAGCGAGGCCAACTGGAAGAGTAAGCGTGAAGAAATCTTGAGCTACTTGCGCAAGCATCAACTCAACGAGGACCTGGGTTGGCAGGCCGAGGATCTCACCTATGGCGGCTGGGGCGAATCCGTCAAGCCCTACGAGAAACCCCCGGCTGGACGCGCGATCGAGGAAAATCGCGCCCCCAACCTGTCCAATACCATGTTTGCCCTTGAGGCTTTGCGCGCGGCCGGTGTCCAGGATGGCGATCCGGCATACGTAGCCGGCCTGAAATTTTTGGAGCGTTGCCAAAATTTCGGGGAGGGCAAAGACGGCGGCTTCTTCTTCTCGCCCACTCACCGCAAACAGAATAAGGCCGGAGAATTTCACTCCTACGGGTCGACTACGGCCGACGGCCTGAGGGCCCTGCTGGCGGCGGGAGCCAAACTCGACGATCCCAGAGTCAAAGCTGCCCGCAAGTGGTTGCTCACCCACTTCAGCGCCGAGATGAATCCTGGGGACTTTCCCAAGGAGCGGCGGCGCTGGTGTGACGGACTACTGTATTATTGGGGCTGGAGTGCTTCGCAGGCGCTGCGCAAGTCCACCCCGCCGGGCGATCCGCGAGGGCCCCTCTGGGCCATCGAACTGGCCGACTCGGTCCTGCGACGTCAGAAATCGGATGGCACCTGGTCCAACAAAGAGGCTTTGCTTCTGGAAGATGACCCGTTAGTGGCCACCTTTATGGCAATCGGGACGCTGGCTTTGTGTAAAGCCGCAATCGTCGGCGCGTAGAATTTCGATAGTTCCTTTGCACTAGGACTCACGACCAGGATCGCCTAAGATGTTGGGATGAATCGTGAACAATCTTTCTCCTCACCGATGGGGCTCCTTACCATAGCCCTGACGATGCTGGCCACTGGGACGGTCGGTCCCTTTGTGCTCGTCTTGCTGATGATGCTCTATCTGGTTGCCATGGGCGGTGGATCGGCTATGGGAATGGCTCGGGGCGCGGTTGGGGCCGGCGCTCTGGCCGGTATGACCATGTTTCTCTTACTGATTGGCTTGACCTCGCTACTGGGACTGATCGGCCAGATCCTATGTATCTTTACTCCTCTTTCGCAGGACACGAAGACCAAGCTGGGCATTTGTCTGGCCTGCTCTTTCGTAGGGGTCTTCATCCCCTTCATCGGTTTTGTGTTCGGGTTGGTCGGCATCATTTGCTACCTGCTCTTCCTCTACGGGTTATGCCGTGACCTGGAAGCGCCCGACCTGACGGCCGGCTTCAACTCGGCCGCTATGATGGGCCTGCTCTCCTTCGTCTCCGCCTTCGGCGGGATGTTGGGCGCCTTCATCTTCCCGCTGTTCCCTTTGCTGGGCATGCTCGCTTTTATTCTCTTTGGCGCACTCAGTGTGGCCCGTTACGGTCAGACCATCGTGTCGTTAGCCTTGCGCGCTAACCAGCTGCGCCTCCAAGGAGGCGGCCTGGCCGGCTCTCTCTCGCAGAGCAGCGAAATGGGCTTCTCGCCTTTCAACGAGGAACCCACGGCTCCAGTCAAGCCGGCCCTGCCCGCTTTCGAGATGGCGGGCTCCGAACTGGTCAAGCTGCCCGATCTGAGCGGCGTTCATGAAGCCACTCGGGTGGGCGACGTAGAGAAGGTCAATGCGATGTTGCGCCCGGCCAAGCCCGACCCGAAAGGTCCCAATGGTCTGACTCCCCTGCACATCGCCGCCATCTCCGGGGTGATGCAAGTGGCAGACCTTCTTTTGAAGAAGGGCGCCAATGTCGATGAAACCTGCGACGGCGGACTGACCGCCATCTACTTCGCCATTCAGAACAACAACGGAAACCTGGTCGGTCTGCTCTTGCAGCGGGGGGCCAGTCTCCGTCACGCCAATGACCAGGGACGCACTCCCTTGCACTGGGCCTGCGCTGTCCCCAGCGACCGACTGGAAGGACAGGCCCGACTGAGGATGGTGCAGTTGTTGCTCTCGCGGGGGGCTGACCGCACCGCTCTGGACGAGAATGGCAAGACCGCTTTTGAACTGGCGGCTGAGGCGGGTCATCCGGAACTGACTGATCTCTAGCAACATTTGGAAACATTGGTAAAGATCTGTTTGCAAAAGGGGCGGCTCCGCAAGGGCCGCCCCTTTTACACTGGAGCGCATGAAGCTCAATTCTCTCTCTCCTCTCACTCCCAAGCCCACCGCTCGCAGACTGAAGAAGAATCGACCTGCTGATTGCCTGGACACCGTCAGCCTGTCGCGCTCCGGGGGCTCGGCCGGCTGGAGGAAGGCTGGACTGGCGGCGGCCGCTGCCTGTAGTCTGGGCGGGTTAATGGCCAGCCCGGCCTCGGCCGCTTCGTCGACCGCCACCGTGCGCGTCTTAACCTTGAATACCTGGCTTGACTGCAAAGACGGGGTGGACGGAATCGCTGAAGTTCTCAAGGCCAGCCGGGCGGACGTGGTGGGGCTTCAAGAGATCGGCTCGTGCGCTGAGAAGCTGAGCGACAAACTCGGTTATAACCTGGTCAAGCAAGATGACTGGCACGCCATGTTGACTCGGCTTCCGGTGGAATCGGTCACCCCCGGACGTCACGGCATGGTGGTTCGTCTCGAGAATGGGCAACCGCTGGCGGTCTTTAACGCCCATCTCTACCACTCGCCCTATCAACCCTACCAGCTACTGGGCATTCCGTACGGCGACGGCGTTTTCGTCAAAACAGAGGCGGAGGCCCAGGAGCAGGCGCGTCTGGCTCGAGGTCACGACGTAACCTCCATTCTCAGCGACATGGCCGGCGTGCAGGCTCCTATGATTTTAACCGGTGATTTTAATGAACCTTCCCATCTGGATTGGACCCAGCGAGCGGCCGAAGCCGGGCGCCACCCGATCAAGGTGGAGTGGCCCGCCAGCAAGTCCTTTGCCGAGGCCGGCTTTAAAGACAGCTACCGGGTGGTGAATCCGGACGAACTGACCCACCCCGGATTCACCTGGACGCCTCGCACCGCTGACGACGACCCTAAAGACCACCACGACCGTCTGGACTTTGTCCTTTTCAAGGGCGACCAGATTCAGCCCCAGGCCGTCGAGATCGTGGGAGAAAGCAGTCCGCGTTCGGACATCGTGGTCACCCCCTATCCCACGGACCACCGTGGGGTGGTTGCGGAATTTGAAGTGAAGCCATAGCCACGTGCTGATCCCGGTTGGGTGGTGAAGGAGTCGCCCTGCGGGCGGCACGAAACCCGTTAAGGATGCCACCTACCGAGTCCACCCTTACCGATAGCCGTCTGGCTACTCTCTGTTCCGAACAGGTCCGTCAGGCCTTTATGGACTATCAGGTTCAGTTTCGCCAGATCAGTCAGCGAGCCCGCCAGCGCTTTTTAGATCGGGACTGGCGCGGCAGCTATGCGGATGCCGCCGATCGTCTGCGTCTTTACGCTGATGTGATTGACGCGTTGGCGGACAAAGTTCAGTGCCTGATGGGGGAGCGCTTCAAAGACCGGCGCATCTGGCTGGCTACGAAGGCCGTCTATTCCTCGCTGATTTCACAGTCGAAGGAATGGGAAATCGCCGAGAGCTTTTTCAACTCGCTGACTCGTCGGGTCTTTGCCACCGAAGGTGTGGATCAGGCCATCGAGTTTGTCGACACAGATTTCGACTCGCCCCCGGCCCAGGCCCAGGAAGACTTGCGTAGCAGCCATCAGGGGCAGCCTCTGGTTCAATTGCTGGAGAGCGCGCTGACCGCTTGTTTTGAGCGGCCTCTCTGGGAAGACCTGGATGGTCAGTTGGAACTGGCTGCCCAGCGGATTCTGGCGGCGGTCGGGGCGGGAGAGCATCGGCTGGAGATGATTGCTCCCGTCTTCTTTCGCGGACCCGGCGCTTATGTGGTGGGCAGGGTCCACTGCGGGGAGCAGAGCCGACCCCTGGCGCTGTGCCTGAGACACGAAAACGAGCGGGGCATCAGCCTGGATGCGGTGCTGGTGGACGAACTGGACCTGTCCATCCTGTTTTCTTATACGCGCGCTTACTTCCGTGTGGTGGTGGACTGTCCTTACGAGCTGGTCAGGGAATTGCGCTCCTTGTTGCCGCGAAAGCCGGTAGGCGACCTGTACAACGCGATCGGCTACCACCGCCACGGAAAAACCGAGCTGTATCGGGATTTTGTGGCCTACATGAAGCGCTCAAACGATCGCTTTGTGGCCGCCGACGGAGCTCGCGGTATGGTCATGCTGGTCTTCACCATGCCCGGATACGACGTGGTTTTCAAGCTCATTCGGGACCGCTTTGATTTTCCTAAGGAAGCCAGCCGCAGTGACGTGTTGCAGCGCTATCGACTGGTGTTTGAGCATGACCGCGCTGGTCGCCTGGTGGAGGCTCATCAGTTCGAACATCTGCGCATTCCCCGCGATCGGTTCGCGGACGAACTGTTGGAGATCTTGCTGCGCGACACCGGCGAGACGGTACGGGTGGAAGGCAAGGATGTGCTGATTGACCACTGCTACGTGGAACGACGCGTCCGACCCCTGAATCTGTTTTTGAACGAGGCCGAGGAACCCTTGTCGGTGGCGGCCGCGCTCGATTACGGTCAGGCCATCAAGGATCTGGCCGCTTCAAATATCTTCGCCGGGGATATCTTTACCAAGAACTTCGGGGTGACTCGGAACGGCCGCGTGGTTTTCTACGACTACGATGAACTTTGTTTCTTGACCGACTGTAATTTTCGCAGCATGCCCCAGCCCACCACCGACGAGCAGGAAATGGCGGGAGAGCCCTGGTTTTCCGTGCGCGAGAACGATATCTTTCCAGAGGAGTTCCCCAAGTTTTTGGGCATCCCGGAACCGGCCTGGAGCGCCATGCGAGCCGAGCACGACGATCTGTTTCATCCCGATTTCTGGCGCGGCGTGCAGGCCAAGCTGCGCCAGGGCGAGATTCCGGAAGTGTTCCCGTACAAAGCCTCGCACCGACTGGCCCAGTAAGAATTAGCGAATTTTGACGGGTTTGGCATCCCCTCGAAAACGAACCATATCCACGCTCCAACCCTGACTCTGCAGGTCTTTGAGGAACTCGTGCATGTCTGCGGGAGTCTCCTGGTAAGTGCGCTGAATCGCTTCCAGATTGGCGGCCGACAGGCCCTTGTCTCGAACCGATTGGGCATATTCCTCACCGCTCAGGAATTTCTCCAACAGGATGCCGTGGTAAGCGGCCTGTACCTGCGCCATGCGTTCGGTGTAGGAAGCATTGGTGGGAAGGGGAGCGCTGGCCTGGGGGATCTGGTCCTGAGCGGCCTGCTCGTCCTTCATCACGATGTACGGCGCTCCTTGATGAACCGTGAGCATGTAAGGGCGCTGCATAAACAGCTGGCGGAGGGCAGGGAAATTAGGGTCCTGCAAGAGCGGGCGAGGCCGGTTACCGACCACCAGTTTGTCGCTCCTGACCAGATCGAGCAGCAACTTCAACTGGTTCCGCTCGGGTCCAACCATGCCCCGTTCAATGACGCGGCGAAGACCTTTTTCGTTGATAGGGTCGTACTCGGCCACCTGCAGCCGTTTGATTTTGCAGTAGGTGCCCGCCAGAGCGCCCAGACTGCTGACCACCAGCGCGGCATGGCCGAAGCCCAGTGGGCCGGTTAAAGCGCCGACCGCCGCCAGACCAGCGGTGGCGCCAGCGATGGAGACCAGTGTGGACTGGTTGGAATTCTTCGTGGTGACTTCACCCAGGTTGTTCTGACGCGCCTGGCGAGGCGTCAGGCTGGCGCTGGCCGAGCTGTTGGCCACCGTGCCCACGGCCTGGGCCATGGCCAGGCCGGTCAGCAGTGGGTAGTAGGTGCCGGCCGGCAGCAAACAGGTGGCGGCTTCGGCCACCATGCTGGCCTGCAAGATCAGATCGGAGGCCAGCATCCAGGGTTTGGGATTGCGTTCGGATACGGTGGCCAGACCCGTGGAGGCAAACTGGGTTATCTGCGGCAGGCGCTGCTTGAGCCAGGTCACGTTGGCCAGATTCAGAGCGGCGATGCCCATCGCGGCCAGGGCCGTATTGGCCGGTCCAATGGCGGTGGTGACGGCGGCCAAGGACGAGGTGGCCGCGAATGTGCCGAAAAAGTCTCGGGCCAGCTGCCATTGACGGGTGGGCACATAGTCCGGGCTGACACTGTTGGGCAGATTGTCGGGGACTAATGAGCTCCAGGCTCGGTCTTTGGTTCGATCCAGCCAGCCCGGTACAGGCTGGCTATCCTGCGAGCCCACTACATGGCCTTGATCATCACGCTGGTAGGTGACGGTCTCTTTGCCGAATTGTTCGGTCACTTCCACCTCTCCCGGTGGTTTGGGAAGAGGGGTGGGGATCGACCCGTTGGCCGTTTGGATTCTCAATGTCGCTCCGAATTGACGCTTTGTGTGTGTGTGTTTTGGGAAAGCTTAAGCGCCCGCCCTTAAACGATTTGGAAAGGTAGCCAAGCCATGCCACCCGCTCATCTATACAAAATACTGACTCCGGCTGCCTGGCAGCAATGCCAGGGCCAGGAACGTCTCAGTTTGGGAAAGGATGACCTATCCTTCATTCATCTGTCCGAGTCGGATCAGGTGGCGCGCATCGCGTCCAAGTTTTTCAAAGGGGAGACCCGGGTGATCGTGGTCGAGCTCAATCCCGGGCTGCTGCCAGGCCGTCTGGTGCACGAGGCCAATCCAGGCGGGTCCACCCTCTACTATCATCTCTACGACGGCTACCTGCCCACCCGGGCGGTGACCGGCCACAAGGTTTACTCTTTGGAGGCTTCGACTCGGTTGCGACCGGATTCTTTGGCTCGGTAGAGGGCCTTGTCGGCGGCCCGCAGCAAGGTCATCTTGTCCTGGCCGTTTTCCGGAAAGGTGGCCAGACCCAGGCTGATGGTGACCGGTAGTTTTTGATTCTTGTAAAAGAAGTCTCGGCTCTCCACCAGCGCCCGCAGGCGCTCGCCCAAATGCAGTCCATCCGGACCGGACGTGCCCGCTAGAATGAGGGCGAATTCTTCCCCCCCATAGCGGGCCAGCACGTCATGTTGCCGCAGTTCCTGGGAGAGCAGGCCGGTTAGCTCGCACAGAACCTGGTCGCCGGCCTGGTGACCGTAACCGTCGTTGAGTTTTTTAAAGTTGTCCAGGTCCAGCAAAGCCACCGTGAGGGGCTTCTCATGACGAATGGAGTCGGCCAGTTCCTGACTGAGGCGCTGGTCCAGGTAGCGGCGATTGTAGATGTTGGTCAGGCCGTCCAGCACCGAGAGCTCGTAGAGGCGATGACTCTCAAGGGCCAGCGAAATGTGGGCCGCGATCAAAACTACCAGCTCCATCTCTTCCTGGGTGAAAACGTGCTCGGCTTTGGCGGTTGTCAGGGTCAGCACCCCGATCAGGCGACGGTGCATTTCCAGGGGCACGCAAATCATGGAGACCATGTTGCGGATCTGTCCATCATGTTTCTTGAAGCGAGGGTCGACCGATACGTCCGGAATCAGGACCGGCTCGCGATGCTGGGCCACCCAGCCGGCCACCCCTTCACCCATTCGAAAGCGAATGTTCTCGCGCTCCCACTGAGAAAGGGCGGAGGAGTCGTGAAAGGCCAGCTGGTGGTCTTCCTCGTCCAGGATCAAAACCGAACAGCGGTCCGCGTTCAGCAGGCCATTGAGCTCGTCGGCCAGGCGGTGCACCACCTCCTGTAAGGGATGATTGGCTGCGATCAGCCGGGTGGTGGCCAGCAAGGCCTCCAGTAAGCGTTTTTCTCCGGACATGCTGGCGGGATTCTGTGTTTCAACAAACTTTCATCCTGGGTTGCTAGGATCAACACGTGCAAATCGGTCGGTTCGTTGAAACAGCCCCTCAGTCGTGGTCAAAACATAGCCAGACGGGCCTGCGCTATAAAGGCAAAGCTACTCCCGTGGATGCTTATTCGCCCAGCGAACCTGAGAAGTTTCCTCAGTTCAATGGCCGACTTCAGGTGGCCGGTCATCGGCTCAGCGACCCGGAACACTCTCAATATCCCTCCAGTCGTTATGAAATTCGCTGCTACGCTCCGGGTGCGCCAGGCGAGGTGCGCAGCCTGAGTTTTGAAGAGCTGGTGGCTGCTCAGGAGCGGTGTTTTCAGCCCGAGTTCAAATTCACGGTGGAGGGCGATAGCGGGCGGCCCCGGCGGCCGGATGAGAAAATTGGGATGGTGGCACCCAAGGATCACAGCCTGCTGGTCGACTCGGTGGATATGCACTACCAGAGCTGGGGGGTGAATCGTCAGTATTTTCACCAGATGAGCGAAGTCGGCCTGGTCGAAGGTTTTCAGGTGCGCGGATTGGTTCGACCGGAGTCGCTGGGCTACGCTGAAAAGGCCCTGAGCGATGCCGGCTGTATCAACTATCAATTGCATCCCAGTTCAGCCACCGGGCACTGGCTGGAGGACTACAGTGAACCCCTGCTGGACGGAGGTCGAGTGGTGCCGGCAAGCTTCAAGGATCAGCAGCGCCCCTTGCGCGAGCTCCTGTTGGAGGCCCGCCAGCAACGCCTCCAACCCCACGGTCTGAGCGAGCAGTTCAGCACCCAGGGGTCCGTGGACTCTGGCGAATACCAGAAGGTGGGTGGCGCCCAGGCTCGTGTCCACGGTGAGCATGTCTACCAGGCTCAGAGCTATGTGGAAGGTGGCAATCTGCTTTCGGGATTGCGTCCCGACGGGACGCCTTATGTGCTGGTTGGACAAGATAGTCTGGACTTGACTCGGGAGCTGCTGACCCAACGTCTGGGGCGGCGGCCGGATGAGGCCGAGGTGCGGGAGGTGGTGGCCCGGGACTATGGGGTGAAGCCCGATCAGGTTTTTGGGGTGGAACAACCGGGTGAGTTTCATATCGATATGCGCATGACTCCCCTGGCTCCCGGGGTCATGGCTCTGCAAGACAGCCGCCGGGCATCTCAAATGCAGGCCGCCTGGATTCGCGAGGAACTGGGTGAGACGATGACCCCGGCCTGGAACGAGGAAGTGGAGGCTATGCTCAAGGCCGGCGAAGAGAGCGCCCGCTACGAAGAATTAACCCGACGCGACCTGGAGAAAGCTGGTTTCCAGGTGGTCTCGATGGCCGGCGCTTTCCGCAATATGAACAACACCAAGCGAGACGGCGCCAACTTCTTCAACGCCCGCCACGGCACCAACCCTCAGGGCGAGAAATATACAATTATGATGGGCGGAACGGCCAAGCAGGAAGCCTACGTGGCGGATTTTCTGCTGGGCCAGCGTCATTTGTCGGTGGACCGCCTGTATTTTCTGGATCCGGAGCAAAACGAAGAGACCCTCTCCGATCAAGGCGGCTTGAAGTGCCGCACCAAGCCTCAGGGTCGTCTGGCCTAAAGTGGATTCTCTGCGCGCTCTCCAGTCGGCTCAACTCAGCTGGAACCCCGGCCGCTCGGACCGCCACTCGGAGCAGCAGAACTCGGATCAGGATCAGGACGAATATTCTCCCACGCCGTTGGGCGGAGAGGAGCTGTCCGAGGAGGAGGAACAGGCGGAAGGACTGCGTCACCAGCAAGAAATTCTGAGTGAATATGGGCTGTGGGCGGGCGGACAAAATCTTCTCGAGGAGTGCGCCCGGCGTCTGGGTCACACGATGGCCCGTCCGGATCTCTGTTATGGTTTCCAAGCTCTGGATACTGAACGGCCGTTGGCCTCGTCCTGCGCCAACGGAATGGTCTACTTTAGTCGCGGACTCTTGGAGCGGCTTTCGTTGCCCGAAGTTTGCTATTTCGGCGCCCACGAGATCGCGCATACGGAATTGCGACATTATGCCACCCGGCGCCGCCGCCTCAGTGATCTGCAGCAGGCCATCCCGGCTCAGGCCGGCTCTGCCGTGCGCCTGAGGGTCGACCAGGCAGCCGTGCTGGCGGTGCGCCATCAGGAGGAGTTTGAAGCCGATCATCAGGCCGCGGTGTGGTTGGATTTTGACCTGGCCGGCCGGGCTCTGGCCCGCCTGGAGGAGCTGTGTGCTCGATTTTCCCCCGAGATGCTGACCGTCCCCAGCCATCCCACCTTCGCCGCTCGTATCGCCCGCATTCAACAAGGCCAGGCGGCTCCTGACATGGTGAGCTATTGCTATTCACTCTTGAATTGAGTACCAATCTACCTGCCGGGCGGGAAAGCCAACCAGGACGCGAGCTCCATCTGCCATTAGGATAGAGAGTATGAAGACGATTTTGAGCCTGGCCCTACTCTGGCCGGGTAGCTACCTGGCTGGTGCCGAGACGATTGCTAAGCCCCCCGTCCCCGAACAGGGTCACTGGGTCATTGTGCGTGAAACTCCGAGCCAGAACGGGCGGGGGCAGTTAAAGCCCACCCAACCTGAGGCCCGGCCCTGGAACCGACCGACTCCGTTGTCGGGTCAGACACAGCGCTGGAACGTCAGGTGGGAGCCGAATACGGACACCCCGCCCGTTCGGGTCCTGAAGATCTGAACCTACTTGCGAGCCGGGGTGGCCGTGTAGCGGCCATTGTACTCGCTCTTGAGCTTGTCCAGGATCTGCTCCAGCTTGACCTTCTCGTCGTCGTAGGTGAAGCTGGCCTGTAGTTTAGGCTGGTCGGTCGTGACGCCGGAAACACCACTCACGGTGGTGAGAATGCCGCGAACTCGCTGCGGGCAAGTCGCTCAGGTCATTCCCGGAACGTCGAGGGTCACTTTGACGGGTTTGGCCAGGGCCGCCACCGTCAAAGCCAGGGTGAGGATCAGGGTTTTGTACATAGGGCGCATTCTAATGAGTCGGGACGGATCAGGCAAGGGCCGTATGCAGGTGATAGTTCTCGGGCAGCTGACGTCTGAAATCGTCCAGGCCGGCTGAGCCCAGCGCCACTCCACGGAAGACCACGCCGACCTCCAGGATAAAGAGTGGCTCACCGGCCAGATGGCCGCGCCAGGGAGCCTTTGGGCGGCGGGCCTGGGGGAAGAGGGGAGTTTCGCCCACCACCACCTGAACAGGACCGGCGATTCGCTGCAGCCACGCTCCCGGTTGGGTCGGGTGGATCAGGGCGAACTGGCCCTGGTGCTCCAGCAACCAGGCTCCCGGGGCTAAAGTGACGATTCCGGGGGCACTTTCCTCCACCGACTGGTGGGTTTCTGCCAGCGCCAGGAAGCGGGCACCCTGGCGACTGAGTTCCAAGACGCCTAGAGGAATCGCTTCCAGACCACCTCCCGCGCCCGGAGAGCCATGGTTGAAGCCGCCACCCAGTCCGTACTGAATGCGGGCCACGGGCACGAAAGTTTTGTCGCCGACCTGGATGGGTTGGCCGAAGACTGATTCGACCGACGCGCGTCCGACCAGGGCGCCCGATACGGTTTCCAGGGGATCTTTCATCGGGTCAGTCCGAAGAAAAGAAGGCTCCAGCCACCCAAAATGGCCAGCACCAGGACGGTTCCAGCCGGCTCCCACCAGGTTGGCTGCCTGGGACGGGGTTGCAACCAGAAGGAAAGAGCTCCGGTCAAGCGCGGCATGATCAGCCAGGTTAGCAAGCAGCAGCTGAGCAAGTTGCCACGCAGCACCGAGAGGAAGAGGGGCATGTGCAAGGAGGTCAGGGGCGGGTCGATATAGAGCATGGTCAGCATCACCACCGGGTAGATGGCAATCAGCACCGACAGCATTTGCTTCCAACTGGCCGGCCTGCCGTCGCGGGGCGCGGCTTCAAACCAGCCACCGAAGTCCACCACCAGTTGCCGTTCCTGACCGTGCAGGCCGGCGTCGATTTTGGCCATCAAAATCTGGCGTTGTTCAGACTGCAGCCAGGACTCGACGTGCTCTTTGGAATCAAAGCGCATCACGATGGTCCATTCCTCGCCGCTGACCGGTTCCACCAGCCGGCTTTCGATAAAACCGGGGAATGTGCGCTCCAGGGCGTTCATCTCGGCCTGCCATGCTCTGAATTCCTCTCGCTTTTCGGCCGGAACGCGGGTGGGTATGACCAGAGTTACGGGTCGGACCGAAGATCCTGGTCCGGCGATGACCTCCTGACGCGGAGAAAGGGGAGCGCCCTTGGCCATCAGAGCGCGTCGAACGTCGCTCTCCAGCCATTGGCGAAGACCCTGGTCGGACTGGAAGCGCAGAACCAGAACCCAACGGTCCTGCACTTGCGGAATCTGTTCAAATTCTTCCGAGTCGCGAAACCCAGGAACCTTCTGGGCCGCCGCTACCACCTCGTGCTGCCAGGCTTTCAGAAAGGCCAGATCGCCCTCGGGCTGCATGGACAAGATAACGTTTGCCAGACCTTGCATTGAACGCGGATTCAAGAGCTCAGGCATTTGACCTCGTGGCGAGGCTGGCTGGCCTGGCTGGCCTCCATCTTCGCGGCTCGCTCGCCGATCAGTAGTTGAGGGACTTCACCTCATCCAAAAGCTTGTCCAGGGCGGGGTCGAGAAACCAACCCGGCTGTGAACCGTGCAGCGCGCCCAGGGCGGCTCCCGTCAGCATGGCCAGAGTATCGGTTTCGGACGAGTACCTGCTGACATTGAGCAGGGCCGGCCAGGGTTCCTGGGCATGGAGTTCGAGGGTGTAGAGCAAGGTCGGCAGCACCTCCAACAGGTACGGCCCGCTGCCCCAGGCTTTGATGGCCTGCGCCAAGTCGAGGGACTCTGCGCGGGCGAATCCGATGGCCATGGGCAGAAACTCGCTGAGATAGCCATTCCAGCCCTTGAATCGACCGGTTTCGCAGTTGTATTTGGTCTGCTCCAGTCCCACCAGAGCTGAACAGAAGGTGTTGAGATAGAAATCTCTGGTGGGCAGGATGGCCAGGCGCAGCAGGCAGCGCAGCAGATGCAGGTAGCCCAGGCAAGCACACAGCGCCAGATTGTCCCGGTGGGTCAGCAGGGTGGCCATGAGAGCATCGTTGAGGGGATTGTCCCGGAAGACCACCAGGAAGGGGCAAACGCGGCGCAAGGCGGCACAGCCGGCGCTATCGCTGCCCACTTCCAGTAAGGAGAGGTCGCCTTTTTCGTAGGCGCGACGAAAGCGTTGCTGGCTGGTGGTGGGATGAAGCAGCGGGGTGGCATGCAGGTCGGCCGCCAGTCGCTGGATTTCGAAAACATAAGCCATTTGATGACGCAAGGTAGCCGCCGTCAGGGCCGCACCCTCTCCCAACGGCGCTTTGTCTCCGCGTACCAATCGTTCTCCGAAGAAGTGTCCGCGCAGCATGCCCTCGATGCGGTTCCAGGGGCCAGCCGGCCATTCCCATTCACGATGGAGAATGGGTCCATCGCCCAGGGGCATACTCAGGCGCGGTCGGTTGCGGCTGGAGTTTTCCAGCCCCGGGCCTTCCTCTTGAGTATAATGAGCGCTCACCCGAGCGTGGCCGTGGCCGTGTCCGTGACTGTACATGGCGGCTTTCTTGAGCCCGGCCTGGGTATCCCGGCGTGCCACCGTATGGATCAAATCCACCAGGGCGGGTTTTTCGTCCTCGGGCAGGTTGGGCAGCTCAAGGGCCCAGCCCAACCACTGCAAGGCCAGGTCGTACTGGCCTTGCTCCAGGAACTGCATGGCGCCCCGGCGGCGCAGCTCGACCTGGGCTCGGGCAGCCTGGGCTTGAACCTCAGGGTGGCATGGGAGTTGCTCCCACTGCTCGGCGGGCAGCACAGGCAGGCTCAACTGAGCCTGCTGCTGTACGGTCTTTCCCGACTTTAAGTCGCTCCAGCTCACGGTCAGGTTGAGGTCGCATTGGCTGCCGACCGGGTCGGCTGCCCAGCGGAATACCAGGGCCAGGGGCTGGCCCCGCACCAGGTTGCCCAGCCGCGCCTGACCTTCGCGATCCAGTCCAGGCTTGACAATCCACTGGATGTGACCGCCTGTGGCGGGCGCAATCTGGACTTGCACTCTGGTGCCCACGGCCTGGATCAAAGAGGCCATCTCTTCTTCGAAGAACTCTACCAGACGTTCGGGCGTCTCGATATAGGCGTGATTTCCGCCTCCCTCCTTGGCCATCTCGCTGAGCAGCTGCTGATTGTAATCCCGTCCGAAGCCCAGCGTGGTGGTCTGCACGCCACCGGTCAGATGGCCGGCTACTTTTTCGCAGATCTGGCGCGGGTCCACCACGCCGCGGTTGGCCTGACCATCTGTGAGCAGAATGACCCGGCTCAGGCGTCCGATCTGATGGGTCCGGGAGATGTCCTGTGCGCCCCGCAGCCATCCGCCGCAGAGGTCGGTATCGTTGCGAGCTTCGATGGCGCCAATGAGTTTCTCGATTCTGGGCTTGTCCTGGACTGGACCGTTATAGAGCGACTCTACCTGGTCGTCGAAAATCACCAGGCTCAGGTGGTCTTCTGAGTTCAGGGACTCCAGGGCCCGGCGGGCAGCCACCTTGGTCAGCCCAAGCTTTTCTCCGCTCATCGAGCCAGAGCGGTCCAGCACCAGCGCCAGATTGAGCGGTACCCTGTCGCCCTGGCTCGGGGGGAGCTGGTCCGGGTCGAGCTGGAGGAGAACTTCCATCGGGCATTCCCGTGCCATTCCGGGCTTGAGGGGGAGCAGTTGCAGCATTCTGCAGAATTTCGAAATTGGGGTGGTTCTCCTTTGTCAGAAGTATGCACCCGGTGGTGGGGGTTTTCCTCGGGGTCAGGCGACCAGGGGGAGTTCCTGGCGGGTTTGTTCGAGGTTGGATTCGAGGGAACACAGGCGGGCGTCGCTGTCGACGAGGCATTGCAGGCTTTGTTGGAGCAGCTCTTGGTCGCCACACTGCTGGTAGTCTAGCAGGCCGTAGATGCCGTTGAGCTGGCCTTCAAGCACGGCTACGAATTCTTGCATGAACTGGTTGCCGATTTCGCTGGCCGGTTGGGAGAGAGTCTCCAAGAGTTGCTCCACCCGCATGGCCTCGGCTTCGAGTTGGGCCAGGTTGTGGTCGAGGTTTTCGGCCAGCAACAGGACCTTTTCGGCCGGGCTGGGGGCTGGGGCTTCTTCTTTGGGAAGGGCGAAGAGCTTGGCGGCAGCAAACATCTTGGAGACTCCTCTCTGCTTAGTTGTGCTTGAAAGCGTAGATAGCGCGGCTGATCTGATTCATGTCGCGGTTGATCTCGCGGCGCTCGGCAGGTCCAACCCAGCCGTTGTCGCCCTTGGCTTCAGCCAGGTCCTGGCGGGCGTCCTTGCGCATCGCGTTGAGTTTGGCCAGTTCCTCGGAGCTGAGGCTGCCGTCCTGGATGCCGTCCTTGATGCGGTCGTGCTGCCGTTCGCGACGGGCTTCCAGGTGGGGGGCGTAGACGTTTCCGTTCTGGGTGTGAATCATTGTGTTTGATGTCCTCTCTCTGCTTCATTTGGGGGATGAACAGAGAATAGCCGGCGCTTCTCAAAGGCCGGTCACGGGTCACTCAAAAAACGCTCAAATCCGTTGAAAGGACGTTAAACTTTGGCCACGCCGGCCTAGGAGGTCGCTCGAGCGGCCACAGGTCTGCCCTGACGAGCAGTGCTGACCAGCTCCGGGCCAATCATCGAGCTGGCCTTCTCGGTGGAAATTTGCAAGACTTCAGCGATTTCCTGAATCATGACGCGCTGAACATTGGAATGCATTTCCACTTCTTTCGGACTGAAGCGAGTGCCCAGCTCGGACAATTTTTTCCAGTCCCAGAGAAACTCGTAGGCTCCGCCCACCTGTCCGGAGCGCAGCAGCTGAGTCCAGCGACGCAGACGCTGGGCATAGGTTTCCCGGCCCGGATCTTCCCATGAACCTCTGGTCGTGCTCAATTCTCGCTGGATCTGGGCGGCCGACATCAGCGAGCGAATGCCGCGTGAAGCCATTTGAGAGGCCGGGACTTTGACTTTGGAGGTGCCTTCCATGGGCTTAAGTTCATAAAACATCTGGCTGACGCCCAGCATGGTCTCCTCCGTCGAGTCAACCACCGTGCATAACCCCAGGAAGGGTTCATAAATTTGGGAACCGAGTTGGTAAGAAATCATCGAGCACCTCATTTCGGTAAAGCCAGGCGCTCGTAAAGAAAGCTTGGTTTCAGCGGATTGGTATTAAATTCCGGACAGACAAAGCTGTTCCTGCAGGGGCATCCAACCGCGTTTCACGAATTTGGGATGCTCGTGAATCGAGCCATGAAAAAGCGCCTCAAGCGCTTGATGGAGGCCGGACCTCCCCCCGTTGAGCGGGCCACACCCTTGCAGGAGACCGTGGACAGTCTGTATTCGGCCCATTATTGGCGGACCTTGGAGATTTTGCACCAGGGCAAACTCGAGCAGGCGGGAGAGGTGGCCATTCGACTCGCTCGCGCCACACTGCAGGCCAGTGCCCAGGCGCAAGAGGCAGCCACCCGTTTATATCCAGAAGTTCCGGCTCGCATTCAATGCCGCGCCCAATGCAGTTGGTGTTGTCATGAGCCGTTGCAGGTGCATATCCTGGACGCGGTCAGCGTTGCCTCCGGTTTGCCCACGGCTCTGGAGTACCGGCTGGAGACCCGCATCAGCAGCCAGTTAAAGCGCAACTTTCAGCCCTGTCCACTGCTGGGTTCGGACCAGAACTGCAGCGTCTATGAGCATCGTCCCCTGGTGTGCCGGGCTTTTCATTCGTTGGACGTAGCTCGCTGTAAGGAAATCAAGCAGACCTGTGACAGCCAGCGGCAGGTACCGATGCACACACGCACCTACAGCTTCCCCGGATTGGTCCAGGAGGCAACCCTGGACGTGTTTGAGCAGCTCGGAATCGACCGCCGCCCTGTGGTACTTGGTTTGGCAGTGGCCGCGCTGGGTCGAGACTTTGAAGGCTTGACCCGGGACTGGCTGTGCGGTGGCTACGCCTTCGAAGAAGTCACGGTGCTGGAGGGCTAAGGCTTCAGCAGGCTGTCGATCCAGGCCAGTTTCTCCACCACCTTGGGCCCGAGCACGAAGGGGTAGAGGTCACTGATGCCCATTGAGCGATTGATGCTGTTGAGGGCGAAGGTGAGGCGATTCCAGTCCTGGATGAGGTCCGGAAAGGAATCCAGGCCGGGTCGGCCCATCCCGAATTCGCGGGCGGTTTCCAGGGTGTCGCGCAGGTGCAGGTAGTGAGCCCAGGTTTCGGCCCAGTCTTCGGAAGGGTGCATGCTGGCGTAGGCACTGATATGGCCTCGCTCCAACCAGTCGCAGGGAGGGCCCTGGGCGTAGTGGCGGTCGAGGCTGGCCTGATAGTCCTGGCGTTCGTCTCCGAAGAGCCGTCGGAAGCCGTCCAGGTCCTTGACCAGGACCTGCCAGTAGTGGTGTCCGCTTTCGTGGCGCAGGTGGCCGACCAGGGTGCGGTAGGGCTCGTTCATGTCCACTCGCATTTGCTCCCGGGCCGGGTCGTCGGCTTCAGTGGCGTTGATGGTGATCAGGCCATTGGCGTAGCCGGTCAGGACGGGCTGGGGCCCGGGCATGAGGAAGTCGAACTGCAGGCCCTGGAGGGGCAGTCCTAACTGGAGCAACCCGTAAACCAGGCGCTTCTTGGCCACCTCCAGACGCCACCAGCGGGCGGCATCTTGGGGAACGGTGCGGTTGAGGCCACAGGCCCGGCAGAGTCGGTCTGGACGGCTCGTCAGCCAGTTGCAAACATTGTGCTGGCTGTAGTTGAGACATCGATGGAGGCCGGGCTCTGGGAGAGCCACCATTCCCCGCTGGGGGTGATAGCCCAGCGGACTTTGGCAGTGCAGGCACTGCACATTTTCAAAAAAAACCGTGTTCTGGCATTTGGAACAGGCGAAGATTTTCATGGGCTCAGTTAAATCCAGGCCGGCCCGGATGTCTCGGGACTTGTGTCTATCCGTAGAAGTAGCGGTAACCGTGGAGAAACAGCGGAGCCGTGAAAGTCAGGGTGAGGATGCGGATCAGACCGCCACCTTGACCGGGAGGCAGGGGACCAGCGTTCAGTTCCAGGGCTTCACGCAGGCCGCGCAAGCGGCGCTGGCCCAGTTCGCCCATCACGCCCAGGCAGATTCCAGCGGCCAGAATATGGTTCGGGCTGAGAGGGGTGAGGCGAGGGCCGAGCAGCCAGGCTGCCGCCAGACTGAGGATGATCAGAATTACCGGGCGCCAGCTTCGCTCTGGTAAGAGCAGGCGGCAGCCTTCGCCCAGTTCGGTGAGCAGTACCACAAAGAGCATCAGTCCGGGCCCGCCAGGCAGTTTGAGCAAAAAGGCGGCGTGACTTAAGCAGAAGACCGTGACCATCAGGCCCCAGTGAATAAGAGCTGCCTGACGAACCGAACCACCCGGCAGGAACAGGAACAGATAGACGGGGATGAAGACGATGAACATGCCGTACCAGCCCAGATAGATCCAGTAATACTGCAAAGGGATGGTGGCATAGGCAAGGTAGCGGATCCAGCCGGGCAACTCAGCGATGCGATTGAGATACTCGCGCAGCGCAATCCAGCTGAGACTGGCAAACCCCACCAGCGAGAGGGCGGGGTGGAGCAGGTTGATGATCATGAAGGAGACCGCCATGATCCACCAGGCCTTGAGTCGCACACGAAAAGCGTCGTGTTCGGGTCCCAGCCATTTGCCCAGCAGGGTAGCCAGGATCAGCACCACACCGGTTGCGATCAGAACGGGCTTGATGTTCACCCGCGCCCAGTTCGATCAGAACCGGGCCTGATCATTCGAGCTGAGTTGAATGATTGCAGCCACCAACTGTTCGAGGTTTGCCTCGGGCAGGGGCCCGGCCGGGAAGGGTGCTTGTTCGCGACAGAGGAGAATCGCCTCCGGCACCATCTCCAGGAAGCTCAACCAGTCTGTCCAGTACCCCGCCTGATGCAGGCGCTGCACCACACGACGCACATCGCGCAGGCTTAAGCCCAAGTTCCAAAGGCTGTGGTGAAGCAGTCCCGGGTAGCTCACTTCCATGCGAAACAGGTGTTTTTGCAACACGGCGTCTCCCAGCCAGGGCAGACCTGGTTGAGAAAGGAGCTTCTCGAGCTCAACTTTGGCCTGGCCCGGTCCCCCGTTGCCTCGAAGCAGCGAGCGACCTTCCAGACGCCACTCCCAACCCGGGCCGGAAGTGCGCGTCCAGGTGGATTGGACGCCCGGGAGCAGGCCTGTCAGCGACACTTCTTGGGCCGCCAGCAACTCAAACTCTGCAAATACCAGCATCTGCGTGGCCCGATGGCTTTTTCGATGATTCTCGAGCGAGGTGGCATCAATAAACACCTCATCACATTCCGGGCAACTAAAAATCTTACGGCGAACTTTGGGAGTCTCGCGATCGAGTTCGGTCGGCTGAGAGGCCATTGCCAATCCAATCCCGCGAGCGGAGAACTCCATCGCCTCCTTGACCAGTCGCTCCATTTCGGGTGTTCCCTGGAGCTCGGGAAACATCTTGAGCAGGCGGCCTTCCAGGTAGGATTTGCCTTCCGCTTTGGCTCGCACCTCCCCGGCCAGACCTTTGAGGACCTGCTCGAGAGAATGGCTGTGCCGATCGGATGGAGCCTGATCGGCCGGGTCCAGCCCGTCTCGAAGTTGAATCTGCACCCAGCAACGAGTCGGGAGTTCGATATTGTTGCGCTCAAACTCCGCTAGAAGCTGCTCACTCAAGCGTTGGGCAGACTGTTGCAGCTCGCCAGGAAAGGTGAGCTCGAGTGGTTGTGAGTTGGGCCCGTTCAGGCTGCAGGCCAGAATTGGAGTCTTCAAAGGGTTCTGCATACCGGCTGATTCTACAGCATCGGGGGGCTGGTGACTATGACTTCGGTCCTTCCAGAGCTTCCAGGTTGACCTGGCGTAGATAGGCGGCATCGGCTTCTGGCGGGGAGGAGCGAATGTACATGCCCGTTCCCAATTCGAATCCGGCCATGCGGCTCAAGCGCGGCACGATGGACAGATACCAGTGGAAAAAGTGGCTGCCCGGGCCAGGAGGATTGGCTGAGTGCACGATCAGATTGTAGTCTGGGTCCTTCAAGGCAAGGTAAAGCCGGGCTAAGACTTGTTTGAGGACTCCAGCCAGTTCGCGAATCTCGGTGGTTTCGGCCAGCGCAAAACAGTGACTGTGGCGCTTGGGCAAAATCCAGACCGAGAAGGGAGAATCCGAGGCGAACGGCACAAAGGCCAGGAATCCATAGGTTTCCACCACCACCCGCGCGGCTTCTTCCTGTTCCACGCGGAGCATCTCGCAAAAGACACAGCCCTGGTTTTTCTGATAAAAGCGAGCCGCGTCATCAAAACGGCGACGCACGGAGGAAGGCAGAACGGGCAACCCGATGATTTGCGAATGCGGGTGTTCTTGGGAACAGCCGGCCGACAGGCCGTGGTTCTTGAAGACCACCAGATGTTCCAGTTCAGGCCGATGAAACAAGTCCTGGCTGCGCTGGCGCCAGGCTCGCAAGACCTGCTCGATTTCGGCCGGGCTCTGCAGGCCCAGGGTGGTGTTATGGAGCGGACTTTCGGCAACCACTTCGTGGGTTCCCGAGCCGAAGCGGCGGCGGCGAAAGAGGTTCCCCTTGGGGCGCCCTTCCTGGCTTTCGGGGGTGAGGGCCGGATAGCGATTGGGGAACGAGCGCACCATCCAGTTGCCTTGAGCATCGCAAAATCGGAGGGTCTCGCCGGGCGTGTGATCCTCCGAGCCAGGGCAAAACGGGCAGTCGGCGCGATGGGCAGGTCGGTCAGCCGTGGTGATGGGTCGACCGGCGTGAAAATCCTCGGGTCGCCGAGCCCGTTCCGGCGCCACCACCACCCAATCACGGGTGGCCACGTTGTAGCGCAGTTCAGACATTCAGTGAGGGCTACGCGTAGATCTGGCCTGCCAGCAAATAACCCTGAATGCCGCCGGCCTTGCGTTGGGCCTCGCTACCGCTGACCTCAATGGAACCGTCGTCATTGATCATTCGCAGGGTGGAAAAGCCGTTGGGGTGTGACTGGACATAGGTCACGTACTCCACGCCTTTGCGGCGCCCGAGCACGACCGCTTCGACGTTGCCTTTGGAGTCGCAGGGGTCGCCGTCGAAATAGATGGTGGCTCCGTTGCGCCGAACCACGCCCGGCTCATTCATGGCCTGATCCTCGCCGGCCACTTCGTCGTTGCCGGCCAGCAAGATGACGCCAGCGGCCTGGTTGAAGGACTGCTCAAAGCCATCCTGGTCCATCGGGCGAGTCTGTGTGCCCTCGATCTTGGAGTGGTCGATGAATTTTTGGGTCGGGCCCTGGGCCCATTGCGGCATTTTAGAAAGAACGTTCACGCCCTCAGTCTATCCGCGATCTCAGACCCGCCAGGTTTCCAGCTTGTTACCGACCGACCGGACCGGACATCTTGATGACTTCCAGGTCCTTGCCGGTGACGCGCTTGAGGCTGCTCAGTTGCTCATCATTCCAGCGCGCGTCGTGAGTCCCCGAGATGAACCAATCCGAGCCGTTGTCGGCGCAGATCATTCCGTAGGTTTTGAGAGCTCGCAAAATCACCTGGGCCTGGGCGGGAAAGCCGGAGATGTCATAGTCGGCCTTCAGGCGCACCCGCATGCCCATCGGGGGCAAGTTGGGATCATCGGAGGCTCCCGCCTGGTGGCGAGCGGGAGCAAGATAGGCGCGCCGACTGCGGCTGACAGTGTAGCGCAAAGCGTGGCGAATCTCGCCGGCTTCAACCACCTCGTCGTAGCGCACCAGGCCTGGAAAAATCGGTAGACCGGCCGCGTCGGCCGAGGTCCAGCCGGCCGGGCGCAGGCGATTGGAGCTGAGATCGAAGATGGCCCCGGAGCCGGCCTTGCGGGAGTCCTTGCTAAAGTGGTAGAGCTCGTAGAGTTTCCACTGGTCTCGGTCGATGAGCAGCAGGTGATGGTCGTCGCCAGCCTCGACGGCGGGTCGAGCGGGTATTGGGTAGGGTCCCGGGTCGCTTTCCTCGGCATACTCGAAATGCAGTCGCTGGCGCGGGGTGTGCGAGTCGACCACCACATAGGGGATGCCCAGCGGTTGGCCTTCCCAGAAGCTGCCAAAGTCGGGGTGCAGTGGGGTATCGGCTCCAATGCTGCCGATCAGATTTTTCGAGTTGGGATCAACGGGTGCCCGATCCACAGGCTGGTTCCAGGGGTTGTCGCTGGGGAACGGCAGGCGCCCGTGCAGGCTGCCGTTGGTGCCTGGCTCGGGTCGAACCGGGGTCGTCCCGGCGCCGCAGGCACATGCACAAAACAGGACCAGCCTCAGCCAGATTCTCATTCGAACCATCTTGGAGCTGTTGACAATGAGCTCCTGTCGCTCGATCCTGCGTCAATGAGGCCAGAACTGGCTGAGCCTGGCAGGAGGGCCCGTGCAAGCCTGGGAACTCCCGGGAATGCGTAAAGTCGCCAGCGATTTTGAGGACTATTTCAAAGACTTCTCGCCGGAAGTGAGGCAGCGACTGCAGACTTTGCGCCAGACCATTCAGGCTCTGGCGCCTGAGGCCACCGAAGCGATCAGCTACGCCATCCCGACCTTCAAGCTCAATGGGAAGAATCTGGTGCATTTCGCGGCCTTCAAAAAGCACATCGGCTTTTTCCCCGGAGCTCGCGCCATGCAAGTGTTTGCACCGCAATTGAGCGAATACAAGATCTCCAAGGGCACACTGCAGTTGCCCTTGGAGCGGCCACTGCCGCTAGAGCTGATCAAGACCATGGTCGAGTTTTGCCTGAGCCAGCTTAACCCCAGCTTTGCAGCGTCTCCTGAACTTCCTCAAGGGTCAGCTTCTCTTCATTAATCCACTCTTGCAGGGAATGCAGCAAGGGCCAGCTGCCCTTTTGCTTTTCCAGACAGCGCGGATACTCACGTTGGCCCGGCGTGGCCAACCATTTGCGTGCCAGCTCGGGCTGCACAAATTCGGTCACCGGCAATCCTTGCACCAGTCGCTGGCAGTAGAGCCCGCGCAGGCAGCTCTGCAGGCGCGGCAGCCAGGCGGAAGGCAGCAAGCTGTGGAGTTGGTCGGTCATGTTGGAGGTATGCGGCGCGCGCATGCTGGCCAGCACCAGCGCTCCCTGCTCAGCGCACTGAATGCACGATCTGAGGTCGGCCGGCAGGGGGGTGATCACCACCTCAAAATGTCCGCCCAGTTCCAGAAGGTGGGATTGCACCAGCAAACCCTTGCCGTGACTGTGCACGTAGGGATGTTTTTCGCACAGCAAAATCCGGCGCGAGCGTCCGTGACGCAAGATCAGCTCGATCAAACAGGCCAGGGTGGTGGAAAGGCCTCCGCGGCGAGGAGCGCCCAGCAAAACCAGACCGCTCGGAAGAGACACCAGTTCGGCCAGAATTTCGGGCAGGTTCAAGCTCTCCAGGCCCTCGGGCAGCTGGCTGGGAAGCAATTCCACCGAAAGCCAGCCGGGACGACTGCGCACCAGACATCTGCCCAGGCCGGGCACGCCCACTTCGGCTTCCCCCTCCTGGACCATTCCCCAGTCGCGCACCGTCTCCAGGGCGAGCGCAAAATCCTCACGGCTTAATTTAGGCTGAGGCAAAACCTCGACCAGCCCCGGGCGCACCAGCACCGGGGACTGACCGGGGGCCAGTTCCAGGACTGCCCCTTCGGCTTCGCGCAGCAGCTTGTCGATCAAGGAGAGGGGGCGAGCTCGGCTTCCACCGCGTTGCGCTGGCGGTCTGCAAATCGCTCCTGAGCCAGCACAATCATTTTGTCGAGGAGATCTGAATATTTGAGTCCGGAAGCTTCCCAAAGCCGGCCATACATCGAGATGGGCGTAAAGCCGGGCATCGTGTTGACTTCATTGAGATAGAATTTTCCGTCCCGACTCATCAGGAAGTCCACTCGCGAGAGGCCGTTCATGTCCAGTGCCTGGTAGGCTTCGATGGCCAGCTTCTGCAACTGCTTGATCTGATCGGCGCTGAGTTCGGCCGGAATGACCGTCTTCTGGCCTTCGGTTTCGAAGTATTTGCCGCGGTAGTCATACCATTCACGCCCGTGCAAAATCTCGCCCGGAACGGACACCTCGGGCTCGTCGTTGCCAAGCACAGCCAGTTCGATTTCACGGGGAGACTCGACCGACTGCTCGACCACAATTTTGCGGTCATAGCTGGCCGCCACCCGCAGAGCTTCGTGCAGCTCCTGAGAGGTTTTGGCTTTGCTGATGCCCACCGACGAACCGAGGTTGGCGGGCTTGACGAAAACGGGCAGACCCAGTTCCTTCTCAACCCGGGCGGCCACGGCTTCGGGCTCTTTTTCCCACTGCTTACGCAGAAAGACCAGAAAGGGGACTTGGGGGATGCCGGCCGCCTGCCAGACCGATTTCATGAGGGCCTTGTCCATTCCCACGGCCGAGCCCGCAACACCGGCGCCCACGTAGGGGATGTTGGCCATCTCCAGCAGACCCTGCAGGGTGCCATCTTCACCGTAGGTGCCATGGATGACCGGGAAGATGACGTCCAGGGAGGGCAGGGCCGCGGCTCCACCCAGGGGTTGCAGGCTCTTTTCGGCCTGACCGGGCAGGATGGCCAGGCTCTGGTTCTCTGGAGCCAGCACATGGCCGGCCTGCAGCGAAGCGCGGGCGGCGTCCGGGTGGACCCAGTGGCCGGAGCGGGTGATGCCGATGGGGAAAACCTCGTATTTAGCCGGGTCTAAACCTTGAATCACGGATCGTGCCGACATGACCGACACCTCGTGCTCACCTGAACGTCCCCCGAAAATCACACCAACTCGCAGCATCAGGCCATTCCCTCATCCCTGTCGTGAAAATAATTCAGGGGAGTTCGCAGATCGAGCGGGCTGACCTTTCGAACAGGTGTTCAGTGCTAATTTTCAGGCTTCAGGCAACGGCCAGCAGGCTGCGTCCCCACTGGGCCAGGTCGTCCAGGCTGGCGGCCGGGAGATGAATGGAAAGCTGCATCTGATCGTCGGCGCTGCGCAGGATGGTGGCGACCTGACCGTTGGGCAGGCGCACCTGGCTGCTCTGAGCCTGGGGCTGGGCTTCCTGAAATTGCTGGACGATCACGGCCTGACCGTTGCGCACGCCGAAATAGGCGAACTGGGAGTCGCTGGAAGGGATGACGGCCAGCGGTTGGTCGGCACCCGGGGCGTGAAGAACCGAGGGCTCCAGGGCGGCCAGGGCCAGGCTGGCTCCGCGCAGAGGCGCGAAGTCCTGCTGGTTGTCAAAGACGAAGTCGACCGAACGGAAAGCGGAGGGGCGAGCTTCCACTTCCATTTGCGGCTCTTCCATCAGGAGCGGGCCGTGGAGGGTGCCGCTACAGGTGCGTCCGGTGAAATCCTGAGTGGAAACCTTGGCCTGCTCTTTTTTCGGCGGCAGAGTGGGCTTGCGCTTGGTTTCAGCCGGCGGGGGCGGGGGCAACACCTGGGCCTTCTGGGAGAGGTCCATCCGGGTCTGCAGCGAGAGCGAGTCCACCTCGGTGGCCACTCTTTGATGGGACTGATTGCCATAGCCGTGCTCGATGTTTTCGAAGCGTGGGGCGCGGATGGCGGCGCGGTAAGGGGAGAGAGTGGATCCGATGGACAGCATATTCATAGCTGCAGCTTAGGCGCCCAGGCTGACAGAAACCTAAAATTCGGCTCGGGAACTTCGAACTTTGGCTGGTGGTTGGCCGGGCTATGCTGATGATTCCCATTCTCACGGGTGTATTGCTGCTGGCCGGCTGGTTCAGCGGTAAGAAACTCACTCAGGTTTCGGCCGTCTTTCTCTTCTGCACCGCCATCGGTCGACCGTGCGTGATTCCGACGGGCTCCATGGAGCCCACCATCCACAGTTGGGACTGGGTGTGGTTGTCTCACATTTCGGCCCTGAGCCCGGCTCAGAGAGGCGATGTGGTGTGCTTTCCCGGGCCTGACGGGGACAAGCTCTTCTGCAAGCGAGTGGTTGGCCTGGGAGGCGAGACCCTGGAGATGCGCCAGGGAACGCTGCTGGTGAATGGCCTGCCGGTGGAGGAGCCCTGGGCCGAGTTTACGGGGGAAAGCTGGGGGCCCGTGAAAGTCGCACCCGGACGCCTGTTTGTGATGGGCGATCACCGTAGCAATTCCTACGATAGTCGCTACTGGGGCACCGTGCCGGCCGACTTTGTGACCGGTAAGGCCCTGGGAGTGGCATTTCCTCCTCAGCACTGGCGATCCTTAACGATGACCAGGTAAGTCCGTTTTGTGGTAAAAAGTGACCACATGGTGGGACGCTTGCTGGTGCTGCTGATTTTATGGTTCGCCTGCCCGACTCTGAGTTGGGCCGAGGACGAGTTCTGTGGACCTATGCCTCACCTGTGTGGAGTTCATCCCGGTCAACTGTGCCACTGTCTGCAGCATCGCATGTGCACTCCTGAGCCCCATCCTCAGACCCAGACCGCTCCAGTCAGACCTGAAGCGCTCTGTCCTCGGGGCTACGTTCTGGTGGCGCAGCCCGTCCTGGCCTCACCGGTGGTGGCCTTTGTTCTGACCCCTCTGCTGACGCGCCCCGCGCCCGCGCCCGAGCTGCCCCCTCCTCGCAGCTGGTTGGCCGCCTGAACCCAAAGTCTACAAAAATTGAGGAGTTAAATTCATGAAAGCCCTGTTATTCGCATTGCTATTGCTTTTTGGCGAACTTCAAATCGACGCTGGAGTGCCTAATTTCCAACTGACCAATCAGAACGGGAAAGCCACCTCACTCAGCGATTACAAAGGCAAGGTAGTGGTGGTCTCGTTTCTTTTCACCCAGTGCCCGGATCCGTCCAAGTGTCCAATGCTGGCCGCCAAAATGACCAAGCTGCAGCAGCTACTCAATCAAATGGATGAAGCCCAGAACAAGGTTCAGCTGATCTCAATCACGCTCGATCCCAAACACGACACTCCTGAGGTGCTGAAGGGCTATGCTCAGCTCCACCAGGCCAAGGACAACTGGACTTTTCTGACCGGCAACAGCAACGATATCAACAAGATTGCCAGCCTGTTCGGAGAGATTTACTACGACGAAAAGGGGACAGTGGTGCATAATACCCGCACCTCGGTCATCGACCCGCAACAGCGTTTGCGTCGGGTGTTTACCGACAACGATTGGAAGATGAGCGAAATGGCCGCAACCATTCGGCAGTACTTAAACAATTAGGAGCTTTAGTCGCCCGACCAGGGATTGAAGCGACCGCCTCGCACGGGCACGGATTCCATCTGGCGCATCAACTCCTGGGCGGCGGCATCGCCGTGCTGGGAGGCCAGGTGGTCCATCACCGAGGCCAGAGCGCAGTTGTACTCGGTCTGTGACCAGGGATAGCCCTTTTGCGAGGCCAGTGAGGCTTTGGCCGAGGCGACCGCCGCGGCTGCCTCGGAGTTGAGCCGGGGGGCTTTTTTGCTGGGGGCAACTCGACCACTTTTGAGAGCTTGCGTAATCATAGTCTCAGGCTACTCAAACTGCATGAAAGAAGCTTGAAAAGCCCGGCAGGCGACCCGCGCCAGGCACCGAAAGGGCATGGTGTAGCCAATATTACTAGGGAGTATGCAAGCGATGATCTTGTTGAGCAGTTTTCCTCGGGTAACCCGTCAGACTCTGGCCGCAGGCGCGATATGTCTGGGGGTTCTCACCGCTGGTCTGTTCCAACCTCCGGCCCCTCCGGTCGCCTCCAATACCAGACCTGCCTGTGTGCAGCGCTGCCCGTTTCAGCAACAGAGCGTTGAGGAATTCGGTGGCATCGGCCTTTATGTCGGCGCCGACATGGCCCACGAAGGACGCTTCACCGCCCTGGAACCACTGCCTGGCTATCCCGCCGAACGGGCCGGGCTGAAGTCCAACGATGTCATCGAAAGCGTGGACGGCGTGAGCACCGAAGGTCAGCCCACCGAGGATGTGGTGGCTCGCCTGCGCGGTGAGGTTGGCACTGAGGTCGAGGTCGGTGTTTACCGTCCCCTCACCGAGGAGCGCTTCACCCTCAGCATTCAGCGCGAACTGGTGCGCTGCGAGCGCTGCAGCCGCTAAGCTCGGACTGGACCGAACAAAAAGGGAGCTCCCTGCGAGCTCCCTTTTTATTCGGCCAGGAAAATGGACGGGTGCTGGACAAGTTGGTCTGCATGCACCTCACTCGATATAAATCGGATGTCAACAAAATTGCTGCGGCTCTGGCCGTCTCCCTGATCTCCGCCGACGGCGTCATCGACGACGAGGAAAGAGAGGTGGCCGTTCGGGTCGGACAGGCCATGTTGCCGGGCTTTTCCAAAGCCACCTTTGAGAAGTTGTTGGACCACGTGGACGAAATGCCCTCGGCCTACGAACTTGCCCATCCGCTGCGCAAGCTGCTGGAGAACGAAGATAAGGACCGGATCATGGACTATCTGGTGGCCGTTGCCGGCGCAGACCACAAGGTTGTGCGGGTGGAAGCCGAGGAACTCAAGGCCGTGGCCAAAGCTCTGGGCGTGCCGTTGCCTCCCATTCACGTGGCCAGGCCGGGCGAAGAAGATTAATTAAGAAATGCCGGGTCTCCGGCGAGCCCCTAACCCCGGCGGGCGTTGTAGACGATTTTGGAGCTGTCTCTGAAGAAGCGGAAGACTTCCAGGGCAGCTTCGCGATTGAGGTTGTCCTGAACCTCGATGCCCCGTCGGTTTAATTCCTCGATCCAGTTGTCCATCATGGGACCCTCATCGAAGCCGGTGATTTCCTCCACCGCCACTCCACTGCCGGCCAGGGCCAGCGAGCGGACGCCCGACCAGATCACGGACCCGAAGCACATGGTGCAGGGCCGCCAGTTGACCACCAACTGATGAGACGGCATGCCGGCACCACCCAGGTCGAAGGTTCCCAGCTTCTGTTGGGCCAGGGCCAGAGCCGTGAATTCAGCGTGAGCTGAGGAGACACAGGTGGGCACCACCCGGTTGACCCCAATCGAGACCAGTTTTCCGCTGGCTTCCTCAAAGACGGCGGCGGCGAAGGGACCGCCGGTGTCGTGCTCCACGTTCAGACGGGAGAACTCCACCACCAGCTTGATGCGCTCGGCCAGGTCTGGATAGAGGGAGGGACGGCGCGACATCTCCTGTTCGATCCAGGAGGGCATTTCCACGACAATACTTTGAGGTTGCATTGCTCAGGATTCTGAGAACTGATCCCAAACTTCCTGCTTGAAGCCGACCGCCCCCCGATTCGCAGCCAGGGCGAAGGGGCGCTTGATCAGTTTGCCATGAGCTGCTAGCAGATCCAGTGCTTCCGTGTCGCTCAGAGCTTTGCCGCTGAGCCCGAGCTGGCGGTAGAGCTGGCCGGAGGTATTGAAGAGCTTGCTATATCCTCCGACATAGCCGGCCATGCGCCGCAGCTCCTCTCGAGTCGGTGGGGATTCGACAATGGGATGCAATTCAAAAGAAATCTTGCGGCCCTGGAGATACTTGAGGGCTTTCTGGCAGCTAGAACAGTTCTTGTAGGCATATACCTTGAGCATGGCAGCGGTTTAGACGGCAGGGATGGGTGGGCCTCCTCCCAAACCAGCCAGCATGAGTTTGATCATTTGGGCCGCCAGCAGTCAGGGTTTGTTGGTGGCCAGCGACCAACCCGCAAAAATCTTTCGCATCAGCAATCGGGCTTCCAGTTTGATGGCGATTTCCGGCGATCGCCCGGAATGGGACTATGCCCGCCAGGTGGCTGATTATCTGCAGCAGCACGAAGTGGATCTGGCCTCGAAACTGCATGTCGAGGCCCTGAGGACGGTGCTGGCCCAGAAGCTGGAGTCGATGGGGGAGGCGGATGTGACTCTGGCCTTTGGCCAGCATAATCACGATCTGTCCGGCATTGTCTTCGTGCGGGTCATCTGTCGCCAGGGACGAGCTCAGGTGCAGGGTCTGGAGACCAGGGAATATGGGTTAGACAGCGAGACCGAGTTTGTTCCGATGGGAGAAGACGCCAGCTTCTTCCTTTCACGGGTGGCCCAGAACCCCAAGTATCTCAAGAGCTTGCGCCAGAACAGAACCCGGCTGGTGAAGGATTTAGCTCTGCCCAGCGCGGTCAAGATCGCGCGCGAGATGATTTCTGACACCCGGCGGGCCGGAGCCAGGGGTCTGGGAACACAAACCGAGGTTTATTGTGTGCGCGCCAACCAGCCCGTGACCAGTTAACAAAACTGGTCTGAAAAGATTACAGTCATTTAACACGCGTGACGGGCGAAAAACGCTGTGCTGCGAGGTCCGAGTATACTCAGTCTCAGAGATAGATACAGAGCAGGACCTAGGAGAGCAAGCAAATGACCTCGAGCAATACACAAGAGGCACAGGTGAAGCGGACCTACTTCGCACCGGTCTTCGTGTGCGGCACGATGGGCGCGGGACAAAATTCTTCGGAGCAGCCCGGATTCGAGATATCCGGCCTGGTCCACCAACCCAATCAGGAAGATTAGTTCAGAGGGGCTACATAGGACACACACACCGGAGGCACCGCGAAAGCGGTGCCTCTTATACTTGTCAGGGCGGCTTTAACTAACGTGGAGTTTCGCCAGCTGTTCTTCGCGCAGCAGCTCCAGCGAGGGCTCCATGCCCAGCGTGGATTCCAGTGTCTTGCGGAAGCTTTCAAAGAGCTTGAGGGCTTCTTCAGGGCGTCCCAGCAGGCGGGAGGTCTCCATGGCGGCCATGACGGCCGGCTGACAGCAGGGGTCTAACTGGAGACAGCGGCGCGCGAAATCCAGCCGTTCCGGCCCCACCGGAGTCTCCTTCACCAGCTGCAGGCCGGCCTCCAGGCAGGCCGATTCCAGCCGCGATCGGACGGCTTCGGCCCAGTCCATGTAGCACTCTTCCAGGAATTTGCCGCGATAGATGCTGAGCGCCTTGCGCCAGTTCTTTTCGTCCAGGGCCTTCTGAAACTCGAAGGCATCGTGCCAGAAGCTCAGGTCGGGATGAAAACCCAGCGTATAGGTGGTGCGCTCAAACAGGGGAGGCCCGCTCTCGGGTAAGGGCAGGCTTCGACGGATCTTGTGGATGGTCACGCGCAGGTTACTGCGGGCCCGTTCCGCGTCTAAATCCGGCCAGAAGGCTTCCAGCAGCGGCTCCAGCGCCACCGGCCGGGGCCATTCCGAAGCCAGATAGGCCAGCACGAAGCGAGCCGTGTGGCTGCGCCAGTCGGCTCCGCTGGCGGCCACTCCATCGGCTTCCACCTGGAAACCGCCCAGGCAGTAGACTTTGACACCGGCGTTGGGCTGGGCCGCGCTGGGAGAGCCCAGTCGATAGCGGAAAACAAAGGTTCCAAAGCGGATCAGGTCGCCGTCGGCCAGGGTGTGGCTGGAGCCGACCTCGATCGGCTGACCATTCAGGATGGTGGGACTCTCAGCCACCAGAACGGTGCCCTGGGGACCGGTCTCCAGACGGGCCTGGGTGCGAGAAATGGTCTTGTCGTTCAGTTCGATATCATTGACGCGTCGGCCCATACGGCCCATGTAGATGATAGGCTGATAATTGACAGCCCAGGTTCGGTCGTCATTGAGACCCTGGAGCACGGCCGTGACCGTGAGCGGAACCAGCTTCAGCTTGACCGAGCCGAGTTCGAGTTCGTCTCCCAGGGCCAGACTGGAGCCCTCGCTGACCAGTTTCTGGCCATCGACCTGATAGCGACGAGGGGCGATCCCGTCGATATGGGCTTCGGCGCGCTCGCCTACGCTAATGTCGGCGTGCACCACCGGCACCAGACGGCCGTCGGCATACTGCAGGGCCAGTCCGGTCTCCAGGAAGGGCCGCTCCCAGGCTTCGTTTTGGGTTACATACTGAGTATCTTCGCTCACGCCCAGGCGCTTCTTGACAGGCCTCCGGACTCCTATGAGCAGGGATAGCTGGAATGTCTCAGAAAGCTCGGCCCGTTATGGCCAATCACCGCAGTAGCTTTATGCTGAACTCCGTGCTCAAAATCCTCGATCGAAACGGCGTCTTCAATCAGGTGGATCGGGGGCTTGTGCAAAAAGCTTTGCTTGAAGTCGCCAGCTACGCAACTGAAGAACAGGACTGCAACCCGGCCCAGGTGCTGGACGAGCTCGGCCCTCAGTTCGGCCTCTGCTACAGTTGCCTCAAGGCCCATCCCCAGGTCAGCCGGGGCGGGCTGTGCGCGGCTTGCCTGGACAAATTCTAGAGAGGGCCTGAAGGCCGCCGTCGCAAACATCTGGCCTGGTGGATTTGGAGCAATTCCTGGCCGAGCTGGAAAGTAGCGGAGAGCGCAGCCAGTTCGCCGTAGACTGGGCCAGGGCTCAGGCCAAAATGGGCACGCACCTCGGGCTGGAAGCTCGTGATTACGCCTGCCATTTTGCCCAACTGGCCTGCTTGTTGGGAGCCTCCGAAATTCAATTGAGCAACTCCGGCGACTGGTTGGAGTGGAGTTGCGATGGCCGGCCGCTGGACCTTTCTAAAATGCAGGCCACCGCCGCCGGCGAATTGCTGATGGCGGAACTGGACCTGTGTCTGAATTTTTGCCTGCAGTCAGCGGTTCTGACGGATTACGCGGAGAAGCTCTTTTGCAGCGGGGGCTGGCAGTTGATTCATCAAGGTTCGGCCGGTTGGAAGCTGCGCCAGACCAACACCACCGGCACCCGACTGCAGCTTAAGAGAGCCTGGACCAGCCGGGTCAAGAATTTTCTGCGCGCACCCAGCACCATACCGGAGCTGGATACGCTTGCTCCCCGGCTGGAGGGGTCGCACCTGAAACTGGTGACCTCGCTGCCTCTTTCCAAGAGTCGGGCTTCCTGCATCGTGCGCGTCCAGGGCCAGGCGCCCCTCTCGAAACAGCCGCCCATGTCGGCGGGTGAGGTGGTGCGCTTCGAGTATCCTGAGCTGGAGGGGAGCTTCTGGCTCTACTTTCAGGGTCACGATTGTCAGATTTTTTCGCGAGGGTTGGGCTACCAGGTGACTCCCTTTTTACCGGGGCGAATCTGGTTATCGCTGGGAGAGCCGGGAACCGATCTGGGTCATCGCCAGCTGGTGCTAAACGCTGAATTTCATCGTGCGCGGGCGCAAATGCTGCAGCAGCTCAGCGCGCACTTCGGAGAATGGCTGGAAGATAAGAAGCTTCGCCGTTTCGGGGTCACCGAATGGCTGCTCAATTGTCTGCTGGCGGTGAGCGATCTGGAGAAGGGCCTCTTCCGCGATGCCCTCAACGCTTTGCCGCTGATTCCCACCCAGGCTCACGGGCTGGTCTCGGTGCTGGACATCGACAATGAAGTTCCCCTGCGCGGCTGCCGGATTATTCCCGAGGCCTGCCCCGAAGAGTTCGAGGAGAAGCCGTTTTTGATCGTTTCCGATCGGCCGCTGCTGGTCGACTTTATGCGCCGTCGCTATCGCAGCGTGCAGTCCGGCAACGAGGTTTTGGAGCGTCTGCGCCAGCGTCAGGAAAGGCAAAAGGTCTGGAGCCTGGACCAGGGGCTGGACTTGAACAAGCTGCGCGACTACCCGTTTAGCTGGCCGCTTGAATTGACCGGCTGGAAGGGTGGGATTGGCTACGAGCCCGAGCTGGAGGTCAGCCGCCTGGAATGCTACCGCGACGGTCGCCTGCTGCTGAAGGTGTCTCAGCCTTCCGGATTGCTGCCGGGCTTTTATGTACTGGCCGACCATCCCGAACTGGAGCCGGACGAGGACTGGTTGACCCCGTTGCCCGGTCCTCATTGGGATGAACTGCAGATGCATCTCCGACGCAATCAAACCCTGTGGCTGGCTGAGGCCGTTCGGAAACTCCCCGTGGACCAGCGTGCCGGGCTGGTGTGGCGGGCTCTGGACAATGACTATGTGGACCCGGCCCCCCTGATGCAGGTTCCGCTGGCCGAGAATTCGGCTTTGACTCCCGAACGCTGGCTGGCCGACGGCCGGCGCGGCGACCTTCGTGATTGGGCTGAAGAGCAGGGCTCTTCCTTCTCAAGCATGCGCAATTTCCTGGTCAAATGGGTGGGCCGGGAAGTGGCCGAGCGGGCCTTCCAGATCGGGGCTCGCTACGCCGCCCATCTGCGCGTGCTCAAGCTGCAGCCGGAAGAATCCATGAAGCTTCCCGGCGAACCGCTGGTTCAATTGGAGACGCCTTTCCCCATGCTCTTGGGCTTGGGACTGGAGGAAGGGGCCCAGTTCCGTCTCTATCGCGAGGGTCGGCTTTTTAGCAAGCCCGTTCTGGATGCATCCTCGGGCTTGCCGGACGGGTTGCTGGTGGCTGCCCAATCCAATGAACTGCGTCTGACTCTGGAAGAGATCCAGTTCGATTACGCCTCGCCGGGCTTTCTGGCTTTGTTGGAGGCAGTGCGACAGGCGTTGCCCCAACTGCTCACGAGCGCTCTGGAGTCGGCGGAAACACGACTGCGACCGGTGGCGCTGGCCGGCCTGGAGCTGTTGCCTGTGGCTGACTGGCCCCAGCAGGCAGTTCTTTTTACGCGTCTGGATGGCAGAGCGGTGAGTTTGGAGCAGGCCCGGCAGGCCGATTCGCCCCGCGTTTTGGTGGGGGCGGCCGCGCGCGTGCCCTTGCCCGGTTTTGAGGATTGCTGGTGGCTGACCCCCAAGGATCGGGGCTGGGTGGAACGCTTGTTGGGGCTGGCTCTGGTCGACCTGACCCGCGACTATAACGAATCTTACCGGGAAAATCGGTATGAGACGGGGGAGGCCCAGGAAGTCGAGCCGCTGCCGGACTGGAGCCACCCCCAGATCTTTGGCCAGGGAAGCTTGAAGGCTCAGGCGGGCCTGGTGGCCGGCCCGGGACCGGCTCACAGTTGTGAGACCACTTTCTGTCGCGGCGGTCGGGCCGCCATGCGCTGCCCGCTGGTGCTCAGTTCGGCCCGACCCCGGGAAGCGCCCCGGAAGCTGGTGTGTCGGGTGGATTGGGGTGATTTGCCCTTTGTGGAAAACTACACGCAGTTGCGGGCTCTGCCTGAAGTGACCGCCTTGATCGAATGGTTGCGTCTGTATGCATTTGAGCCTCCGCTGAACTGCTCGGATTTTCAAGTGGCTCGCCTGGATCTGGAATTGCCTGAAGACTGGGCCGATAGCAGCGATGCGACAATTGTTCGCATGGTCGAAGCGCCTATCTGGAACGGCCTCAACCTGCGGGACTTGCGGGACTGTCAGGAGATACTCTGGGGCGAGGAGCCGGAGGCTCCGCTGTGCCTGAGCTCAGCCAGCCTGGCCGCCATGCAGCGGCTGCTGCCTGGGACGGAGTGGAGGCATTGGCGTGAACCTTCGCCGGATCAGGCCATCAAGCAGGCCCTGCTGACGCAAAAGCCGCGCCGCCCAACTCTGAGTGACGAGCACACCTATTTCAGCCAGAACCGCAGCTCGGAATGGGCCTGGGGGGTTTGCTGGAGTTTGTCTGGCCTGAGCCAGGTGCGGGTTCTCTATCAGGGACGTCCGGCCGGGGTCTTGCACCTGGAATGGGATGTGGAGGTGGAGGCCGAGATCGATCTGGCCGATGTCCACCTGACGCGCACGGGCGAACTTCGCATGATTGGAGAGCTGCCCCGCAGCCTGGAAAAGCTCTGGGCCGAAATTCAAAGCGCCCTGCTGCGAGAGAAAGTGCGCGCTCAGCGTCTGAGGCTGGCGTTGTTCTGGCTTTCTAACGCTAAGGTTCCGAGTTGGGCCTCGCCCTTGCTGGAATCTGACCATCTGGCCGACTGGTGGGCTCAGTACAGTCCACCCCGGCCCTTTGTGCTGGAGCCGACCAATCTGGACGGCGTACCTCATCTGCCGGCTGCCCTGGCGGGTTGGGCCGAACAGCAGGGCATCGCCTTACTCAATTGCACCGACTATGCCCGCCGCCTCAGCGCCGCGGCCGAAAATCTGCGTCCCGCCTCGGATTTTCATACAGAAGGCACCGGCTATTATCTCTCCACCAGCCGCGAGGCTCGTCTGGCTCTGGTGCGGAATGTCAGTGAAGGGCGCATTCTGGAGGAGAAGGAGCATCGTCATTTCCCACCTTACTACCTGGAGCGTCAGTATGACCGCTGGAGGCCGCCGGCCCCGCTGCCTCCGCGGCTGTTTCAGCGGCTCTGGAAATGGTGGCGCCAGCAACTGGAGGCCGATCCGCGCACGCTGGGCTGGTTGGCCGAACTTGAATTAGAGAAAGCCGCTCCCGGTGCGGAAGAGTTGCTGGAGCTGGCTCGCCGGGCCGTGGCGGCCTGGCAGGATCTGCAGCAGGATGAGTGGACTTTGTTGCGCCGCTCGCTGCAGATCATCAATCCCCAACCTTTGCGCCTGATCCTGTGCGACCAGGGACCCCTGCTCAAATTATCTGGCGCCGGGGTGCGACTCAATCGGAAGTTGGCGGGGGCGCCCGGTCGTCATACCACCTTGCGCCTGCTCAACCAGCTCTGCCTGGAGCTGCCCGAAGCCCGCTCCATCCCCTGGGTTTTGCATCAACTAAAATGAGTTGAATTGCCGCAGCAGCTGCTCTTTGTCCAGCTGCGGGAAACAGTTCCAGAGAGGCTGACATAGGGCTGCCCCGCCCCATTCGGGATCCAGATCCCAGAACCGGCCCCAGGCCGGATGATAGATATTCAGGAGCAATTGCTTGGCCTGGTCGGGTAAAGGATCAAAGGCCAGCCCTACCGGCTCCTGGGGGTGCTGACAGGCCAGCCAGGGGCGCAGGCGTTGAGCGGCCGGAAATTCGCATAGCCAGGCAGCCTGATAGAGTTCACCCTGGCTGGCCAGGGCTTCCACCAGGCGCTTGAGCCAGCTCCGCTGGCGCGGCTCGGGCTTGACCAGCTCGGGGAGAAAATAGGCCTGGTGCACTTCGGTCAGCAACAGCCGCGGGTTGACCTCTTCCAACAGGCGTGTCAGGCCGCCCCGTCCGTCCCAGATCAACACCTCGGTATCCAATCGGGAGACCAGACCATCTCGCTGGGCCGAGTAATAGAGAACTTTGGCGCGCTCCAGCTGCTGGATACTGAAGGAGCCGACCAGCGGGAGGCGTCGCTGCTCAGTGCTGAGATGCTTGACCAGGGGAGCCAGAGAGGCATAGTCGCGAGTCTCGAGCAGACGGGGCAGCAGCCGCTCACGCAGCAGGTCGTCTACAACTTGTTGGGCCTTGGCAAAATTGTCGTTGCGCACCACTCGGTCGCGGGTCAGCGTGTGTTCCAGATAGCGCGAAGAGATTTTGACGTCCAGGCCCGGCCACAGCTTTTCCTCACCCTCGCTCAAAGTCAACCCCTGGTTATACAGCCCCAGCCAGCCCCGACCCGGTCTGAGAGTGACCTCGGTGCCTGAGCGCTGGCCGTGGATTGCCTCCGGGTCGTCCCAGTTGAAGGGCTCGTTGACCAGCTTACCCTGGACGCGAATCTGGGCCTGGGCGTGGCGACACCAGAGCTTGAGCGCCTGCTGACAGGCTCTTTGAAAGCGCTGATGCTGGGCCTCGGGCTGCTGCTTGATCCAGCGAATGCGGGTGCCGTCCACGGGTTCGCTCAGGCGTGTCTTGCTAAAGCTGTGGTCGCTGCTGAAATGCACTCGCCAGGCCTGTCCGTTGCGGCCGGTCTCGACCACCACATGGTCGGGCTTGAGAGCAAAAAGCGAGAGGAATCCGATTCCGAACTGGCCGATCTTGGTCAGATCGTCTTCCTTGGAGCTGGAGAAAATACGCGTCAGGCGGGTGTCGATGAGTTGCTCATCCATGCCTTCGCCGGTGTCCTGGCAGGTCAAGAGACTGTTGCCCTGCTGGTATTCAATTCGAAAGTCCACCTCGGGCGAGCCGGCGTCCAGGCTGTTTTGCACGATTTCGCGCAGAAAAGCGTAGGGGTCGGCAAACTGGTCAACCAGACGTTCAATCAGCTCTTTCAGGGCGTGATACATGAAGGCTAGCGGTGGTCGCTGACGGCCACCCAGGCTCCGGGCGCCTGGGCCGGTGGTTCGGGAGGAAATGAATCACATTCGGGACCCAGATAGACGGCCCGCAGCTCGGCCACTTTCAAATAGGCCCAACCCGGGCTGGAGCCAGACACCTGGATGGCCAGGCAGCGTTCTTCCTGATCGGTCCATCCCATCGAAAGAATCCGATAAATACCCCACTGAGCATGGTAATCGGCTTCCACTGTCAGGTTTGCCTTGCGGGCTGCTCGAAGCAGTTGGAAGACAGGGCTACCCAGTTCGGGTTGGGCTCGGGCCAGAATTAAAATGAGCTCCTGATTGCGTTCGCGCACGGCCCAGTCCATGGGAGTATTGCCCTGCTGGTCGGTTTGATGGGCGCGCGCACCGTGGCGGATGAGCAGGCGGGCAATATCAGGCGAGCCGGCGATGTGCAGGGGGGCTTCGCCCAGGTGTCCCAACGCGTTGGGGTCGGCGCCCCTTTCCAGCAGCAGTTCGGCCACGCTCTGGCAGTGAAAGGCCACGGCCCGATGCAAGGGGGTCCAACGATTCGGGAGCTCCACCGCCCGCACCAGTCCAGGGTCTTTGCTCAGCAACTCGGTGGCTTGCTCGGGATCGTGATCTGAGGCGGCGTAGAGCAGGGCCACCGGGGGAAACTGGGCCACCGCTTCGCGGATGCGCTCCGGAACATTCTCTTCGCGTTGCACCCGGATCAAGTCGGGCACATCCAGAGTCTGGCTGCCCACCAGCACCAGCGCAATCATGGCCGGATCCATCTGGGGCGAAAGCAAATGACCGGCGCGAATGTCGGACAAAAGCGAACGCGCTGGCCAGTCGGCCACCACTCCGTCGAAACTCTGGCGGGTAAATTCGCTTCGGGCTTCGGCCTCGCTGCTGACCACCACGTTCTCGTGGGAGTCGCTGAAGTGGAAGTCCTGACTCAGCCGCTGGCGAAATTCTGCGTCTTCATCGACGATCAGCCATCTCATGGTCGGCCTGCTTCGACGGTAACAAACCCATCACATTCCCATAACAATCCCCCTTTAATTTAGGAACGTGAAAGTCGACCTGCGCGATAGCTTTGCCAACTACCAGCTCAACAATTCGGAACTGGTGCGCCTGGCGCGTGCTCCCGAGGAGCAGCGCCAGCAACTCCATGACCAGTTTTGTGAAAGCGATAGCCGCGAGACCTACACCCCGCAGGAGCTCCAGGCGGCTCTGGGCAGCCTGGGCCTGGCTGAGGAGAAGTCCAGACTGGAAAACAAGACCCAGGCCTGGAATAGCCAGGATTGCGGACTCTATCGGCGTCTCGGATTACCCGAGCATGATCCGGTGACGGTTGAGGCCGACAATTGCCCGACTCTAGCCAATGCGGGTCTGCAGCTTTTCGATCGCCTGGATCAGGATCGGAACGGGCGCCTCACCAGCAAAGAGCTGGAGGCGGCTCTGCGCTCAGATGACTTCCAGGGTCACGAGGCGGCCGCGCTGGTGATGCTGCACTGCGAGCAGGATTTGCTCAAGGACTGCGTGCGCGACGGCTCAGGCATCACTCGGGCCGACCTGGAGCACTTACGCGACCAGGGGATCAAGGGCGAGAATGCGCGACTGGCCAGCGGGCTGGTCGGTCGGCAGGCGATTGTGGACAACCTGCCGGCGCGCTTGCCCCTGATGCAGGAGAGCTTCGACCCGGCCACGTTGCGCCAGGCCAAATCCGGCACCTGCGCCAGCCTTTCCATCCTGCACGGCCAGACCCCCGAGCAGGTTCGGGGTATGTTTGCTGACAACGGGGACGGAACCGTTACCGTCAGCTTGAAGGACGGGTCGCAACATCGTCTCAGCGACTTGACCACAGCCGAGCGGGTCTATCAGGCCAGCGCCGGCCAGGGCGAACGCTGGCCGGGTTTGCTGGAGTTGGCGCTGGGCAATCGCCTGGCTGAGCTGGGCGAGCCGCACAAGTTTGAGGACCGCTCCCCTCGTTCTCACATCGCCCTGGGTCAGCCTTACGAACTGGGTTTTCGCCTGCTGACCGGAGCACCGTGCCGACGCATCGAGGTGGGCGGTCACAGTCCTCAGCGCAGTCGGGAAGAACTTCAGGAAGCTCTCAAGCAGGGCACGGTGGTGGCCGGCAGTCGTCCCGGCGTCAAGAACGGAGTGATTCACAATCACGCCTATCGGGTCACTGGCTACGACCCTGACCGGGATGTGGTGAGCCTGCGCAATCCCTGGCGCCGGGCCGAATGGGCAGGCAGCCAGGATGGTCAGGACGATGGCTGCTTCGAAATGCCTTTCTTGCAGTTTTACGCCAGCTACAATCAGCTGGCCGTCAGTGCTCGCGATAACGCTCTCAAACACGCCCTCTTCAGCGCCGGCCAGGCAGTCAGCGTGTTTTTCACCAAAATCAACAACTGGATTTTCAGATAAGCGCGTCGGTCGCGTAGATCCATTCATCCGGACCCTGCCACAAGACCTGTTCCTGACCTTCGTTCAGGCACAGCAGGCGGGTTTCGGGAATGTCTTCGTGGGTCACCACTACTCCGCGCTCGGTCCAGAGAGGGTAGGCCAGGGTGCCCTCGCTCACCGAGAAGACGCACTGGTCGGGGCCGCCGGCCAGCGGACGGCGCCACAGATGGGTTTCCCGGGCGAAATAGAGATGCTGAGGGGACAGACTGAAGCGCCGAATTGAACTGGGTCCCTGGCTTTTGAGCTGGTCCAACGGTCCCAGATAGAGCTGATTCAGGCTGGAGACGGCCCACAGTTCACCCTGGCGGTCCAGATGGGTCAAAGAGCTGTCCAGCCAACGCAGCGAGCCTTCCACCGCCAGTCCGTAGGGGCTCTCTTCGTCTTCGCATTCCAGCGTGACCAGAGCCCCGCAGGCCTGGAAGGCCAGCTTGAAAGTCTGGCGAGCATTGAGGGGGCCGGCCTGGTTCCAGGCACGTCCTTGGGCAATCCAGTAAATGCTCTGGTCGGGAGCGAAACGGCCTTCGCAAGCCTCCCTGGCCACGCCTAAAAAGCCATGCAGTTGCTTATCCCAGCTGGCCAGCTCGAGATGAAAGGGCCCCTGCCATTCGGGATGGAGGCTTCGTTGTAAGAGCAGCTTCATCCAGTCCCCTTTGTGCTTGCGGCGTTAGCTCCTCGGCTATTCTTCGGCTGGAGACTGGGAGCGAGCCAGCCAGGCCGCATACATGACGGGCAAGATCAGGAGCGTGAGCAGGGTGGCTGTCACCAGGCCGCCGATCACCACCGTGGCCAAGGGTTTTTGCACCTCGGCTCCTGAGCCGGTGCTCAAGGCCATGGGGATGAACCCAAAGCTGGCTACCGCGGCGGTCATCAGAACCGGACGCAGTCGGCTGCGGGCGCCCTGCACGGCCGCTTCCCTGGGGGAGAGGCCCTGGCGGCGCAACGATTCCAGGAAGGTGATCAGCACCACCCCGTTGAGCACGGCCACGCCGGCCAGAGCCACAAAGCCGATGGCGGCCGAAATGGAAAGCGGCATGGATCGCAGCCACAGGGCCAGCACACCGCCCGAGACGGCCAGCGGAATGCCCGTGAAGACCAACAGGGCCAGCCAGAGCCGACCGAAATTCAGGTAGAGCAGTCCGAACACCAGGGCGAAGGTGAAAGGCACCACCAGGGCCAGACGTGCCCGGCCGGATTGAAGTTTTTCGTAGGTGCCGCCATATTCCAGATAGTAGCCGGTCGGCAGCGGCAATTCACTGGCCAGCACTTTCTGGGCTTCCTCCACAAAGCTGCCCAGGTCACGACCGCGCACGTTGGCCTGCACCACCAGCCGACGCTTGCCCTGTTCTCGGCTGATTTGCACCGGGCCGTTTTGAGAAGTGATATGGGCCAGGCGGCGCAACGGGATCAGGCTGCCGTCACCGGCCGGTACCAGCAGGCCGGCGAAGGCTTCGGGGTCATTGCGGTAGCGTTCGTCCAGGGCCACGGTCACGTCGAAGCGCTCATTGCCGTCGTTGATGCTGGTCACGGCCTTCCCTCCCAGAGCCGCTTCCAGCACGCGGTTCACGTCGCTCACGTTGAGGCCGGTGCGGGCCAGTTCGGCCCGGTCGATGTCGATTTGCAGCTGGGGTTGTCCCTGGGTGATCTCTACCATCACGTCGGCCGCGCCCGGGATCTTTTTCAGAATCTCAGCCATCTGGTCGCCCAGGCGTTTCAGTTCCAACGGATCCGAACCGTAGATCTTGACGCCCAGGTCGGCCCGTACGCCCACCCCTTCGATCAACTCCATCATGCGCATCTTGATCGGCTGGGTGAAGCTGAATTCCACCCCCTGACGCGTTTCCAGCACCTTGGAAAGTTCTTCCACCACCTGAGCGCGCGAAGTGCCGGGGGCAAGTTCCACGATCATGTCGGTCTGGCTGGTCAGCATGGGGTCGGTGGCTATTTCGGGACGGCCGATGCGGGTCACCACTCGTTCGGCCCGATGGCCCAGGGTGGAGCGAACCAGTCGCTCCAGCTGCTGGGACTGGCGCACCGACTCGGGCAGGCTAATGCCGGTGGGGAAGGTCACCTGGACGGCAATGGCGCCTTCGTCCAGTTCGGGAATGAATTCGCTGCCCAGGCGCGGCAGAATGACCCCGGCCAGCAGCAGGAGGGCCAGGGCCAGGCCCACCAGCCAGGGGCCCAGATTCATGCAGCGCCGGATCAGGCGCTCGTACCAGGCTTCCCAGCGCGATACCACCGGATGCTGGGGTTCCAGTTCGGCCTTCAGAAAGTAGCCGCACAGGGCCGGAATCAGCGTAAAGGACAAGATCATAGCACCGGTCAGGGCCAGAATGACGGTCCAGCCCATGGGGCGGAACATCTTTCCCTCGATGCCCTGCAGGGAGAGAATGGGGATGTAGGTGCTCAGAATAATGATCTCGCCCAACTGGGTAGCCGAGCGCACCTCCGAGGCGGCGCTGCCGATCACGTCCAGGCGTTCCTGCTCGGTCAGGGCTCGGCCCAGGCGCTCGCGCTCGAGGGACAGTCGGCGCACGCAGTTTTCGACGATGATCACAGCGCCGTCCACGATCAGCCCGAAGTCGATGGCCCCCAGGCTCATGAGATTGGCCGAGATCTGGAAGTAGCGCATGCCCATCACGGCCACCAGCATCGAAAGGGGGATGGCCGAACTGACGATCATGCCGGCCCGCAACTGCAGCAGGAAGAAGAACAGCAGGGCGATGACCAGGAAGCCGCCTTCGGCCAGGTTGTGGGAAGCCGTTTTCAGGGTGGCCGCAATCAGCCGGGACCGATCCAGAAAGGGTTCCAAACGGGTGCCCGGGGGCAAGGCTCGCTCCAGTTCGGGCAATACAGCTTTGACGTTCTGCACCACCTTGTAGCCATTTTCGCCCAGCAGCAGCAAGCACATGGCGTAGACTTCCTCGTCCTGGCCGTCTTGAGTCAGGGCGCCCTGGCGTAGCATGGGTCCCTGCACCACCTCGGCCACCTGGGCCAGAGTGACAGGGGACTGACGCTGCTCGTTCTTGAGCACGATCTGGCGCAGGTCATCGGCTCCCCTGAGCAGGCCTTGGGAAGAAACGAGCTCCTGTTCCGGGCCGCGTTCCAGGAAGGAGCCGCCTCCGTTGGCGTTGTTTTGCTCGACGGCCCGGCTGACGGCGTCGAGGTCCAGGCCGAATTCACGCAGCTTGAGCGGATCGACCCGCACCTGTAGCTGACGAACCTGGCCGCCCCAGACGTTCACGTCGGCCAGCCCCTGCAAGCAGCGCAGTCGAGGGCGCACCACCCAGTCCATCAGGCGCCGGCGCTCCATGAGACTCAGCTGGGGGTTGCGGAGGCGCAAATAGAGGATTTCGCCCAGTCCGGTGCTGATGGGGGCCATCTGCAGGCTGACCGACGGGGGCAGGCTGGCCCGAGCTTCCTGCAGTCTTTCGCCCACCAGTTGGCGGGCAAAGTAAATATTCGTGTCATCCTCAAAGATGACCGTCACCTGAGAGAGGCCAAACTGGGAGATGGAGCGGAAATTCTGCACCTTGGGCAGTCCACCCAGGGCCACCTCCAGCGGGAAGGTGACTCGCTTTTCCACGTCCTGGGGTCCCAGGGCCGGGCAAATGGCGTTGATTTGCACCTGCCGATTGGTGACGTCGGGCACAGCCTCGATGCTCAGCTCGCTGAGGTTGTAAAGGCCCAAAAGGGCCAGCAAAACTCCGCCCAAACAAATCCAAAACCTCTGACGGAGGGAGAAGCGCAGAATCTTTTCAATCACGGTTGGAAAGTGCCTGATACAAGAGATAGCTGCCGGTGGTGACAACCTGCTGTCCGGCCGTCAGGCCGCTCACCACTTCACGCACGCCGGCCCCTTTATCTTCCACGCCCAGCTGCACTTTGCGCGCCTCCACCTGGCCGTTCTGGCTGACGAAGACGGTGCCCTGACCTTGGACGGCGGTGAGAGGAACGCTCAGGCCGCGATGGGAGGGTCCCACCAGGATTTCCGCCTTGCCGAACATTCCGATGCGCAGGTTGCCGGGATTGTTGATCTCGACCCGGATGGGTTGGGTGCGTGAGCCGGGTTCGAGCTGCGGAGCCAGGTAGGAGATGCGCCCCTGACAGCCCAGCTCCGGCAGCCTGACCAGCATGCCCAGGTGCACTTTGGGAAAATCGTTTTCATACAGGTTGAGCCACAGCCACAGGCGGCGAGGATCGACGATCTGAAACAGCTCCTGCTCGGCGCTGACCCATTGGCCGATGGACACACTGCGGGCCACCACCACTCCCGTCACGGGAGCGCGCAAAGCCAGCGGTTCCGGTTTCAGGCTGGTCACTCCAAAGTTATGCAACAACTGTCGGGAGTGCTCTAATTCTTCGTGAGCCAGAGCGGCCTCCGTTTCGGCTTCCAAAATGCGCGTGGTGATCAGCGAACCGCTAGTGGCCAGGCGCTCCTCGCGCAGCCGATGTTCCTGGGCCACCGACAGCTGAGAACGAGCCTTTTCCAGGCGGGCCTGAGCTTCTTTTTGACTGGCCGTATCCTCGTCCAGCTGCTGCTGGGAGGCCACGCCGTTGTTTAACAAGTCGCGGGTGCGACGCAGGCGGGTGTTGCAAAGCTCCAGGGCGGTGGCGGCGATTTTGACCTCGGACTGACTGGTGAAAAACTCGTTGCGGGCCTCTTCCACCGGTCGACGGGAGGTGTCACCCAGGCGGGCCTGATCTTTGCGCTGGCGCAGAGTCCGCTCAGCCAGATGCAGGCGAACTTCAGCATGATGGTAGTCGGCCAGGGCTTTCATGACTTCCGGGCTATCCAGTCTGGCCAGAGGCTGGCCTTGCTGGACGCGGTCTCCCACTCCAGCCAGCAACTCGGTGATGCGCCCATTGGCGGGCGCACCCATGCGGCTTTGCAGGTCGGGGTCGGCGGTCAGGTTGCCGGTGGCCACCACTTTGTCCTGCCATTGGCGCCATTCCACCGGGGCGGTGGCCAGACTGGCCTCGGAAGCCGGTGTGGGGGAGGGAGTCTCAGTTGCCTTCGATTGTTCCGGACGGCGCGTGCCCCACCAGAAGGCCAGCAGCAGGCTGATCCCCCAGAGTGACAAAATCATGAACCACTTTTTCATAGGCGGACTCTACAACTCATTGATGAGATTCAAATTAGAATGGTCCCTGCGGGCCCAACTTGCGGTCTCGTTCACAGCCCTACTTGGTGCGCTGTTGCTGGTCTCCTTTCTGGCCGTCTATCGAGACCAGCGAACCTTTCTGTATCAGCAGCTGGACCGCGTCGAGTTGGAGCTGGCCCGTACCGAACTGGCCTCGGCGGTGGACGACCCGGACGGCGACCCTCATCTGCACAACTCGGGAGGTGAACACCGGGCGGTGCTGTTTATGCCGGATGGTCGTTTGTTGGCCCACACCCCGGTGCTTTCCGAGCAGCAGAGCCAGGATCTGATCGGTTATGCCCGCCGGCAGCCCGCCGGTGGTCCCCACTTCAGCAATTGGAATCAGGAGCGGGCCCTGGTAATGGCGGCCGGTATCCGGGAGTATCCCGAAGCTCGCCTGGCTCTGATCAGCTCGCGTCTGCCGCTGGAAACCAGTCTGGCCAACACTCGTCGCAGTTTGTTGAACTGGGGATTGCTGGCGGGTGTGCTGGGTACGCTGGGGTGCTGGGCTCTGGCTGGCTGGTTGGTGGCGCCCCTGGAACGGGTGGCGGCCCTGGCCGAGAGTGTGCGGGCCGGCACTCTGGATGAACGCCTGAACGTACCCAGCCAGACTCCGGAAGTACGTTCTTTACAAAACTCGCTCAACGCCATGCTGGACAGCCTGCAGACCAACCTGCAGGAACTTGAGTTGCGGGCTCAGCAACAGCGTCAGTTTCTGCTGGACGCCTCGCACGAGCTGCGCAATCCTCTGCACGCCCTGATGGGAACGCTGGAAGTGGCCGCCCGCCGTCCGCGCACTCAAGAGGAATATCAGGAAGCGCTGGGTATCGCCCTGACCGAGGGTTCGCGCCTGAGCCTGCTGGTTCAGGATCTGTTGCTACTGGCCCGGGCCGACCTGGAGCGGTTGGAGCTGAAGTCGGGCCCGGTGGAGCTGGCTTCTCTACTGGAGGAATGTGGCCAGGCCCACCAGGCCAGAGCCCAGCAGATGGACATTGCTTTACAGGTTGAGGGAGTGAACCTGAGTGTGCTGGGCGACCGTTCTCGTCTGCGCCAGATTCTGGATAACCTGGTCAGCAATGCCTTGCGCTATTCGCCGGCCGGACAGACGGTCAGCATCGCCGCGCGGCCGGCAGCCAACGGGGTCGAGATCAGCGTGAGCAACGGCGGGACCTCCCTGACCGAAGACCAGTACGCCGAAATTTTTCAACGTTTTTCGCGTCTGGACGCCTCCCGCAACCGCCACAGCGGAGGCGTGGGGCTGGGTCTGAGCATCGCCCGAGAGCTGGCCGAGGCTCAGTCAGGTCAACTGACCGGACATGCCCGCCCGGAGGGGGGCTCGGTCTTTGTGCTGCAGCTGCCTCAGGCTTCAGGTACGGAGAACCTGTAGCCCAGGCCGCGCACGGTCTGAATCAGACCGCGTCCTTCTCCCAATTTATGGCGTACATAACCCACGTAGACATCCACTACATTAGAGGAGGGTTCGGACCCGGTCTCCCAGGCCTGTTCCCACAACTGGGCTCGGCTGACCACCTGGTTGGCGTGGGTGACCAGCAGTTCCAGGATGAGAAACTCGCGACTGGTAAGGTCCAACAAATTGCCGTGAAGCCGGGCCTGGCGTGCGGCCAGGTCCAGCTCCAGCGGGCCCGCGCGCAGGGGCTCATTGCGGGCCGTGCCCTCCCGCCGCCGCAAGCGCGCGTGCAGGCGCGCCAGCAATTCTTCGAAGGCAAAGGGTTTGACCAGATAGTCATCGGCCCCCAGATTCAGGCCTTCCACCCGGTCGGGTAGAGCATCGCGAGCAGTCACAAACAGGACCGGCAGATTGAGTCCACGGGCCCGCCAGCGACGGCACAGGCTGAAGCCGTCTTCGCCGGGCAGCATGACGTCCAGGAGAATGGCATCATAGTCTTGATCATGAACGGCCAGATCGGCTTCGCGAGCGGTGCGGGCCACATCCACCACAAAGCCTTCTTCGCGCAGTCCCCGCTGCAGAAAGCCGACCGTATTTTCCTCGTCCTCAACCAGCAAGAGTTTCATTGCGCCGGCGTTCTGCGAGCGAGTGGCTGAGTCTTGCTTGCATCTGGTCGGAAGTAGATTTGTCCTACTCAAGTTTGACGAGTTTGTGCCTACTTTTGCGCGTGCACAATGGACGCAGAAATTGCGGGGAGGTGCTATGCGTCATTTCATTCTGGTGGGAATCTTGCTCAGCCAGCTTCTGGTGGCGGGCGCGCAGCAACTTTATATTCGAAATCGGCCTTTCAAGGGCGAATTGAAACGCGAGAGCGGCAAGACCTGGGTCGAGCTCAAGGCTCTGTCGGAAGCCTTGGGACTGAAGCTGGAGGGCGACCTCCAGCAAGGCTACCAGCTGGCCCCCGAGGGCGAAGTCAGTCTTCCGGGCGAAGGCAAGGTTTTGCTGCACGCGGCCGAGGTGCCTACCTTGTCGGGTGCAAGCGGGCCGCTGGTTGCGCTGGAGGATGCCTGTCCGCTGCTGGGGGCTCGCATGGTGGCCAATAAAGCCATGGGCACGGTGGACGTCAGTCTGGTGGCGGCCAGCAGCGGCGCCAAGTCCGTGGCCGCCCCCAGCTCGGTGCTGGGTGACTCACCCTATACTCTGGTGGAATACGGCATTCCGGGCGAGTCTCTGACCGAGCAGGTGAAGCCGATTTTTGAGGCGGCCCGCAGTGAATTCAAGAATGTGGAGTATCGCTTTTGCAATACCTCTCGAGAGGGAGACCGCAAGCGCTACGCTCGCTACACCGGTAGCGGTGCCGACTCCACTTATCCGGTGGCTTACCTGCTGGATCGGGAGGGCAAGGTCTTGCTGAAGCTCATGGGCAACCACATCATTAAAGATCATCTCTTGCCCAGCATGCGCAAGCTGGTCAAATTCGACCTGAAGTAGAGCTGTCAGTTCGACTCTTCGATCCCTGCCGCTGCTTCGACCGCGTCCAGGGCTAGCCAGGCGGATTGCAGCAGGGCAATATATTCCTTGCGCACCGCCGTCAGGTTTTGCTGACTGGTGAGCAGGCGCACGTAGGCCACCGCTCCGCGTTTAAAGCCATATTGGGTAATTCGGGTCGACTCTTCCGACGGCAAGAGAATTTTTTCGCGGAATTCAGCGGCGTTGCGCACCGCTCCCCAATACTGTTCCAGAGATACTTTGAGGGTCGAGGAAAGGTTGAGCTCGGTGGAGCGCAGATTGTGGCGCTGCTCTTCCACATTCTCTTGCCTGGCCCTCACCTCGTTTCCAATCTGACCCCAGTCCAGAGGAAATTGAAGGCCCAACTGAACCTGGTAGGTGTGGGTGCTCAGATCGCGCACGAAACTGAAGACCGGATTGGGGTGGGCCTGGGTCTCGGCCAGGCCCACGGCCGCCTCGGCCCGTTCCAGGGCGGCCTGAGAGGCACGGAAACGAGGGCTGGTTTTGGCCTGTTCCAGCAGAGCCTGAAATTGCAGGCTGTGCTCGGGCGGCCGCAATTCCCCGCTGACCACAAGTTCCGTGCTGGCGGGCACCCCCAGCAGGCTGGCCAGGCCGGCCTGAGCCTGGCGCAATCCGGCTTCGGCCTTGACCTGGTCTTGTTGGGCTCGCGATAACTGGACCCCGGCGTCGATCAAATCCAGCTTGGGACCAGCTCCTGCCTCCAGCCGACGCTCGGCCACCTGGTAGGATTCTTGAGCCAGAGAGAGGTTGTCGCGCACGGCCGTGAGCGAGGCCTGAGCGGCCAGCAGGGTGTAATATGAGTCTTTCAGCTGTTGGCGCAAGCTGACCCGACTGTCCCGCCAGCCGGCTCTGGCCATTTCGTATTCGGCCAGGGCCAGTCGTTCGGCCTCGCTCTGGGCCCCCAACGGCAAGAAGGGTTGAGTGAATTGCAGGTAGGTATCGGTGCGACCGTTGGCCGAAAAGGTGGCGAAACCGGCTCCCGCGCCGCTGGGGTTATTGCCCCCGGGCTGCGAGCCTGGCACATTGGTGCCGGGGATGGTGGCCAGGGTCAGCTGGGCCGAAGGCGGGGAAGCGGCTTTTTCGTAAGCCCAATAGGCCGAGCGCAGTCGTGCCAGGGCCGCCTGACTGACGGGGTGGTGGTTCAAGCCTTGCTGCAGGGCCTGCTCCAGGCTGATGGGGCGAGAGGTGTCCAGGTCGGGGGAGAGGGCGGGCGCATCGGGCAGGCTGGGGACCGACTGGGCCTGCACCGAAGCAGCCAGCAGCCATCCGGCCAGCCAGAATGCGAGCCGTTTCAGGTAGATCATGGGGGCAGGCTAGCAGAGCCAACATGATAAAAAGATGAGCCCGCCTCTCACCTGTTTCTCACGCAACTATGCCAGGCTGTGAGTATGAACGGTGCTCATCTTCACTTGATTCTCACTCATCTGCCTATCGTGGGGGTCCCACTGGCGGTGCTTTTACTCATCTGGGGACGGCTGCGACAGTCCCAGGACAATCAACGGGCGGCGCTATTTGCCTTCGTATTGCTGGCCGGCCTGACAGTGGTGGCCAAATTGACGGGTGAGGGGGCCGAGGACGTGCTCAAGGCATTGCCCGACTATCCCCGTTCTTGGGTCCACAGTCACGAGGATATGGCGGATAAAGCCACCATCGCGATGGTGCTGACGGGTTTGCTGGCGCTGGTCAGCCTGGTCAAGAAGCAGACCTCGGGGGCCTTGCTGGCCGCCGTTCTGCTGTTGGGACTGTCATCCAGCGCTCTGCTCATCTACACCGGAGCCCTCGGCGGGCAGGTCCGCCACACTGAGATCCGAGGGGACCTTCCAGGGGCAGATCTCAAGCCACATCCAGCCGAGGAGGGCGCCTCCCAGCACATCGCTCAGCCAGTGATGGCCGAGAGCCATGCGCGCCCAGGCCACCACCGGGATGAGGACTAGCCAGGCCCGGTGTTGTCTTCGGGCCAGACTGCCGTAGACACAGGTGGCCATGGCGGTGTGGCCGCTGGGGTAAGCAAAACCCCCCACCTGGCCGGGCTGAAGCGGGCGCAGGCTGTGGAACATGGCCTTGCTCAGGTTGACCAGCAGGTGTTGGCCAGCCAGCAGCAGCAAAAAATATTTCAGGCCCTGGCGGTCTCGACGGAAGAGATAGATGGCATAAATGGAGGCGATCAGATAGGCCAGATTGTCTCCAAAATGACTGGCCCAAATGGAAATCTGGTCCGGTTCGTGGGCAAAGAAGTTGTAGGCCCGTTGATCCAGTTGACCCAGCGCCCCCAATCCCAGCATCACGAAGAGGACCGGCTTCAAGATCGGCCGGGCTGGCCTTTCAGTTTGAACAACAATCCCCAGATCAGAGCCGCCCCTACAGGCACAAGGTAGAAATACCAGCCTGGCCAGCCCAGGCCGACCAGACGCCAGACCTGCAAGAACAGTCCCAGGCTCAGCCAGCCAGCGATGGTGCTCATCTCCAGGCAGAAAGCGTGATGCCAACGCAGGCCGCGAAGTTGGGGCCCAAGCGCCTGGCGTGGCCAGCCCAGAAAACGCGGGACCCGCTGGAGGTAAGCCTGATATTCTGGACCCCAACGCTGGCTCAGGTTCTCTTCCTCATAGCTGACGATGGGGACGTGCACGCACATCCAGACCAGAAAATAGGCCGCCAGGCATTGGGGCAGTCCGGCCAGGCAGCAACCGCCCAGGCCCATCAGCAAATTACCCAGATAACGCGGATTGCGCGTGAATACGTAGGGGCCATCCTGGGTGATCAGGCGGTCGGGCTGAACTCCGCCCAGGCGGGTGGGGACCCAGCCGGCGACTCCCCACAGACGCATGAAGAGCCCGATCAGCAGGACAGTCCAGCCCAGGATCAGCGGGGGCAGATCGGTGGGGGTGCAGACGCGCAGAGCCAGAAGCAGAAACGGGATGCCCAGGTGACCCCGAAGCGGAAACACGAAACGGCCCACCCGGGCCAAGAAAGGCTGCGCCATGCGCGCCAGCTTAGCATAGGGGGCGCGCACGGTCTACAGTATAAAGTCGGTCCCGAAATTAAATAAAGAAGAATTTAGTAGCGATTTTGCAGGGTCAGGCTGAGTCGAGTGGCCGAGTTGAGGGACATCGAGCTAACCACATAAGTGGGGTCGAATGTAAATTGGGCGCCCTTGGAATTGACCACCACTTCTCCACCTTTGCCGGGGGTGCCGGGCAGGTCGCCAGCATCGGCGTTGCCCCCGTAGGCCACCACCGCGCCGCGCACATACATCGTGCCCGAGCCGAGATTGGTGGTGAAATTGCCACCGGCATAGACCAGACCTGCGATCATAACGTCATTCCCGTCCAGCGGTCCGAGGCGGTTTGTGATTACGGTGGAAGACGAATTGATCATCCCGGTGCTGCTCATGCCCATTCCGAAGAAGTTGAATGAGGAGTGACCGTGATGATGCATGGAGTGATGATGGCCCTGGCTGGAGGCGTTGCCGGGATTCAGGTTGGTGGCCACCTCAGGCGGAATTTGCTCCATGGTGACATTGCCACCCGCGTAGATGGCGACATTCTTGCCCGGATCGCTCTCGAAGACGCTGGCGCCCTGAAAGGTCATATCCCCGGTAGTGGTGACCGAACCTTTGCCGATCAGGGAGCCTTTCATGGTAATGTCGCCCGTCCCGGTGAGAACCGGAGCGGATGTGGAAGTTCCCTGGAAGAGATTCTTGGGCCGGTCTTCCAGCACAGTTGCGATTGTGGGTTCCGGCACGATGGCCAGAGACTTGATGGTGCCCTGAGGCTGCACGTAAATGTTGGTGTTGTATTGCAGAGTGAAGGTGGTTTTGTCGAGCAGGATGGGGGTGCCGGTGGCGCCCATATGTGCGGTCAGCTCAGCTGAATTGTGAAAGGTGGCGGCCGGGGCCCCGGTGGGGATGGTGCCGGCGAAGTCCGTCGGATAGTAGTCCAGAACTCCGGTGGCTCGCCAAACGTAGGTTCCTGCCGGCAGCTGCGGGTCGGCGGGGGTGGCCTGAGCGATATCCGTCATTTTAACGGACAGGTATTTCTTGCGCTGGCTGTTGATATCTTCGTGAACAATGGTGGGTGCGGGCCCGGCCGAGGGAACCGAATTGAAGGCGGCATCGCTGGCAACGATGCTGCCTCCGGCCGGGGTCTGATACTTGGCTCCACCGCTAAAGGCGATGTCGCTCAAGGTGCGCGAGCGGGGCGCGGCCTGAGCCTTGGACTCCACGTCCACCACCTGCCCGGCGCCGCCGGCCGAGATCTTGCCGCCGTAGACGGCGCTGTCCAGATTGGCCAGAGTGGGTCGGCCCAGATCGACTTCCAGTGTCTGACGCACCACCCGGCCCGCTCCGGGAGCAGGTAGGGGAGCCGCCACCGTGGTTCGGCTCAGACCCGTACCGGCCAGGCCTTCCACCAGCACGCAGCAGCTGTACTGGGCTAGCGGGTTGCTGAATTTGGAGGGGTTCTGGGTGACGGCCGCGGTGGAGTTCGGATCGGCCCGATAGACATCGGCCGAGGCGGCCTTATCCAGATTATTGTAGGAAACGAATTCGGTCGGAATCATGGTGGCGGGGTTGCTGAGAGCATCGCCGCCGCCGGCTCCGTCGTGCCAGTTGAAGCGGATGCGAAACTGGCTCTTGTTGCCCAGGCTGTCGTTGAGAAAGCCCCAGACATCGCCGTGGTCTTCCACCACTGTGAGGTGGGGAGTGCTGATGGTGGTGGCCAGGCCGTTGCCGGCCCCGTCGCCCTTCCAGGTGGGCCTTTCCTGGAGACGACACCAGGCGTAGTCCACGCCACACTGGGCGGCCGCCTGAGCCATCCGGCCTTCGGCGCTATCACGCGAGGACTCGACTGTGGTTGGAAACGTAATCACCATGGCGGTTACGAACATGATCACCAGCACCATCATCATCAAACTAATGATAATGGCGATCCCACGACGCTTGCGATTGCTCATCTTTTCAGTATAGGCCGCCATGGGAGCATCCGCAAGCCAAGCAGCCCCGTCCAGAGTATCAAGAGTCCGAGATGAATTCTGGGCTCGCTCCAGGGAGCCAGCAGTGCGTGCAGCAGGGCCAGGGCGGTGGCCGGATAGGCCAGCTTGTGCAGACCGCTCCAGGAGTGCACGCGCAGGAGGCGCACCAGGCGTGGATAGGAAGTCAACCACAAAAGCAGCAGGATGCACCAGGCCACCAGGCCGATCTGGGTCCAGGGAGTTTCGCGCAGGGCATCCACCAGCCAGCCACTCAAGAAGGTGCGCCAGGCGATAAATAGGTGCAGGCTGGCCATCAGGGCCGAGTAAATACCCAGACGACGGCGCCAGCGCAGATGGATCTTGGGCGAGACCCAACCCAGTCGACGCCCCGCTCCCAGACTCTGCGAGCCCAAAAGCAAGAGCAAAGCGGCGTAGCCGCTGAGCCGACAGGCCCAGATCTGCTGCACGATAACTAGAGACATTGGAGGAAACACTCCAGTTGGCGGCGTTGCTCCGGTGTCAAAGCACGGCTGCGCCCGTGGCGATCGGCCTGATTCTCTTTCTCCCACAGGTCGGAGAGACGGACGGCCCGATTGTCGTGCAGATAGGGAGCGCTGCGCCAGACGCCGCGAAGACTGGGCACGTCCAGCCATTCGAAGACCGGCTGACCCGGGAAAAGGGTCTGGTTGGGGACGCTGGCGCAATTGGTGAATCGGGGAGGCTGGTGGCATTCGGCACAGCCGCTTTGAAAGAAGAGCTGACAACCTTGCTGCAAGTCGTTCAGGGCAGCTGGTCTGGGATTGTCTGGCAACAGCAGGGTGTTGAGATAGGCCGTCAGGGCCCGCTGCCGGTCAGCCTCCCAGTTGCGCCCGTAATCTCGGTAAAGTCCCAGGGCCACCCCGTGGAATTCGCGCAGGTCGGGATAGTTGCCGGTGCGCAGGTAAGGCGCGGTCTTTTGCAGGCCTTCGCAGCTCAAGGTGCCCCAGGCGCTGAAGCCGCCGATGTCGTGACGGGCGTAATCGCTGTCGGCGCGGGGATGGCAGCTCTGGCAGGAAATTCCGCTCAAGGTGGATTCGTAAAAGTCGATTTCCCCCTGGTCGGCCAGGTCCAACTGATCCAGTTGGACCTGCTGGGTCACCTGGCCCTGGTTGACCCAGGCCAGGGTGTGCTGGGACGGAAGGCTGACGGCCCAGGTTTGCTCGCCCAGGTCGGCGATGTAGCGGGGAGTCCAGAGTCCGACGGGCCAGAGCGAGTAGCGGCGCTCCTCATCGCTGCGGGGGTCTCGGGCGGCCACTTCATGGCTGCCTGAGTAGACCAGCAAGACTCGTCCGTCGCCGGAGCGGATCAGCCCCTCCGGGCCGCAGCCCGAACTGACGCTTCCCGGACCCCCCTGATGAGCCGTGCGCGACTCGGTGGAGCGGGGCGAATGCAGTTCCCAGCGGTCCACGTTCAGACGCAGCAGACAGTTGAGAACATAGTGATTGCCTTTCTGGTGGCCTCCATTGAGCTGGGCCGAGGTGGATGAAATCCAGAGATCCCGTTCATTCTCTCCTGGGCACAGACCCAGCGCCGGACGAGCCAGAGGTAGCTCGGCGGAATAGAGATGCCAGCCTTCGGGGCTGTGATCGACGCGATAGAGGGCCCGCCCCCGACGCGAAGCCACGACCAGCGAGGAACCGGCAAAGCTGCTCAGTTCGCCCGGTTGGGGAAGCTCCACCTGACCGTCCAGGCGCAGGTCGGGAAGTCGGCGGAATTCCACCCGTGTGCCCGCTACCACTGCCAGCCAACGCTGGTCCTGGCTCAGGCTCAGGGCTTCCACGGGTTGCTGCTGGGGCCAGCGAGCCACCACCTGGCCACCTGCGACATCGACCAGCTCCAGGTCCTGGTCGTAGCGGGTTCCCACCGCCAGCCAGAGCCCCCCGGGCAGAAACTGGCAGCAGCTGGGACCATCACCGCACTGGAGGCGCCGGACCCGGGCCTGGCGATTGAGCAGAAAGACTTCATCCGTGCTCTCGCTGACGGCCGCGGCCAGTCCCAACCGGGGTAAGGAGCACATCTGAGCGGGACGTGCCTTGGCGCTGAGCCAGTGCATGGCCAGTCGATGGTGCCCGTCGCCATTTCCCACCACCTCGATGGCCGAACCCGGCCGAACCCGGGCAGCCGAGACTTTGAGGCGAAAGATGCCGTGGCCTAAGGGGGTACAGTCCAGCGGCAACTGATTGCCTTCCCAATGGGCGGTCAGTTGAGAGCTGCGCGGAGCATAGACGGTCAGAACTTGAGGGTGGTCGGGGGTAATGAATTCGGGGCAGATCTGCACCCCGCTCAGCATGCGATCCTGGCTGCATTCCCACCAGCCCTGCAGGGCGGGAAAGGACGCCGAGAGACGCAACAAAAGGAGTCCGACCAGCGCCAGTTTGGCCAGGGCCGGGCGCAGCAGGCAAAGGGCCAGCAGCAGGGGCCAGAAAATGGGGGAAAGCGTGGGGAGGGCCAACGCCAGCCCCAGGGCCAGCCAGGCGGAGCGCATCAGGGATTGGGAGGAATCAGCGTCAAGCGGATTTCCGAGGTCAGCGGGGAGTCGTAGAGGGCGGTGGTTCCTGTGGATACTTCTTTTCGGGTGCGAGGCAGATTGACGGCGCGCACTTCAAACTGAAGCGGGGCAGGATTGCTGCGCACGCGGAACCAGAGCAATTCGCGCGCGGCCATGCTGACCAGTTTGACTCCCGGCTCCGAGTTCATGCTGGCCACCGACATTCCGTTGGGACGGGTCAGGTAGGCGTTGACCTGGGCCGGGGTCATGAGAGTTTCTTCGCTACTCTCATTGCTGGAAGGGGCCCCGAAGTCGATGGTCTTGCGGATCAGCACCTTGTGCGGGCAGCGATCGTCATAGGAGTTGGGCCCCAGGCCGCCCGGGCAAGGGTCGCCCTGCGGCATGGCCACATAGTAAAGGACATTGCGCAGATATACGGGCGCGCCGTTGAATTTTCGTTGCAACTGACCGGATGTGCCGACCTCGGCGCTGAGGAACCAGAAGGCGTCACCTGTAAATCCGGGACCTTGCTGGGGCCCGACCGGAGTGATTCCGAAGCTGCTGCTGGCAAACTGCATATCCCGCTCCAGGCTGGCCTGGGCCCGGCGCAACTGCAGGCGGGAGTCCGAATTGCCGGTGGTTTGACGCCAAAGGTTCTGGCTGTCGTGCAAGGCGGTAGCCAGCACCACCAGCAAGATCCCCAGTAGAAAGCAACTGATGGAAAGTTCGACCAGGCTGAAGCCGCGGCGCTGGGTCTTAGTTGTCTTCATGCAGAATTCTCGAGAGCTCCGCCTGGTGTTTTCCCTGGTTGGGGCCGCTGCCCATCTGCCAGCTCACGCGCACGGTGATTCTCATTAAATGGTTGGTGCCGCTCAGGGCGGCGCCGCCGACGGGATTGCCGGAGGTATCGATGAGCCGCTCCAGATCGACGGCGTAGCTGAAGTTGACTCGGTCGATTTGGATGGTATCGGTGGCGTAGTTGGGCGCCAGGGTGTTGCTGAAAAAGGCCGTTTGGGCGGCGCTATTGGACTGCACGTTGTACACGAACTGATTGAGCACATCTTCGGCGGCGATCAGGCCGACGGGAACTTCCTGGACCTGTTGGTTGCGACCGGCCACCGAGATAGCCAGAGCAATCACCAGCAGCAGTGTGGCGGCCATCGTGCCCAGCGCCAGCAGCAACTCCAGCAAAGAAAATGCCCGGGGACATACTTTCATTCATTGGGCTTCGCTTCAGCATCAATCAAGTCCCCTTCAACAAAAGTTAGACGCCGAGGATAGGGCGGGGGAGGGGACGAAAGGCCTGCGCCTATGAGTCGTAAGTTTTATGTGACCACTCCGATCTACTACGTGAACGCGCCGCCCCATATGGGTACCGCCTACACCACTATTTTGGCCGATACGCTGGCGCGCACCAAGCGCATGCTAGGCTATGACGCGCTGCTGGTAACGGGTAGCGATGAACATTCGCAAGGAATCGCGGATAAGGCCGCGGCCGAAGGCATGCACCCTGAAGAGTTTTGCCGCCGCTTCATTCCCAAGTTTCATGAGGCCTGGCAGCTTCTGAATATCGGACCCTACAAGTTCTGCCGGACCTCCAGTCCCGAGCACCGAGCCGTGGTCCAGCCTTTCTTTCAGAAGATTTATGACAAAGGCGATATTTACAAAGCTGAATACTCGGGCTGGTATCACACCACCGACAACCGCTTTGTGGACGAGGCCGAGCTGCCTGAGAAGCCCGAGGAGCACCCGAATCTCAAGTTTCTCACCGAGGACGCCTACTGGTTCAAGTTGAGCGCCTACGAGCAAAAGCTCATGGCCTGGCACGAGGCCCATCCCGAGGCCATCATACCCAGCTTCCGTCGCAATGAGATGCTGCAGCGCATTCGAGAAGGTCTGCGCGACCTGTGTATCTCGCGTTCTTCCACCAACTGGGGTATCCCGTTGCCCTGGGACCCTCAGCACGTATTCTATGTCTGGGTGGACGCGCTGCTTTCTTACCTGACCGGCTCCGAGGGGGGCTACTGGCCCTGCGACCTGCACATTATGGCTAAGGATATTCCCTGGTTCCACACCGTCATCTGGCCGGCCATGCTGATGTCGGCCGAGGTGGAGCTGCCTAAGCAAGTGCTGGTGCACGGCTACTGGAACTTCGAAGGCAGCAAGATGAGCAAGTCCAAGGGCAATGTCTTCCATCCTCAGGACGCGGTGGCTCTGGTGGGAGCGGACGCGGTGCGCTACTTCCTGCTCCGCGAGGCTCCCCTGGGCCAGGACGGCAATTTCACCGTCAAAGGCCTGTCGGAGCGCTACAATTACGACCTGGCCAATGATTTCGGCAATTTGCTGCACCGTGCCTTGACCATGGCCGGGCGCTTCGTCAACGGTCAGATCGCCGAGTTCAGCTCGGGTGGTCCCCACCAGGAACTGGAGAACCTGCGCTCGGAAGTGGCAAGCCAGACGGTGATCCAGTTGGAGAAGTTGGAGTTCCGCGAGGCTCTGGAAAACTGCTGGCGGCTGGTTTCGGCCCTGAATCGCTTCATCGACGAAACCAAGCCTTGGGAACAGGCCAAGAATTCGCCCGAGGCCTTACCGGCACTGTTTAGCATGCTTTTTCGCAGCATTCGCACCCTGCTCTTGCTGCTTTCACCCATCATGCCCTCGGCCTGCGACCGCTACTGGACTCAGCTCGGGCTGGAGGGCAAGGCCAGCCAGCAGCAGTTCACGGCTTTGCAAGGCGGCTTCCCGCTGGACGCGCGCCTGCAAAAGCCGGAAATCGTCTTCCAGAAGCTGGATCTGAAGAACTTAGAAGAGGAATTTATCGTGAAGAAAGAGACCCTGACCGGAGAAAAAGTGGAGCGCACCGAGGAAACGAGCGCGATTGTGACCGCCGCCAAGACCCTGGCCACGGCCGCCAAAGCCGTGGCCAAGGCCGCCCCGGCTGAAAAGGCCGACAGCGGCGGAATGATCGAGTATGACGATTTCACCAAGGTCCGTCTGATCACAGTCAAAGTGGTCAAGGCCGAGGCCATCGAGGGCAGCGACAAGCTGATTCGCCTGACGGTGGATGACGGCCAGCGTCAGGACCGCACCATTGTGAGCGGCATTCGGGCCCACTTCACTCCCGAGCACATGCAGGGCCGCACCATCTGCATCGTGGACAACCTCAAGCCGCGTAAAATCTTCGGCATCGTCAGCGAAGGCATGATTTTGGCTGCCGGCGACGGCGAGGTCTTGCGGCTGATCACTCCGGAAGGCGAACTGGCACCGGGTGTCCGCCTGGGCTAAAGCCGCTCTCCCTCTGCTCCTGAGCATTGCGGCCTGGGGTCAGGAGGGCGGTCTGGTGCGCAGCCTGGGCGACCGCAAAGCCTGGGTTCGTCCCTGTGGCGAAAAGAACCGCCCGGCCGTGGTGGTGCTGCATGCCAGCGCCTCCTCGGCCGGACAGATCGAGCGCGTGAGCGGGTTTTCCCAGCTGGCCCAAAACGAAAAACTGGTGGTGATCTATCCCGAGGCCGCCCCAGGAGGCTGGAACGACGGACGTCCGGATGCTTTCCCCGGCCACGGTCCCCAGGACGATGTGGCCTTTGTGGACCAGTGCCTGAATCTGGCTGTCAGTGAATATGCGGCCGACCCCAAGCATCTGTATGTGGTTGGCTTTGATTCCGGGGCCGATCTGGCGTTGTTGTGTGGTTTGCGCCTACCTCGGTTGGCCGGGGTGGCCAGCTGTATGGGCGGGCTTTCTCCGGCTCTTGGCGCGCCTTGCTCGGTGCCTCTCTTCTGCGTGGCCTCCGAGGCAGATCCGTGCTTTCCTTTTCAGGGTGGGCAAATCCGTTACTTCGGCGGGCGTCCGCGGGGGGAGATTCTGGCCTCGGATGAGCTGATGCGCCGCTGGAGCGGTCAGCCGGGTCCCACCGCCGTGGACGGGGTTCGGGAAATTTGGGGTCCGCGCTGCCAAAGAGTTCATCTCAAGACGGCCGGACATCTTTGGCCGGGTAGCGAAGCTCCCGTGTCAGAGCAAATGTTTGGACCATTAGCCCGCGACTATTCGGCCACCCAGGGCATCTGGGATTTTTTTAAGGGGTCTCCTTGAGACGTCTGGTGGCCGACATGCTGGTGGCGCTGGGAATGCTGGGCGTTTTTGTGGCCATCGCCGGGGCGTTAGGACCTCACTTCCACCACATGACTCAGACGGCCACGGTGGCGACTCCCATCGGGGACTACGAGGGAACCTGGGACTGCCGGACCCTTACGCTGACCTTGAAGATCGATATCCAGGGGCAGCAGCTGGCGGTGAGCAACCTGGATGAGGACGGGCCGGCAATTTTTGAGCGCGACAGCGAGAACAAGCCTTTTCACGAAAAAGACGGGGAGCGCACGATGATCGCGCGCTACAACCACCTGACCCTGACATTGGCCGACGGTAAAGAGTACGATTTCGAGCGCCACCAATGAAACGAGTGCTGCTGGCCGTGCTGGCGCTCCTGCTCGTCTTTCTGGTGGCAGGTTCGGGAGTCTATCGCTATCTCGGCAGTCGCGATCGTCGACCTTTCTTGAAGGCCGAGCCCTCGGCCCTGGCCGGCCGGTGGCAAAACAAAGCCGCCACGATCAAGATCGAGGCGGCTGGAGCGGAACTGAAGGTGGATGATGTGACCTACGTGCGCGACGGGCAGGCTCCGAGGTGGGTGGAAAAAGAGCCCAAATCCAATGTTCCCCGCGCTCTGGAGTTCGATGGGACCAGTCTAAAGTTGACCAGTTACAGCGACGCGGGTCGATCCGAGGCGGTTTTTGAGAGAGCCAGGTGATCCTCGCTCTGGCTGTGCTTGGATGGTCGTTGACGGTAGGTGTCCGCAAGTTGCTCGCGCCGAGGGGCGCATTCCAGCAATTGTGCTAACTGGGCTTCGCTGAGTTGGACGATGGTACGCATCCCACGAGTATACCACCCCCAGGCAAGCATCCCGCCGGACCAAGGCTTAACACGTTGTTCGGGCGAAGGCGCGGGCTATGAATGAAGAGCGCGTGGCCACCCTGAAAAAATTGATCGAGATGGACCCCCAGGATACGTTCAGCGTCTACGCGCTGGGACTGGAATACCTGGAAGGAGAGCCGACTCAGGCCCAGAGCCACTTTGAGCAGGTCTTGAAGCTCGACCCGCGCTATGTGGCGGCTTATTTTCAGTTGGGCAAGCTCAATTACGATCAGGGAGCCGAGAAGGCCGCGACCGAGTGGCTGGAAAAGGGTATCGCCGTTGCTGAGGAAGTAGGCGACACCCACGCCGCTGGGGAAATGCAAGACTTTCTCGACCAAATGTAGGAGGGTTGTTAAGATGGCAGCAGTCGCAGATATCGCCGTGATCGGCCTGGCCGTGATGGGCCAGAACCTGGTTTTAAATATGGACGATCATGGTTTTACGGTGGCCGTCTACAACCGCACCACTTCCAAAGTGGACGAGTTCCTCGGCCGGGAAGCCAAGGGCACCAAGGTGGTGGGCGCCCACTCGCTGGATGAACTGGTCAAACTGCTCAAACGTCCGCGTCGTCTGATGCTGATGGTGCAGGCGGGCAAGCCGGTGGATGCGGTCATCGACCAGTTGCTGCCCTTGCTCGAACCCGGCGACATCATCATCGACGGCGGCAACTCCCATTATCCGGACTCGGAGCGCCGGGTCAAGGAACTCAAGGAGAAGGGTATCCTCTTCCTGGGTACGGGCGTCTCGGGCGGCGAAGAGGGCGCCCGCTACGGCCCGTCCATCATGCCCGGCGGCAACGAGGAGGCCTGGCCCCATGTCAAAGCCATCTTTCAGGCCATTGCTGCCAAAGCTCCAGATGGTTCGCCCTGTTGCGATTGGGTCGGTCCCGGCGGCGCTGGCCACTTCGTGAAAATGGTGCACAACGGCATCGAATATGGCGATATGCAGCTGATCTGCGAAGCTTATGATTTGATGCGCCACGGTCTCAACCTCAGCGTGGAGGAGATCGCTAAGGTCTTTCACAGCTGGAATGAAGGCAAGCTCAAGAGCTTCCTGATCGAGATCACGGCCTCCATTCTGGGCTATCACGACGACGACGGCCAACCCCTGGTTGACAAAATCCTGGACGCGGCCGGCCAGAAGGGCACCGGCAAGTGGACTGTGCTCGGAGCGATGGATCTTGGCACCCCTCTCACGCTGATCAGCGAGGCTGTTTTCTCAAGATCCCTCAGCGCCCGAAAAGAAGAGCGGGTCACCGCCAGCAAGGTGTTGGGCGGCGCTCTTAACCCCTTTAGCGGGGACAAGGAAGCCTACATTAAGGACCTCGAGCATGCGCTGTTCGCGGCCAAGGTGGTCAGCTACGCTCAGGGCTATATGATGTTCCGCGCCACCGAGAAAGAACTCAACTGGAAGCTGAACTATGGCGGCATCGCGCTGATGTGGCGCGAGGGCTGCATTATCCGCTCGGCCTTCCTGGGTAAAATCAAAGAAGCCTACGATGCCAATCCCGATCTGCTCAATTTGCTGTTGGACCCTTACTTCCAGGGGGAAATGCAGGCTGCTCAAGCTTCCTGGCGTCGGGTGGTGTCCAAAGCCGTGGAAATGGGCATTCCGGTGCCCGCCACCTCCTCGGCCCTGGCTTTCTTCGACGGCTTCCGCCGCGAAAGGCTCCCCGCCAATCTGCTTCAGGCTCAGCGCGACTTCTTCGGTGCTCACACTTACGAGCGCGTGGACAAGCCGCGTGGCCAGGTCTTCCACACCAACTGGACCGGCCAGGGTGGTCAGGTGACGGCGGGAACTTACAACGCCTGAAGCTGCGTTAGCAAGGGAGCGCGGTGGTAACGTGGGACCCCGCGCTTCCGACTCGCCTGATTTTTGGAGGTATAAAGTGAAGCGCACCTGCTTGCTGCTGCTTTTATGTTCCCACGTGTGGGCTGAGCCCTCGAAGATGCCCCCGGTGGCGGCGATGCTGGATAGCAAAACCGTATCGCTGGGGGTAGTGCACGCTCGCCCCGAGGACGCAGGGTTCAAATCCTTATTTGACACGGCCTGGGAGTCGATTAAAAAACGCTCCGGCGGGAGTGGCTCGGCCTTGGACTTAATCTCCAGCTTTCTGGGCCGCTCCGGGACCAATATTCTGATGCAGTTCTTGCCTTTCCAGATGGTGCGCATCGACCACTTTGACGAGCAAAACCGCGACAAGCCTTCCTTTATGGTGACCATGTCCGGTTTTCAGGGCTTGCAGAGCATCTTTTATGGGAGTTTGCTCAATGGACCCGATGGCAAGCCCTTTGAGACCGAGAAAATCGGTCGAGAGACCGTGGTGATTCGGGCCAAGCCCGGTCAGAAGCGGGAGGAGGCGCTGGTGCTGGCCAGGGTGGACGGCACCTTTTACGGTTTCGCTGATCTGGAGACGGCTCACCGGGTCCTGGAAAAAAAGAATGCAGCCAACCCCGAATTAAGCAAGAATTTGGGGCTGGTGGATCAAAACCAGGACACCTACGGAGTGCTGCTCAACAAGCAGAACAGCGTGCTGCGCTTTTTCGAGTGGGCCAACCGGTCCGATTTCGCCGCAATTCAGGGCGCCATCGGCGAGGAAAAGCTCAACAAGCTATTTGAACACGTAACTTTGGTGACCTGGACGGGGGACCTGATCTCGGATGACCGCATGGATATGCAAGTGCACTGGCGCACCGACACGCCTGAAATGGCTGAGCAACTGGAGGACGCATTGAGCATCGCCCGCAAAACTCTATCTGACCGTGGGCGTACTGGCGAGATTCGCCTGACCACCGTGGATACGGAAGTCTTGCTGGACATTCAGTTCACCGGCTACCGTAAAATGCTGCAGGATTATCTGGCCCGTCCCTGATGAAAGCTGTCCTTTTCCTTGTAGATCCGGGTTTTCGTGAGGACCCGCTGGCCGGCTCGCTCAACCTGTTTCAGGCCCCCCTCTACGATCAGCCGCTGGTTTTCTATTGCCTCTCCAACCTGATGGAATGGTTCTTTCGCGACATTCTGGTGGTGGGCGACAGCCAGACCCTGCCCGGCATTCAGGCTCTGCTGGGTGATGGTAGCCAGTTTGGACTCAATTTGGAGTATCAGCGCAGCACAAAGCCGGGCTCGCTCTTGAGCGTGCTGGGCAAGCTGGGCGCCTTCGTGGGCGAGGGGCCGGTGTGCGTGATGTTGGGGCACAACTTCTTTTGGGGCGAGAGTCTGCAGGGATTTTTCTCGGCTCCACCCTCGGGTGGCCGAATTTTCTGCAGCCAGGGCCAGACCTGCGAAGAGTACGGCGTGCTCCAATTTCAGGACGAGAATGGCCAGGAGACCTCCTGGAGAGTGCCCGACCTGGGTTACTACGACTCAAGCGTGGTGGCGCTGGCCCGCAAACTGCAAAGCAGCGGCAATCCCAGTCACGACCTGGAGTTGCTCAATCGTCACTACGCCGCCCTGGATCGCCTTGAAATCTTGCGTTGGGGCCGAGAGATGCGCTGGTTTGACGTGCGCAACCTCTCCTCGCTCTGGCGGGCCGCCCGCCAGGCCGAGGAGATCGAGCTGATGACCGAGCAGAAGGTGTGCTGCCTGGAGGAACTGGCCGTGCATACGGGCCTGATCGACGCGGCTCAGTGCGGAGCGCTGTGCGATCGCCATCCTCCGGGGGCCTACCGGGAGTACTTGAAGCGAATGTGTATTCGGTGCGGGTTGTTGCCCGAGGAACCCCGAGGGCTGCGCCTGGCCAGCCGCGAGTCGTAGTCGGTTAAAATATATGTTATCGCGAAAATTCCAGGAAGGCATCCCCACCATCCCGAAGCGCCCGCCCCGTGGCGGAGTCTGCAATTAAAGGCGGGGGAGAGGTTGCGCAAAAGGTAAACGGGCTGATTCGGGAGGGTAACGTGGAAGCTGCCCTCCAGCTTCTCAAGGCCCATTTGCCTCAGGATCCTTTTGATCGGCAACTGTCGGCGCTGGCCGACGGCCTGTTGGAAGGACCGGCGCTCATTGAGTTTTACCGCGACCTGCATAAGTCCGCACCGGATGATTGGCGGCTGGTGGTGGTGCTGGCGGGCGCCTACTCGCGCACAGGTAAGGATTCGCTTGCGGTGGTGCAGCTTCAGAAATTGCTGCGCACCGAGAGCGACCACCCCGAAGTCTGGATGGAGCTGGCCAAATGCTACAAGCGGCTGGATAAGTCCGAGCTGGCTCTGCGCGCTCTCAACAGTCTGATCGACATTCAGCCCGACTATGCCCAGGCTCACGTCACGCGGCTGCGCTTCCTGTTGGAGGCGGGCGATCTGGAAGAAGCCACGGCTGCCTCTATTTTTAGTCTGGAAGTGCGTCAGCTGCCGCCCGAGCTGCTCAGCTGGCTGGACAAGGTCAACCTGCATCTAGAGCAAGGGCTGCGTCCGCCCGAGGAACTGCTGCGCGAGCAGGAGGAGAAGGAGCCCGAGGCTCCGGCCGCTATTCCTGAGCCGGCTCCGGCTCCCGCGCCCGCTCCCACCAGCTCGGGCGGGATGACGGAGAAGGATCGCACACTGCAGCTGCTTTCCCTCACCTCCATGCTGGCCATCCTGGTCAAAGGCGGGCTTTCCTTCGGTCGCATCTTCGGCATTCTGGCCTCCAAGCACCAGGGACCGATGCGCCAGGTGGTGCTGGACCTGGAGAAATCCGTCATGCGCGAGGGGGAATCCCTCTCCAAAGCCTTTGCCCGTCACCCCGAAGTCTTCCCGGACCAGTATCTGGCCCTGGTGGAGATGGGTGAATCCACGAACCTCAGCCGCTGTCTGGATCGTCTCTGCGAGCAGCTCAAGCTGGAATACCGCAAGAGCGAGCCTCCCGACAAGGCACGCCCGGAGCTGCTGCTGGCCTGTCGCAACCTGTCGGACGCCCTGGACGCCAGCGGCTCCGAGGCCAAGGCCCTGGCCTGGGCGGCTCGCGCCTGCGGCGAAGGGCCGGTTAAGGCGGCCGTACAGGACCTGGAGAAGCAAGTGGCTTCAGGGGCCCGACTGGCCGAATGCAAATTTCCGCCCATCTTCACGCCGCTGATCACCGGTCTGGTGGGCGCTCACGACGCTGTGGGAACGACCCCCAGCGCTTTCAAAGACCTGGCCCGTCTGCTCAGCCCCTAACTGCCTCCCAGGCGGCCCAGGGTGGCTCGCACCACTTCGCCCACGCGCGAGTCGGAGGAGTGGCTGAGGGCCTGGATTTGCTGAATAATTTTGCGCGCCTGGGCCGGGTGTGCCTCCAGCCAGCGCATCTGTAACTTGACCAGATCCAGTCGGGTGCCCAGGTTCTGATTGGATCCATCCCGCAGCGAGTGCATCCAGTGGGGGTCGGGAGCGGGCAGCTGAGGATGGAGCAGCGGCTCTTTGGCCAGGCAACCCGGGATGACACCCAAATGATCAGAAGCCAGCACCAGATAATCATGGCCGGAGATGCTCTGGGCCTGCTTGAACTGCTGCAGAGTCTGGATGGCGGCTTTTCCGCCTGGACCCTGAGGGTCCAGTTTGGAGAGCGCAAAGATGGCCGCTGCCTGGACCTCAGGATGCGGGTCTTTCAGGGCGGCCGTGGCCAGTTCAATGGAGCGGGGATGGAGGGGACTGTTGGCCAGCACCCCCAACAGGTGAATTTTCTGGATCTCGGCCTGGCTGCTGCTGGTGTTGAGCTTTTCGATCAGACTCTGAAGCTGGTCCAGTTGGGCCAGGCTGACTCCGCGCTCTCCCCAGGCGGTCAGGACCTCGGCCAGCACCGAGGTGGGGAACCTGGGCAACAGCAGGTCGGCCAGTCGACCCCCCTCGGGACCGCTCAGAGCCACAAAGGGCAGCAGGGCGTTGACGTCCAGTTTTTGCAGGCCCCGGGTTTCCAGGTAGTTCCAGGCGGCCGGATTCAGCGGTCCCATCTTGAAAAGGGCCCTCACCACCCGGTAGGGTTCCGGCTCTTCGGGGGCTTTGCCGGGGGGATGGAGTTCGTCCTCCGGGCTGGGAAAATGTTCGCTCGAGTCGCTACCCAGCTCGGACAGGCGCGTCTCCAGTTCGGGCGCCAGGGCCGGCACCGGATGCTGCTCTAGAAAATCCAGAATCAAGGAGCGGTTCAGGGGATTGGGATCGCGCAGTCTGGAGGCGATCAGGGCCTGGGTGGCTTTAGGGTCCAGCTCGTGCAGGGCCAGGCAGCCATAGAGGGCTTCGTTGCGAACCTCCGGGTCGCTGTCCTGGAGGTGGGCCTGCATCAGCTTGAACACTTGCTGCCGGAATTCCGGTGCCAT
>JAFEBA010000088.1 GCA_018266105.1 bacterium | reverse complement strand
TCAAACTGGGGCTTGATCAGGGTGATCAGGCGCGGTGCCCCCCAATTCCAGATAACCGGGTAGAGCAGGCGCAGAGAAATAAAGGAAAGGTCGGCTGTGACCAGGTCAGCCTGGAAGGGCAGCTCTTCCAGGTAGCGGGCATTGGTTTTGTCCATCACCAGTACCCGTGGATCTTGTTGGAGCTTCATGTCCAGTTGTCCGCGACCCACGTCTACGGCGCACACCCGGGCAGCCCCGCGTTGCAACAGACAATCCGTAAAACCACCGGTGGAGGCGCCCAGGTCCACCACCTGCCAGTCGGTCACGTCCCATTGCAACAAATCCAGGGCCTGGGCCAGCTTGAGTCCGCCCCGGCTGGCGTAAGGATGAGGTTTGCCTTTGATTTCCAGCACGGCCTCTTCTTTGATGGGTGTGCCGGCCTTGTCGCAGCGCTGACCGTTGACCAGCACCAGGCCGGCCATGATCGCGGCCTGAGCCTTTTCTCGGGAGGGGAAGAAGGCTTGTTCCACCAACAACTGGTCCAGTCGAATTTTTTTCGCCATTTGGCCGAGCGACTTCTGAATCGAATTGGAGGACCCTTGCAGCAAGCCCTAGCACCCCGCGACCAGTTTCCGATTTTAGGTTCGAAGAACTATCTGGCCAGCCATAGCCTGGGAGCCATGCCCTCAGGCACTCGGGAGGAGTTGCAGCGCTACGCCGATCTCTGGGCCAGCCAGGGAATCTTGGCCTGGGACGGCGAGTGGTGGCAGGTCATCGGCGAGTTCGGTGGCCGCCTGGAGCGCATTCTAGGGGCCTGCGCGGGCACCATTGTGCCCTGTCTGAACGTGACCCTCGGCTTCGCCGCCATCGCCAGTTGCATGCGTTACACGCCGGAGCGGCGACGAATTGTGCTTTGCGATTTGGAGTTCACCACCACCTTGCCGTTCTGGCTTTCGCAAGAAGTCAATGGAGCCGAAACGGTGGTGCTGCCCTCGCCCGACCCGGTGCTGATGCCGGTCGAGTTGCTGGAGGAGGCCATCGACGAGCGCACCGCTCTGGTTGTCACCTCATACGCTTACTTCAGATCGGGCGGGCTGCAGCAAGTTGAGCGGCTGCAGCGCAAAGCTCGCGAGATGGGTGCTTTGCTGGTGGTGGACGCCTACCAGGCGGCCGGTTGTGTGCCCATCGACGTCAGCGCCTCGGATTTTGATTTCTTTGTGGGGGGCTGCCACAAGTGGCTTTGCGGCGGGCCGGGGGGCGGGTTTCTGTACGTGCGTCCCCAGCTGATTGAGCAACTGCAGCCCTCGCTGGTGGGCTGGTTCTCCCTGGCCAATCCCTTTGCCTATGAGAAGACGCGCACACCTGAGCTGAGCCAAGGCATTCTGAGGTTCCTCAACGGAACGCCAAACGTGCCTGCATTGTTCGCCGCCCGCCAGGGACTGGAGTGGGTGGAGAAAGTTGGACTGGCGGCCATTCGCGAGCATTCCTGGCAACTCACGGAGTGGCTCTATGAGCGTCTCGAGAGTCTGGGACTGACTCTCAAAAGTCCGCGAGCCAAGGAACATCGCAATGGTATGGTTTGCGTGGATTTTGCGGGCGCGCGGGAGGCCCAGGCTGCTTTGGAAAAGCAAGGCGTGATCGTGGACTACCGTCCGGACTGCGGGATTCGCGTCTCGCCGCACTTCTACAACCAGCTGTCCGATCTGGAAGCCTTTATGGAGGCGCTCACTCCGCTGGTGTGAAACCGATGTCGCTCTCGCGAGTGACTTCCAGCCCGGGCTCCGGCTCCGTCACCACGCCGACGTGCATCCATTTGACCAGTAGCGGAGAGATGATCAGGCAAAACACGCCCGAGCCGATGGCCGTCATGGCGATGATCTTGAAGACCCCACCGTAGATTCCCACCGTTTCCAGCGGAATCGGAATGGTGGCTTCCTTGCCGCCTTCGCCCGAAACCCCGGTGAAACCGGCGATCATTCCTGCCAGGAAGTTGGAGAATGCCGTGGCCAGGAACCAGGCACCCATTACAGTGCTGACCATGCGGGTGGGGGAGAGCTTGGTGACCATCGATAGCCCCACCGGCGAAAGGCAGAGTTCCCCTGTGGTCTGCAGCAGATAGCCGAGCAGTAGCCAACCCACCCAGACCATGCCGCGCGCGTCGGGATGAGCGGCACCAAACCAGAAGGCCACGAAGCCCAGCCCCAACTGAATCAAGCCCAGCGAAAATTTGACAGGGGTGCTGGGCTCGAGCTTACGCGAGGCAAGGAAGCCCCACAGAGCCGTGAAGACCAGTCCCAGGATGACGATGAAAATGGCGTTGGCGGCCTGAAAGGTGCTGGCGGGCATTTCACTGCCGTTGACCACCATGCCCACCTGGTCGGCCGTGACCAGCCAGTCTACTTTGGTTTTCTTGTCTTTGCGAGCCTGGTCCAGCACCGTCATGGTGATGACCTGATCGCCGTTTTTGTAGCCCAGCTGGGCCTGACCGAGTTCCAGTTCCAGTCTCTGACCTATATCCGATTGGGTGATGACTCTGCCGCCGCTGACACGGTTGACGTTGCGGTCGGTGAAGTTGCTGACTGAACTGCCGGCTTGCTCAAAGAAGGCCCAGAAAAGCATGGAGAAAAACATCAAAATCAGCACCACGAAGAGGCGCTCGCGTTCCACCTTCTGGCTTTGGAATGCACCCACCAGCAGCCAGGCAAAGGCGGCTCCACCAAAGATGAGCAGACCGGTGCCCGCCACCGAGCTTTGCTGCACCAGAAAGGCAAAGGTGGGCACAGCCACGCACACGCCCAGCAGTGTTGCCATGATGTAGCCGCCCACGGGGCGATCGTGGTTGGGAGAACCCGCGTCGGCGGGCAGCCCTTCGCGCTGCAGGGCCACGGTGGCGATCACGGCCGCGGCCACCAGCGTGGTGGCTACAAAACCATTGATGACCAACGTGGTGTAGGATTCGTGGAAGTAGAGCAAGGCCCCGGCGCTGGCCAGCGCTCCGCCCAGAACCATGACCTGGGTGATCAGAGTGGGGGCCACGAAAACCGCCAGTCCGATCAACATTCCAAAGGTGGCTAGATTAAAGCCATAGTGCCAACCGTATTTTTCTCCCACGTAGCCGCACAACAGGGGAGACATGGCCGCGCCCAGATTGATGCCCATATAGAAAATGGTGAAGCCCGCGTCGCGCTTGGGATTGCCTTCGCCATAAAGGGAACCCACGATGGTGGAGATGTTGGGCTTGAAGAAGCCGTTCCCGGTAATCAGCAGGGCCAGGGCCAGGAAAAAGGCGGTGGGATTCTGCACTCCCATGAGCAGGTGGCCCAGAGCCATCAGAGTGCCGCCAATCACCACCGCCACTCGTGCACCCAGCAACTTGTCGGCCAGCATACCGCCGATGAAGGGGGTGGCGTAGACCAGGGCCGTGTAGGCGCCGTAAATTTTATAGGCGTGGGCGTCGTCGTAGGCCAGAAAGCCTTTGATCATGTAATAGACCAGCAGCGCGCGCATTCCGTAGTAGGAAAAGCGCTCCCACATTTCCGCGAAAAACAGCGTGAACAGTCCGGCCGGGTGGCCTAAAACGCTCGTTTGTTGGGGTCTGCCTGCCATGTATGATCCTCCAGAGTTCGACACCCGATTCTAGGCTTCAGCCCCGAGCTCTACGTTGCCGACTTATGAATAAAAGGACGCCGCCCTCAGGTCCTGCGTCGCACCGGGACGACCGCGCTGACGTCGGCCAGAATCTCGCTGAGCTGAATACGAAAATTCTGCAGCTCCTGATTTTCCACCAGCTTCAATAACGACAGGTCCCGTTTCAGGCTTGCGTGCCACAGGATGGCCCGAAACTCGGCTGGTGCTTCCGGGAATTGCAAGGGGTAGAGGAGTCCATCCACGACAACCAGGGCTCCGCCCCCTCCTGCTCCAAAGCCCAAGTAGCCGGAAAAAGGTACCTGCCTGGACAACGTCTTCTGAGCCAGGCTGGCGATAGGCCGCAAGTGCAGGGGAGGCGAGTTTAGAACACCGAGCTGTTTCCAGTGTCCCTGGCGCTCCAGATTGATCTGACTGCCCTGCACTCTTACTGGGATCGGGCTGTAAGAGGAATAGTCTTTGATCAGGCGGGCCACCGGGTCTGAACCCCGGCCTACGCCCGCCAACCAGCATATCGCTTCAGCCAGACGTTTGGGCCAGAGGTTCATCGGGGACACGACTACTCGGGTCTTGTTTGAACGGTTGGGCCAGGGCGGCTGCTGAAGGGGATGAAAACACAGCTGTCCACGCTCGACTGTCAACTCATAACCCTTTTGTCCATCCCAACTGGCGGCTGAGATTCTTTGTCCGGGGTCGCGTTCGGCTGTGGTAAGGCCCAGTTCTAAAAAAGCTCGAACCTCCGAGGGGGTCTCTGGCTCTAGGGCCAGACTCACGATGTCCACCACATGTTGCTGATTTTCTCTGTAGTAGAAAAGACTATCCGCACCGCCGCGTACGGCACAAGAAACCAGAGGTAGGACGTAATGATGGGCGGATGGCAATTGGAATCTTTGCAGTGTGTCCCGGGCGCGCTGTCGGTCCAGAGTGAAGGTGCCGCTCGAGTCGAGCATACCTGTTTCACACAGAGAACCCAGGTAGTTATCCGTCGATGTTGCCGATGAGTCCACAAAAACCATAGTAACGGAGAAAGTCAGGGTAGAGCAGAGACAATCCAAGAAATAGAAGAACGAGCAACCTCAACAGAGGCACCAGAACCTGCAACATCTGATGCTGTCTCGCAGAGACGCGATGGATTCCCACTTCGAAAGCGCAAAATGGACAGACGATGGTTGAGACCTGGCAGGGAGCCCCACAATCCTGGCAGCGCATATCGACATGTTCGCGACCGTCAGGCTTGCGACCTACCCGCGATGGCCTGACGGGCTTTTTCCAGCAATTGCAATTCGTCACTGTCGGACCGACCTGCCATTTTTCGGTGAAGGGCGTCCAGTCGGCTCTCTAATTCGGCGGCCAGCGGTCCCAGTTTAATGAGGGACCGCAGAACAGTGGGGCGCATCGATGGGTATTCGTAAGTCACGGAGGAACTCGGGTCAATCAGCATCTGCTGAAGCCTGCGGACCAGCCGGGTATCGCCGCAGCGCAGATATTGAGGCCGGATCGAATAGAGCGCTTGGGCCCGAATCTGCTCATCCGGGTGGGTCGATAGCTCCAGTAGCGCTTCCACTCCCGCCATTCGCGTCACGTAGTAGGCGGCAGTCGTGGAAATGCGCGCGCGGTCCATGACTTCTTGAAGATGCCGCTCGGCTCGCCCGGCCAGGCTCTCCGCTGCCGCCTCGGCTACCAGTATGCCCGGATCGCTGAGGGCATCTAGTAACCAGTTGGTGGCTTCGGGACTCAAATCCGCGGCCAACTGTTCGGCCCGAAGATGGCGCTGGCTTTCGTTCATCCGTTGGACTGGCCGTTGGCTCCAAGTTGCTGACAGAGGCGTTGGCGTCGTGCGAACTCCTGAGAGTCTTTGTCTATGGGTTCATTCGGGATCTGCGGAATAGGCAGGCCCGAAATGCGCGGTTGCTTGTCAAAGAAGCACTCCACAAAGCCCGTTTCTTTGTCGATCACGGTCAGGAAGCGGTCTTGTTCACCACCCAGGATCTGGAAGCGGGGGTCGTCGGCGTACTCGGCCGGGCGCTTCCCGATCAGGTAACCGTAATTGCGTTCATCCGGCAGGGGATTGAGCAGCCAGCGCATTCCGACTCCCAGCATGTTCCAGGTGGAGCGAGAAAAGATGGCCTGGCTTCGATCGCCTTCTCGGTGGTTCCAGAAATCAAAAAACTGCACATTGCCGGGAAAGAGTTCGGCCATATTCTTGTCCCTCCACACCTGGCGGTCGGCGGTTTGCAGCTGGTTGTCGTCCAGCCGACCGTCGCCGCCCGCTTCAAGGTCTGAGCGCACGGCCTCGATGGTGGCCTGGGCGATTTCATGCGAAAACCGGTCCAGCGGAGTATTGTAGCGAGTTCCGCCTTCTTGCTGAGCCAGATGGTTGCCGGTGAGGGCCCCCGAGCCCCAGATGCCGCTATAAGTGGTGATCTGAGCCTGGATCAGCAGCTGCTCGTTCCCCATCTCCCGGTACAATTCCAGATAGGCTCCGGCGCGATCACCTCGATCGAGCTTGCTCTGGGCTATTTCCAGACAGTCAATCGAAACCGGTGTGTCGGGGGCCGGGGGCTCTGGCTGCCGGCTGGCCGCCTGGAGCGCGCGCGAACTGACCGAGCAGAGCAAAGACCATTTGCGCGCGTTCTGAATCATATCTTGATAAAACCTTAATGGCCTCAAAGACTCCTGAAAGCAGTCGTTGCGGAGCCAGGCCCGCAGGCGAAAACTTCGGCCGGCTTCATACCTGACCCAATCCCACTTGAAGTCATCAGGTGCTTCGGCTGCTGGGGGCGGCTGCGGAAAAGGGCAGCAGAAGGACTCCTGACTGGCAAGTCGGGGCTCTAGGGTTCGGAGGGACCGAGGCTTTGGTCTGGAATCACGGGTCTGGTGAATCTTGAGAAATTCTTGCAAGGCCTGCCTTCTACCTGAAGGCGGCTGGATGCGGGCCGATGATTGGATCCAGGGGCTGCCTGAACTGTCCAGGCTGGTTTCGAATTTGCGCACTCGGCTTGATTGCTTCGAGCAATGGCCAATCACCATCAACGAGGGCGAATATGACAATGCCTACACCGCCTCTTTCTACAACACCTACATTACCTACCTGGCCAAGGAGCTTGGTCCGCTGCCGGGGCCGGCTCGGCTCGGCCTGCGGGCACTTTTAAAGCTGCTGGGGGCCGGGTTCCGGTTCTGCCAGGTCAACAAGATGGTGCAGCTCAACAACTGGCTGCTTTCCACCAATCCGGTGCCGCCCGAGTTTCCCCAAAGATGGCCTCAGCTGGTTCAGCGTTTTCCGGGGCACGCACTGGTTTTTCGCAGTTTGAATGAAGGTTTTCACCAGCCTCTATTGGAGCGCTTTGCTTCTGAGGGCTGGCAACTGTTGCCTTCCCGACTGATCTATCGTTTTGACGGGCGCAAGGCCGACTTCTTGCGCAAGCACGACCTGCGAAGGGACCGACGCTTGCTGGAAGACGGCCGCTTTCAGTGGTTGGGGCATGAGCTTTTTGAAGCTGGTCATTGGGGCCAGGTGTCAGAACTTTATAACGAACTCTATCGGGGTAAGTATCCCACGGAGAATCCAGCCTTTACCGGTGAATTCTTCAAGCTGTGCGCTGAACGTTTGGGCTGGCGCATTCTGCTGCTCCAGGACTCGGCTGGACAGAGCCTGGGCGTAACCGGGTGGTGGCTGCGCCACCAACAGCTCATCGGCACGGTGGTGGGGTATCGGCTGGGGCTGCCGCGGGAATGGGGACTCTACCGACGGCTGATGACAAGGGTACTGCTGGAAGCGGCCGAGCAGGGGCGCTGGCTCAATATGTCCTCGGGGGCCGGTGCTTTCAAGCGCAGCCGGGGCGGGCTGGCGACCATGGAGTATATGGCCATCTATCATCGTCATCTGTCCCCGATTCGGCGCCTGCCCTTCCTTCTGCTGGGCAGGCTGCTGGGTCCCTGGGCCATGGCTCTGCTTCGGCGCTACGCCTGAGTCGCCCAGGACACGCAGTCGTGATCGCGAACCCCCAATCGGTTTGAATTCCCCCGGTCTATCCGAACACGAACTTGAGCCAGGAACCATCCTGGCCGGTCGCTACTTAATCGAATATTCCCTGGGTGCGGGCGGCATGGGCTCAGTATACTTTGCGCGCGACCGTTCTCAGGCTGATTCACCCGTGGCCGTCAAGGAGATGCGGGTGCTGGCCACCAATCCGCGCATTTACCGTCAAGCGGTCGAGCAGTTTGCCCAGGAAGCTCGATTTCTGGCCGCTCTGGACCATCCCGGACTGGTCAAGGCCCACGATCTCTTTGAAGAAAACGGCCGCTACTTCATGGTTATGAACTATATCTCCGGCAAAACGGTGGCCGAGATGCTGGCTCAACGCCAGGAGCCTTTCGAACTGGATTCCATCATGGGCTGGCTGAAACAATTGATGGACATCCTGGAGTTTCTGCACCAGCAAAATCCTCCCATTCTGTATCGTGATATGAAGCCTGGCAACATCATGATCGATCGAAACGACCGTGTGCATTTGATCGATTTCGGGATTGCCCACTGTCTGCACATGGGTTCTGAAACAGCCACCTTCTTGCAGGGCATCGGCTCGCCTGATTACTGTCCACTGGAGCAGTATCACGGGGCGGGCGGGACCGATGAGCGCAGCGACATCTATTCCTTGGGAGCCACTCTCTACCACTTGCTGAGCGGGCAGCCGCCCCAGAAAGCCTCCGAACTGGCGCTGGAAAATCGGGGACCGCTCAGCCTCCGCCATATCAATCCCAAAGTTCCCCTGCAGCTGGATCTTTTCGTGGCCAGGGCTATGGCTTTGCGTAAAGAGCAGCGGTTTGCCAACATCGCTGAAATGCGCGCTCAACTGCTCAAAATGCGTAATCGCTCAGAAATGACGTCCGCTCCCGAGCCTTCTGTTTCGGTTCGTAAGCCTTCTAAGCCCGGGGCCTCCAAGGACCTGCTTATGCTGGCCTGTCTAACCCTGGTGGTGTTGTTGTTGCTGGGCTGGCTCAGTTTGCGTATCGCCTCCCACTGAGCCGGAAGAGGTTCCAGATTTAAAGGGTTGGAAACAATCGACCATCGGATATGACCTTTTCATCACCTGTCGTTTGGTAAGCTGATTTCTGGCGCACACTGGCGAGCGCCAGCCGCTTTGCGGAGAAGCCGAACAGAAAGGCAGCCCCTGATGAGAAATCCATCCAGGTCTAAAGCCAAGGTCAAGAAGGTTGAAGCACCTCCGTCCGATTATGTCGTCCCGGCTCCAGCCAAGAAGCCGCCGCCCACACTATTTCTGTTTCACAACCAGGTGGGTTTGGCCCGCAGTTTCAACGACCGACTCGGTTAGTCCGGCCACCTGATCGGGCTTTCCGGCGGAGGAGGGGGTTTTGCTCTCCCGAAGGGCGCGCGATGCGTACCGAGGAATTGATGACGAGGGTTCGGGCAGCCGCGGGCGGGGCTGAGCCGATGACTGAAATGGCGCCCTTGATCGAATCGGTGGAGCTGGGCACTCAGCAGATCCTGAGGCAGTTCCTCGCCGATGCCGAGTCGGACGTTGAGATGGCGTCGGCCACGCGAGAGCAGATTTCCAATGCTTTAACTCAGTATCTCTCCGCCTTGGGACGGATGCGCGAAGCGGCCCTGTCCCAGGACCCGAGGCTTTTGAGCCAGTCGGTGGATGGCGCTGAAGCCTGCGTGAATCTGGTGAGATCGGCTCAGGACGCCCATCAGGCACAGGTGGCTCAAGGGGCCACCGTCTTTCCCTATCTGAATCGGGTCCTGTTTCATTACGGGCTGGCCCGTTCGGGTGGCGCTCGCACACGACTCTTAGAGTTGTTGCGCGAAGCCCCCAGTTTTATCCACTGGCTGCGCTTTGAACTGGAAGGCCGAGAGGTTTCGCCGGTGACCGCCCAGCAAGTCTTTCATTTACAGCAACTGCTGGAGGCGGTGACAGCCACGGCAGCGGTCGGTGGTGCCTTGCCGGACATCCAGCCCGAGGTGGTCGCGCTGGCGCCGCAACTGGCCGTCATGCTGGAGGGACCCTTGCGTCCGGGGGCGGCCAAGGGCCCCACCCCTATTCCCGCTGTCAACCGGGTCTTTAAGGCGTTGGAGACCTGCACGGGCGCGGAAGATGAAGTTGAGTTCCTCTTGAGCGTACTGGGACAATGCAGAACCAGCCTGCGCACGGTGGTTCCCCCAGGGGGATTGCTGGAGCCGATGCGTCGGCTTAATTTTGTGCTCAACAGTTTGGACAAGATGGAGCGCTGCCTGCGGGAGCGCACAGCCTTCGAGGAGTTGGTGGCGGCCGCCGGTCAGCTGGAGGCCAGCTCTAAGACGCTGGCCCAGGTGGTGGCCGCCTCCGCACCCCCTCCAGCTCCTCAAACGATTCCTCCCAACCCGCAAACCCAGGGGCTGCCGGTGATTTTTGCTTCTGTCCTGGACGCGGGTTACGCCTTCGTGAATGGAAGTTGTGACGCGAACACTCTGCGGGCGGCGGCCCAGCACCTGGACGCTGCGGCCAGCAAGATGCAGAAAGAAACGGCCCGGGTTTCACAGAGCGATTCACGCCTGGATTCTATTCAGCAAGGGCTTGAATTGATGCGCGAAACGGCCGAGACGCTGAGAGGTCTGGCCGGCAGCGGCAACGCCAATCTTCTCGAGTTCGCACGGGTCCAAAGTCGGCAGGCGGTGGAACACCTGGAAGTTGCCGGGGTAATTAAGGGGAATTTTTAATCGATCCGTTTACTCTTTGTTAACATGATTCACGTATGCTGAACACCACACGATTGTTCTTCTGGAGGTTATCATGGCTTTGCCCGCAACTGGAACTCGTCGACCGCTGCCTCAGCCGGGACCAGGACCCATCGGCTCCGGTGGGGGTAATCCCATGCAGATCATTCTGCAGATTATCACCCAGTTGATGCAGGTGATGATGAGCCAGTTCCAGGGAGGGGGTTTTCAGCAGCCTTCCAACCCGTTTGGTAATCCCGGCGCCTATGGCCCTCAGCAGCCCAGCCCGTTTAATTTCTACGCAGGCGGGGGAGCGGGTGGCGGGGGCTATCTGATCTAAGTTTCGCTTGGGCGGCGGCCAGGCGCGCCACCGGCAAGTGACGAGTGGGCACGCTGATATAGTCAAGGCCCAACTTCAGACAAAACTCCAGGCTTTCGGGGTCCACAGCTTGAGCACCACAAGTGCCCACCTCCACGGATGGGCACTTTGCTTGTACCTGCTGGCAGGCCAGGCGCATGAGCGCGCCCACTCCGGCCTGATCAATGGACTCAAAGGGGTCCCTCTGGAAGATGCCCTTGTTCAGATATTCAGAAAGGAAGCTCAGGGGAGCGTCGTAGCGGGAGATCCCGCAGGTGGCCTCGGTCAAATCCCCGGTTCCGAACGAGAGAAACTCGGCCTGCTCGGCCAGCTCATCGGCCAGCAGACAGGCCCGCGGAATTTCCAACATGGACCCGACTTGGGGAAGGCGACACCCGACCCGGGCGGCCACCCGGGTGAGGCATTGGCGGAACAATTTCAGTTCCTGGGCGTCACAGGTCCCCGGCAGCATTACCTGAAGGCGACGCTGAGGCTCGGTCCAGGCTTCCAGGATGGCTTGCAGCTGTAGCTCCAGCAGGCGAGGGTAGAGCAGGCTGAGCCGACCGCAGCGCATCCCCTGCATCGGATTGAGCTCCTGCAACCAATCGCCCAGAGGGCCGGCAAAGTATTCCTGGGTTAAAGCTCCAGAGGCTTTCCAGTAACCCAGCATCTGAGCCAGAGGCGCGTCCAGCAGTCGGAAATTGAACGGCCCTCGGGTGACTTCCAGCAGGGCCAACACCTCCCCTCGCAGACCCTCGACCAACTCCTGGTATTCTGAAGATTGCTCCAGTTGTTGGTGGCACACCTGATGCAAGACGGTTTGAAAAAGTGGAAGCCGGTGGGGCGCCAGGAGCAGTGACTCGAAGCGAAAGAGCCCGACCCCTTGAGCCCCCCAGAAGTCTGCCAGGGCAGCCTCATCCAGGCCAGACACGTTGGCGCGTATTTCCACCTGAGAAAGCTCTGCCGCCCATTCAAGGAGGGTGCAGGCGTCAGCGCTAAGTTGACCGCTGTGAATTGGCAGATCCCCCGAATAGAGCCGCCCGTAATTGGCATCCAGGCTGACCCACTGGCCCGCCTCCAGGGGATAAGAATCGAGCAGCAAGCAGGGGCACTCTTGATGGCGCGCCGCCAGGGCCGGGCCGGAACGTACGATGAGACCTTGGAGACGGTGCATCGCGTCGCGTTGGGCATAGCCGAGCCGCTGACAGAGGAGAATCACGGGCTCGGTTGATCGGAGTGCCTCCTCCGCCGTCAACACAATTCGTCCACTGGCCACTCCCGGCACCAGCGTCTGCCCCAGGGCCAGAGGCTCTTCCGATGGTTCTTCCAGAACGGGCAGCAACATCGTACGCAAATCCTCCGGTTCAATGCGCAGCAAAGCTTGTTCGATCGAAATCCGACCTTCTTGAACCAGGGAAACCGCGATTTTGCAGGCGGCCTGAGGGCTACGGGGTAGGGGGGCGATGGTATGCTCGAGGCGACCGTGCTGAATCTGAAATTCCAGCATGGCGGCGTCAGCCAACGACTCTTCGGCCTCGGCAGCGGCTCGCTGGAGTTGGGCGGCCGCCTCCGGAAAGGCCTGCTGCAGCGCCATGAGGGGCTGACGTAGACTCATTTCAGCCGTGAAGACCTCGGCTGAGCAGCGCTTCACCCCACTTTCAGGGTTACGAGAAAAGTAGCGTCCCCAGGCCTGCTTCATTTTAGCGGTTTCGAGGCGAGCAGGCCTGCGCCTTTTGGCTCAAGTCGGTCAGGCTGGTGCGACCCTCGCAGGACTACCAGCCAGATGATTGAACGTTTGTTTGAGCGGGATCAAGTAGCGGTCGTAACCTAGGTCTGGCCGCGACTCCGCCCGAGTAGGCCCATCGCAACGGGAGACTGGCGGAGCGTCATTGGGCCTTGGTTTCGAAGCGGACGGCGCAGTTTGGAGCAGGTCACACTCGTTCGGACTGGTCTAGACGGATTTGTGTTTCGCCTTATCCTTAACTGTAACTGCGAGTGACCGGCGCCAGCAGTTCAAAGTTGAGAGGCTCACAATGGAGTACGGGCTCGGCATCCTGGCCGGCCCACTCCCAGGCCGAGACCGAGCTGAATTGCCGGTCCCGTCGGATGGGTTGGCCTTCCTCAGTCTGGTGTTCGATCCGAAAGTGGGCTCCGCAGGATTCCTCCCTTTGCAGGGCGTCCCGGCACATCAGCCCGGCAAGCTGCAGAAAGTCACTGACCCTTCCCGCTTTTTCGAGATTGGCGTTCAGCTCCGGTCCGCCGCCGATCACGAGTTGACTGGCAAATTCCGACTGCAGTGAGGCAATTTCGTCCAGGCCGGCCCGTAAGCCAGGGTCTGACCGAGAGAGTCCCACTCTGGTCAGCAGTATTTGCCCCAGTTGGAAGTGGAAGTTCTGGGGCGTGCTTCGACCACGGCACTCCAGGAGGCGGGTCAAATTGGCCCGGCATTCCTGCTCGCAGCGGGCAAACTGCGCGTGAGCGCAGTCGACCTTGGAGGGGCCGGTTACGGCCAGTTCGTGGCTCAGTGTTCGAGGCAAAACAAACAGCCCGTCCACCATCGTTTGTAGGAGAGAGTTGGCGCCTAATCGATTGGCACCATGGTCGGCGCAATTGGCCTCACCGATGACGAATAGTCCGGATAGATTGGATCGCAGATGATAGTCCACCCAAAGCCCACCCATGCTGAAGTGAGGCGCCGGAGAGATTTGCATGGGCGTCTTGCACGGATCATCACCCGTCATCTCACGATACATATCATAGAGGTTGGCATAGCGATCTCTCAGGACGGCCTCGCCCAGACGGTTGCAGGCCTGCGCAAAATCCAGGTAAACGGAACCGCCCGTGGGCCCCACACCGCGTCCAGACTCTACGATAGAACGGCAGGCGCGCGAGGCAATGTCGCGCGGAACCAGATTGCCGTAGGCGGGATATAGCCGCTCTAGAAAATAGTCTCGTTCGCTTTCGGGTATTTCGACGGGATCTCGGGTGTCTTCAGTAAGGACTGGAACCCAGATGCGTCCGTCATTGCGTAAGCTTTCGCTCATCAGGGTCAACTTTGACTGGGCCCGATTGAGTTGAGGGATGCACGTCGGGTGAAATTGGATGAAACTTGGATTGGCAAACCAGGCTCCCCGTCTGTGGCAGCGCCAGATAGCAGTGGCGTTTGAATTGATCGCATTGGTGGAGAGGTGGAAGACGGAGGAGTAGCCACCGGTTGCAATGACGACGGCATCGGCGGCGTGGGGCTCAAGCTGACCGGAAACCAGGTCCCGGGCGATGATTCCTACCGCGCGTCCGTCGACCACAACCAGGTCGAGCAACTCTCGCCGGGTCAGTAGAGTCACATTCCCCTGGCTCACCTGGCGGAGCATTGCTCCGTGCATTCCCAACAGCAGTTGTTGGCCCGTCTGACCCCGTGAGTAGAAAGTTCGGGACACCTGCACCCCGCCAAAGCTCCGATTGCGGAGGCCGCCCCCGTATTCCCTGGCGAAGGGAACGCCCTGGGCCACAAGCGAGTCGATCACCTGGCCGCTCAATTCGGCCAGACGATAGACGCTGGCTTCGCGCGCTCGAAAATCCCCACCCCTCAGGGTATCGGCGAACATTCGAAAGACGCTGTCCCCGTCATTGACGTAGTTTTTGGCCGCATTGATACCGCCCTGGGCGGCCACACTGTGGGAACGGCGAGGGCTGTCGGCCAGAGTCATGATGGTGATCTGAAAGCCCTGTTCGGCCAGGGCTGAAGCCGCGCTGGCTCCCGCCAGTCCTGCTCCCACCACCAGCACGCGATAGCGCCTTCGTTGGTGCGGTGAAAGCAGGCGTAGTTCTTGCTGACAGCGGGTCCATTTCTGGGACACGGGGCCGTCCGGGATTCGAGTCTCCACGAAACCTCAGTTCTCGAAACGCAATGTGCGTTCCCGATGGTTGGAGTGAGATTCTAACCGATTTTCTAGAAAAGCGATATGCTGGATAACGAAGCGAGGAAAAAGGGGTACGCCCTGGCATCAAATTCCTGGTTAAGTCGGACTGGGACGAACGCGCCGCCAATGTGGGCGTTGAGGCCTATGCTCGTGAGCCCGTCGTTTTGCCTGAACTGGATAAGCAAGTGGAGGCCCGACTCGAGTGGCTGTCAGTTCCCCCTGGTGAATTCCCGAGGGGATGCGGTGTTATCAACCCTTCCTTGCCTGAGTCGGACGCTGCTTTTTTACGAGCCTTCTCGCCTCCGCCGCTGGTTCCCGAGTCGGACCGTAAGTTTGTGCACCACTGTGAGCAGACTCACCAGACGGTGGAAGTCGTGGATCTGGATAATCGCGTTCTGACTGACGTCTCGAGGGCCCAAATACGTCGGCAGAATCTGCTCCACCGAGCCGTCAAGATTATGGTTGTGAACCCGCGAGGTGAGGTTTTTGTGCACCGCCGAACCTCCACCAAGGACCTCTTCCCTCGAATGCACGATATGTTCGTGGGGGGTGTGGTGGAGAGCGGGGAGTCCTATGAGGAAGCGGCCAGTTGGGTCTGCGGCGTGCCGGTTGTTACGATGGCACTGGACTGTTATTTTGCTTATCAGGACTCGCTCGAGACGGGTAAACCCGACCATTCTTGAAGCCCACCACCCTGGTGGACAAGACTTGGGGGGGCGCGGTCGCGGGCGGGGCTGGTCAGCCTGGCGTTCAGACAAGCCGCAAAGACTGCTCGCCAGTTGATGTCCGCAGAGTGTCCGTGCTAGAGGCCATCTAGGACTGCTGCTTATAAGCTACGTAAAACGCCTCGACCTGGGCGCGTGCCTCCAGATTCTTGCGCAGGAAGCGCAGGCTGGAAACCAGAGTCGGCTCGAACATAAAGCAGCGGATTGGGATGGCCCGAGCCAGGCCGCGGAATTCGTAGGCCACGATCAGCTCCTTGAGCATGGCCTCGAGGGTGACGCCCTGAAGGATCTGGTGAGGAGTCCGGCTCATCCGACCTGGTTTGGCCTTTCTCGTGCGAATCCTGGTGAATTTATCCAACGGCCGGGGCGGACGAAGTTCAAATGGCCGGGTGGCTGAGGCCTTGGTGCCGTTATAGACAGCCGGGGACGTTCCTGGCATAAAAACAACGATCAGTCCCGTTATCAAAGTTCTGCCGCTATGGCGAGCCCTCATTTCTCGCCCACCTTGTGAAGCAGGTAGATGTTGCCGATCATGTTGGTCTCGACCACGTGACGAGCTGCAGCGAAGTCCTGATCAAGAAATCCGTGACCCCAGGTACTGCTGGATGCTGCCCGGGCGAATGCGAAAGGCGGTCTTCACCTCGTCCAGTATGAAAACGGCGCCAGCTTGCGCGGTCATTCTTTGCAATTGTAGGAACTGGTCGGGTTGAGGATCGAGCACCATTTCCGGCGAAACGATCACGGCCGCGATCTGTTGCGGGTTTTGTTCAAGAAGGCAAGCCAGCGTTTGGGGCTGGTCGGCTCGGAATTCCAAGACCTGTTGATCCAGGCCTTCGGGCACATAGCTTTCCAGGGGCAGGCACCAGTCGTGCCAGCCGTGGTAGC